>CAYZMG010000047.1:23813-32458 GCA_964479465.1 uncultured Acidimicrobiales bacterium
ATTCCGATGGCCAGGCCGGCGGCGATGAGCAGGGGGCCGGGCACGCCGTCGTCGTCACCGCCGGCGCCGGTCCCGACCGCCGACTCGATGCCGTAGAGGTGCAGGCTGGCGAAGTAGGTGTCGTCGGCCGAGCCGGTGCCGTGGCCGTTGCGGCTGTCCTGCCAGGTGAAGTACACGGTGTCGTCGGTCGAGACGATGCCCGTCGGGCCGTGGATGTCGGCGTTGCCCTGCCAGATGCCGAAGCGCCGGTCGATGATCCGGTCGGTGATCTTGATGTTCTCGGCGAACGTGCGCCCGCCGTCGAGGGAGTAGGTGTAGTAGACGTCCTGGTGGCCGACGTAGGAGACGTTCGGCAGGGGCGTCATCGTGCCTGGTGCGATGGGGCTGTTGCGGGTGTCCATCCACACGATGTCGAGCCGCCCGTTCGGGGCGACCGACAGGTTGGGGTGCATGGCGTGGGCGTTGGGGGTCGCCGAGTTGTCGTTCACCACCACCCGGTCCTCCCACGTCTGGCCGGAGTCGCGCGACACCCGGACATAGACGTCGCGGTCGTCGGCGGGCAGGGCGGCGCGCGGGTTCGGGTGGCCGTACCAGACGGCGTACAGATTGTCGGAGTTCGGGTCGGCCTTCAGCCCCCACTTGCGGTTGTGGGAGAAGGCGGCGTTGCCCTCCTCGATCTGCTTGGCGTCGGTCCAGGTCTGGCCGTGGTCCGAGGACGAGCGGTACAGGACGGTACGGATGGGCGGCGGCGGCGCCGTCTGCCCCGCCGGCGCTGGGACGGCGCGACCCCGCCCGGCGAAGGTCACGTGGACCACGCCCTTACTGTCGACTGCGGGCCGGCCCTCGTAGGACCCCTGCGGGTCGCCCTCGCGCAGCGAGAACGGACGGCCGAACGTCCGCCCCCCGTCGCTCGACGAGGCGATCAGGGCCTTGTTGCCGTCGGGTACGTCGTCGTTGGTGTGGAACTGCATCCAGGAGACGTAGACGAACCGCGTGTCGCTGGGGTCGACGGCAACCCACGCCCGGTAGTTGCGCTTCAGGCCCCGGTCGGCCTCCGGTGCCTCGGGCGACTCGTAGACCCGCACCGTGTCGAAGGTGGCGCCGTCGTCGGTGGATTTGGCCAGCCAGATGTGGACGGGCCGGTTCGGCCGGTCAATGGTGGCGAAGCGCGGGTCGCTGGCGTGGAAGCCGATGTAGAGAACACCGTCGTCGTCGTAGACCATGCTGTGGCTGATGTTGGAGTCGGGGTTGCCACACGCGTCGGTCCACGGCGTGGTCATCGGGCTGCCGCCGGGTGACCAGGAGCGGCCGTCGTCGAAGGAGCGGTAGACGTCGATCGTGCGCTTGGTGCGGGCCTCGCAGTCGGCGATCACCAGCACGCCGGTGTTCGGGTTGCGGGTGATGAGGGGCGTGGAGTGGCCACGCGCCGGGTCCGGGTTCGTGCTCACCTGCACCGCAGCGGTGACCACCGGCGTGATCTCCCGGTCGTCGTCCACCGCCGCCGGCGCCGGCTGCACTCCCGCGAGCGCGACCATCGACGCCGCCGCCATGGCAAGCCAGATACGTCCCTTACGGCGCATGTGCGATCTCCCCCCACGTTCGACCCCGCCGTCTTTGGTCGAAAGGTAGCCCAGCGCGACCCTGCCATGCTGGGGGCCGTGGTGGCCCGGGACGCGGTGGTGGTGGGCGCCGGCCACAACGGGCTGGTGGCGGCCTGCTACCTGGCACGCGCCGGCCGTGACGTGGTGGTGCTCGAGGCCAACGACCGCCCCGGCGGCGGGGCGCGCACCGAGGAGACGGTTCCCGGTTACCGGTTCGACCTCCACTCGGTCGCCCACAACATCATCAACATGACCGTGATCCCCCGCCAGCTCGACCTCGCCGGCGCCGGCCTCACCTACCAGCAGATGGACCCGTTCTCGGTGGCGATCTTCGCCGACGGCAAGCGGGTGCGGTTCCACCGCTCCATCGAGGCGACCGTCGACTCCATCGCCGAGCACAGCGGGGAGGAGGCCAAGGCCTACACCGCGTTCATGGACAAGGCCGTCCCGGTGATCCGCACCATCCTCCCGGCCGTGCAGGGCGAGATGCCGCTGCGCGACGTACCCACCCGCCTCGCCGCTCTGGTGCGGGCCCTGCGCCCCAGGCCGGGCGAGACCGTCGCCGACGCCATGGGCCCCTACGGCACGCTCCTCCAGCGCCGGCTGCCCAGCAACCTCACGCGAGGCCCGGTCGCCGCTTTCGCGGCCCACGCCGGCGTGGGGCCGTCGATGCCGGGGGGCGCGGTCTTCGCCTGGTGGCAGGCGGCGTACCACCTGTTCGGCCAGTGGCACGCCAAGGGCGGCGCCCAGGGGCTGACCGACGCCCTGGTCACGCGGCTCGAAGCCCTCGGCGGGGAGCTGCGCTGCAACGCCGCCGTCGCCCGCATCGAGGCGCCCGACGGAAAGGTTGTCGCCGTAGTCACCGAGGCCGAGGAGCGCATCGAGGCGCGGGCCGTCATCACGGCTATGGATCCCAGGACTGCGCTCCTCCAGCTCGTCCACCCACCGCTCGCCAGCCGGGACCGCGCCGACATCAGCGCCGCCCGCCGGGGCAACGTCGTGCAGGCGCTCGTCCATGTGGCCACCGACCGCCTCCCGCCGTACCCGAACAGCCGCCCCGGCGACTGGAACGGCCTCCAGAGCTACGTCGACCGCCTCGAAGATCTGTCCGCCGGCTGGGCGGCGGCCGAGGCCCGCCGGCTCCCCGACCCGCTGCCGCTCTACGCCTTCACCACCTCGGCGATCGACGACACCCTGGCGCCTGCCCGCCACCACACCGTGTACCTAGCCTGCCCCACCGCGCCCTCACGGGTCGAGGGCGGCTGGCCGGCTCGGCGCGAGGAGTTCGTCGAGCGGTGCCTGGAGACGGTCGAGGACCGGGCACCAGGCTTCCGGGCCAGCATCGTCGGCGTCACCACCCACACCCCCGACGAGATGGAGCAGGGCGGGCGGTGGCCCGGCGGCCACCCCATGTACCTCGACCTCTCGCTCGACCAGCTCGGATTCCTCCGCCCCACCCGCAGGCTCGGCAACCACCGCACCCCGGTGCAGGGGCTCTACCTCTCCGGCGCCGGCACCGCCCCCACCGGCGGCATCGCCGGCACGCCGGGTCGAGCCGCAGCCCAGGCACTTCTGTCCGACACTGCTAAGTAGCCTGCGGGGTCATGACGGAAAAGGACTTCGCATCCCGCATCGCCACTGCATACGCCACCGATGGCCCCGCGCTGGAGCTGGGCCGGGCCATGCAGGGCGGGGAGGTGCACCCCGAGGCGGTCGTCCAGGTACCGGCGGCGATGTGCAACCGCCACGGCCTCATCGCCGGCGCCACCGGCACCGGCAAGACCAAGACCCTGCAGCTCATGGCCGAGCAGCTTTCGGCCATGGGAGTGCCCGTCTTCGCCGCCGACATGAAGGGCGACCTGTCGGGGCTGGCCCGTCCCGGCCAGCCGAGCGACAGGGTGTCGGAACGGGCCGCCGGCCTCGGCATCGAGTGGAATCCCAACGGCTTCCCCGTCACGTTCCTGTCCCTCGGCGGCCTGGGCCCCGGCGTACCGGTGCGGGCGACGATCTCGGAGTTCGGCCCCCAGCTGCTGGCCAAGGTGATGGACGCCAACGAGACGCAGGCGTCGTCGCTCTCGCTCATCTTCCGCTACGCCGACGACCAAGGCCTGGGCCTGCTCGACCTGGCCGACCTGCGCGAGGTTCTCCGCTTCCTCGACAGCGACGAGGGCAAGGAGGACCTGAAGGGCATCGGCGGCCTCTCCACCGCCACCGCCGGCGTGCTGCTGCGCAAGATCGTCGAGCTGGAGGACCAGGGCGGCGAGGCATTCTTCGGTGAGCCCGAGTTGGAGGTCGCCGACCTCCTGCGCACGACGCCCGAAGGCCATGGGGTCATCTCCTGCCTCGAGCTGGCCGCGGTGCAGGACAAGCCGAGGATGTTCTCGACCTTCCTGATGTGGCTGCTGGCCGAGCTGTTCCATGACCTCCCCGAGGTCGGCGACCTCGACAAGCCCAAGCTGGTGTTCTTCTTCGACGAGGCCCACCTCCTGTTCGCCGACGCGTCGAAGGCGTTCCTCGATCAGGTCACCCAGACGGTGCGGCTCATCCGCTCCAAAGGCGTCGGCGTCTTCTTCGTCACCCAGCTGCCCGACGACGTGCCCAACGAGATCCTCGCCCAGCTCGGCAATCGGGTGCAGCACGCCCTGCGCGCCTTCACGCCCCGAGACGCCAAAGCGCTCAAGGCCGCGGTCACCACCTATCCGAACACCGACGACTACGACCTCGAGGAGGATCTCACCCAGCTGGGGACCGGCGAGGCGATGGTCACCATCCTCTCCGAGCGCGGCGCGCCCACGCCGGTCGCCTGGACCCGGCTCCGCCCGCCGCTGTCGCTCATGGCCGCCATCGAGACCGAGGCCATCGACCGGGCCGCCAAAGACAGCTCGCTGTGGTCGAAGTACGCCACCGAGATCGACCGCGAGTCGGCCCGCGAGAAGCTCGGCGCCCGCATGGCCGCCGCGGCCGAAGCCGCCGCCGAGCCGGCGCCGGCGCCGCGGAAGGAACCGGCGGCCAAGCCGGCCAGGAAGGCGAAGAAGGACGACAGCGTGGTGGTCGGCTACCTCAAGTCGCGCGAGGGCAGGTCGATGGTGAACACCGTCGCCCGGGGCGTTTTCGGGCTCCTTCGCAAACGGCGCTGAGGGTATCCACTGACTAGCCCGGCGGGGTTGGTACTTTTCGCTCTGTACGTAGCGTCGACAAGGGAGAACCGATGCCGGGCAAGTTCGTCGTCAAGAAGGGCACCACGGGGAAGTTCCGCTTCAACCTGCTCTCTACGAACGGCCAAGTCGTGGCGAGCAGCGAGGCCTACAACACCAAGGCCTCCGCCATGGGCGGTATCCGTTCCGTGAAGAGCCTGGCGGCGGACGCGGTGATCGAGGACCAGACCACCAAGGAGTGGGCGGCCGGCGAGGCCGACCGCAAGGCGGCCGCCGCGGCCAAGAAGGCCAAGAGCGCGGGCAAGAAGAAGGCGGCGGCCAAGAAGAGCCCGGGCGCGTCGAAGACGTGACCTCCGGCGGGCCCGCCCGTCGGTGAAGATCCACCTTGAAGGTTGAAGTCTGGTCGGACGTCGCTTGCCCTTGGTGCTACATCGGCAAGCGACGGTTCGACGTCGCCTTGGGGCGGTTCGAGCATCATGATGCGGTCGAGGTGCGGTACCGGTCCTTCGAGCTCGACCCGGCAGCGCCCGCCTTCCGTGAGCTGGCGTACCTGGACCATCTGATGGCGAAGTACCGCATCCCCATGGCCGAGGCCGACGCCATGATCGACCGCATGATCGAAGCCGGCGCCCAGAACGGCGTCGTCCTGCGCTTCGACAAGGCCAAGCCCGGGAACACCTTCGACGCCCACCGCCTGCTTCACCTGGCCGCCGAGCGCGGCAGGCAGGGCGAGGTGAAGGACAAGCTGCTGCGGGCCACGTTCACCAAAGGGGCGGCCATCGCCGACCACGACGTGCTCGTCGATGTGGCCGCCGACGCCGGCCTCGATCTGGCGGAAGCCCGCCGGGTGCTGGAGAGCGACGCCTACGCGTCAGACGTGCGCGCGGATGAGCAGCGGGCGGCCGACCTCGGCATCACCAGTGTGCCGTTCTTCGTGATGGGCACCTTCGGCGTGGCCGGCGCCCAGCCGCCGGAGGTGCTGCTCCAGGTCCTCGAGGACGCGTGGGAGGAAGCGGTGAAGTAACCGCCGGCGGCCGTGCACGCCGCCGTAGGCGGCCCACGCCCGGCTGCTGGCGAAGAAGAAACGGCGAAGGCCTGCCGGCTCCGCCGGCGGGCCGGAGCGCAACTGCCTCGCCGAGGAACCTCCGGTTCCGACGGCGATTACTCGTAGGTCCAATCCGGCCGCTTGCGCAGGTGGCGGGTGTCGTAGGTGACGACGCCGCCGGCGAGGTCGACGATCTTGGGGGCGATGAGATCGGTGCGCGGGTTCGCACAATCGCCTTCAAGGTGGGCGGCGAACTCCTCGGGGAAGGCCCGCAGGATGCTGCCGATCACCAACTGCTCCTCGGTCCCAAGGAAGCACCGGTTGGCGTCGGTCACATTGGCCAGGCGGGCGCCAATCACGGCGACGTCCTCCTCCGTTCCCCGGCAGGCGGCGATCTCGTTCAGGCGGTGGGTGATCTCCTGGGTGCCGAGCTTGCACGGCGGGCACTGGCCGCACGACTCGATCCAGAGGAAGCGCGAGTATTGGAACGCGATCTCCACCATGCACGCGGTGTCGTCGTACACGGCGAAGCCCACGGCGCCGAGGCCGGAGCCGATGGCGGCCATGTCCTCGTACGTCAGCGGGGTGTCCAGCTCTGAGGCGGTGACCACAGGGTTGGAGATGCCGGAGAAGGCCGCCTTCACCCGCCGGCCCGGCCCCACGCCGCCGCCGACCTCCTCGATGAGATCCGACAGCCGCATACCGAGGTTGATCTCGGCCACGCCGGGGTGGACGACGTCGCCGACCACGGTGGCCACCGCGTGGCCCGGTGAGGCGGATGTGCCCATCGAGCGGAACCACTCCGCGCCCCGCACCAGGATGTGGCCGACGTTCGCCAGCGTCTCCACGTTGTTCACCAGCGTGGGGTTGGAGACGTCCCGCTGGGGTCCGCCACCCGGCTCACGAGGGATCGACTCCCAGCCCATCTGCGAGCCGGCGGCGAAGAGCCCGTGCTCGTACGGCGGGAGGAGGCGGGGCATCGGCGGCTTGCCCTCGATCACCTCGAGCATCGCCTTCTCCTCGCCGAAGAGATACTCGTCGGGGCCGCCGACCACCTTGATCGGGATGGCGCCGGCCAACCCCGCCGCCTCCATCTCCTCGAGGGCGGAGAGCAGGCGCTCGAGCTCGGGGACGAAGCTGCGCTTGATGGCGATGTAAGCCTCGCGGGCGCCGATGGTGAGGGCGGCGACGGTGAGGCCCTCGAGGACCTGGTACGGGTTGGCCCGCAGCAGGGCGCGGTCCTTGAAGCTCGACGGCTCGCCCTCGGCTGCGTTGGCGACCACGTACCGGTGGGTGCCACCTGACGCCCGCACGCCGGCCCACTTGCGCGCCGTCGGGAAGCCGGCGCCGCCCCGGCCGCGCAGGCCGGCGGTGCCGAGCTCCTCAATGGTGTCGTCGGGCCCGAGCCGGCGGGCGACCTCGAGGGCCCGACCGCCGCCCACCTCCCGCCACTGGGCCAGCGTGGTCACCGGCTTCTCCGCCAGCAGGTACCGCTCCATCAGGCCCGCCGCCGGGCGGCCGGCGCCAGCGCCGGCGGCGTCCAGCCGGCGTCGCCGGCGTGCACGTTGGTGCCGGGGGCGACCAGCTCGTCGATGCGGTCGAGGGTCTCATCGTCGAGGGTCACGTCCTGGCCGGCCAGCAGGTCGGTGAGCTGCTCCATGGTGCGGGGGCCGATGATCGCCGAGGTCACCGCCGGGTGGCGGACGACGAACGCCTGGGCCAGGTGGGTGAGGGAGATGCCGGCATCGGCGGCGACCTTGGCCAGCTCCTCGACCAACTCCAGCTTGCGAACGTTCTCGGGGGCGTCGAAGCGGGCCATCCGGCCCCTGGCGGCGCGTGACCCGGCCGGCGGCTCCTCGCCCTTGCGGTACTTGCCCGTCAGCCAGCCGGCGTTGAGCGGGCTCCAGGCGATGACGCCCATGCGGTGGCGCTGGCAGGTGGGCAGCAGGTCGCTCTCCACGCCCCGCACGAAGATGGAATACGGCGGCTGCTCGCAGACGAAGCGCTCACGGTTGCGCCGCTCGGCGACCCACTGGGCCTCGACGATGGTGGAGGCCGGGAACGTCGACGAGCCGAGATAGCGCACCTTGCCGGCGTGGACGAGGTCGCTCAGGGCGCCGAGGGTCTCGTCGAGGTCCACGGCGGGGTCGTGGCGGTGCGCCTGGTAGATGTCGATCCAATCGGTGCCGAGCCGGCGCAGGCTGGCGTCGCAGGCCTGGTGGATCCAACGCCGGGAGTTGCCCCCCATGTTCGGGTCGTCGCCCATGCTGGCGTGGAACTTGGTGGCCAGCACCACGTCGTCCCGCCGGCCTTTGAGGGCCTTGGCGACGATCTCCTCGGACTCGCCGTGGGAATAGACATCCGCGGTGTCGAGGAAGTTCACGCCGGCGTCGAGGGCGGCGTGGATGATGCGGACCGATTCGTCGTGGTCGGTGTTGCCCCAGGCGCCGAACATCATGGCTCCCAAACACAGGTGGCTGACCTTGACGCCGGTGCCGCCGAGGCTGCGGTACTCCATCGGGGCAACCTAGCCCGCTAACCCGCGAGCTCCTCGACGTAGGCGAGGGCCTGGTCGATCAACCGCGCCGGGTCACTGGTCATGTCGAGGGTGAGGTAGTCGCCGGAGGGCTCCTCCATCTCCGCCGCCACCCGCCGGACGAGCTCGCCGTCGCGGTTGGCGGCGAGGTGGTCGTCGGCCGCTTCGCAGCGGGCGATGGCGACCTCCAGCGGCACGTCGCAGACCAGCACGGCCACGAACCCGCCGGCGTCCTGCGCCACGGCCTCGGCCGCCGCCACCTGGGAGCGGCGGGAGAACGTCAGGCCGTCGAAGAGGACGATGCGGTC
>CAYZMG010000048.1:0-5453 GCA_964479465.1 uncultured Acidimicrobiales bacterium
GGATGAAGAGGATCATCAGCGAGGTGACGCCCAGCAGGGCGCCGACCACCGAGCCCAAGAGCGCACCGCCGATGCCCACCAGGATGGTCATCCCGATGCTCATGGGGTTGGGGCCCGGGACGGCGAGGCGGCCCAGGGCGCCGAAGATCGCGCCACTGATGACCAGGCTGATGAGCACCATGAGAAGGTTCATGCTTGGAAGTGTTCCCCAATCGCCGCCGGCCTAACGCGCTCAGGGCGCGGGTTGGCCGGCGTCGGCCATCGCCCTGCGCAGGACGTCCTCGACAAGGGGGACCATCTCCGCGGGCGGGTTGTTCGACATGAACAGCCGGAACTCCGTGACCGCCGCCGCCGGGTCTTCGCGGTCCTGGTAGAGAACCATGCCCCGGAAGAAATGGGCGTCGGGGAAACGGGGGTCGACGGCGATCGCCGCATCCAGCGACGCCATGGCCTCGTCGGGCAGGCCGGCCCGCTTCAGCAGCCAGCCGCGGTAGGCGAGGGCGGCGACGTCGCGAGGGTTCTCCCTGATCAGCTCGTCGTAGATCTTGAGGGCGTCGGCCGCTCTGCCGTTGCTCTCGAGCTGGAGGGCCTCCTGGAGCCGGCCGGCCGGCGTGTCGGGAAGCGACCCGGTCATGGGCGCCCCCGGCTCCCGCTGGCTGGAGAAGGTGGCGACGGCCCCGCCGGCCACCGCAGCGACGAGCAGGACCACGCCCAGGGTGATGGCGAGAGGACGCCTGGTCTTGACCGGCGGCGGCGCGTTGGAGCCGCGGGCGGGCCGGGCGCGCCCGCCGCGCTCCAGCGCCCGGAGGACGACAGCGGCCCGGGCGGTGTAGTCGGCGTGGAGCGCATGGTAGTCGCGCTCGGACAGCTCGCCGGCCTGCCGCTCGCGCTCGAGATCGTGGAGGGAGCCGAGGAGGAAGTCGCGCTCCTCCTCCAGCTCGTCGCGGTCGTGCAGCGTCATGACTTGGCTCTCATCGCCCTGGCCACCAGGGCCTCGTCGGCGTCGGAGGCGGTGGGGCCGGGCTTCACCCGCCGCCGGCGCAGGACGAACACCAGCCCACCCACGGCGGCGACGCCGCCGAGGATGGGGAGGGCCCACACCACCCGGCTCTTGGGCTGCAGGAGGATGTCCTCGCCGTAGCGGCTGATGAGGTAGCCCTTGATCTGGGCGTCGGTCTCGCCTTCCTGCACCCGCCGGCGGACCTCGTCACGAATGGCCTCGGCCGAGGGCGCGTCGGACAGGGCCGCCGACAGGCCCCGGCACGTCGGGCAGCGCACGACCTCGGAGATTCGCTCCACCCGCTGGTCCTCCGTCGGCGGCCCCGAATCACCACGGGAGCCGACCGCCAGTGCGCCGACGAGCACCAGCGCCAGCAGCCCCCACGAGAGTCGCCGGCTCACTGTGCGCATTGCTTCGCTCGACTTTCGCTCCCTCACGATGGCACCGCCGCCGGCTCGGGACGGGAGGCGTCGGGCGCGGCGACGGCTGGCTCCGAGCCCGGGTTAGCGGGCAGGCGCCGGCGGCGGCCCGGCCACGCGGCCAGGAAGGTCCCGAGCCCCATCACGGTGCCGCCGATCCAGAGCCAAACGACCATGGGCTGCACGTTTACGCCGATGACGGCCACGCCGGCCGCATCCGGCGGGACGACGAGGGTGAGGTAGACGTCGGAGAACGGCCCGGTGCGAACCGACGGCGAACCGATGGCCTGCGAGCCGAACGGGAACTGGTGCAGCGCCGGCGCGTAGACCTTGCCGCCGTCGACGCGGACCTGAGCCGAAGTCGTCCTCTTGTTCGACTGCTCCCTGACGGTGGTGCTCAGGTAGGTGACCGAGTGGCCGGCAAGGCTGGCCGACTCCCCCGGCGCCAGGCGGAACTGGGCCCGGTGACCGTAGGACGAGCTGGCGGCGAAGCCGACCGCCACCAGCACGACGCCGAGGTGCACGACCATGCCCCCGTTGGAGCGGCCGAGCAGGGCCCGCCAAACCGGCTCCCCGCCCCGCCGGGCGGCCCGGACCGACAGGCCCAGCTGGCGCAGGGCAGCGGCGCCGGCGAAGGCGGCCAGCCCGAAGGCTATGAGCGGGCCGAGTCCCCGCAGGCCGAACGCCACGCACGCCACCACGGTGAGCGTCCCGGCCCACGCCGGCCACAGGAGGCGCTGGTGCAGGGTCTCCATCGCCGCCTTGCGCCACGGCAAGGCCGGCGCCACCGCCATGAGGAACAGGAGGGTGAAGCCGATCGGGGCGGTCATGCGGTTGAAGTAGGGGGCACCCACGGAGAGCTGGTCGCCGTTGATGGCCTCGACCAGCAGGGGGAAGAGCGTACCCAGGAGGACGACGAAGGCGAAGGCGGCGAAGGCCACGTTGTTGGCCAGGAATGCCGCCTCCCGGGAAATGGGCGCGTCGATCGAGCCCGGCGAGCGCAGCTTGTCACCCCGCCAGCCGATGAGGCCGATGGAGACGGCCACCACCACCGCGAAGAAGACCAGGATCGCCGGCCCGATCGCCGACTCGGTGAAGGCGTGCACCGAGTCGAGAACGCCGGATCGGGTGAGGAACGTCCCCAGGATGGTCAAAGAGAACGTGGCCACGAGCAGCGACAAATTCCAGACCCGCAGCATGGCCCGCCGCTCCTGCACCATCACCGAATGGACGTAGGCGGTGGCCGTCAGCCACGGGAGGAACGAGGCGTTCTCCACTGGGTCCCACGCCCAGTAGCCACCCCAGCCCAGCACCTCGTAGGACCACCAGGCGCCGAGGACGATGCCCACGGTGAGAAAGCCCCAGGCGAAGAGCGTCCACCGCCGCGTCTCCGCCAGCCAGCTCTCGCCGAGGCGGCCGGTGATCAGGGCGGCCAGGGCGAAGGCGAAGGGGATGGTGAAGCCGACGTAGCCCAGGTAGAGCATGGGCGGGTGGAAGGCCACCAGCGGGTGGTTCTGGAGGAGCGGGTTGGGGCCCGGCCCGTCGAGGGGGATGGCGCCGGCCACCAGCCGGAACGGGTTGGACGGGCCGGCCATCAGGCCGAAGAAGAAGGCGGCCACGGCCAGGGCGACCAGGGTGGCCCACGCCACGATGGGGTCGGTGGCCCGGTCCCGGAAGTGGCGGGCCATGACCGCGATGTAGCCGGCCAGCACCAGGGCCCACAGCAGGATCGACCCCTCCAGCGCGGACCACATGGTAGTCACCGTGTAGAGGAGCGGCGTGCTGCGGCTGTGGTTGTCGGCCACATACTTCAGCGAGAAGTCGTGGCTCAGAAGGGCGTACTGCATGGCCACGGTGGCCAGCACGGCGCCGGCCAGCACCAGCCATACGTAGCGCTGGCCGGTCCGGAGCATGCCCGGGTGGTGCCGGCGCAGGCCGATGGCCAGGGTGGCCACACCGAGGATGGCGGCGGCCAGCCCGAGGGCGACGGCCGCCGTACCGAGAACGGCACTCATGGCCGTCCCTTTGACGACGTACTCATGGCCGTCTCTTTGACGACGTACTCATGGAAGGGTGGTGGTGACCCGCTCGGGATTCTCGGCCACGTAGGTTTCGGAGTGCTTGACCAGCATCCGGTCGCTGGAGAAGTGGTCGCCCTGGAAGCGGCCCTCAAGGACGACGGGGATGCCGGGGCGGAACAGCTCCGGCGGGTCGCCCTTGTGCTGCACGGGCACCCGGACGTCGTTCTTGGTCAGGGTGAACGACACGTCGTTGCCGACCTGGCGCACGCTGCCGTCGACCACGTCGCCCTCGATGCGGAACCGCCGGTCACCCAGCTGCTCCCGCTGGGCCACGGCCTCATCGGCGGTGCGGAAGTAGAGGGTCGCGTTGCCCAGGCCCTGGAACACCAGGAAGCCCAGTGCGGCAACGACCACGATGCCGGCCAGCCATAACCGCCGGCGGGTGTCGATCACAGAGTCTTGTCCTCGGGTTGCAGGAGGCGGCTGAGCGTGCGCTTGCGGCGGATAACCCACGCCGCGTATCCGGCCAGGATGGCGAAGGTGGAGAAGTACCCGGCGAAGATGTATCCGGCGTCGTTCATGAGACCGCCTCGGCCCGCCGCTCGTCGATGGCGATCTGCATGGCCCGGTCGCCCAAGCGGTCCTCCAGCCAGGCCAGCCGGAAGCGGTGGGCCATGAGCCAGGCATAGAGCAGGGTGAAGGCGATCACCCCGAGGAACAGCGTCCAGGCCATGGTGCCGCGGATCTGAGGGTCGAGCAGCCTGCTGTCGTCCAGGAACGAGGCGTTTTGGTGGAGGGTGCGCCACCACTCCACGGACTGGTGGACGATGGGCACGTTGAGGAAGGCGGCGATGGCGACGATGGCCGACCGCCTCGACTGCACCTCGGGCGACGCCGGCACCTTCCGAACCGCCAGGTACCCGAGGTACATGACGAAAAGCACGGCGGTGGTGGTCAGCCGGGCGTCCCAGGTCCAGTAGACGCCCCACGTGATCCGGCCCCAGATGGCGCCAATGAGCAGGGTCAGGCCGAGGAACAGGACGCCGATCTCCGCCGACGCCGCCGCAGTGAGGTCCCAGAAGCGGGAGCGGGTGCGCTTCCAGAGGTACAGCACGCTGGCCAGAGTGGTGATGCCGAAGCAGACGTACATGGACAGCCAGGCTGTGGGCACGTGCAGGTAGAGCAGCCGCACCGAGTCGCCCATGTTGACGTCCCGCGGCGAGATGACGAGAGCCATGAACGCGGTCAGGCCCAGGCTGACGGCGGTCAGCCATCCGAGGACGCGGACCGCGGGTGAACTCTTGCTGCCGTTCAATGAGGTAATCGTCAAGCTTCCTCCAGAAGCGGGCCGAAGGCGACGACCCCGAACGTCACATAGATGGTGGCGAAGACGGCCAGCAGCCGCACCCACGGCCAGCCATCGGCTGGGGTGCCGGCCAGGGCTGCTTCGCAGGCCCGGGCCGCCGCCAAGAGTACGGGGGCGAGCACCGGTAGTACCAGCAGGGGCAGCAGCGTGTCCCGGACTCGGAGGCCGGCGGCGATGATCCCGTAGACCGTGCCGGCCGCCGCGAGACCCACCGTGGCCGCGATGCAGGTCAGCAGGAGCATCACCGGGCCCCGCAGCTGGACGCCGTAGAGGACGACCACGCCGAGGGTCAGGACGACCTCGAGAACCACCAGCTGGGCGGCGACGGCCGCGGCCTTGCCCAGGAAGATGCCGGCGCCGTCGAGGCCGGAGAGGCGCAGGGCGTCGCGGGCATCGTCGTCGGACTCGATGACGAAGGACCGCTGGATGGCCAGCAGCCCCGAGAACATCACGGTGACCCAGAACAGGCCGGGCCCCACGGCGATCAGGGTGTCGCGGTCGGAGTCCAGGGCGAAGGCGAACACGATGAGGACCAGCAGGGCGAAGGGGATGACCTGGTTGATCACCACCCGCGACCGGGCCTCGACCCGCAGGTCCTTGCCGGCGACCAGAGCCGCGTCACGCCACAATGCTGGCCTTCCCCGCCG
>CAYZMG010000048.1:5553-32328 GCA_964479465.1 uncultured Acidimicrobiales bacterium
GGGCCCCAGCCCCGGCTCCTCCCCGAGGCGGGGCCCCAGCCCCGCCCGGCGCCGTCTCGCTGGCCTTCCCCGCCGGGGCCCCAGCCCCGGCTCCTCCCCGAGGCGGGGCCCCAGCCCCGCCCGGCGCCGTAGCCGTGTCCGGTGGGTCAAGAACGCCGCCGGTCACCTGGCCGCCCGCCATGGTGACGGTACGGGTGGCGATGGCCGCGGCACGGTCCAGCTCGTGGGAGGCCAGCAGGACGGTGGCCCCGCCGGCGGCGGCCTCCTGCACGATCGCGTCGAGGAGGTTGCGGCCGGCGGCGTCGAGACCGGCGTGGGGCTCATCGAGGAGCCACAGCTCCGGGCGGCGGGCCACGACCGCGGCGACGGCCACCCGCCGGCGCTGGCCGGCGGACAAGCGGCCGGCGGGCACGTCGCGCAGGCGCCCGTCGAGGCCCAGCCGGGCCATGGCCTCGGCCGCGGAGGCGGCGCCGGCCCCGGCGGCCCGGGCCGAGAAGGTGAGGTTGTCGGCGACGGTCAGGTCGTCGTACAGGAAGGTGGCATGGCCCAGAAGGCCGATCCGGCGGCGGACGGCCTTGCGGTTCTTCCGTAGATCCTGGCCGAGCACCTCGGCCTCGCCGGCGGTGAAGGCGGCCAGGCCGGCGCAGGCCCGCAGCAAGGTGGTCTTGCCCGCCCCGTTTGAGCCCTGGACCAGCACGATCTCGCCGGCGGCCACATCGAGATCCACTCCGGCCAGGGCCGGGAACCGGCCGAGCAGCGATACGGCAGAGCGAAGACGGACGGCAAGGGCCATGGGATACCCCGACAAGGGTACCGGTGGGGGTGATATTCGGTCCAAGCAGGGCAGCCAGTAGCCTCACTGGCTGTGATCCGGCGCGTCGTCCGGGGAATCGGTAAGTCGCTCATCTCGGTGGGCGTGCTCATCCTCCTCTTCGTGGTGTACCAGCTCTGGGGAACCGGGCTGGCACAAGAACGCGCCCAGAAGTCGCTGCGTTCCGAGTTCACCCGCCAGCTGGCGGCGGCGGGGGCGCCGGCGCCGGCGGACAACCCGGTCGTCACCACGCCGGGCGCCCCACCGACGCCGACCCCCGCGCTCCCACCCCTCGTCCAGGGCGGCCCGATGGGCACGATCGCCATCCCCAAGATCGGCCTCGACCAAGTGGTGATCGAGGGAGTGGGCGTCGACGAGCTCAAAGAAGCGGTCGGCCACTACCCGGACACCAAGGTGCCGGGGCAGAAGGGCAACGCCGCGCTGGCCGGCCACCGCACGACCTACGGCGCGCCGTTCAACAAGCTCGACGAACTGGTCAACGGCGACGAGATCACCTTCACCACGCTCGCCGGCACCTTCAGGTACCTCGTGTCGGAGAAGAAGATCGTCACCCCCGAGACGGTGGAGGTGCTCGACAACACTCCCGACAACCGCATCACCCTCACCACCTGCCACCCCATGTACAGCGCCAAGGAGCGCCTGATCATCGTCGCCCTGCTCCAGGGCCCTCCGATGGACGAGCCCGCCGTCCCCGCCGGCACCACTCCGACGACGGCGCCGTCGCGCAGCAGCGAGCTGGCTGCCGGCCTCGACCGGCCCGGCCTCTCCGGCGCCGGCGCCGCCAACCGCCCGGCTATCGCCTGGGGCATCATCGCCGCCTGCATCTGGCTGGCGGCGTGGGCGGTGGGCCGCTGGACAGGCCGGCGCTGGACCGCCTACGGGATCGGCGCCCCGATCTTCCTCGTCGCCCTGTACGTCTTCTTCGAGAACTTCGCCCGCCTGCTGCCGGCAAACGTGTAAAGGAGGCTCGCCGCCCGCCGGTCGACATCGGTGAGCAAGCTCGTGGCTCATGAGATCCAGAGGCTCGTCGGCGAAGACGACTCCTACGGACGAGCCAAGGCCGCCGCCCTCGCCCACCTCAACCGGGGGTTCCGGCTCGGCGCATCTGATGCGCTGGCTGGTAGCATCAGGTGCGTGCCCCGCACGACGATCGACATAGACGCCTCCGTCCTCCGTGAACTGAAGCGCCGCCAACGGCGCGAGAAGACAACGCTCGGTCAGCTTGTTTCTGAGCTCCTCGCTCGAGCCCTCTCCGAGGAGAACGTCGCAACCGAGTTACAACCGCTTCAGTGGCCGTCGCAGGACCTCCGTCCCCGGATAGATCTCGAAGACAAGGACGCCGTCTGGCGAATCTTGGATGGGGGCGGCACGGGATGACCGCAACGGTCGACGCCAACGTGCTGGTGCTGGCCGTGCACGCGTCCCATCCTCATCAGGACCGAGCCCGCGCCCTACTGGACTGGGTCGCAGGGGGGCCCGCGGTCGTCCACCTGTTCTGGCCTGCGCTCATGGGCTTCCTCCGAATCGTGACCCATCCCTCGATCTTCGCCCACCCGCTCAACCCGGACGATGCGATCGCCGCGGTTGACCGGCTCGTCGGTCGACCGCACGTGCGCGTGGGAGGGGAACTCGACGATTTCTGGGCCTCCTACCGCCGGGTTGCGACCGACGTCCCGCTCCGAGGCAACCTGGTGCCTGACGCTCACCTCGTGGCCCTCATGCACGAGCATGGGGTGGCGACCATCTGGAGCAACGATCGCGATCTGCGGAAATTCAGAGGCATCACCGTCAAGGATCCCTTCGCGGAGAAGTACTCGACAGGGTTTGAATAACCACACTCTCCCGAGGCGCCGCCGTGGTGCCCAGCGGGCTCTCGGGGCCAGCATCGCCGTCCTCGCCCTGGCCGGAACTGTCCTGGTGTCCGTGCAAGGAGAACCTTCGCCGCGCCGAGAGGTGATGGCCGCGGGACCGGCGGGCACCCCGGGTCCCGGGGCAACATCTCTGGACCGGCCCCCCACAACCGCCATGGCCTCCGCTATGACCCGGGCACGGACACCTACACACCGATTCGCCACGGGCCACTCGACGACGGACCCCCGGAGTCCCACTGGACCGGCGCCGCCATCTTCTCGCTGAGCCACAGCATTCTGACCGGCCCGGAGCCGATGGACGACCGTGACACCGCGGCGTGGGACCCGGTGACTGATCGCTGGACCCGTCTCGAACGGGCGCCCGCCGGCGTCACCTACCAGACGCCGTTGCTGTGGACGGGCAAGGAATTTCTCACCTATGGGCCGCGGCCGGCGCGTTTCGGCGCAGTCGAGTAACCAAGCTCCCCCGGAGCGCCACCATCGCGACGCCAGGCGCCTGGGTGGCCAAAGCCGGCGGGTGACGCCGGCGGAAGCGCCGTGCCAGCATGCAGGCGTGGCCAACCCCGCGCAACCTCCCGAGGATCCGGTGCTGGCCCGCCGGGCCCGGATCAGCCGGCTGGTCGACGCCGGCCAGCGCGTCGGCTACAGCCTGTGGCTGGTGGCCATCGTGGTGTTCGTGATCGGAGCGGTCACCCGCTTCCGCCCGGCCATGGTGACCATCGTGATCGGCTGCCTGGCCGCCGGCTCGGCGCTGCTGGCGCCGGCCATCGTCATCGGGTACGGGGTCAAGGCCGCCGACCGCGCCGACCGAGGGGAGCCCGATGGGCATTAGCGCAGCAGTCCTCACCGGCATCGAGCAGCCGCTGTCCATCCGTCACGACGTCGAGGTGGAGTCACCGCGCGCCGGCGAGATCCGGATCAAGGTGGCGGCGTGCGGCGTGTGCCGTTCCGACCTGTCGATGCAGGACGGGACCACGCCGATCCCCACGCCGGCGGTGCTCGGTCACGAGGCGTCGGCAATCGTGGTGGAGGTCGGCGACGGCGTGACCGACCTGGCGCCGGGCGACCACGTCGTCGTCTCCTGGGTGCCCCAGTGCGGCGACTGCTTCTTCTGCCGGCGGGGCCAGCCCCACCTGTGCCAGGCCGCCGACGCCGTCCTTCTCGCCGGCGGCTTGCTCGACGGCTCGCCCCGTCTCCGCCTCGACGGCGCGCCGCTGTTCCAGATGTGCGGCGCCGGCACCTACGCCGGGGAGACGGTCATCGCCGGTTGCGCCGCAGTCAAGATCCCGGACGACGTCCCTCTCGACATCGCCGCCCTCCTGGGGTGCTCGGTCCTGAGCGGCGTGGGGGCGGCACTCAACACGGCCACCATCTCGCCCGGCGACGCCGTCGCCGTGGTGGGCTGTGGCGGCGTCGGGCTCAACGTCATCCAGGGCGCCCGCATCGCCGGCGCCGAGGTGATCGTCGCCGTCGACATCCACCAGGCCAAGCTCGACACCGCCCGCGAGTTCGGTGCCACCCACACGGTCGACGCCACCCGGACCGAGCCCGCCAACGCGGTGCGCGACCTCACCGGCCAGCGGGGCGCCGACGTCGCCTTCGAGGTTCTGGGCCAGGGAAGCACGATCTCCCAGACCGTCGAGATGACCCGGCGGGGTGGGCAGGCCATCCTCGTCGGCATTCCCCGGCTCGACGTCATGTTCACCCTGCCGGCGTTCCTCGGCATCGTCCTCCAGGAGCGCACGATCAAGGGCTGCTGGTACGGGTCGTCCGACATCCGGCGCGACGTCCCCCGGTTCCTCGACCTCTACCGCAGCGGGCAGCTCCGCCTCGACGAGCTGGTGTCGAGACGCATCGAACTGGCTGGCGTGAACGGCGCCCTGGAAGCGATGAAGGCGGGCGAGGTGGCCCGTTCGGTAATCGTCTACTGAGTTCGCCGGCGGCCGGCGCCGGCGGCCCGCTTGGCTGGCGCGGCCGCCTTCTTGGGTGGCGCAGCCGCCTTCTTGGGTGGCGCAGCCGCCTTCTTGGCCCGTTCGGCCACCGCCTTCTTCGCGGGCGACAGCGCCGGCGCCGCCGCCACCTTCCGGCGGGGGCGGAGCTCGGCCAACGTCTCGGTCAGCTCAGTGACCTGGGCCTGGAGCATGCGGACGTCACTGCGCAGGGGGGCCAGCACGCCCCCTTCGGCCGACACAGTCTTGCCCAGGGCCGCTACCTGCACCGCCAGTTCGTCCACCCGCCGGCGCACCTGATCTTCGGCGTCTGCGGCCCGGCGGTCGAGGGCGGCAACGGCGGCGGCCACCTCCGCCCGGCTCTCTGCCACGTCGGCGGCCGCCTTCTCCAGCTCGTCCAGCCGGGCCCGGACCGCCTGGTCGACCTTCGTGCTGAGGGCGCCGACGGCGGCCATGGCCTCTTCGACCCGGTTGGTCCCGGCGGCCACCTCGGTGCGGCCCTCTGCCAGCGTGAAGGCCACCTCGGCCCGCGTGTCGGCCAGATGGGCGTCGACAGAGGCCCGCATCTGGTCCCGGGCGTCTGCCATCTCGACGGCGCGCTGGGCGGCCAGCTCGGCCAGTTTGGCGTCGACCAGCTCACCGAGGCGGGCGTCGGTACGGCGGGTGTGCTCCTCGAGGGCCTCAATGCGCCGGCCGTCCGAAGCCACGGCGTCGGGTAGCGCCTCGAGACCGGCCACCGCTGCCTGCGCGGAGGCGGCCTGCCCGGTGGCGATGGCCATCCGTTCGTCCAGCTCGTCGACCGACACCACGAACCGGCGATGGGCATCGGCGACGGCGGTGCTGATCTCGGTGCGCGCTTCCCGCACCTGCTGGGTGAGGCTTTCCTCAAGGTCGTGCCTGAGGGTCGCCATCTCCGTGCGCCGCTGGTCGATGATCTCCGCGAGCTTGGCTTCCATCGTCGCCGCGAAGCGCTGTTCGGCATCCCGGTGGAACTGCTCGACCGCATCGAGCCGCTCCTGGACCTGGCTGGACCGCGCCCGGGTGGCGGCGGCCACGGTCTCGATCTCGGTGCGCAGCTCGGTGGCCTGCTGGGCCCCCGCCCGCTCCAGCTCCGTGCGCACGGCGGCCAGCTCCGCCGGCCGTGCCGCCACCACCTCGGCCAGGCGGGCCTCGACAGACTCGGCGAGGCGGCCCATGGCCGAGCGCACCCGCTGCTCCAGGAGTTCGGCGCGTGCGGGGCCGGCGTCGGCTTCGGCTTGGAGCGCAGCGACGCCGTCGGTGGCCGCCGCGACCTGGACGACAAGGCCGTCCACCCGCCCTTCCAACGACTTCTCGAGGCTGGCGACCGCGGCCCGCACCTGCTGCTCCAACGCCTCCACCCGCTCGCCGGCCGCGCGCGACGAGAGCCGGAGGGCAGCCAGGCTCTCGCCGGCGGAGGCCTCGTCACGTTCTAGCCGGTCGAGGCGGTCTCCCAGCGCCGAGCGCAACGCCGCCAACTCGGACTCCCGGGCCACAATGGTCTCTGCTAGACGGGCCTCGACGGACTCGGCGAGGCGGCCCATGGCCGAGCGCACCCGCTGCTCCAATAGCTCGGCGCGGGCGGAGCCGGCGTCAGCTTCGGCTTCGGCTTGGAGCGCAGCGACGCCGTCGGTGGCCGCCGCCACCTGGACGACAAGGCCGTCCACCCGCGCCTCCACCGACTTCTCGAGGCGGGCGACCGCGGCCCCCACCTGCTGCTCCAACGCCTCCACCGGCTCGGCGGCGGCGCGCAACGAGAGCTGGAGGGCAGCCAGGCTCTCGCCCGCCGCGGCCTCGTCGCGTTCGAGCCGCTCGAAACGGTCCGCCAGCGCCGAGCGCAAGGCCGCCAGCTCGGACTCCCGGACCGCAGTGGTCTCGGCGAGTCGGATGTCGACCGAGCTCAGGATCTCCGAACGGAGCTCCCTCAGGTCGGCCCGGCGGGCATCCACCGCCTGCACGAGCTGGGATTCCACCCAACCAGCCAATCGGGCCGCCAGCTGGTGGACCTGCGCCTCCAGGGCCTCGAGCCTGTCGATCCCGCCGGCGCCCGGCTGGGGCGGGCCGGGCGACCCGCCGGCTTCATCCACGGACGGAGCCTCGTTCACCGGCGACAGCGTATCGACCGCCGGCGGGGGTCCCGCGGACAGGCGCGCCGAGGCCGCTCCCTTCGTCCCACCATGCCGCCCCGATGGCGGCGGATCACGCCGTGCTTGAAGTACGCCTAGGCGCGGGGCCG
Organism: uncultured Acidimicrobiales bacterium; assembly: GCA_964479465.1. Taxonomy (GTDB): domain Bacteria; phylum Actinomycetota; class Acidimicrobiia; order Acidimicrobiales; family AC-14; genus CADCTB01. The sequence continues at coordinate 12,460 of CAYZMG010000048.1, forward strand.
GACGTTGGCCGCCTGGAGGCCCTTGGGCCCGGTCTGAACATCGAACTCCACCGGCTCGCCCTCCTCGAGGCTCCTATACCCCGGCTTCTGGATGGCGCTGAAGTGGACGAACACGTCGCCCCCGTCTTCCTGCTGGATGAACCCGTACCCCTTGTCAGCGTTAAACCACTTGACGGTCCCGGTCGCCACGGTGGCGATCCCCCTTCTCGCGTTGGAACTCCACTGGGGGACTGCCCAACCGTGCGGTGATGCCGTGCAGATGCGAATTCCCCGCGCGGGAAGTTACCAGTCAGGAACCTTTCTGTCTCTAGGCGGTTGCGCCAACCGGAGCGACGAATTGTTGTCGATGGCAAGCGCCGCCCGACCGCGCGAGCGCCAGCGAGCCGGGCGGCGATGGGGGAGCACGGCACGGCCGTGCGCCGGGGGCGCAGCCCCCGAGGCAACTAGGTGTCTTTCCGGTGAACTCGGGTGCCGTTTGGGGTGTCTTCCACTACCCAACCGAGGGCGACGAGCCGGTCACGGACCGCGTCGGCGCCGGCGAAATCACGCGTGGCGCGCGACTCGTCGCGCCTCGCGACGAGGTCCGCCACCTCGGCCGGGATCTCGACGCCGGCGCCCCGCAGAACCAGCCCCACAGCGGCGGCCATCTCACGCACTGCGGCCGTGGACGCGGCGGCCGCCGTGGTGTCGCCGGCGTCGAGGGCGCTGTTCGTCGCCTTCACGAGCGTCAGCATCTCGGCCATGGCCCGGGGGGTGTCCAGGTCGTCGTCCATCGCTGTGCGGAACCGATCGAGCGGTTCTGGGTCGGCGCCGGCGGCCGGGAGGTCGGCCACACGGCGGGCGAAGGCGTCGAGGCCGGCGAGGGTGCTGGTGGCCGCGTCGAGGGTCGCACCGGTCACCTCCACCGGAGCCCGGTAGTGCGACTGAAGAACGACCAGCCGGTAGGCCCGGGGGTCGACGACCGCGAGCAGGTCGGTCAGGTTCGTGATGTTGCCCAGGGACTTCGACATCTTCTCCCCGCCCATCTGGACGTGGCCGTTGTGGGCCCACCGCCGAGAGAACTCGCGGCCGGCGGCGATGGCCTGGGCCCGCTCGTTCTCGTGGTGCGGGAACGCCAGGTCGATGCCGCCGCCGTGCAGGTCGAAGTCCTCGCCCAACAGGTCGAGCGACATGACCACGCACTCGGTGTGCCAGCCCGGCCGCCCGTCGCCGAACGGCGACTCCCAGCTCGGCTCCCCCGGCTTGGCCTTCTTCCAGAGGGCGAAGTCCAGCGGCGAGCGCTTCTCGTCCACCACGTCGACCCGAGCACCGGACCGCAACGAGTCGAGCGGCTGGCGGGCGAGGAGGCCGTACCCCGGCACGCTGTCAACCGAGAGGTACACGCCGTCGGACGTCTCGTAGGCCTTGCCGGCGTCGACCAGCCCGGCCACCAGCGCCACCATCTGGTCCACATAGGCGGTGGCGTGGGGATCGACGGTCGGTCGCTTCACGCCGAGGCGGTCCATGGCGTCATACCAAGCTGCCTCGTACTGCACCGCCACCTCGGAGGACGATCGGCCCTCCTCGTTGGCCCGCTTGATGATGTTGTCGTCGATGTCGGTGATGTTCGACACGAACCGGACGTCGAGACCGCTCCACTCCAGGTACCGGCGCAGGACGTCCCAGACCAGGGCCATCCGCCCATGGCCGATATGGGGGAGGTCGTAGACCGTCGGCCCGCAGACGTACATCGAGACCTTCCCGGCGTCGCGGAGCTCAACGCCGGCGGCGCGACCGAATGCAGTGTCATGCAGGTGGATCACCGGGTTACCGTAACCCTGTGCCAGCACCCGACGTCCCCGATAAACCGTCCCTCGAAGGGCTCGAGGAGAAGTGGGACGCGCGGTGGGAGGCCGAGGGTACGTACCGCTTCGACCGCTCCAAGACCCGGGCCGAGATCTACTCCATCGACACGCCGCCGCCCACGGTCAGCGGCTCGCTCCACATCGGCAACGTATTATCCTAAACCCACACCGACACCGTCGCCCGCTTCCAGCGCATGCGGGGCCGCGAGGTCTTCTATCCGATGGGCTGGGACGACAACGGCCTGCCCACCGAGCGCCGGGTCCAGAACTACTTCGGCGTCCGCTGCGACCCGGCGTTGCCGTATGACCCGTCGTTCGATCCCCCTACTGATTCTCCGCTCTCGGCCGCTCGGGCCAGGCCCCCGTCGCCGCCCGTCGCCGTCTCCCGGCCCAACTTCGTCGAGCTCTGCGAGCGGCTGACCGGCGAGGACGAGCGGGTCTTCGAATCCCTGTGGCGCCACCTCGGCCTCTCCGTCGACTGGCACATGACGTACACGACGATCGGGCCGGCGGCCCAACGGGTCTCCCAGCGGGGCTTCCTGCGCCTGCTGGCGTCGGGGCAGGCCTACCAGGCCGAGGCACCGACGCTGTGGGACGTCGACTTCCAGACCGCCATCGCCCAGGCCGAGCTCGAGGACCGCGAGCAGGCCGGCGCCTATCACCGCATCACGTTCGGTCGCGCCTACGGTGAAACGATCGAGATCGACACCACACGCCCCGAGCTCATCCCCGCCTGCGTCGCCCTCGTCGCCCATCCCGACGACGCGCGCTACAAGCCGCTGTTCGGCACCGAGGTCACCACGCCGCTGTTCGGCGTCCGTGTCCCCGTCCTCGCCCACCCCCTGGCCGATCCCGAGAAGGGCACGGGCGTGGCCATGATCTGCACCTTCGGCGACGTGACCGACGTCACCTGGTGGCGGGAGCTGATGCTTCAGACGCGCACCATCGTCGGCCGGGACGGGCGCATCCAGGCCGAGCCGCCGCCCGGCGTCGAGCCGTCGCCGGCGTGGGGCGAGCTGACCGGCAAGAAGATGGGCCCGGCGCGCGAGCGCATCGTCGAGTTGCTGCGCGAGTCGGGCGACCTCGTCGGCGAGCCGAAGCCCATCACCCACCCGGTCAAGTTCTTCGAGAAGGGCAGCAAGCCGCTCGAGATCCTGACCAGCCGGCAGTGGTTCATCCGCACGCTGGACCACCGCAACGAGCTGCTGGAGCGGGGCCGGGAACTGCGCTGGCACCCGCCGTACATGGGCGCCCGCTTCAACTCGTGGGTCAACGGCTTGAACAGCGACTGGCTGATCAGCCGCCAGCGCTTCTTCGGCGTCCCCTTCCCGCTCTGGTACCGGGTCGGCGATGACGGCCGCGTCCTTTACGAGGAGCCCTTCATCCCCGACGAGAGCCGGCTGCCCGTCGACCCGTCCACCGACGTCCCCGACGGCTGCACCCCTGACCAGCGCGACCAGCCCGGCGGCTTCACCGGCGAGCCCGACATCATGGATACCTGGGCCACGTCGTCGTTGACGCCCCAGATCGCCGGCGCATGGGGTGACGACGCCGACCTCTTCGAGCGGGTCTTCCCCATGGACCTGCGACCGCAGGCCCACGACATCATCCGGACGTGGCTCTTCGCCACCGTCGTCCGGTCGCACTTGGAGCACGGGACCCTGCCCTGGTCCGACGCCGCCATCTCGGGCTGGGTCCTCGACCCCGATCGCAAGAAGATGTCGAAGTCCAAGGGCAACGTGATCACCCCCCTGCCCCTCCTGGAGGAGCACGGCGCCGACGCGGCCCGGTACTGGGCGGCCAGCGGGCGCCCCGGGGTCGACACCGCGGTCGACTTCGGCCAGATGAAGGTCGGCCGGCGGCTGGCCATCAAGATCCTCAACGCGTCGAAGTTCGTCTTGTCGCGGCTGGGTGAAGAGGGCGAAGTCACCGAGCCGCTCGACCAGGCGATGCTCGCCGGCTTGGCCTCCCTGGTCGAGGAGGTCACCACTGCGTTCGAGGGCTACGACTACGCCCGCGCGCTGGAGCGCACCGAGTCGTTCTTCTGGAACTTCTGCGACAACTACCTCGAGCTGGTCAAGAGCCGGGCCTACGGCGGTCAGGGCGACGAGGCGGCGGCGTCGGCCAACCGGGCCCTGACCCTTTCTTTGTCGACCATGCTCCGCCTGTTCGCCCCGTTCCTGCCCTTCGTCACCGAGGAGGTCTGGTCGTGGTGGAAGGAGGGCTCGGTCCACCGTTCCACGTGGCCCGATGCCGGCGAGCTTCGGGGGCCGGCCGGCGCCGGCGCCGATCCGCTCGTCCTCGAAGTCGCCTCCGCCATCCTCGGCGAGGTCCGCAAGGCCAAGACCGCCGGCAAGGTCTCCATGCGGGCCGACGTGGCCCGCACCACCGTCCGCGACAGCCACGACCGTCTGGCCGCGCTGGCGCTGGTCGCCGCCGACGTCACCGACGCCGGCCGCATCGCCAACCTGGTCACCGAGGAGGGCGAGACGTTCTCCGTCGAGGTGGAGCTGGCCGAGGCCTGAGGCTCGGTCAGGCGGGGGCGAAGCGGCGCTGAACGAACTCCCACACGATGGCGGTCGTGTCGAACCTCGGCGCCCGGTACCACTCGTGTGCCGCGCCGCTCACCCGGTACCGCACCACGGGGCTCCCGGTGCGGCACTCGGTGCCTCGCGCCTCGCCGCCGGCGGTCTGCACTGATACGCAGCCGTTCTGCACCCGCCAGAACGTGAACACCTCCTCGACGCCGGCCAGGTAGCCCCGGCGCTTGGTGCCCCAGTTGGCGATGCGGCCGCCGGCATAGGGGACGACCGAGTCGCCGGCGCCGGCGGCCATGATCACGGCGACGGGTCGGGCGGGACGGCAGGACCGCTCGAAGCCCTGGCCGGCGGTACCGGCGATCAGGGCCAGGGCGCTGACCCGGTCGGCGAGGTCACAGGCCAGGCGGCTGGCCATCACCGCCCCGTTCGAGAACCCGACGACGGCCACCCGGCCGGCGCCGGCGCCGGTACGGGCGACCGTCTCGTCGATCAGCATGCGGAGGAAGCGGCCGTCGTCGATGGGCGCACCGGGCACGATCGGGTCGGCGCCGGGGCGGCCGTCGTTCCAGGCCCCGCCGTGGGCGTCGGGGTAGGCGATGACCACGCCTTTCCCGGCGGCCAGCGGCTCGAAGCCGGCGGCGCGCATGTCGGCGCCCCGGCCGCCGACGCCATGGAGCACGACCACCACGGCCGTCGCAGGCGGCCCGGGCGGGACGACGATCGTCCAGCGCCGGGCGACGCCGTCGACGTCGACCTGCTGCTCGTGCACGCCGGCCGCCAGATACGCCGGCGCCGGCGGCTCGACGACCACCTCGGAGCGCGGTGGCGGGAGCGGGACGGTGGCGGGAGGCAGCGACGTGAACTCGACCACGGTGGCCGGCCGTAGAGGCGCAGCGGTGACCACGGCCGGCGGCGCGGCCGTGTCCCAGCTGGTGCAGGCAGCCAGAACGGCCGCGACCAGCGCGCCGGCTGCGCCGGCCCTTCCCCTCATTGCCCCCATTGCTTCGTACCACGAAACCACATCTGGGCGCGGACTGCGCTGAATGGCGGGGTAGCGTCGCGGCCATCGAGGTGGCGGTGCAGGGCAGCAAGGCCCCGGGAAGGAACGAGCGGGAGCTGTTCCTCGACGCCATCCGGGCCATCGCCATCGTGCGGGTCGTCGCCTGGCACGCCTTCGGCGCCGCCGCCATCACCTACTTCGTGGCCGCCATGCCGGCGATGTTCTTCGTCACCGGGAGCCTGCTGGCCAAGTCCATGAACCGGCGCTCACCGCGCACGGTCCTGGCCGACCGCTTCCGCCGGCTGCTGGTGCCCCTGTGGGCATTCGCCGCCGTGGCCTGGCTGGCCATGGCCGTCGCCGCGGCACGCACCGGGACCGACCTGCCCCTCCATCGAGCATTGCTGTGGCTCTTCCCCTTGGCCGACCCGCACGGCTCGGCGTGGGAGGGCGGCTGGCTGTCGTCGCACCTCTGGTACATACGGACCCTCGTCTGGCTGCTGCTCGCATCGCCCTTCCTGCTCCGAGCGGTCCGGCGGGCCGGCGCCCGGGTGCTCCTCGTGCCCGTGGCCGGCGTGTTCGTGCTCGACGCCCTGACCCGGGAAGGCGGCCTCCTGGCCGGCCAGCACGCCGTAATGTGGCCCGCCGGCGACCTCGCCCTCTACTCGGTGTTCCTCATGGCCGGGTTCGTCCACCGCGACAAGGGGTTCCACACCGTGTCCCGCCGCGGGTGGGTGGTGATCGCCATCCTCGCAGGGGGCGCAGCGACCGCCTGGCGGCTCACCCAGCCCGTCCCCCTGGGCGTCGTCAACAACTCCCACCCGATGCACCTGTTCGTCGGCGCCGCCTGGCTCAGCATCGCCCTCGCCGGCCGCGAGCTCCTCACCCGTATCGCCGAGAGGCCCCGGATCGGCGGCGCGATCCGGGCCATCGGCCGGCGGTCCCTGACCATCTACCTGTGGCACACGGCGGCGATCATCGTGGCCGTCAACATCCTCGAGGCCGCCGGGATCGACGGACCGCTGCACCCTCTTGGCCTCGTCGCGCTCACCATCGGGGGCACTCTCGTCGCCGTCCACCTCTTCGGATGGGTCGAGGACCTCGCAGCCCGCCGCCCTCTTCCGGCACCCGGGCGACGCCCCGCCGGCCGCCTCAACCGACCGGTCATCGCCCTGGCCGCCCTGGCCGCAGTCAGCGGCGGGGTGCTCGCCCTCCCCCGCGATCACCGCGGCCGCATGTCCGAGGCTGCGGCGGTGGCCAACCGATCGCCGCGGCGGCCACCGGTGCCGTCCCAGCCCCCGCCACCACCCTCCTTCGCCGCCGAGCCGGCGACGGAGGGTGCCCTCGAGCCGATCACGGTGGAGGCCACTCCCGGACTGGCGGCGCGCCTGGACAGCATGCTCACGGCCTGGCTGGAACAATCGGGCGCCGGCGGCGCCTTGGTCGGCGTCGATGCCACGACCATGCGGTGGAAGGGCGCCGGCGGGAACCGGCCCGAGTCCGGCGTGCCGGTGTCGACCTCGGACCGCATCGAGCTGGCGTCGCTCACCAAGCTGTTCACCGCCGCCCTGGTCCACCGCTACGTGGAGGCGGGGCGGATCGACCTGGACGCGCCCCTGCCCCCCGTGCGGGCCCTGCCCGACTTCCCCTACGACCAGGGCATCACGGTGGCCCAGTTGCTCGACCACAGCAGCGGCCTGATCAACTACCTCGACACCGACCTGTACGCCTTCGACCCCACCTTGATCGACGACCCCGCCTCCGCGGTGATGGCCGTCGTCGCCCACCCCCCGGCGGCCGACCCCGGCACCACCTACCTCTACTCCAGCACCAACTTCCTGGTCCTCGGTCTACTGCTCGAAGACGTCAGCGGCCGGGCGTTCGGCGACCTCCTCCGAGAGACGCTGGTCGGCCCGCTGAATCTGCGCGAGACCGTGCACCTGGCGGACACGCCCGGATGGCCGCGAGGGGCGACGTCGGGAATCGAAACGAGCCTCGACGACCTCCTGACCGCCGGCACGGCCATCCTCCGCAATCACGTGGGTCTGGCACCGGACACCTTCGCCCACATGGCCGACGTCGATCCCATCTACGGGTACGGCCCGGGAACTTTCGGCTTCTGCCCCTGCCGCCTCGACTCCGAGGGCAACCCCCGCTTCTTCGCCATCGGGTACTACGGGGCGACGACCCTTCTCGGCTACGTGCCGACGCTGGACCTCACCGTCGCCGTCGACCTCGTCGAGTCCCTCGGCTTGAACGGCGGGTACGACGCGGTGACGATGCTCTTCGAGATGATCGAAGCCGTCGTCCGTCCTTCCTGACGCCGGCGCGCTCAGTCGACCGGCTGGTCGACGAGGATCCGGCCGGCGTGGGCGTAGACGTTGCACCGCCGGTCGCGGAGGAACCCGACGAGGGTCACACCGAAGCGCTCGGCCATGGCGACGGCCAGGCTGCTGGGAGCGGAGATGCCGCACACGACGGACACGCCGGCGGTGATCGCCTTCTGAAGGATCTCGTAGCTGGAGCGGCCGCTGACGAGTAGCAGCTCGTCGTCCAGCGGCACCCGGCCCTGGAGGACGGCCCAGCCGATGAGCTTGTCGAGGGCATTGTGGCGGCCGACATCCTCCCGGATGGCCAGCAGCTCGCCGCCGGCGGTGAACAGGCCGGTGGCGTGGAGGCCGCCGGTGGAGTCGAACAGGCCCTGTCCGCTCCGCAACCGCCCGGGAAGGCCGTAGAGCACCTCGACGGGAACCCCGGGCCCGCCGGCGGTGGGCGAGCATCGCACCTCCAGGGCGTCGAGGGTGGCCTTGCCGCACACCCCGCACGCGCTGTTGGTGAAGAAGTGGCGCTCGAGCGAGCGAAGGTCGGGGGCGGCGGCGCCGGCCAGCTCGACGCTGACGATGTTGAAACGCTGCTCGGCGTCGACGTCGCGGTCGGTGCAGTAGGTGACCTGGCGGACGTCGTCGCGGTCGGCGATGATGCCCTCGCAGAAGAGGAACCCCACGGCCAGTTCGAAGTCGGCGCCCGGGGTCCTCATGGTGATGGCGACGCTCTGGCGCCGGCCCGCCGCCACCACCCGAATCTCCAGCGGCTCCTCGGTGGCCAGGTGGTCGGCCCGTGAGGTGGCCCGACCGTCGGTGATCACCCGCACCTGGCGGGGCGTCCGGCTCCCCGGCCGATCACGGGTCACAGCAGTTGGGGCTGGATCTCGCCGGAGAGGATCTCGATCAGGTCGGGGCCGTCGTTGCGGGCACTGTTGACCCGGGTGCTGACCGGGCGGGCCCGCAGGCCCACGGTGGCCGGCGCTCCGAGCACGTCGACAAGGCCGGCGACGTCGTGGTTGGTCGGGTCGAGCCACCCGTCCCACTGGTCCGGGCGAAGGCGCACCGGCATGCGGTCGTGCAGCCAGGCGAGGTTCTCGTCGCTCGGAGCGGTGACCACGGCGCACGTCACCTCATCCGCGTTGCGGTCCCAGATGGCGGCGAGAGCGAACGGGTCGCCGGAGCCGTCGGCCAGATCGAGCAGGTAGGGCTGCTTTGGCCCGCCGGCGGGCCGGCGCCATTCATAGAAGCCGTCGACCACCACGAGGCACCGCCGGCGTTCGAGGGACTCGCGGAACACCGCCTTGTCCACGATGCCCTCCACCCGGGCATTGGTGGGGCGGGGGCCGGCGGAAGGATCGGTCGACCACGACGGGACCAGGCCCCAGCGCATCGTGCCCAGCCGCCGGCCGTTGCGGGTGCCGGCGACGGCCGGGACCTCGGCGCCCGGCGCGATGTTCCAGCTCGGCGGACGTTCGTTCGCCACCACCTCGGAGGCACCGAAGTAGGCGGCCAGGACGTCGATCGGCCGGGTGACGACGATGCGCCCGCACATGCCTTACATCGTACGGGCGGCCGTGGCTAGAGTCGACCGTTGGCTCGAAGCCACGTCGCTCGCTAGAACCCGTCGCAGAGGAGCAGTTCCATGCCGGCCATCCGGGTCCGGGACCTCCGGAAGTCCTACGGGACCATCGAAGCCGTGCGAGGCGTCGACTTCGACGTGGCCGAGGGCGAGATCTTCGGCTTCCTCGGCCCGAACGGCGCCGGCAAGACCACCATTGTCGAGATCCTCGAGGGCTATCGGCAGCGGTCGGCCGGCGAGGTCGAGGTGCTGGGCCATGACCCGGCGCGCGGCGAGCGCCGGCTGCGGGAGCGCATCGGCATCGTGCTCCAGGAGACCGGCGTGGAGCGCTTCCTCCGGGTGGCCGAGGTGCTCGAGCTCTACTGCGGCTACTACCCCAGGCCGCGGGCGGCCGACGAGCTGCTGGCCCTCGTCGGCCTGGAGGACAAGCGCAACGACGTGGTCAAGCAGCTGTCGGGCGGCCAGCGCCGGCGCCTCGACCTGGCCCTGGGCCTGGCCGGCGACCCGGAGCTGGTGTTTCTCGACGAGCCCACCACCGGCTTCGACCCCACCGCCCGACGCGAGGCGTGGGGAATCGTCAGCAACCTTCGAGCTCTGGGCAAGACGGTGTTCCTCACCACCCACTACATGGACGAGGCGCAGCATCTGGCCGACCGGGTGGCGGTGATCGCCGAGGGGCGCATCGTGGCCGAGGGGCCGCCCGCCAGCCTGTCCGGCCGTGACGACGCCACCGAGATCCGCTTCCTACCGCCGCCGGCCGACGAGCTTCCCGACCTGGGGCCGGCAACGGTGACGGTGAACGGGCGCGGCGTCGTCGTCCGCACCGCGGACGCCACCGCCACGCTCCACGTCCTCACCGGCTGGGCGCTCGAACGGGGCATCGCCATCGACGGCCTCGCTGTCGCCCGGCCGTCGCTGGAGGACGTTTACCTCGAGCTCACGGCTCGGCCCACCGATGGGTGAGGTGTTCCGGAAGGACGCCGCTATCGCGCTACGCCAGTTGCGGTTCGAGCAGAAGGCGTTCTGGCGGAACCCGGCCGGCGCCGTGTTCACCTTCGCTTTCCCGCTCCTGTTCCTCGTCATCTTCTCGACGCTCAACTCCGGCGCCCGGTTGGAGGAGCGGGGCAACATCTCCTTCGTCACCTTCTTCGTACCCGGCATCCTGGCCTTCGGCCTCATATCGGCCTGCTACACCAACCTGGCCATCCGCATGACGATCAACCGGGACTTCGGCATCCTCAAGCGGGTCCGGGGCACGCCGGTGCCCACGTGGGCCTACCTCGCCGGCCAGGTCGGCTCGTCGGTGCTGATCACCTTCATCCTGTTCGTCCTGACCGTGGGCCTCGGGGTGGTCGCGTTCGGCGTCGACTTCCGTACCAGCACCGCGGCTGGGCTGTTCGTCACCCTTGCCGCCGGCGCCGCCTGCTTCTGCGCCCTGGGACTTGCCGTAAGCGGCCTGTGCCCCAACGCCGACGCCGCGCCGGCGATCGTCAACTTCTCCATCTTCCCCCTGTTGTTCGTGTCCGGGATCTTCTTCCCGCTCGACAACGCCCCGACGTGGCTGACGTCGGTGGCCAAGCTCTTCCCGATGCAGCAACTGGCCAACGGCCTGCAGTACGCCTTCGACCCCCGCACCACCGGCCTCGGCTTCAACGGCGGCGACCTGTGGCGGCTGTTCGCCTGGACCGTCGCCGGGTCACTCGTCGCCGTCCGACTCTTCAGATGGGACTCCGCAAAGACATGAGCGATCTCACCCAACCGTCCACCCCCACCCCCAGGGGCATGGCCGCCGCCCGAGCGGTGACCGTCACCAAGGTGTACGGCCAGGGTGACGCTGCGGTCCGGGCCCTCGACGGGATCAGCGTCGAGTTCGCCCCCGGGCAGTTCAGCGCCATCATGGGGCCGTCGGGCTCCGGGAAGTCCACCCTGATGCACTGCATGGCCGGACTCGACACCATCACCTCGGGCCAGGTCTACGTCGGCACCGTCGCGCTCAACAGCCTCAACGACAAGGAGCTGACCCGCCTGCGCCGGGACCAGGTCGGCTTTATCTTCCAGTCTTACAACCTCGTGCCGACGCTGACCGCGGCCGAGAACATCACCCTCCCGATGGACATTGCCGGCCGCAAGCCGGACCAGGGATGGGTCGACCGGCTGATCGACACCGTCGGCCTGCGACCCCGCCTGTCGCACCGCCCCTCTGAGCTGTCGGGAGGCCAGCAGCAGCGGGTGGCGGCGGCCAGGGCGCTGGCGTCGCGCCCGAGCATCGTCTTCGCCGACGAGCCGACCGGCAACCTCGATTCCCGGTCGGGCGCCGAGATCCTCGAGTTCCTGCGCTCGTCGGTCAGGGACTTCGACCAGACGGTGGTCATGGTGACGCATGACCCCGTGGCCGCGTCCTACGCCGAACGGGTGGTGTTCCTCGCCGACGGCCGAATCGTCGACGAGATGGCCGCCCCCACCGCCGACCGGGTGCTCGACCGCATGAAGAGCCTCGGCGACCACTGATGGTCAACGCCGTCCTCAAAGGCCTGTTCGCCCACAAGCTCCGCCTGTTCCTGACCGCCATCGCCGTCGTGCTCGGCGTGGCCTTCGTCGCCGGCACCTTCGTGCTCACCGACACGATCAACAAGACCTTCAACACTCTCTTCACCGAGATCTCCGCCGGCACCGACATCACTGTGCGATCGGAGTCGGGCTTCGGCGACGACGCCAACTTCGACGTCTCCCGCAACACGATCCCGGCGTCGCTGCTCGCCGCCGTGCGGGCCGTACCCGGCGTGGCTGCGGCCGACGGCACGGTCCGCGGCTACGCCCAGTTCGACGACGAGCAGGGCAAGGCGGTCAGCACCACCGGCGCGCCGACCCTCGGCTTCAACTGGACCGAGCCGGGGCTCTCACCCTTGACGCTGCGATCGGGGCGGGAGCCTCAGCGCGACGGTGAAGTCGTCGTCGATGCCGTCACTGCCCGGGAGCACGACTTCGCCCTTGGCGACCGCATAAGGATCCTGTTCCGCGGCCCGACCGGGGAGTTCACCGTCGTCGGCATCACCGGCTTCGGCGAGGCCGACAACCTGGCCGGCGCCACCCTGGCCATCTTCGAGGAGACGACCGCCCAGCGGGTCTTCGGCAAGGTCGGTCGCTTCGACAGCATCGAGGCAAAAGCGACCGAGGGCGTCTCGACGGTCGAACTGCGCGACCGGATCGTCACCGTCGTGCCCCAAGGCGTTGAGGTCATCACCAGCAAGCAGGTGGCCGACGAGAGCGCCAAGGCGGTCAGCCAGGCGCTCGGGTTCCTGAACACCGCGCTCCTCGTTTTCGGCGGGATCGCCCTGTTCGTCGGCGGGTTCATCATCCTGAACACGTTCTCGATCCTGGTGGCCCAGCGCACGCGGGAGCTGGCGCTGCTCAGGGCCCTGGGCGCCAGCCGGCGGCAGGTGATGGCGTCGGTCATCGCCGAGGCGTTCGCCGTCGGGGCGTTCGCGTCGGTGGTCGGCATCGGCCTCGGCGTGCTGGTCGCCATCGGGCTCCAGAGCCTGCTCAAGTCCTTCGGCATCGATCTGCCGGCGTCCGGCGTGGTCCTCAAACCCCGGACCTTCATCGCCGCGATCATCGTGGGCGTCGGCGTGACGGTGCTCTCGTCGATCTCGCCGGCCCGGCGGGCGTCGCGCATCGCCCCGATGGCCGCCCTGCGCGGTGGCGCCGAGGACCACGGCGGCTCACTCCGCCGGCGGTCAGTCGCCGGCGGGGTGGTGACCTTCGTGGGCGGCGGCGTCCTCCTGTACGGGCTGTTCGGCGCCGGCATCTCCCTGGTCGGCGTCGGCGCCGCGTTGGTGTTCATCGGCGTCGCCCTCCTGAGCCCGCTGGCGGCCATTCCCATGGCGCGGGTCATCGGCGCCCCGTTCCCCCGCATCGCCGGCATGTCGGGCAAGCTCGGTCGCCAGAACGCCATGCGCAATCCCCGGCGCACGGCGGCCACGTCGGCCGCCCTCATGGTCGGGTTGGGACTGGTGGCCTGCGTGAGCGTGCTGGCGGCGTCGATCAAGGCCTCGGCGGCGGAGATCGTCGACGACTATCTGGCCGCCGATTACATCATCAGCACGGCCAGCTTCCTGCCCAACATCAGCACCGACCTGGCACCTCGCCTGGGTCGGGAGCCCGAGGTGGCCGCGGTGTCAGGCCTGCAGACCGGTCAGTGGCGCTCGAACGGCCAGGGCCGGTCGCTGTACGGAGCCGACCCGGCGACCGTGGGCCAGGTGCTCAAGTTCGAGGTGACCGCCGGCGACGCCGGCGCGCTGTCCCGGGGGGAGATCCTCGTCGGAGAGGAGGAACTGGAGGACAAGGGCCTGGAGATCGGAGGAATGCTTCCGATGACGTTCGCCCAGACGGGCGACACCCAGTTGCGCATCGGCGGAACGTTCGCCAAGAACCAGCTGCTCGGGAACTACTTGGTGTCGACGGCCACCTTCGATACCCATTTCCCCGACCGGCTGGACTTCGTCGTGCTGGCCACCGCCCGCCCCGGTGTAACGCCGGCGGCGGCCCGAGCTGCGGTGGAGCGGGTGACGGATGAGTTCCCCAACGTCGAGGTGCGCGACCAGGCCGAGTTCAAGCAGCAGCAGGAGGATCAGGTCAACCAGATCCTCGGGCTGATCACCGCGCTGCTCTTCCTGTCGATCATCATCGCCCTCTTCGGGATCGTGAACACCCTGGCCCTGTCGATCTTCGAGCGGACCCGTGAGCTGGGCCTGCTCCGCGCCGTGGGGATGTCACGCCGGCAGGTGCGGTCGATGATCCGCGGCGAGTCGGTGATCATCGCGGTCATGGGCGCCGTCCTCGGCCTCGCCGTCGGGGTCCTCTTCGGCTTCGCCGTCGTGAACGCCCTCTCCGATGAGGGCATCGGCTCCGTCGTCATCCCCTACGGCCAGCTCCTGACCTACGTGATCCTCGCCGGCGTGGCCGGCGTCATCGCCGCCGTCTTCCCCGCCCGCCGGGCCGCCCGCCTCGACGTCCTGGCGGCCATTTCGTACGAGTGAGGTTCCGAGACCGAACTGGTGACACTTCTGGGGGCCCCGACCCCCGATCGTGTCACCAGTTCAGAATTGGATGAGTACTTCGTAGATGCGGGTCTCGGCAGGCTTGGTGTCCCAGGGGCGGGCGTACTTGCAGGTGACGGTCGACCGGCCCTCACCGCGCGCTGCGATGCGCACGACGTGCGCCGGCTTCTCGCCGCTCTGGAAGCGCTCCTCGACCACGGCCAGGAGTGGGCCGGCGGTCTCCACCCGCCAGGCGAAACCCGGTCGGGGCGTGGTGGGCAGGCGGAGGCCGAAGGTGGTGCCGGGGGCGACCTTCAGCGTCTTGGTGGGGTGCATCCCGCCCGCCGGCACGGGGTTGGCCTGGGGAGGCGGCGCCGGCGGACGCTCGAGCGCTGGGTCGTACGACGCCGGCGGGGGAAGCGGGTCGGCGCCGACCCAGATCCAGCCGTCGTCGCGCTCCTCGACCGGGTAGACCGGCAGGTAGCCGGGCCTGCTGCGCCATAGCTCGGAGGGGTCGACCTCGCCGGCGGGATAGACGTTCGCGCCCGTCTCGGTGTCGTAGCAGTAGCCGTGCAGCGTGCACTGCACCACGCCCTCGACGAACGTGGCTCGCCCGAAATCGGTGCGTTGGTGCGGGCAGCTGGACGAGAAGGCGACGACCCTGCCGTCAGCGAGCCGGCCCAGCATCACGCTGGCGCCGGCGACGGCGACCCGCCGAAACGAGTCGGTAGTCAACGAGGCGCTGTCAAGGACCCTCTCCACGTGCCGCCAGCGTAGGCGCCCCCGCCGTTCCGGCTGCACTTGACCACCGCATTCGCGGGTAAGTGCAACAAGTTCGGGAGCTACCCGACCGGGATGGACACCCCCACGCCGCCACGGGTCTCCGCGCCGTAGCGGGCGATCTCGCCGTCGAGGTCCAGGGGCCGGGGCCGGGCCAGGGTGGCCGTCTCTGCCCGCATCTCGTCGGTGATGAGGTCGGCCGGAAGGATCCACGACACCTCGAACTCGATGCCATCGGGGTCTTTGGCGTACAGCGCCTTGGTGGTGATGTGGTCGGAAGCGCCGGTGAGCGCGCCCCGGTCGGTCAGCAGGCCCCGGATGCGGGCCATCTCGGCCAGCGTGTCGACCTCCCAGGCCAGGTGGTACAGGCCCACGGTCGACCGACCCGCCTGCGAGGGGCCGGCGCCGTCGCCGATCTGGAACGTGCCGAGGTCGTGGTCGTTGGTGGAGCCGGGCGCTTGGAAGAAGGCGGCCTGGCCGGGCGCCCAGATCAGGGTCTTGAAGCCGAGGACGTTCTCGTAGAACTCCCGGGTCCGCTCGACGTCACGGACGTAGAGCACGGCGTGGTTCAGTCGGGTCACGGGCATGGTGGCGCTCCTTCAGACGGTCACGATCTCCAACATACTTGAGGATTCAACTATTCCTCAAACGGTCAGCCAGCCAGCGGGCGTCCTCGACGGCGAAGCCGGAGTCGTCGTTGTTGAAGTAGGCGTAGACGTCGCAGCCCTCCGCCAGCCAGCTGCCGAGCCGCTCGGCCATCCAGAACAGTCCGTCGGGGCCGTAGCGCCCCTGGTAGGCGGCCCGGGTGGCATGGGGGCCGTGGAAGCGGACGTAGGTCCAGTCCGTGGTCAGCTCCCAGGGGTGCTGATCGAGCAGGTCGTGGATGCAGAGGGCGGCGCCGTGGCGGTGCAGGACTTCATAGGTCTCCTCGTGGAGCCACGACGCCTCCCGGAGCTCGACCGCCCACCGGAGGTGCTTGGGCGCCACCGTGAGGAACTCGTCGAGGCGCTCGGCGTTGCGCTTCCACCGGGGCGGGAGCTGGACCAGGGTGGGGCCGGCGGTGGCGCCCATGCGCTCGACCCGGTCGAGGTGGTTGGGCAGCCACGTCGCCGCGTCCTTCAGCTTCATCCGGTGGGAGCCGAACTGTCCCAGCTTGAGCGCGTACACGAATCCTGCCGGCGCCTGGGCGGCCCAGCCCTCGGCTGCGGCCTCGGTTGGCAGCCGGTAGAAGCTGTTGTTGATCTCCACGGAGTTGAACATGCCGGCGTAGTGCTCGAACCACTTCTTCGTCGGCAGGTCCCACGGGTACACCGGCCCCCGCCAGTGCTTGTAGACCCAGCCCGAACAGCCGACTCTGGCCGCGCTCATGGCCCGATCCGGATCGGCCGCTCGATCAGGTGGGGGACGATCGGCGAGGTCGGGACGAACCACGGCGCCGCCGGCGGGTCGTCCGGCCGCAGCTCCCACTGCCGCCCCACCCGGTCGATGCCGATCGGGTAGATCGTGAGCTCGCCGCCGGCGCCGACGTGAAGCCGGAGAAAGTGCTTGAGGTCGGCGTGGTGCAGTGGGGCGTAGCCCTCGTTGCCGTGAAAGCCGAGTGTGTTGGTGACCCACAGGTAGCCCGACATCCCGACCGTCCCGCCCACCCCGCCGAGCAGGAACACCAGGGCGAGAAAGCCGATGAGCGACCCACCCGCCAGACGGGACGCGGCCATCATCACGCCGGCGATGCTGGCCAGCTGCATGGCCGAGTGCGCCAGCCCGAGCAGGAACCGGGTGGCGCCGGGAGCGGCGTGGGCGAAACGGACCATGCCGAAGAGCAGGGCCAGCATGAGGGAGATCAGCAGGAATGCGGTCGGGCTCTCCCAGATGGCGGTACGCAGGTCGCCGACGCCGAGGTCGACGTGGCGGTCGTCGAGGTGCAGCCCCAGCATGAAGGCCAGCAGCACCTGGGTCATGCCGAACACGCCGGCCAGCGGGAGGTTATAGAGCGGGAGCAGCCACATGCGCTTGCGGAGCCGCCCCGACGTCTTTGCCGACGGATACGTCGTGGCCTTGCGGAAGCAGGTCGTGCCCTCGGTCCCCTCCATGTCCATGCGGTCGGGAAGGCCATGAGTGGGGTGCAGGAAGGCGCCGCCCCCGCCGGCGGTGATGTGCTGGCGAGGGCCCGAGCGGCCCGCTGAGCGGGGTGGAAGCCCGTCCTCCTGCTCGTAGCGGGCGTAGTGGTGCTTCCCGCTCTTGAGGAACACGACAAGCTCGCCGCCGCTCGGCCGGATGACCTCCCGCTCGAGGTAGTCGACGTCGCGGTCGGAATGTGTCTCCTTGTCACTCCGGCCGCTGACCACCTCCTTGGCCATGCACAGGACGATGCGGTCGCCCTCCTTCATGCGGTCCCGGGCCACGCCGGCGAAGTAGTCGATCTGGGCCTCGTCGAGGTAGGAGCCGAACTGGATGTCGATGCCCCACACCCACCAGCCGGCGGGCAGAGCGAGGGCGAAGTAACTACGACGCTGGCGGGTGCGCCAGCCGCCGATCCAGCGGTCCCGGCAGAAGATGCTGGTGAAGTTGACCAGGCCGTCGTACCAGTCGTGGCTACCGGGGATGGCGAACAGCTCGGGCACAGGACCGACGGCCGGCGGGCACGGCATGGCCGACCGGTAGGGACCGAGCAGCCGGTTCGCGTACTCCGTGTGCTTGGGGACGGGATACACCTGGTCGCCGCCCATGATGAGGATCCGGCCCCGCTCGGTGGCGACCGCCTCACCGTCCCACTCGAGCTGGAGCTCTTCCGCGGCCAGGAGGCTGGCCACGGAGTAGGTGGAGTTCCAACCGTCGCCCAGGTCGGCGACGTAGTCGAGCCACAGCTCCGGCGCATCCGAGCGGTCGAAGGCCTCGGCCGGCTGGTGGGACTGCAGCTCGCGGTTGTCGGCGTAGGAGCTGAACACGCCGGAAACCACGACCCGCGCCGCGGTGTCGACCAGTTGGTGCGGATCGAGCCAGCGCACCATGGGCCGGCGGGTGAAGCCGAGCGACGCCGGATCGTCCGACGCCGGCCGCTCGGGAGAGGGAGGACGACGATCCTCGGTCAGTCGCCGGCCTCGAGCTCGTCGAGGAAGCGGTCGGCGTCCTCGGGGCTGCGGCCCTCGGCCACCAGCCGGTCACGGAGGAACGACCGCAGCTCGGCCTCGGTGGGCTCCCGGTCGCCAAAGCGCTCCTCGACGGCGGCCATGACCTCGGTGAGCTCCTTCTCGAACGCCTCCATGTTGTCGTCGTCGTGGTCGTGGTCGTGGGCCTCTCCCTCGACCGTCGCCAAGCCCAGCAGGCGCCCGTCGGAGGTGGTGACCAGGCGGGAGCCGCCCCCCGCCTCGGCCAGGGCGGCCGCCGTCACGCTGGGGCGCACCGTGGTGGGGACGGGGTCCATGACGTCGAGGACGGCAGCGTCGCCGGCGAGGCCGGGCAGCGCCTCTGCGTCGATCTCGCCGACGACGAGGCCGTCGCCGGCGACGATGATCACCGATTCAGCATCGCCGATGGCGGCCCGGGCGTCGGCGACGGTGGCGCCGGCGTCGCAGGTGGGGACCTCGGACAGCTCGCCACCCAGGAACGGCCCGTCCGCCCCTTCCACCGGGAGCCCGTAGGCCATCCAGTCCGATTTGCCGTCCACGAAGTCGTACACCTCGGTGAACCCGTAGAGATCGAGCAGGCACGCTGCCCGGGGACTCAGGTCTCAGGCGGTGTCGAAGCAGTAGACGACGACCGGACGGGTGCGATCGAGTTCCTCGGCGCGCTCACGGGTCAGCTCCCATGCCGGTATGTGCACAGCGCCGGGCAGGTGGGCGGCCTGGTACTGGCGGCGCTCGAGCACCTCGACCAGCTGCGCTCCTTCGTCGGCCAGCCGTCGCACATCGTCCCTGCTCGCGTACTTGAACATCCCTCGGCTGTACCCGAAACCGGCGGTCCGGAAATTTCTCGGAGATCTGGTTTGGGACGTTCTCCGGCGGGTAGTAGCTGTTTGCGCCGCAGCGCGGTGTGAACAACCCCCTCCCGGGCAGGGACCTCCGCCAGTCGAGGTCCCTGCCCGCCCCCTTTTTCTGCCGGACCCCACACGGGTCCGGCATTTTTCGTTCCCGGGTCTGGACAGGCTCACACCGCCGGACCATACTCCCGTTAACTTATCGGTGTTAGCTTAACGGGGGTCAGAGACATGCTCGCTTCGCTCGGCAGGTTCGTGGTCCGTCGCCGGGTGCTCGTCCTAGCGGTGGCGGTGGTGGCGATGTTCGTGGCCGGCGCCGCCGGCGGCGGCGTGGCCAAGCACCTGTCGGGTGGTGGGTTCGAGGACCCGGCGGCAGAGTCGAGCCAGGCCAAGCGGGTGCTCGAGGCGTCGTTCGGCACCCGCAACCCGAACCTCGTCCTCCTGGTCACCGCCCGGGACGGAGCTGCCGGCGGATCCGTCGACAGCGCCACCGCCGCCGCCGCCGGCGCCGCCCTCACCCGGGAGCTCGCCGCCGAAGCCGGCATCACCCAGGCCGTGTCCTACTGGACGCTCGGCTCGCCCCCTCCCCTGCGCAGCAACGACGGCAGTCAGGCCCTGGTGCTGGCGACGATCGGCGGCGACGAGAACGAGGTGGCTGAGCGCATCGAGGACCTGTCGCCCCGGTACACCCGGCCCGGTGGGGCCGACATCAGTGTCGCCGTGGGCGGGTTCGCTGAGGTGTTCCGCCAGGTCAGCACCCAGATCGAGCACGACCTGGTGCGGGCGGAGATGATCA
>CAYZMG010000049.1:0-32250 GCA_964479465.1 uncultured Acidimicrobiales bacterium
GAAGCTCGGACCGGCGGCGGGCCATGGCCAGCAAAGACTTGGCCCGAGCCGGCGACACGCCGCACTGCCACGCCACCCACTGGGTGGCCGAGTGGATGCCGGCCACCTGCCAGATACCGGACTCCAGCACCTGGGCCAGCAGGCCGACCAACCGGCCGGTGGTGGCGTTCAACAACCCACAGGTGAGAGCGATCTCCGCTTCCAGCTCGCTCGACACCGGCTCCCGGTTGCGCTCTTCCACTGGGTTCATTGTACCAAACACACGTTCGAGATAGCAATGTATTCGCCACATTACTTGGCAACGCATACGTACTGATCGAGCTGGCTGACTGAGCCACGCGGGCCTCGCCGATAGTTGGGGCGTCGAGGTAGCATCTGGCTCTGGCGGAGCATCTCGACGCTCTGGGGTCTGGCGGCCAATCCGACTCGACGCCTTTGCGGACAAGCGTGTCCTTCCGAGCAATGTTCGCACGGGCAGAGCCGACTAGCCACGCTGAACAGCTACGGCCAATTTCGCGATGATGTAATCCACAGTCGACAGGAACGGGGGGACATGGCCGGACGACGAGGACGCGGGGCGCTCGCACTGCTGCTGTTGACGGGGGCGCTGGCGCTTGCCGGGGTGCAGGTGGACGGGGCGTCGGCGGCTCACGTGGCTCGGATCGACATCCGGCCGGCGCAGGTGGCGCCTGGTGGCGAGGTCACGGTGTTCGGGCCGCCCAGCTGGGCGCCGGCGCCGGTGTCAATCCGTTGGAACGCTGTCGACGGCGAAGTCCTGGGCACGTTCCAGACCACGCCCGGGGGCAATGCGCAGTGGGGACCCGGCACGGTGAAGGTTCCGAACGTGCCCCCCGGGGTCTATGACTTGGTGGGGACGCAGGAGGCGCCGGCCGCCCAGACCGCCCTCCGGGGCGTGCCGGCCCGGGCCCGGGTGATTGTCACCGGACCGGGTGGGGCGCTGCCCGAGGCCGTGGAGACACCGTCGGTGAGCGGCCTGGAGACCCTGAAGGAGCAGAGGGCGTCGATGTCGGCGGTCGTCTTGGTTGGGATCGGCGTGCTCGTCCTCACCCTGGGCATCGGGCTGGGTGGTGGGGCCGTTATGCGCAAGCGGGAGGTGGCGGCATGAGGCGCGCGCTGGTCGCCGCTTTGGCGCTGGCCGGGGCAACCGCACTGGCTGCCGGTGGGGCCGCAGCCGACACCACCCCGACCGAGCCCGTTGGGCGTACGGCGCCGGTCCGGGCGACATCCCAGGACAACCGGCCGACCCGGGCCTACGAGCCCCCCACCTTTCTCATCCATCCCACCGACCCGGACACCGTCGTGGGCTCCACTATCGAGCTCACCTCAGGCGAGTGCCGGCTACTGCGCAGCTACGACGCCGGGCGGAGCTGGGACCTGCTCGAAAGGACCCCGTCCCCGGAGGATTTCCCGCGGTGCTTCAAGGGCGCCGTGTACGGCTACCTCAACGAGACTCCTATCGCCTGGGGCCGCGACAGCACGCTGTACTGGGGCATCAACGGGCTCCACCCGGACCGCCCCGACCCCGACACGAGCGTCCTGGTCGCCCGGTCGACCAACCTGGGTGACACCTGGACGTCGACCGTCGTGGCCGACGCCCGGCCGGCCACAACGCGGGCGGTGACCAACCCGAGCCGGCCGGTGACCGGCCTGGCCGTCGACAGCACCTCGGGACCGGACGACATTGTCTACGTCGCCTGGCAGACATTCCCCGTGGGCACGGGGCCCCGGGAGGTGCTGTTCTCTGTCTCCACCGACGGCGGGCGCACGTTCTCCACGCCCCGCCTGCCCTACGACGAGGCCACGAGCAAGCGCCTGGGCGGTGAGCCCGGCCTGGAGGGGCTCCCGCCCGTGCTCAAGGTGGCCGCCGACGGCACCCTGTACATCCTCATGCCGGGCCGGAGCGCGGACACCTCGATCCCGCACCGGCTGTTGTTGGGCACGTCCACCGACCGCGGAGCGACGTTCACCTATACCGAGGTGGCCCGACTGGTGGAGGCCAACTCGACCCCCGGCCTGGCCTGGACCCCCCATGGTGGGCCGAGCGGCACCCTTCACGTGGTCTACGAGGACGGGTATGGCAGCCCGCTCGGTGTTCGGAAGATCCTTTACTCCCAGTCGATCGACGGCGGCGCGACCTTCTCGCCGCCGAAGCTGCTTCCGGACGACGACCTGGCCAAGCGCTACAGCCAGTTCAACCCGAACGTGAGCGTCGCTCCCGACGGGCGCGTCGACGTCGTGTGGTGGGACTTCCGGGACGGGGCCGGCCTCTACGCCAGCGACGTGTACTACGTCTACTCCTTCGACAACGGGGCGAGCTGGTCGCGCAACTTCCGGGTGACCGACCAGTCGATCAACCGCAAGGTCGGCACGTGGAGCAACAACTTCGACTACCGGGCCCCGCCGTCGATCGCCTCCACCGACGAGACGGCCCTGGTGGCCTGGGACCAGACGGAGACGGACGGCTCGACCGACACCCAGGACCTCCACGTCGCCACCGTCCAGCTGGCGGAGCTGCCGGCCGAGAACGGCGCCATCGCGTTCGTAGTCGCCGCCCTGATCGGCCTGGCCGCCGGGGGCCTGGGCCTGCTCGGCATTGCCGCCGCTAGCCGCCGGCGCCATGAGGGCGGCGCCGGCACCCCGCTTGACGATGCCGTTGATCAGCTCGGCGGCAAGTCGGTGAGCGGGACGAAGCCATCGGTTGGGCCCAGCCACGAATAGGCGAATGCGTTCCCCGCTTTAAGATGAGCACGAGTAGGCCCCGACGCCTACGGCACCACGATCCAGACCCCGTCCTCGCCCAGCGCGTCCTGCATGGCGCGCACGGCCCGGCCCACGCCGGCATCCTCGCCGTCCCAGACCGCCAGCGCCTCGTGGGCGTGGCGGGCCAGCCAGGCGTCACGCCGGCGGAGGGCGGCGCCGGCCAGGGCCTTGGTGGCCGGCGCCTTGGGGCTCAGCACGATCGTCGAGGCCGCCTCGTTGACCAGATCCTGGAACGCCTTGCGGGACGCAGGGGGCCACTGGGAGTCGGGGTCGGGGTAAGGGAACACGGCGACGTAGGGCACCCCGACCGACGCCGCCGCCGCGGCCGCCAGCTGCTCGGCACCTAACCCGAGACCGGTGAGGACGACCAGATCGTGGTCCACCGCCCGCTTGGCGGCCAGGATCTCCGCCAGCTTGGCCCGCACCGCATCAGAGGTCGGGTTGGCGTCGTAGCCGCCCAGCTCCGGCGGCTTGTGGCCCATGACGGCCACCAACCGGCCCGCCGGCAGCCGGGGATCGACTTCACCCCCGCCGGGCGCGTCCGCCGGCCCCAGGGAGTCAGGCGGGCCCTCGCCTGAACGGGCGGTCTGGGTGCGAGCCGCCTCGACCGCCAACCGGTCGACCAGGTCGTTGAACGGGTCGCCCCCGTGGCCCTTGACCCAGCGGAAAGCGATCCGGTTCGGCTCCGCGCGGACGGCCTCGATGAGCGGCTCCCACAGGTCGCGGTTGGCCACCGGCTTCTTGGCCTTGTTCATCCAGCCACGGGCCAGCCACCCTTCCCACCACCGATCGCGGAAGCAGTTCACGACGTAGGTGGAGTCGCTGACCACGACTAACTGCCCCTCCAGGGCCCGGACCGCCTCCAGGGCGGCCTGGATCTCCATGCGCTGGTTGGTGGTGGCCGGCGCCGGCCCGCTGGCGAACGAACCGCCGGGCACGGCCCACGCCCAGCCGCCCGGCCCGGGGTTCCCGAGGCAGGCCCCGTCGGTGTACACCTCGGTCGGTCTCACGCCGGTAACAGTCGCACGGAATTGCCGGTCTCATTTGAGTGGGTGAGAGACTGGAATGGTGATTTTCGACGGTTCCAGCACGCAGCTCCCCGACATCGACCCTGCGGAGACGGCGGAGTGGGTCGATTCGCTCGAGATGGTGGCCGACGAGCGCGGCCGCACCCGCGCCCGGTTCCTGCTGATGAAGCTGCTGGACCGGGCCCGCGAGCTCGGGGTCGGCCTGCCCAACACGGTCTCCAGCCACTACATCAACACGATCCCGCCCGAGAAGGAGCCCTGGTTCCCGGGCGACGAGCACATAGAGCGGCGCATCCGGGCCTTCATCCGCTGGAACGCGGCGGTGATGGTCAGCCGGGCCAACAAGCGGGCCAAGGGCATCGGTGGCCACCTGGCCACCTACGCCAGCTCCGCCTCGCTGTACGAGGTCGGCTTCAACCACTTCTTCCGGGGCAAGGACGACGGCCAGGCCGGCGACCAGGTGTACTTCCAGGGCCACGCCGCCCCTGGGATCTACGCCCGGGCCTACCTCGAGGGCCGGCTCAACGAGGCCCAGCTCGACCGTTTCCGCCAGGAGATCGGGGGCGGCGGCCTGTCCAGCTACCCCCACCCGCGTCTGATGCCCGACTTCTGGGAGTTCCCGACGGTGTCGATGGGCATCGGCCCCTTGAACGCCGTCTACCAGGCCCGCTTCAACCGGTACCTGCTCAATCGGGAGATGGTTGACACCAGCAAGTCGCGGGTGTGGTGCTTCCTCGGCGACGGCGAGTTCGACGAGCCGGAGAGCATGGCCGGCCTGACTCTGGCCGCCCGGGAGCAGCTCGACAACCTGATCTTCGTCGTCAACTGCAACCTCCAGCGCCTCGACGGACCGGTGCGGGGCAACGGCAAGGTCATCCAGGAGATGGAGGCCCTCTTCCGGGGCGCGGGCTGGAACGTCATCAAGGTCATCTGGGGCTCCGGCTGGGACCCTCTGCTGGCCCGCGACGTCGACGGTGTGCTGCTCCACACGATGAACACCACCATCGACGGCGAGTACCAGAAGTACGCGGTCGAGAGCGGCGCCTACATCCGCGAGCACTTCTTCGGTCCCGACCCCCGCCTGCGGGCCATGGTCGAGCACCTCAGCGACGACGAGCTACGCGCCCTGCCGCGGGGCGGTCACGACTACCACAAGCTCTACGCCGCCTACTCCGCCGCCATCGAGCGCAACGGCGCCCCCACGGTCATCCTGGCCAAGACCATCAAGGGCTGGACGCTCGGTCCCGGCTTCGAGGCGGTCAACGCCACCCACCAGATCAAGGAGATGTCCAAGAAGCACCTGGCCACCTTCCGGGAGCGCCTGAGCTTGGAGGAGGAGATTCCCGAGGCGGCTCTCGATGCACCCGAGCCGCCCTACTACCGGCCGGCTGAGGGGTCCGTCGAGTACGAGTACATGATGGAGCGCCGGCGGGCCCTGGCCGGTTCCCTGCCCAAGCGCATCGTCCGCCAGCGGACGCTGCCGGCGCCCCAGGAGAAGGTGTTCTCCGGCCTGCGCGACGGCTCGGGCAAGCGGGAGTACTCCACGACCATGGCCATGACCGGCCTGCTGCGCGACCTGCTGCGGGACAAGGGCGTGGGCGCCCACATCGTGCCGATCATCCCCGACGAGGCCCGCACCTTTGGCATGGACGCTCTCTTCCCCGAGGTCAAGATCTACGCCCCCTTCGGCCAGCTCTACGAGCCGGTCGATGCCGCGTTCCCGCTCTCCTATCAGGAGTCGCAGAAGGGCCAGATCCTCGAAGAGGGCATCACCGAGGCCGGTTCCATGGCCAGCTTCACCGCCGCCGGCACCTGCGCGGTCACCCACGGCAAGCCCATGGTTCCCTTCTTCGTGTACTACTCGATGTTCGGCTTCCAGCGGGTGGGGGACCTCATCTGGGCCTTCGGCGACGCCCGGGGCAAGGGGTTCCTGTGCGCCGGCACCGCCGGCCGCACGTCGCTCAACGGCGAAGGGCTCCAGCACGCCGACGGCCACAGCCTGGTGCTGGCGTCGACCGTGCCCAACCTGGCCGCATACGACCCGGCCTTCGCCTACGAGCTCGGGGTGATCGTCCAGGACGGCATGCGCCGCATGTACGGCCCCGACCCCGAGGACGTCTTCTACTACCTCACCCTCTACAACGAGAACTACGTCATGCCGCCGATGCCGGCAGGGCCCGCCGGCCCCGGAGGCAATATCAGCGTCGAGGAGGGCATCCTCAAGGGCCTGTACCGGTTCGCGCCGGCACCCGAGGGCGCCTCACGCCGGGCGACGATCATCTTCAGCGGCACGGCCCAGAAGGCGGCCCGCGAGGCCCAGGAACTGCTGGCCACCGACCACGACGTGGCCGCCGAGCTGTGGAGCGCGACCTCCTACAAGGCCCTGCGAGAGGACGCCCTGGCCGCCGAGCGTTGGAACCGCCTCCACCCCACCGAGTCGCCCCGCACGCCCTACGTCACCGAGGTCCTGTCAGGCGCAGCGGGCCCGGTCCTCGCGGTTACCGACTTCATGAAGTCGGTCCCCGACATGGTTTCGCGCTGGATTCCCGCCACCTACGCGTCGCTGGGGACCGATGGCTACGGGCGCTCGGACACCCGGGCCCAGCTGCGCCGGCACTTCGAGACAGATGCCCAGCACGTGGTCGTTGCCGTGCTGTCCAACCTCGTCCAGACCGACGACGCCAAGCCGCAGGAGGTGGCCGACGCCATCGCCGCCTACGGGCTCGACCCGGAGGCGATCGACCCGTTGGTGGCCTGAGGCTCGAACTCCGGGGTGTTGCGGGTGCGGTAGTAGTTCGCCGTCTGGGCTCCGATCGCCACCAGCGGCACCGAGAGGAATGCCCCCAGGAGGCCACCGATGAGGATGCCGGCGCCGACGGCCACCACCGTCACCAGGGGGTGGAGGCGGACGGCGCGCTCGAGGATGATCGGCTGGAGCAGGTTCCCCTCGACCTGCTGGACGATGACCGTGGCCCCCACCACCAGCAGCGCGGTGCCGAACCCGGCGTCGACCAAGGCCACGAGCGCGGCGACCAGGCCGGCCACGACCGCCCCCACCAGGGGGAAGAAGCCGCCGAGGAAGGTCAGTACGGCCAGAGGAAGCACGAGCGGGACCCCCAGCAGGAGGAGAGTGAGGCCGATCAGCACGCCGTTCACCACGCCGGTCAGGCCGGTGGCGATCAGGTACTGGCGCATGATGAACCGGGCCCGGCTGGCGATCTCTACGGCGTCGTCGCGCTGGGCCGGGGCGATGCGCTCCTTGAACCAGTCGGCCATGCGGGACCCGTCCTTCAGCACGAAGAACAGGGTGAACAGCAGAAGGACGAAACCGCCCAGGACCTCGGTGACTGCCCGGGCACCCCTGGCCAGGCCGCCACTGCCCCCGGACCCCAGGCTGCCGGTGAGGTCGTCTTGGAGCCGGTCGAGGCGCTCCGGTGACAGGTTCAGCGGATCGCCCTGGAGCCAGTCGCGCACTTCGTCGATGCCCTGGTCGACCCGGTCCCCGACGTCGGAGAGCTCCTCGACGACCGATGTGCCGATCCACGTGAACGCCAGAACGAGCACGGCAAGGCTCCCGAAGAACACGATGCAGGTGGCCAGCGCCGACGGCAGGCGCCGCCGGCGGAGCCGGGTGACGAGCGGCTCCAGGACGGCGGCGAGGAACAGGGCCAGGAGCACGGGTACGACGACCACGTAGAGCCGGATCAGGACGAAGACGATCATCGTCCCGGCTGCCCCGATCACCAGCAGCCTCCAGGACCAGGCGGCGGCCCCAGCCAGGAGGAGGGGCACCTTCGCTCCGCCGTCGGTCCGGGCCTGAACGGGTTCTTCGGGGCTGGTCACCGAGACATTGTTGTCCGCACGTTGAGCAACCAGGGCGATTTGCGCCATCAAGTCGGCCCCGTGCATGCCGAAGATCTATTCAGCGCCGGCAGACACCCAGACCGCAGCGGGGGCGGCGCCTTCCAGCAGGGAGAGGGAGGGGTAGCGATGACGATCCTCGACGTTGCGCCGTCGGAGCCGGAATCCGGGAGAACCCGCCAGATCTCCTTGCTGAGGGAGCTGCAATCGCTCCCCTCGGCGCCGGGGGCGCCTCCGGAGCGGCGCCGGCGTGACGACGGCTGGCTGGACCGGTGGCTCGACACCTGTAGCGACCTGGCCCGCCTCCAGGCCACCAACCCCATGCTCGACGCGGTCATCGACGAGATCGACGGCCGGCGCATCCGCATCGGCGACCAGTGGCTCTCCGACTTCGCCTCGTGCAACTACCTGGGGTTCGACCTCGACCCCGAGATCATGGACGCCATCGAGCCCGAGGTGCGGCGCTGGGGCACCCACCCGAGCTGGTCCCGGCTGCTGGGCAGCCCGCAGCTCTACGTCGACATCGAAGACCAGCTCACCGAGCTCCTCGGGGCGCCGGACACCCTCGTCCTGCCCACCATCACCCACATCCACATGTCGGTGATCCCGGTCCTGGCCGGCGGGGGCACCGTCTTCCTCGACCGCCGGGCCCACAAGACCATCTACGACGGCACCAAGGTGGCCACCAGCAACGGTGCCCGGGTCAAGCGCTACGAGCACGACGACCTCGACCACCTCGAGCAGCTCCTGAAGGACGCCCCCGGCGGTCCCCGCCTGATCTGCATGGACGGCGTGAACAGCATGACCGGCAACGCCCCCGACCTGTCGGCCTTCGCCGAGTTGGCTCGGGACCACGACGCCCTTCTCTACGTCGATGACGCCCACGGCTTCGGGGTCATCGGCGAGCGCAGCCCCGACGAGCCCTGCAACTGGGGCAGCAAGGGCAACAGCATCGTCCGCCACTTCGGCGAGACCTACGAGAACGTCATCCTCGTCGGCGGGTTCTCCAAGGCCTACTCGTCGCTGCTGGCCTTCCTGGCCCTGCCCACGCGGGTAAAGAACGTCATCAAGATCGCCGCCCCGCCGTACCTCTACTCGGGGCCGTCGCCCACGGCGTCATTGGCGACAGTGCTGGCCGGCCTCGACGTCAACCGCCGGCGGGGTGACGCCATCCGCGCCGACCTGTATGCCAAGACCATCCGCGTGCTCGACGGCCTCGACAAGCTGGGGATCGCCACGCCCAACACCTCGGGGTTCCCGATCGTCGAGATCCCGATCGGCGATGCGGACAAGATCGACGACGTCGGCCGGTTCCTCTTCGACCGTGGCATCTACGTCACCCTTGCCGCCTTCCCGCTGGTACCCCGCAACGAGGTGGGCTTCCGCGTGCAGGTGACGGCCGCCAACACCGACGAGGACGTCGACCTGCTCCTTGCCGTGCTGGCTGAGGCCAACGACCGCTTCGGGCTGGCCGGCGCCTGGCACTCCGGGTAGGGCGGCGCCCGGCATGCGGGCCCGGCGGGTTCTAGCCCCGTTCAGGGAGCGCAACTTCGCCCTCCTCTGGACGGGCATGACAGTGTCGCTCGTCGGCGATGGCATCCTGCTGATCGCCTTGGCCTGGAAGGTCTACGAGCTCTCCAACAAGCCGTCGTCCATGGCGGTGGTGGGGTTGGCCATGACCATCCCCCACGTCGCCCTCTTGCTGCTGGGCGGCGCGGTGAGCGACCGCTTCGACCGGCGGCGGGTGATGATCGCCTCCGACGCGATCCGGGGCACTGCAATAGGCATCCTGGGCCTGCTCACCGTCACCGGTCACCTGCACCTGTGGCACGTGTTCGTGCTCGTCGCAGTCTACGGCGCCGGCACCGCGTTCTTCGGGCCGGCGTTCGACGCCCTCGTTCCCGACATCGTCCACGACGACCTCCTGACCCAGGCCAATGCCGTCGAGCAGTTCGCCCGCCCGGCGGCCCACGGCCTGGCCGGCCCGGCCATCGGCGGCCTGCTGATCGCCACCGCCGGCAGCGGCGTCGCCTTCCTCGTCGACTCCGCCACCTTCCTCGTCTCCATGGCCTGCCTCATCCGGGTCCGCGTGCCGACGGCCGGCGCAGTCGCCACCGAGGTAGCCCTCCTCGACGACGTGAAGGAGGGCTTCCGCTTCGTACGGGCCAACCCCTGGCTGTGGGCGACGCTGCTGGCCGCCACCTTCGCCTACCTGCTCTTCACGGGCCCGGTCGACGTCCTGCTCCCGTACCTGGTCAAGAACGAGCTCAACGCCGGCGCCGGCACCTTGGGTCTGATCCTGGCCGCCGGCGGCATCGGTGCCATCGGCGCCGCCCTGGCCGTGGGCACCTTCGGCACGCCGAAGCGGGGCATGACCTTCATCTACCTGGCCTGGACGGTGTCGACTCTTGCGCTTGTCGGCTACGGCCTGGCCCGGAACGCCTGGCATGCGGCGATGGTGTGCTTCGTGTTCAACGCCCTGGAGACTGCCGGCACCGTGGTGTGGCTGACCACCAAGCAGCGCCTGGTGCCGCGGGCCCTCCTGGGGCGGGTCTCCAGCTTCGACTGGTTCATCTCGACCGGACTGGTGCCCCTTTCCTTCGCCATCGTGGCGCCGGTGACCGCCGCCATCGGTGCCCGCAACACCCTGATGATCGCCGGCGGCCTGGGCGCGGCGGTGACCTTCGCCTTCCTGTGGGTGCCCGGCGTGCGGGCCGCGGACCATCTGGTCGCGCCGGAGCCGGACCCCGCCGACCCCGCGATAGCGGTGGCGGTCTAGACCGCTCCGGCCGTCGCCGGCGGGAACAGCAGGCCGGCGGGCAGGGGCTTGCCGAGCAGGTAGCCCTGGGCGGTGTCGCAGCCAAGCTCGGCGATCAGGGCCAGGTTGGCCTCGGTCTCCACGCCCTCGGCCACGATGCGCAGGTGGAGGGCGTGGGCCAGGTCGATCGTGGAGCGGATGATGGCCACCGCCCGCTCGTCGTCGGCGGCGGCAGCCAGGAAGGCGCGGTCGAGCTTGAGCTCGTTGACGGGGAGGTCGCGCAGGTAGGCCAGGGACGAGAAGCCCGTTCCGTAGTCGTCAACCGAGAGCTGCACGCCGCCGGCGTGGAGCCGCTCGAGGATCCGCAGGCTCAGTTCGGCGTCGACCATGAGCCCGTCCTCGGTGATCTCGAGGACCACGTTGGCCGGGTCGACATCGAGCCGGTCGAACACCTCGTGGACCTTCTCGGGCAGCTGCTCGTCGGCCAGGTTGGCGGCCGAGAGGTTCACGGCCATGCTGATCTTGATTCCGTCGCGGGCCCATTCCGCCTGCTGGATCATCGCCAGTTCCAGCACCGACATGGCCAGGGGGCCCATCATCCCGCTCTGCTCGAAGAGGGTGAGGAACCGGTCGGGCGCGAGCAGACCCCGGGTGGGGTGTTGCCAGCGCACCAACGCCTCCACGCCGGTGATGATCCCGCTGGCCACGTCCAGCTTCGGTTGGTAGAAGAGCACCAGCTCGCGGCGGCCGATGGCGTCGCGGACGTCCTCCATGAGCTCCAGGCGGTCACGGGTGTGGCGGTCGCGGAAGGGCGAGTAGACCTGCCAGGGTTCGTGGCTGCGCTTGGCCTCGTACATGGCCACGTCGGCCCGCTGCAGCAGGGTGTCGGCCGCCTCGCCGTGTTCGGGGGCGATGGCGATGCCGATGCTGGCGTCGACATGAAGGGTGATGTTGTCGAGCAGGAAGCTGCGGCGCAGGTCGTCGCGCACCCGCTCGGCCACGTCTGTGGCTTGGGCGTCGTCGTGGAGCGGGGAGAGGAGGAGGCCGAACTCGTCGCCGCCAAGGCGGGCAACCGTGCCGTGCCCGTCCACCACGGTGGCCAGCCGGGGGCCGAGCTGGCGCAGCACCTCGTCGCCGACGTGGTGGCCGAGGCTGTCGTTGATTTCCTTGAACCGGTCCAGGTCGATCATCAGAACGGCGAGGTGCTGGCCGGAGGAGCCGGGTTCGAGGCTCTTTCGCAGCGTCTCGTAGAACAGCCGGCGGTTGGGGAGGCCGGTGAGCTCGTCGGTGCGGGCCTCGCGCTTGCTCTCGGCCAGGCTCTGGAGTTGCCGGTAGGCGATGCCCATCCGCACGACGGCCAGGAGCAGTGTGCAGGTGGCCAGGATGACGCCGAGGGGCAGCACGTCGTGGAAGGTGGCGTAGACCACGATGCACAACGAGCTCATGAGGAAGGCCCCCGGGACGAGCACCGGCTGGGTCTTGCGGCCCTCGGCCGACGGGGCGCCTGAGGTCTGCCACGCCGCCGTCGCCATCAGCAGGGTGCCGATCATCCAGAGGCTGTCGAGCACCGTCCCGGTGACGTAGGTCTCCTCCAGCGCCTGGACGCTGTACACGCTGTCCGCGACCGCAAACAGGGCGAGGCCGCCGCCGAGCAGCCACCAGCCCCGGCCCGGCCGCCAGCCCAGCACGGCGAAGACGGCGACGAGCATGGTGACCAGAACCAGGGCGCCGACCGGGTAGGCGAAGTTGGTGATGACGTCGCCCCTGTCGCCGGTGTTCTCGTGGTCAACCGTGGCGATGACGGTGGCCGCACCGAGCGCGGCCACCCCGACGGCGGCGATGAGGCCGTCGAGCCAGATGGCCGAGGCCCCACGGCGGGGGAGCGCGTCGCGTGCCAGCAGGAAGATACCCAGGTAGGCGATGGGATAGAAGGGCAGGAAAAGGGCGTCCTGGAGGGAGGGGAAGGGCACCGGGTCCATGAACTGGACGTAGGTGGTCCAGGCCAGGTTCCCGGCGGCGAACAGGGCGAGAGCCACGGCCATCGCCGTCCAGCCGGCCCGCTGGCGGTCCCGGACGAAGGCGGCCCGGAGGCCGGCGAGGATGGCGCAGCCGAGATAGGCCAGGTTGCCCACCCAGCCGTCGTAGAAGCTGATGGTGGACGGGTGCTCCCGGAAGATGGTGGAGCCGAGGTAGAGGGCAACGAGTGCGCCGGTGGCCACGTGCAGGGCGCGGACCGACGCCGGCACGCCGGCCCGGAGCGGTCGTGCCGCCTCGTCCGAACCTCCATCGATACCGGCGTCAGTGCCGGATGCCGGCGTTCGCCGGTCCGCCCGCCGCCGGCTGCCGTATCGGATGGTCTCCATGTCCCCAGGCCTCCAGACTTTCGTCCGGGGGAATGCCTCCGCCACTCAGCGAGGGCACACGCCCATGGTAGGGCAACACGGCCGATTTCGGGCTTCTCGATCGGCCGGCGCCCCGGCCGGCGAAGCCTGTGTCTAGGGGAGGTAGCCGGGGCAGCGCAGCTGGGTAACGGTACGGACCATGAACTCCGCATCGGCGGCGCTGAGCGACTGGCCCTGGATATGGCTGACCGCCTGCTGGATGGTGGCTTGCACCTGGGCCTGGGTCTGGCCCTGATCGAAGGACGTGCAGACGGCGTCGGCGAACGTCCGGAGCTGAGCGTCGTTGGGCGAGAAGAGCGGGATGCGCTGCTTGAGGGCGGTGATGGCGGCCTGCACGCCGGCCGTGGTGTAGGCCACCCGCTGGCCCGACCGCACCTTGGCCGTCGTGGGCGTGGTGGTGGCAGGTGCCGGCGCGGCCGGCGCCGGCGGGGCGACGGTGGTGGTGGTCGGCTTGCGGGTGGTGGCTGTCGTCGCCGGCGCCTTGGTCGCCGGCACGGCCTGGGTCGCCGGCGCCGGCGTGGGCGGCGGCGCCGTTTCGACCGGTGCCTGGGCCGGCGCCTCGGGTTCGGGTGTGGGTGTCACCGCGCTCTCCGACGACGCCCGGGCGACTGAGGCGACGGAGGCGGTTGAGTCGGCGCCGCCCACTTGACCGAGGGCGGCGGCGCCGAGGGCGAGGACGAAGGCGGCGCCGGCGATGCCCCCGGCGAGGGCCATGCGGGTGGTGGCGGGGGACACGTCAGCTGCCCAACGTGGGTTGGTGGCAGGCCGCAGCCCGCTCGTCGATGGGCGGGTGGCTGGCGATCAGGCGTCGCCACCAGGGCAGGGTCCGGGGCGCGCCGCTCTCGTCGGCTGCTCGCTGGAGCATGGCGTGGAAGACCTCGGGCCGGCCCAGGACGTCGATGGCGAAGCGGTCGGCGGCCCGCTCCTGGGCCCGGTCCCGCCAGGCCAGCAGGCACCGCACGGGAAGGGCGACGAAGGCGCCGAGGACGAGAAGGAGGGGGTAGGAGCGAGGGTCGCCGGCGGCGGTAATGCCGGCCGCATCAAGCAGGGGGGAGTAGGAGAGGGCGCCGGCGGCGGCGGCCAGGGCGGCCAGCTCGGCCAGAAGGGTGAGGGGCAGGCGCCGGGCCCCGTGGCCGAGGCGCCAGTGACCGAGTTCGTGGGCCACGACCTGGTCGACCAGCGCCGGCGGCCAGGCGGCCAGATCCCGTTCGAGGACGACCCGCCGGGTTCTGCCGAGGCCGACGACATAGGCGTTCCCCCGGCGGGAACCCGGCTTTCCGGTGACGATGACGTCGCCGACCGCAACCCCCGCCTTCTCGGCGACGGCCTGTATCCGGGACATGAGCTCCGGCGCGGTGGGCGCGGACCCGCTGGCCCGGGACCGCATGGCGAGGGGCATGGCCACCTGCCAAAGAAAGGTAACCGTGGCGAACAAAAGCCACGCCGGAAGCCACCATGCTGAAGTGGCTCGCAACAGCAGGTAAAGCGGAAATGTCAGGACGGCGCCAGCGACAATGCTGACAATGACGATCTTCAGTTCTTCGCCGGCCCACCGCCGCAGGGCCGTGGTCCGGTTGGGGTTCACCCGCAGGGAACGGCGCAGCGTGAACGGCGCTCGGGCGATGGCCCGAGCGCCACTCACGACGGAGATGACGACGACCAGTGCCAGTACCCACGCCCGGATGCCGGTGGCGTCCAGGATCCGGTGGGGGAGCTGGGCCACGAGGCAAACGACCAGTGCGAGGCCGGTTGCCAGGGACTCTGCTGTACCCACGTGGTGCCCCGCCGGAGCTTGGACGGGGGCCAAGTCTGGCCGGCCCGGGTGGGCCGGCCGCTCGGCGTCCGGGAGCGGAGGTCGGCCCGGGAGGCCGGCCTGGTGTGGTTGTGCGGCCCCGGCACTAATGGTCGACGTTGCCATGCTGCGAAGTCCGTTTAGGCGAGAACGCCGGCCAGGATGGCGCCGACGATCGGAACCATGGCGACGACAGCAGCCAGAAGGGGACCAACGACGGGGATCAGCTTGCGCATTTTGTTTGCCTCCATTTTGGGTTTCTCCTGACCGGCTTTCCGGGGGAGTGTCGGGGTTCTTTGGCCGACAGATGATGTATCGGCCGCGTCCGCCGGTACTGAAGCGTTTTGTTGTGAGAAGTTGTGAATTCGTAGTGATTGGTTGATGCCACGCCGTCGGAACCTCGGTCCGGAGCGGCGGCGTTACCCTTGGCCGAGTGGACGCGGACGGAGTAGACGGGCCCCGCATCCTGGTGGTGGACGACGACGCCACCGTCCGCACGTTGCTGCGCCGGATGCTTACCATCGAGGGTTACGAGGTCGACGAGGCCGTCGACGGGGCCAGCGCGATGGCCAAGGTCGGCGCGTGGGCGCCTGACCTGCTCCTTCTCGACATCATGATGCCGGGCCAGGACGGCCTCGACGTCCTCGAAGGGCTACGGCGCACCAGCGCGGTGCCGGTGATCCTCCTGACCGCCAAGAGCGAGGAGGCCGATCGGGTCCTGGGGTTCCGGTTCGGTGCGGACGACTACGTCGTCAAGCCGTTCTCCACCGCCGAGCTCACGGCCCGTATCGCCGCCGTCCTGCGCCGCACAGGAGCGAACCGTTCCGGCGGCCATCTCAACTTCGACGGCCTCGACATCGACCTGGCCAAGCGCGAGGTCGTGGTGAGAGGCACCCTGGTCGACCTGCCGGCCAGGGAATATGAGGTGCTGGCCTTCCTCGCCTCCTTCCCCCAGCAGACTTTCTCCCGGGAGCAGCTTTTGGAGCGGCTGTGGCCCCACACCGGCGAACGGATCCCGAGCACGGTCACCGAGCACGTCGGGCGCATCCGCCGCCGGATCGAGGAAGATCCGGAGCGCCCTCGCTGGATCCGCACCGTGCGCGGCGCGGGCTACCGATTCGAGCCCTAATCGGCATCGCAACCGGAGGTTGCTCGCCGAGGCAGCTGCGCTCGGTCGGCCGGCGGAGCCGGCTCTCCCTCGCCGTTTCCTCCTTTGGCCGGCAGCCGTTTGGGGCCGCCTCCGGCGGCGCCCTGCGGCCCCGGCAATCCGGGCGGTCTCTAGGTCCTCCGGGCGTTGCCGGCCACGGCGGCTACGGCCAGGCCGGCGAGGACGAGGCCGATGGCCACGCCGAGCACCACCGAGGAGCCCTTGATGGCGGAGCCGCCGCCCCCGCCGCCGCTCTCCGGCTCGTCGTGGATCACCTTGGCGAAGTAGACGTCCTCGGTCGGTAGGTCGACCGTGCCGTTGCGGGAGTCGTTCCAGGTGACGAACGCCTCCTCGTTGGTCGACGCCACCCCGATCGGGCCCCGCAGGTCGGAACTGAGGTTCATGGCGTACCCCTCGTTCTGATTCATGCTGCGATCGCTGATGCGGCTGTTCCTGGCCCAGGTGGTACCGGCGTCGGAGGAGGACGTGTAGAAGATGTCGAAGCAGGTCTGGTCGCGGCGGGTGGTGTTGCCGTTCCCGCCGGGGTTGTAAAGGGCGTCGGTGCGGAAGTCCCACCAGGCGACGTCGACGCGGCCGTTGGGGGCGACGCTGATGCCCGGGAACATCTGGTCGTAGTTCGGCCTCCGGTTCGGGTCGATGTCGTCGTTGAGTTGCACCCGCTGGCTCCAAGTTGTCCCGCCGTCGGTCGACTTCATGAACCAGATGTTGCGGTCGTCGCGGGGGTTCGGGGGGCCGGTGTCGCTCTGCTCGAAGACCACGTAAAGATCGCCGGTCTTGGCGTCGATCGCCGCCTCGGGCGTGGTCAGGCACGGCCCGCAGAGGACGCCGCTGGTCTCGATGGTGCGGGCATTCCACGTCTTGCCGTCGTCGGTGGACTTGGACATGAACATCCGGCTGCCGGCGCCGGGCTGGCCTGCAGTCGGCGTCGGGTTGGGGACGGGCGCTGGCACCCACGGCTGAGCCGCGGGGTTGGCCGACGCCGGCCGGCAGGCGTTGGCCGGGCCGGGAGGCAGGGGCAGCGCCGCTTGAGTGACGCCTGGAGCCGTCGATGCCGGCGGGCGCTCCTTGGTGAAGGCGTAGATCGTGCCGTCCTTGTCGACGGCAATGGCCGGCTGGTCGGAGCCCTTCACGTCGGTCAGGGGAAAGCTGGACTCGAGGACGTCGGTGAGGGCGCCGAAGGTGGCGCCGAAATCAGTGGAAACGGCCACCGTGGTGCGCTCGGAGGCCTGCGCCGGCGGCTGGAACGCCCCCTGGCGGCGGTAGCCGACGTAGACCCGGCTCGGGTCGGTGGGGTGTACGGCGAGGCGTATGTAGCCGAAGCGCTCGAAGTCACGGGTGGACGTACCGTCGGGCTTGGGGAAGTCCCGCTCCTCGGACTTCTTGACGATCGAGTACTCCCAGGTGCGGCCGAGATCCTTGGTGCGGGCGACGAAGGGGTCGTTCGGCCCCGCGGAGGAGGCGTTCTGTCCCGCAGTGCCGGCCAGGTAGAGGGTGCCGTCGATGCCGAACTTGGCCGCGAAGAACGACCCGAAGTTCGGCCGCGTGCACGCCCTGTACCCCGGCGGCATGGCGTCGGCCGGCGCCTTGGCCCACGTGCGGCCCCGGTCGAGGCTGACGTGGATTCCGCATGTCCACTTGTTGAAGTCGACCTCGGCGATCACGAGCAGGTTGGGGTCGTTGGGGTGGACGAGCATCTGGGGTTCGGTGTGGATACGCCCCGGCAGGATGTCGGACGTCACCTGGACGTTCGGGGTCACGACCGGGCCGCGAGGTTGTTGGGCCATCGCCGGCGTGACGAACACGGCCAGCAGCAGGCTGCCCACCACCGCAAGAAGGACGCGCCGGACCATGAGTTCTCCCCCCACTGAGTTAAGACAACGGCGGAATTCCACCACCGGCGCTTGGAAGAGTCCAGCGCGCAACGACCCCCATCTTCCGCGAGAAGGGGTTAGGCCATCATGGCTAGCAGGCTATTCCGAGGCAGCCACGCCGATCGCCGCTGCTCCGGGCGATGTTGCCGCCCCCATCGCTCACGCCGGTTGCGTCGAAGCCCAACGCCTCGCTACGCACGGTCGTGTTGCCCGTGACAGTCACTCCTGCGACGCGCTCGGGCGAACCATGTACGTACAGCGCGCCACTCCCGCCGTTGTCGAC
Organism: uncultured Acidimicrobiales bacterium; assembly: GCA_964479465.1. GTDB lineage: Bacteria > Actinomycetota > Acidimicrobiia > Acidimicrobiales > AC-14 > CADCTB01. Next base: position 17,945 of record CAYZMG010000049.1, read on the forward strand.
GAACCGGTTGCCGTCAATGAGCGTCCCCGCTCCGGCGTTGCAGACGAGAGGAATGAGTAGGCAGCCGACCACTACTTCCAAGCCAGGACCGTCGCTGCCCCGGAACAAATTGTTCGTGAATCGAGTGCCGCTTGCCTCGTTTCGCGCAAGGAGGTTGGCGCCGACTCGGTTGCCTGAGAACACGTTACCGGAGACGGTCGTATTCGATGCACCGGATAGGTCCTCATCCCAGATGCGCAATCCCTCGTCGTTGTCCGAGAAGTGATTGTCCCGGATCACGGACCCGTTCGCGGAGCCGATGAGGATGCCCACCCGATTCCCGGACAGGGTCGAACGCTCCACTGTCACCCCATCTCCCCAGAAGAGATCGATAGCGGCGCCCGAGTCAACCACTCGACTCTTGTCGATCACGGTACCCGGGCCGGGCTCTATACCGAATCCAAGGGCGTTGCGAACCTCTACGCGTTCAATGCGGCTCTGGGAACCACGAAGCGAGAGCGCAGCGAAGCTTTCACCTCCGCGGTCAATGGTGCCGTTGCGCACCGTCACTCGTTCGGAATACGAGTGCACATAGCCGAACAGCACGTGGCCATTAAGGTCGATCGTCAGCCCCGAGCCATCGACCCACAGCGCACACGTCAGATCGTTCGCCAGAGTGATATCAGCGGTCACCTTCGGTGGACAGGACGTGATTGCGTTCGCTGAGGAGGTGGACGTCAAGGCTGCGACTACCATCACCACGACAACGATGGGTCGCGTCAGTTCACGCCGCCGACCCTCTTCGCGAATGGTCGAGCGCTTCCTGCGTGGCGTCATTCCAGTGGATCTACCCGGTCCCATTCCGTCACGGTACGGGAGTCCACCCAAGCCACACCCAGGATGTGGACAACGGCTGCCCAACTCAGAAGGGTGGCGACGAGCAGCTGTCCGGCGCCGAGATGGCAATGGGGTCACGGCCGAGCTCTGATCGTCTCCATCTCCTGCCTGTGTTTCCTCGCGCGGGATGCATTGTGATTATTGACATCTGGTCTCAGCCGTCACCAGCCGACAGCCAGACGGCCGCCGGTTCGGCTCCATGCGATGTGAGTGGCTCAGAGCCCGCATGCTGTAGCGGAATGGGACACGGCCTCGGCAAGTCGTTGACGCACTGGGCTACCTCCGCCACCGTGGCTAGCCTCGATCACATGAAGCTGCCCCTCACCGGCGACCCAGCGGCCGACCAGCTCCTCGAAGACGAGCCCCTGGCGCTCCTGACAGGCATGCTGCTCGACCAGCAGGTGCCGATGGAGAAGGCGTTCCGGGGGCCCTACGACCTCAAGGAGCGCATGGGCGGCCGGCTCAACGCCGGCGAGATCGCCTCTCTGGACGCCGAGCAGCTCGCCGTGCTGTTCAAGGGCCCGCCGGCGCTGCACCGGTACCCGGGGTCGATGGCCGGCCGGACGCAGGACATGTGCCGGGCGCTGCTTGAGCGCTTCGACGGCGACGCGGCGTCGGTGTGGACCTCGGCGGCCACCGGTCAGGAGCTGTTCGCCAACCTGAAGGCGCTCCCCGGCTTCGGTGAGCAGAAGGCCCGCATCTTCATTGCTCTGCTGGCCAAGCGGATGGGGGTGACCCCTCCGGGCTGGGAGGAGGTCGCCGGCGCCTACGCCCAGGTTGGTCACTACTCCGTCGCCGACATCGACGGCCCCGAGGCGCTGGCCGCGGTCCGGGAGCACAAGAAGGCGATGAAGGCGGCGGCCAAGGCCGCCAAGTGAGGGTTCTCGCCAACGGGGATCCCGTCGAGCTCCCCGAGGGGGCGACGGTCGACGATCTGCTGGCTGCGCTCGGGCTCGGCGGCAAGTGGGTGATCGTCGAGCGCAACCGGGAGCCGGTGGCCCGCGCCGACCTGGCCGTCACCGTCCTCGTCGAGGGTGACCAGATCGAGCTCGTGCGAGCCGTGGCGGGAGGATGACCGGCCCGGGAGGCCGGTCCAGAGACATTCATCCGGCGGCAGCCGGATGACCGGTCCGGACTCGAGTCTGGGCGACCGCCGGCTCTACCTCTGCACCGCCGACCGCCCGGACCTGGCCTCGTTCCTCGCCGCCTGCATCGCCGGCGGGGTCGACGTCGTCCAGCTCCGGGAGAAGGTCCTCGACGCCCGGCCCCTGCTGGCCCGTGCCCGCCTGGCCGCCGAGGTGTGCGCGGACGCCGGCGTGCCGTTCATCCTCAACGACCGGCCGGACCTGGCCCTGGAATGCGGCGCCGCCGGCGTGCACGTCGGCCAGGACGACGCCCCGCCGGCGCTGGCTCGGCGCATCCTCGGTCCCCACGCCATCGTGGGCCTGTCGACCCATGCTCCGGCGGAGCTCGACGCTTCGGCCGCCGAACCGGCCGACTACGTCTCGGTGGGGCCGGTGGCGCCGACCCCGACGAAGCCCGGCCGGCCCGGGACCGGGCTCGACTATCTCCGCTACGCCGCCCGGACCGCCACCCGCCCGTGGTTCGTGACCGGCGGGGTCACGCCCCACACCGTCGGGGACATGCTCGACGCCGGCGCCCGCCGGTTCGTCGTCGTCCGGTGGCTGACCGAGTCCGCCGACCCGGAGGGGGCCGCCCGGGCGTTACGGGAGGCGATCGACCGGGTCCCCCTCTCCTGAACGGCGGGTCAGGACCGGGCTTGGCGCTCCATCCAGCCTAGAACGAGCGCCACGGCGCGGGGATCGTGGCGGAGGCGGTGCCCGGCCTCGGACAGCACCCGCAGCTCGACGGCGTCGCCGGCGGCGTCGGCGAGCACCCGGGCGTCGTCGAGGGGCACGTCGTCGTCGTCGGCGCCGTGGACGAGCAGGATGGGCCGGGGCGGGATCTTGGCGATGAGCGCCGTGGGACGAATCTCCCGCAGCTGCCGGGCCCAGGCGTCGAAATCGGCCGGGAAGGCCCGGTCGTCGATCAGGCCGATCGAGCGGGCGTGGTCCAGGAAGCTGGGGGGGTCCGATGCCCAGTCGCCGAAGTCGGCCCGGGCCGACAGGGTGGCGACGCCGCGGACCCGCTCGTCCTCCCCGGCCTCGCACAGGGCGAGCGACCCGCCGGTGCCGGCGCCGGCCAGCCACACGCCGGAGACACCCTCGGTGCTCAGCAGGTGGTCGATGCCGGCCCGCAGGTCGTCGAGCCAGCCGGCGAGGGAGAAGTCGCCCTCCGAGGCGCCGGTGCCCCGGAAGTTGAAGGTGAGCACGGCCCACCCGGTGTCGGCGGACAGCCGGTCGGCGAGTTGTGGGTAGGTCTGGCCGGATGTCGCCGCACCCCCCGGGCCGGCGGGGAACCCGTGGCAGAGCACGAGGCCGGGGACGGGCGCGGAGGACTCCGGGCGCACCAGATACCCCGACAGGCGGAGGCCGCCTGACTCGATCACGCACTGCATGGGTGAGGCTCACCTCCGGCCGGACGAACACGCGACAAGGGGGCGCTGGGCGCCCCCTTGTCTAACTGCGAAATGCTGGAAAGGAAAACTTGGGGGAGACGGACTGCACCGGGAGGGACCAGTTCCCGGACGTTTCCTCCGAGCGGTGGCGGCGGGAATTCCGCCTACCCGGTCCAGCTGCCAGTTAGCGGGCAGCCACCTCCGAGGTCCCAAAACTACATTCGTTCAGGTGGACCACCTCCTTTCTTCGGTGCTCCAATGAAAGCACAAACTCCGGACTAGATCGAGGCAGTTTTAGAGGTCGGGGCCCTGCTCCTCCACCGGACCGACGGCGCCGATGTCCTCCAGGTAGCCCATCTGGGCGTCGAGGACGGCGTGGATCTGCGCCGGCGTGTACGGGGAGCCCGCCGCCTCCGCCTTCATGAGCACGAAGTCGACGGTCTCGGCCCCGCTGACCACCACCGGATGGTCGGCATCGGCGGTGTGCCCGTTGGAGGAGACGCCCTTGATCCGGAAGAACTCGAGATGCCAGTTCAGGATGCGCCGGACGTCGTCGGGTGAGAGCACGGCGGCCACCTCGGGGCTGACGTGGTCGCACACCCAGGCCACGGCGTCCTCGAACTCGAACACCCGGCCGGGCGCCTTGGTGGCCAGCCGCCTGGCTTCGCGCCCGACGACCACGGCCGCGATGACGAAGACGGCGGCGACGGCGAGGGCGCCGAGGATGATCCCCATGGGCGCCAAGGTACTGCGGCGCGGCCCTCTAGAGTCCGAGGTGCCGGGCCAGCCGTTCCCGGTAGTGGCGGGGGTCGCCGAAGAGGTGCAGCGAGGACCGGGCCCGCCTGAGGTAGAGGTGGGCGTCGTGGTCCCAGGTGAATCCGAGCCCGCCGTGGACGTGCAGGCTGTCGGCGGCGATCCGCACGTAGGCCTCCGAGCAGGCCACCTTGGCGACCGCGGCCGCTTCCGGCAGGTCGCCGGTGTCGACGGCCGATGCCGCATGCAGGGCCGCCGCCCGAGCCGACTCCAGCTCCAGCAGCATCTCGGCGCAGAGGTGTTTGATGGCCTGGAAGCTCCCGATCGGCCGCCCGAACTGGACCCGCCCGCCGGCGTGCTCGACCGCCATCTCCAAGGCCCGCTCGGCGCCCCCGACCTGCTCGGTGGCGAGGGCCACTGCGCAAAGGTCGACGGCCGCGGCCGGCGATGCTTCGAGGCGACGGGCCGGCGTGGCCGCCAGCCTTACCCGGGCCAGCCGGCGGGTCGGGTCGACGGTAGCGAGCGGGGCCCGGTCGACTCCTGGGGCGCCGGCCTCTACCTGGAAGAGGGCGACGTCGTCTGCGCCGTCGGGCCGGGCGGCGACCACCAGGACGTCGGCCGCGCACCCGTCGACGACGTAGGACTTCTCGCCCTCCAGCCGCCACCGCCCGTCCGGAGACTCCACGGCTCTGGTCGTCACCCCGCCGGCGTCCCACCGACCTGACGCCTCGGCGAAGGCCAGGGTGGCGATGCAGAGCCCGCCGGCGATGGCATTGCCGACGTCCGGCGGGAGGAGTGGCGCGGCGGTGACCGTGGCCAGGTAGGGGGCGCCGAGGAGCACCCGGCCGGCCTCGGAGAGAACGACGGCCCGCTCCGGCCACCCGTTCAGGGCGAGGAGGTCATGGTCGGTCGCCAGGCGCAGCCACACGTCGAGGTCGTAGCCCCGTTCGTCCTCCATGAGCCGGCGCACCTCGGCCGGCGGCGAGACTTCGGTCAGCAAGGCGCGCACTCGGCTCCGCAGCTGCTCCACGGGGGCATACTCGCGTCCATGCCCGTCCATTACGAAGACGACAAGGTCAAGATCACCCGGGTGGTGGTGGGCCCCATGGTCAACAACGTGTTCGTCGTCCGCTGCGCCGAGACGGGCGAGGCGGTGCTGATCGACGCCGCGGATGAGGCGGAAGTCCTCCTGCCGCTGTGTGCGGAGCTCAACGTGGGCGACGTCCTCACCACCCACGGCCACCGCGACCACATCCAGGCCGTGCCCGCCGTCCGCAAGGCCGGGCACCGGGTCGGCGTGGCCCAAGGCGACGCCGGCATGTTGCCGGCGCACGACTTCGAGATCGCCGACGACGACGTGATCGAGGTGGGCCGGCTCCGCCTCCATGCGCTCCACACGCCCGGCCACACGCCCGGGTCCACGTCCTTCAAGATCGAGGGTTCTCCGGTCCTCTTTTCGGGCGACACCCTCTTCCCCGGCGGTCCCGGAGCCACCCGGGGGAACGCGGTCAACTTCGCCACCATCATCCGCTCCATCCAGCAGCGGCTGTTCACGCTTCCGGACGACACGATCGTTCTCCCCGGCCACGGCGACGACACGACGATCGGAACCGAGCGCCCTCATCTCCAGGAGTGGATCGACCGGGGCTGGTAGCGAGTGCCGCCTAGGCCGTCATCGGGGCTCGAGGTGACTGGACCAGTTCCACGCCGGCGCCGAGGCCTTCGGCGTGCATGCCGAAGCGGTCGACGGCCACAGTGACCCGCCGGCCGGCAAGGGGGATCCGGTCCACCCGCAGGCGCCTGATGCCCGCCGGCAGGACCGGGTCGAGCCAGACCTTGCCGTGAGGGATCCAGGGGTCGAGGCGGAGGATGCTGCGGAGGAACAGCAACGGCGACGCCGCCGCCCACGCCTGCGGTGCGCAGGACGAGGGGTAGCTGACCGGGAACGGCACCTCGTCGCGGTCCAGCCCGCCGAACAGCTCCGGGAGGCGTCCACCGAAGTGGGCGGCGGCGTCGAGCATGCCCATGATCACCCGCTGTGCCTCCTCGACGAACCCGTACCGGGTCAGGCCGGCGGCGATGATGGCGTTGTCGTGGGGCCAGACCGATCCCACGTGGTAGCCGATCGGGTTGTAGCCGGTCATGTCCGAGCTCAGCGTGCGGATGCCCCAGCCGCTGAACATGGCGGGTGAGAGGAGGCTCTCGGCCACCGCTGCCGCCTTGTCCTCATCGACGATGCCGGTCCACAGGCAGTGGCCCATGTTGGACGCCAGCGCGTCGATCGGCACTTTGTCACGGTCGAGGCCCATGGCGAACCAGCCCCGGTCCTCCAGCCAGAAGTCCCGGTTGAAGGCCCTCTTCAGCGCCGCCGCCTTGGCCCGGAAGCGCTTTGCAGTGGCGACGTCGCCGAGCTCGTCGGCGAAGTGGGCACGGGCCAGGTAGGCGCCGTACACGTAGCCCTGCACCTCGCACAGGGCGATCGGCGCCCGGGCCAGACGGCCATCGGCGAAGCGGATGGCGTCCCAGGAATCCTTCCAACCCTGGTTGCCCAAACCCTTGTCGGACGAGCGCTCGTACTCGACGTAGCCGTCGCCGTCCCGATCTCCGTACTCCTCGATCCAGGCCATGGCCCGGTCGGCCGTGGGCAGGAGGCTGTCGACCACCTCGCGCGCCAGGCCCCACCGGCGGAGTTCGCCGAGGAGCATGACGAAGAGCGGGGTGGCATCGGCCGTGCCGTAGTAGACGGTGCCCCCGCCGAGTGAGAGCGACGATGCATCGCCGAAGCGCATCTCGTGGAGGATGCGGCCGGGTTCCTCGTCGGTTATCGGGTCGACCTTCGTGCCCTGGAAACGGGCGAGGGTCTGGAGCACGTCCTGGGCCAGGGTCGGGTCGACGATCAGCGCCATCCAGGAGGTGAGCAGCGAGTCTCGCCCGAACAGGGTCATGAACCACGGGGCGCCGGCGGCCAGCACCGCCCGGTCCGGGTAGTCGGGGTCGAAGATGCGGAGGGACCCGAGGTCCTCGGCGCCTTTCTCGACCGCGTCCTGGAACGCCTCGAGATCGGTCTCGACCGCCGGTACGGCCTGGCGCCACTGGTCCAGGCGCTGGTGAGGCGTCGAGCGCTCCACCGGCTCGCCGCAGAGGTAGCGGGGCTCGATCTCGTCGCCGTCGATGGAAGGGGTGAACTGGAGGCAGGTGCTCCAATGGCCCCGGGCCGGCACGACTGTCTCCCAGCTGGCTGTGTCGGAGAAGAACTGGGCCGGCTCGCTGGAGGTGATGCGCAGGCCGCGGCGGCTCGACCCCTTGTCGTATGCGAACACCAGGCCGTCCTGGGTCGACTCGAGGGTGATCTGGCCCTCGGGGCGGGCTCGCCCTTCCTTCACCGCGAAGAGGTTGGCGAAGTCGGCGGAGAACCTGAGCCGGATGGAGCAGTACGCCGGCTCCTCGCCGTAGTTGCGCACGACGATGTCCTCCCGCATCCCCCGGCCCACGTACCGGTAGCGCAGCACCATCAGGGTGCTGTCGGCCCGGCCGGCCACCGGCTGGCTGCGCATGACGAACGTGGCCGAAAACGGAGCGGTGCGCTCGGCGGCGAGGCCCTCAGCCCGCTGGCCGTTGATGTGCAGGTCGAACCCGGAAAGGAAGCGCGTGTCCCGGAAGAACAGGCCGTGGGTGCTCCCGGGCGACACGTCCCCGTTCCGGCCGGAGATGCAGAAGGCGGAGCCTTGGACGAGAGTGAGGACGCCTTCGGGCGCCTCGTTGTGCTCCTCGGCGATGGTCCACGGCTCGGCCACGTAGAAAGAGCGTAGTTGCGCAGCGAACGACGCTCCCACCCGGCGGGCCACCGGTACCGTCTTCAGGTGTGCGCCGCCGTCTGAGGCTCGTGGGGTTGGTCCTGGTGCTGGCTGCGGCGTGCTCCTCCGAGCTCACCTTCGACGAGGCGGGCCCGTCGCCGGCGCCCACCCTGCCGACGACGACCGTCGCCCCGACGACCACCACCGAGCCCCTTCCCGCCGATGTGGCCGACCTGGCGGATGCGACCACCATGACCGACCGGGCCCGCCGCATCTTCCTGGCCGCCCGGCCTGCCATCGAGGACGCACCCACCTTCGCCGGCCACTGCGGCGTCGACAACCTGACCGACGCCGCGGGGTCGAGGACGCATACCGCCGGCTGCTATGTCGCCGGCCGCATCCATTTGCTCGCCCCCGACCGCGCCGAGGCCCGGGGGCTGCTGTACGTCGTCGCCGCCCACGAACTGCTCCATGCCGTGTACAGCGCCCTCGGCCCGGCCGAGCGGGCCCGCATCGACGCCGAGCTCGAGGCGGCCCGGCCCGGCAACGTCCGCTTGGAGGAGCGGCTCAAGCCCTACGCCGGCCTGCCCACCCTGACCAATGAGATCCACTCGATCCTCGGCTCCGAGTTCGACGGGCTGTCGCCGGCGCTGGAGGCGCACTACGCCCAGTACTTCAGCGACCGGTCCGCGGTGGTGGCTGCCCGCCAGCGCACCCTCGGTGCCCGTGAGGACGAGATCGCCCGGCTGCGGGTCGAGGTCGACGACCTCGACGACCGCATCGAGACGCTCCGGGCGACGATGATCTCCCAGCGGGCCGCCGGCGACCTCCGGGCCTACAACGCCAGCGTCGACGTGTTCAACGGCCTGATCACCCGCTACAACACCTCGATCGACACCCTGAACGCCAAGATCGAGGAGTACAACGGCCTTCTCGGCGGATGAGTGGGACAACCGGGCGCGGCAGGGTTTCCCCTATGGGCGTAGTGCTAATCTGGTGGGGTGAGCGCCACACCTCTCTTCGAGATCCAGGGCCTCCATGTCGAGGTCGACGGCAAGGAGATCCTGAAGGGCGTCGACCTTACGATCGCCCAGGGCGAGGTTGCGGCCCTCATGGGGCCCAACGGTTCCGGGAAATCCACCCTGGCCAACACGCTGCTGGCCCACCCCGACTACACGGTCACCGCCGGCCGCATCCTGTTCAAGGGTGACGACATCACGTCCTGGGCCACCGACGTACGGGGCAAGTCCGGGCTGTTCCTGGCCTTCCAGTACCCCGAGGAGATCCCCGGGGTCTCGGTGATCCAGTTCCTGCGCCAGGCCCTGTCGGCCCGCAAGGGGATCGACCTCTCCGTTCTGGAACTGCGCCTGGCCATCATGAGTTGGATGGACCGCCTGGGCATTGACCCCGCCTTCGGCGACCGTTACCTCAACGAGGGCTTCTCCGGCGGGGAGAAGAAGCGCAACGAGGTTCTCCAGATGGCCATCCTCGAGCCCGAGTTCGCCGTGCTCGACGAGACCGACTCCGGCCTCGACATCGACGCCCTCAAGGTGGTGGCCAAGGGCGTCCAGGAAGTCCGGGCCGACCGTCCGGATCTCGGCGTGCTGGTCATCACCCACTACCAGCGCATCCTCCAGTACCTGGAGCCCGATGTGGTTCACATCCTCGTCGACGGGCGCATCGTCGCCAGCGGGGGCATGGATCTCGCCCACCGGTTGGAGGCGGAGGGCTACGAGTCATGGAGAGGTTCCGCCCGGTGACGCTCGACGTCGCTCGGGTCAAGAAGGACTTCGCCATCCTCGATCGGGACATGGGTGGCCACCGGCTGGTGTTCCTCGACTCCGCTGCCAGCTCACAGAAGCCCCGCGCCGTGCTCGACGCCATGGACAACTACTACGTCACCACCCATGCCAACGTGCACCGGGGCGTGTACACGATCGCCGAGGAGGCCACCCAGGCGTACGAGGCGGCCCGGTCCGTGGTCGCCCGCTTCATCGGCGCCCCGTCGCCGCGGGGCGTGGTCTTCACCAAGAACGCCACCGAGGCCATCAACCTCGTCGCCCACTCCTACGGGCGCTCCATGCTGCCCGCGGGGAAGGCGGTGCTGCTGAGCGTCATGGAGCACCACGCCAACCTCGTCCCGTGGCTCATGCTGGCCGAGGAGCGGGGCACCGAGTTGCGCTTCCTCGATATCGACGACTCCGGCCGCCTGGTCCTCGACGACCTCGACCGACTGCTCGACGGCGTCGGCCTCGTTTCGCTCACGGCCATGTCCAACGTGCTGGGCACGCTGAACCCCATCGCCGAGATCGCGGCTGCCGCCCACGCCGCCGGCGCGGTCGTCGTGGTCGACGCGGCCCAGTCCGTTCCCCACGCCGTGACGGATGTCGCGGCCATGGGGTGTGACTTCCTTGCATTCTCGGCCCACAAGATGTGCGGGCCGACGGGTATCGGCGTGCTCTGGGGCCGGGAGGACCTGCTCGAGGCCATGCCGGCGTTCCTGGGCGGTGGCGAGATGATTCGCGACGTGCGCCTCGACGGCTGGACCCCGAACGAGATCCCCTGGCGGTTCGAGGCCGGCACGCCGCCCATCGCCGAGGCCATCGGCATGAGCGCCGCGATCGACTACCTCTCCGACCTCGGGATGGACGCGGTGCGCGAGCACGAGGTGGCCTTGACCGCCCACGCCCTCTCGACGCTCGCCGAGCGTCACGGCGACGACCTGGCCATCTTCGGCCCGCCCGATGCCGGCGACCGCGGCGGGGTGTTGTCGTTCACCTACCGCGACATCCACCCCCACGACCTGTCCCAGGTGTTGGACAGCACCGGGGTGTGCATCCGGGCCGGCCACCACTGCGCCCGTCCGCTCATGCGTCGCCTCGGCGTACCGGCCACCTCCCGGGCGTCGTTCTACATCTACAACGACGAGGCCGACGTCTCGGCACTGTCCGACGGCCTCGTGGCCGCCGGTGAGATGTTCTCCTTCTGACCATGGCCGGCCTCGAAGACCTGTACCGCGAGATCATTCTCGACCACTACCGCAGCCCGCGGAACCGTGGCGTGTTGCCGGCGCCCCCCGCCCGCCGGGTCGAGGGCTTCAACCCCCTCTGTGGCGACGAGGTCATCCTCTACGTCGACATCGACGACTCCGGGCGGATCACCGACATCAAGGTCGACGGGCAGGGCTGCTCGATCAGCCAGTCCTCGGCGTCGATGATGACGGCCGCGGTCAAGGGGCGCACCGAGGCCGAGACCCGGGAGCTGATCCGGTCGTTCAAGGCCATGATGTCCATCCACGAGCGGGGCCTCGACGGGAACGCGGAGGCTCCGGTCGTTCCCGATCCCGCGATGGACCTGGGCGAGCTGGAGGCGCTCCGGGGCGTGGTCAAGTTCCCCGTGCGGATCAAGTGCGCCACCCTGTCGTGGAACACCCTGGTCCAGGCCTTCGACGCCGCCGGTTTGGAACAGGCACGCGACTAGGTTCGACGGTATGCGAAGACTGGTTGTGAGTTTGAGTCTGGTCGCCGTCCTCGGCCTCGCCGGCTGCGGCGGCGGGGGCGACGACGATGCGGCGCCGGCGCAAACCACCGCAGCCCCGTCCACGACCGCCGCCGTCGGCAACGACCAGGCGGGCACTCCGTTCTGCGGCCTGGCCCGGACCTACACCGAGAAGTTCTCGACGCTGCTGGCCGTCGCCAACGATCCGACCAAGCTGCGGGCCGCCACCACCGACGCCGAGGCGGCCATTCGCCAGGCCCAGACCACGGCGCCGGCGGAGATCAAGTCCGACGTGGGGGTGGTGGCCAACACGGCCAAGGACGTGCTGGCCGCCCTCCAGAAGAACAACTTCGACCTGAGTAGGACGCCCGAGGTGGCGAAGCTGCAGGAGCCCGGCTTCCAGGCGGCCCTGGCCAGCATGAACCGGTACGCCCGGGCCCACTGCGGCGTCGCGTAGGCGGGCGGCAGTGAACGGCGACCATCTCCGATCGCAGCTGGCGTCGGGCCAGACCGTCCTCATGCCGGGCGTCTGGGACGCCCTCTCCGCCCGGCTGGCGAGCGACGCCGGCTTCGAGGTTCTGTTCCTGTCCGGCTACGCCACCTCGGCAAGCCACCTCGGCCTGCCCGACTTCGGGTACCTGACCCAGGCGGAGATGGCCGACGTGGGCCGGCGGGTGTGCCGCACGGTCGGCGGCTGTGCGGTCGTGATCGACGGGGACACGGGCGGCGGCAACGCCCTGAACACCATCCGTACCGTGGAGTTGTACGAGGCTTCCGGCGGCGCCGGCATCTTCCTGGAGGACCAGGTGTGGCCCAAGAAGTGCGGCCACATGGCGGGCAAGCGGGTCGTGCCCCGGGGGGACTGGCTGGGCAAGCTCCAGGCCGCCCTCGACCACCGCTGGAAGCTGTTCGTGGTGGCTCGCACCGACGCCCGGTCGGCCCTGGGACTGGACGAGGCCATCCTGCGGGCCCGGATGGCGGCCGAGCTCGGAGTCGACGCCGTGTTCGTCGAGGCCCCCGAGTCCATCGAGGAGATGCAGGCCATCGCCGACGCGCTACCGGGTGTCGTGCTCGTCGCCAACATGATCGAAGCGGGCAAGACACCGCTGCTCACCCCGGGGGAGCTGCACCAACTCGGCTTCGACCTCATCGTGTCACCCCTGACCGGGCTCTACGCCATGGCCAGGTCGGTGGCCACCGCCTACCAGGTCCTGGCCGACCAGGGCACGTTGCGCAACCACCTCGACCTGCTCACCACCTTCGACGACTTCAACCGCGTCGTCGACCTGGAAGGCCACTATCGCCTGGAGGCCAGGTACCAGGCTCCCGAGTGAGGGCTGGGCGGCTGCTGTCGCTCGCCTCGCTGCGACCCCTCCGCCGGCGGGACTTCGCCCTGGTGTGGACCGCCGCGCTCGTCTCCAACATCGGGTCGTGGCTGCAGACCATCGCAGTCGGGATCCTCGTCACCGAGATGACCGGTCAGGCCCGGTGGACCGGTCTGGTGGCGGCGGCCGCGTTCGTGCCCATCGGGGTGCTGTCGCCGGTGGGCGGGGCCATCGCCGACCGGGTCGACCGCCGGCGCCTGCTGATCGGCACCACCGTCGGCGAGACCCTGGCCGCCGTGCTGCTGGCCGTCCTGGTCGGGACTGGCAACGCATCGGCCGTGGCCGTCACCGCCCTGGTCTTCGCCGGCGGATGCATGACCGCACTCGGCTTCCCGGCCTACCAGGCCATCCTGCCGGACATCGTCGATCGCGAGGACCTGCTGGGCGCGAGCTCGCTGTCCATGGCCCAGTACAACCTCGGCCGGATCGTGGGCCCGGTGCTGGCCGGGGCGGTGCTGGTCGCCGGCTCCTACACCTGGGCCTTCGCCCTGAACGCTGTCTCCTACGGCGCCGTTCTCGTCGCCCTCCTCATGGTCCGCCTGCCGGCGCGGGCACCCTCCGACGACTCGGCTGGACTGTGGGCCCGCATCGTCGCCGGCGCCCGCGGCGCAAAGGCCGAGCCGGGGTGCCGGACCGCCATCCTGACCATTGCGGTGACGGCCCTGCTGTTGTCGCCGTTCATCGCCCTGATCCCGGCGGTGACCGTCAAGCTCTTCGGCGGCGGCGCGGGGGCGACGTCGCTGCTCATCGGTGCTCAGGGCGTGGGCGCGGTGGCCGGCGCCCTGACCCTTGCGTCACTCGCCCGCCGGTACGGGCACCGGCAGGTCGTGGTGGCCAACATCCTCGTGCTCCCGTTCCTCCTGGGCGCCTACGCGGCGGCGCCGACGCTGGCCGTCGCCACGGTTGTGCTGGTGGCCGTGGGCGCGTGCTACGTGAACGTGCTGTCGGGCCTGGGCACAGTGGTGCAGCTGCGGGCGCCGGAGGCTCTGCGAGCCCGGATCCTGAGCCTCTACATGGTGGCTCTGGGCACCGTCTACCCCCTTGGAGCCGTGCTCCAGGGGTCGCTGGGCGACCGCTGGGGTCTGCGGGTGGTGACCGCCGCCGGCGCCGTTCTTTACCTCGTCGTTCTGGTGGGCGCCGGCGTGGCCCGACCCGATCTGGTGGCGACGCTGGACGACTTGCCGGCCGCCGGCGATCACGACGTGGACCCGGTGTTGCTGTAGCGACGGCGTGGCGGGACATCGGGTATACGGCACCCGAAAGGTCGACAAGAACCGAAAATACCCTGGCGAACCGAACGTGTGTTCGGTACAATGAACCCCGTGGAAGAGCGCAACCGGGAGCCGGTGTCGAGCGAGCTGGAAGCGGAGATCGCTCTCACCTGTGGGTTGTTGAACGCCACCACCGGCCGGTTGGTCGGCCTGCTGGCCCAGGTGCTGGAATCCGGTATCTGGCAGGTGGCCGGCATCCACTCGCCCACCC
>CAYZMG010000050.1:0-31775 GCA_964479465.1 uncultured Acidimicrobiales bacterium
CAACGGCATCTCCAACACCGGCAGCCCTCTGGTGTGCACGGCAATCGCCGGAGGCGACGAGCTCCGCTGGCGACCGATGGTCTTTCCCGGGCCAAAGGCTATTACGTTCAAGAATATTACCTTCTACGCCCCAACAACCTGGGACATCCAGATTTCCCCAACTGGCGACTCCGCTGTTGTCGGACGTCTTGCGGGTGGCCGGAGCGATATCAACCTTCTAGTAATAACTGGCTTCACGGGCTCGATCGACACTTTGGCCCCCACGGTGTGTAACGAATTTCCCGTAGAAAGACCATCATCCGTTACTGTGAGCGAGTCAGGCTTCCGCCCCGTGGGCGAGCGCTCCGCAGAGTTCCGTCAGTGGACATCGACTTGTCCGACTCGCGGGCTCGAGGTTCACCGGGCCTGGGTGCTCCCTACTTCAAGGATCGCCATCTACGAACAGAAGGCCGAAGGCAATTCAGAAAACGTTAGCGTGGTTACGACGGCAGAGGTGCGGTGATGAACCAGCTATTGGAAATGATCCGGCCGGACTGGCAAAGCACCCACGGTGATCGTTGTTTGCTGCCCGTACCGAGCTCGGCACGTGCCGGAGTATCGACATCAAGCGGGCACCGGATGCGCAGGAGGTGATGACGCGAATCCACGAGTGGCAACCAGCCAATCAAGAGTTGGCTAGTTCTCCGACTCCAAGACACGTCACATAAGATCGACTTGACTCGCACTGCCGGACTCGACCTACCTCAGGGCGAAGGCGACGAACTTCCCGGAGGCGCCGGCCTTGCGGGCGGACGGTGACTTGTCTTTCTTCGCAACTCGGGCTCCCTCGCTAACTCCCGAAAGCAGCGACCCATGCCCGTGCGGCTCGGGCGACGACTGTCGAGGGCGTTCCGTGCCGGGCAGCAGCACCGGAGCGGCGGGGTGCCGGAACAGCGGAAGAGCGGCGACAAATGCATCTCCTAACAACGGCCGGCCGCAAAATCGCCCAAAGTCACCTATCGCCGGGCTGAGGATGGCCGCCGCGTCAATGGGCCGGGCATCGCAGGATGTGAACTTACGAACGCGGTCTGCGGGACCGGCGCTGACGCAGGAGCTGGTCAATAGCGGTGTCGCCCAGCCAGGTCTCGAACCCTTCGGGCGTCCAACCGCGCTGGCCAACGAGGAGCAGCCAGACGTCGGGGTGGTTCAGCGTCCAAAGGATGTCTGTGGCACGCGCTACGTCCAATCCCTCTAGGAGGGCGCCAGTTTGGTGGAGGGTCGTAACGATCGCGCCTTGGTTCGCGTAGAAGTCTGACTGGATGAGCGCCCAGAGGTCACCGATCTCCTCATCACTGGGCGCAGCGTCTCGAATCACCCCGAGCAGAGCTCCGATCCTTCGCTTCACGCCACACGATGCGGCGGCCAGACGCCGCAGCTTGCGTTCGGGGTTCGGCTCATCGAGTACTTCGAGGTACCAGGGCCTCGTTGCCACAGGCGCGTCGTCGGTGTCGCCCTTGAGGGCGAGGTCCCACACTGCACGGAGGAGCCCGGCCTTCGTCTCGAATGCGAGGTACACCGTCTTGAGCGCGACGTCGGCCTCGGCGGCGATAGCGCCCATCGTCGTCGAGGAGTAACCGTCAGCTTCGAAGAGCCGCTGCGCCGCGCCCAGGATCGCCAACCGGGTCGCCGCGGCCTGCTGTTCTCGCCTCGGCGACCGGTAGGGACGGGCACCCTTGACATCCTGCGCCATTTGACTAGCGTAGCCCTTGCGTCATTACAGGTGGCATGTAATGATTAGTCGAAACGAGTAATGACCAAGGAGAACGTGATGACGGATCAGCTGCTGAGCGGATCGCAACGGGCGATCTGGAACGACCTGGTGGGCGAAGCTTGGGTGCGCCACGCCGACCTGCACGACCGCCAGGCTGAGCCATTCGGCATCGCCGTCATGGACGCCCTCGGTGAGATTCACGGCGCCAGGGTCCTCGACGTGGGCTGCGGGACGGGCGCCACCGTTACCCAGCTCATCGAGCGTGGTGCCGCCGAGGTGGTCGGTGTCGATCTCAGCGAGCCGATGGTCACCGCTGCCCGCACTTGGATCGAGGACCCGCGTGCGCACTTCGAGGTAGGCGATGTTCTCGAGGCGGCGCCGGGCGGCCCGTTCGACGTCGTGTTCTCGCGTTTCGGTGTCATGTTCTTCTCTGAGCCCGGGTCGGCGTTCGCTCGGCTGCGTTCCTGTGCGGCGCCCGAAGGGCGGCTCGGGTTCTGCTGTTGGGGTCCGCCATCCGCCAACCCGGTCATGACGCTGCCGGTCATGGCGTCCGTTCCGGTGCTGGGTCCACCCCGGTTCGCAGGGCCCGGTGAGCCGGGGCCGTTCTCCCTTCCCGAGCCGGCAGTGGTGCGCCCCATCCTGGAGGCGGCTGGCTGGACCGACGTGCGGATCACGGAACTGCAGCTCGATCCGCCGCACCCGGCGGGTGGCGCCGACGCGGTTGCCGACGTCGTCATGGAGTTCAATCCGTTGTTGGTGGACGGCCTCCGACGCCATCCCGACCTCCACGCCGCCACTCGGTCGGCGATCGTCGATGCCATCCGACCGTTCGAACGCAACGGTACGGTGCACCTCGGCGCCCGCGCGCTCATCGTCACCGCCCGTTCATAACCCCGGAACCGCCGGCTCCGACGCGCGCCGCTCCGTGGATCCGGTCGGCGCGCAGGTGTCCCTGAATCACGGTCGAAATCGACCTGCCGGACCGTCCTCTATCGCCGGTCCCGCGCCGAGGCGCCTTGCCCACGGACGCGAGCCATCCTGTCGGTACTGCCGCCCATCCTTCGCCTCGCCGCAGCAACGAGACTGTGACGATGGACCTCGACCTCTGGCTGGAGACGGAACACCTCGAGGGGATCACAGATGACTTCTGCAATATCCACGTCACGCTCCCCACTGGCGAGGCCTATGCGTTGAATGTGTGGACCTTCAGCTTCTTCGAAGTTGCGCGCCGTCAAGGCGAGGAGACGGCGTCGACCGACATCGCCGACCGCTACATTCTGCTGCCCGACCTGTTCGTCGCCGACCTCAGTCGGGAAACCGTGGAGTCGGTCGTGAACGACATGCTCCAGCGGGGCACCATGCCGCCCGACTGTCGCCTCATTGACGATGACTGCGAAGCGACCGAGGGGACTGCCACCTAGCCTTATCGCGTGGGCAACTGCGGCCTTCGTGGTGTTCGGCGCCGTCGCCGTGGCCATGGGCCGGTCCGCTGTTCGAGACCTCCGAGACGGCGTCGAGGATCGTGACGGCGTGAATCTCACCTCACGTCTTCAGGCGCTCGTGCCAACCCTGCTTGCGGCTGCCGTCGCTCTGCCCGTTGGGGCTGCAAGACCGCAGGGCTGGTCCGGGCGATGCAGGTGTACCCCGTCGGGATGGTCCTGCTCGCCCGCCTCGCCGGCCACCGCCTCCACCAGGGCGAGGGTCACGGCGCGCTCCTGCTTGCCGAAGCCCCTCCGCAAGGCGGTTGCCGCCGGCGAGGCTGCTGCCGCCCACCTGGTCGTCGTCGATGCCATCGACGACCAAGCCGCGACCTTCTACGCCCATCACGGCTTCGTCGCCGCGCCCGAACACCCCATGCGCCTCTACCGGAGGATGAAAGACATCCGCGCCAGTCTCACCGCCGGGTAGCTCCGCGTGCCCACCAGCCGGCGTACGGGGGGCACCCATGGCTGCCGTACAGCCCGTGATTCTGGGGGCGAACGGCCGGGTCCTGCCAGCAATAGACATGAGCGCGCCGCTGCGGGCGCCAAGCGCCTGGACGTCGCGTAGGAGACCCTCGACGTGCCCTCCGATGAAGTGGCGATGAGGCGGTCGTCGACGTTCTCGATCAAAACTGCCGGGCTGGTTGCCGGGACAAGGCGCCGTGGCTGACTGGCTCATGCAGCAGGCCATGCCGGCACTGCACGGGATCTCCACGACCTCCGGGGGGCATCTACACATTCGATTCTTATGGTCAAGGCGGTGACCGCCGTCGTGTGCTTCCGAAGCGCTCGTGCCCCGCAATGACCAGGCAGCTGAGGCGCGTGAAGATGATCCTCCCCGCTCTCACCGAGGCGACGAGCCCGCTGTTCCGGCCGATCAAGTACTCCTTGTTCCCCCCGCTGGGCCTGGCGACGTTGGCCGGGTACCTGGACCCTGACGTCGAGGTCAGCCTCCACGACGAGCACGTGGAACGCCTGCGGGTCGACGACGAGCCGGATCTCGTCGTCATCCAGGCCTACATCACTTCGGCCCGTCGCTCCTATGAGATCGCCGACCTCTACCGCCGCCGAGGCTGCCACGTCGCCATCGGAGGACTGCACCCGACCTCGCTGCCCGAGGAAGCGGCGGCGCATGCCGACACGGTCTTCGTCGGGCCCGGCGAGGACACCTGGCCCCGCTTCCTCGAAGACTTCGCCGCCGGTCGCCCCCAGGCGCGTTACACCTCGACCGTGCGGACCCTGGACGGGCTCCCGCCGATCCGTCGCGACCTGATCAAGCGCCACCTGTACCTGGTGCCCAACTCGATCGTGGTCTCAAGAGGCTGTCCCCATGCCTGCGACTTCTGTTACAAGGAGGCGTTCTTCGAAGGAGGACGTTCCTTCTACACCCAGTCGGTCGACGGCGCCCTGGCCGAGATCGACCGCCTCCCCGGCCGGCACCTGTACTTCCTCGACGACCACCTCTTCGGCAACGGCCGTTTCGCCCGGGCCCTGTTCGAAGGCATGCGCGGCATGGGGCGCATCTGGCAGGCGGCGGGCACGGTGAAGTCGGTGCTGCAACCCGGCCTGCTCGAAGCCGCAGTGGAGGCCGGGCTGCGGAGCCTGTTCGTCGGCTTCGAGACGATCAGCGCGACGAACCTGCGCGATCACCGCAAGACCCAGAACATCAACAAGGACTACTCGGCGGCCATCCGCCGGCTGCACGAACTCGGCGTGATGGTGAACGCCAGCTTCGTCTTCGGGATGGACGACGACGACGTCAACATCTTCGACCGAACCGTCGAGTGGGCGGTGCAGGAGGGCGTCGAGACCGCCACCTTCCACATCCTGACGCCCTACCCTTCCACCGGGCTCTTCCAGCGCATCGAGGCCGAGGGCCGCCTCGCCCATCGCGACTGGGATCGCTACGACACCCGCCACGCCGTGTTCCGTCCGGCGCGGATGCGCCCCGAAGAGCTCGAGGAGGGTTACTGGCGCGCCGACCGGGACTTCTACCGATGGTCCAACATCGCCCGCGGGGCGGCCAGCAAGCCGGACTGGACCGGTCGCGCCCGCCACGTCGCCTACGCCGCGGGCTGGAAGAAGTTCGAGGCGGTGTGGGACACCCTGATCCGGGCACGCCAGGTCGCCCACGCCCTGCCGGTGCTCGAGGGCGTCCTGTCTGGCCTCGGACATATACAAGGCCCGCCGGTCATTGAGGAAGCGGTGGATGCGTCTCGCTGTTCCGATGGCACGACCGGCGGCGAGCGTGTCCGCTTCCTTTCTAGAACGACCGCGACTGGTAGGTGATGGCCCCTCCGACAGCGTTTCGGGGCACGCCATGGAGACGCCTTGCTTGTCGTTCGGGGATCCCCCCCCGACTCCTCCTCGGGGATCGGTCGGCATGCCTTCACGGGACGAGCAGGCGCGGAAGATACTCAAACATGGTTGCCCATCAGGCCGCGTTCTGGGTCGTGCAGTGGCGCCCTTTCAACCGCGCAGATCGCGCGCCGGCGGTCTCGGCGAGCCGTGCTCGCGGTCAATCAACGGTGAGCCGGGCAATCTCGCCCTCGAGGTCGGCACGTCGGGCGAGCTGTCCGCCTCTAGCCTCGCCCGGATCGCTTCGGACGGATCCTCCGGCCTCGGCGGGAGGTTCGGCAGCTCTACAGGCACCCTGCCCGCTCCTGGCGGCGACGATCGACTCGATGCGCATGTCGGCGGAGTGGTCGCCCGCGGAAAGCACGACGTCACGAGGATCGCGACCGACCGCAACATATGTCACTTCTGCCTGCCCCGGCAGGCCGTCGAGCGGTGTGTGGGTCTTGATGACGCGGCGGTGGTCCTGTGCATCGAGACCCGATCGGACGTCGTCGAGCGAATCGACGGTCTGGTCGAGCCATGGCGCCAGCTCGCCGAGAGGCCCGGGCAGCTGCGGGCCGTGGATCAGCACGAGGCAGCACATCTGCATCCAAAGGAGGCGAGCGATCCGCTGAGGAGCGACGCGGCCAGGTCCGGCGAGCACGGCGAATAAGTCGACCACACCGAGCACCGTCCCGTATTTCGTCCCGGACGCTCGCAGGCGATCGCGCCGACGCCTTTCACTGCTCGCCGACGCCAACCTCAGCACGGAGCGGCACTCGAGGACGCGCTTCGACGGTGACCAGGCCGAGACCTTCGTCGAGCCAGAATCGCGGCCAGTGGTGGGTCTCTCGGGTCACGCGACCATCTGCTGTCCGCAGGACGACGACGCCGGTCACCTCGACCAGTCGTCCCGTCGGGGGGAGGCTGTCGATGTCGATGCCCAGAGACCGCTGGTCGTCGGCGGAGAGAGGAATCCGCCCGGAGTTGGTCCCGGTGAGGTTCAGCTCGATCATCGCTGTGCGTCCGTCAGCGACCACCGTCAGTGGCCGAAGGGTGAGGTCGGGAAGCATCGAGAAGAGGCTCTCAAGGGAGGCGAACCACGTGTCGAGCCCGATGTCGCCATCGACCCCGGAGAACTCGATGCGCGCCAAAGGCTCATAGAGCTCGGCAAGCATGTCGAGGGCGTGGTCGTTGTACGCCCTCATCGTCGCCGTGACGAGGTCCTGCGGCGCTCTCATTGCATCTGCTCGGGTCGGCGCGTCCACGCCGAGAACGTGGGCGGCCGCGAGAGAAGACCCATTCTCCACGCGGTCCCGGCGGATGCATAGGACAGGGCTTCTAGGATTCGCAGGAGTGCCGATCGCAATGTTCTCTGAGGCTTGGTGGACATGGCTTGAACCTGACAGGGGCGCGGTCGCCGCCGCTTCCGGCAAACCCCCCAAATCGCGACGCGCTGACCACCCGTGATCGGCCGGCGCGAGCAGCTCGAGCGGATCGAAGGACTACTCGCGGCTGCTCGTCGAGATCGTGGCGGGGCCCTGGTGATCGCGGGCGAAGCCGGCATCGGAAAGACTTCGCTTCTGCAAGCCGCCGAGGCCGCAGCCCAGGGGTTCCGGGTCCTTCGGGCCCGGGGCGTGGAATCCGAGGTGCTACTCAACCATGCCGGCCTGCTTCAGCTACTCGGACCGGTCCGCCACCACATCGACCGGGTTCCCGGCCCTCAGCGTCGAGCGCTGGAGGCAGCGGTCGGCTGGGGCCTGGGGATTGGCGAGGGCGACCGGTACCTGGTCGCGGCCGGGACGCTCTCGCTCCTGGCCGTCGCATCGGAAGACGCGCCATTGCTTGTACTCGTCGACGATCTTCATTGGCTGGATCCCGAGTCGACCCGGGCCGTGCTGTTCGCCGCGCGCCGCCTCACCGACGACCCCGTCGTAACCCTTCTGGCCACCCGGGGCGCCGCCCCCGCCGGCACCACTCTCGACGGGCTCGACGCGCTCACGCTCAGTGGCTTCTCGGGGACGGACGCCATGAGCCTGTTCCCGGTCGGCACCGCAGCCTCTGTCGTCGATCGCGTCGTCGCCGCCACCGACGGCAATCCGCTGGCCCTCATCGAGGTCGCGGGGCAGCTGTCCCCCGCTCAGAGGCGAGGCGCCGCTCAGCTCCCCAACCCCCTCCCCGCCGGCGTCCGGCTACATGCGGTGTACGAACCGACGCTCACGAGCCTCCCCACCGACTGCCGCCGGGCGGTGCTGCTCCTTGCCGCCTGCCGCGACGAGTCGGTCGACCCGATTCTTGGCGCCTTGGGGGCACAGGGCATTGACGCCGAAGCCACTCTTCGCGCCGCGGAGGACCGGGGCGTCATCGTGTGGGAACCCGGGTTGGTGCGCTTCCGTCATCCCCTTCTGCGGACGGCTGTGTGGGCTATGGCGACGCCCGCTCAGCGCCGGGAGGCGCTTGCCGCGCTGGCCGCCGCCATGCAGGGTAAGGACCTCCGGGCAAGGTGCTGGCACCTCTCCGAGGCTGCTACTGGGCCCGATGAATCCCTCGCCGAACTTCTCGAGGCGGTTGCTCGGGAGGATAGGGCTCGATCGGGGCACGCAACGGCGTCGAGCGTGCTCGAGCGATCGGCGTTCCTGTCCGAGGACCCGGCGAAGGCCGCCGAGCGCCTCGCAGCTGCCGTCGAGGACGCCGCCCTCGCCGGCGACGTCGCTCGGGCACGCGCGCTCGCACAGAGGCTGCTCGCCGGTCCGGCCGACCGAAGCTGCCGCGGGCGGGCGCTCGCCTCGCTCGGCGTCCTCGAACAGTGCACCGGCTCGCTCCCCCGCGCTGAGCAACTCCTGACCCAGGCGGCCGAGCTGACAGACGGCCAGCAGCGGGTACGAGTCCTCGCCGAGCTCGCCATGGTGCGACACCGACTGGGCGACTCCGCAGGCCTCGTGGCCGCGGCGCGCGACATGGCTGACGTGTCCGATCCGGTCGACCCTCTCCAGCGGTTTCTCGGCCAGTACTTCGACGGAGTCGCCGCACTCATGCTGGGTGACTACGAGGTCGGCAGGAGCTCCATGGCGGCCGCGATGCAGTTGCTGGTGTCCGAGCCCGACCTGCGCGATGACACCCGCTATCTGGTCCTCACTCTCTTTTCGGCCGGGTGGCTCGGTCTCACGCCTGACCTCGTCCGGTTCATCGATGGCCGCCTCGCCCATGCTCGCGATCGAGGCGCCTTGGGTGTACTCGTGACCGCTTTGGCCATGTCCTCCTACGGAAGGGCCGAGTCAGGTGATCACGCCGGCGCGTTCGCCGACGCCGGTGAGGCCGTCGATCTGGCGGGCGAGCTCGGCTACGTGGCTGACGCCGCCCCTGCTCTGGAGATGCTGGCCTGGCAGCACGCGGCGCGTGGCAATCACGACGAGGCACGCGCCCAGCTCGAACAGGCAGCACAACTCGTGGAGCAGGCAGGGACTACCAATGTCGCCGCCCACCTTGCACTCGCTCGCGCTTTCTGCGCGCTGTGCCGGGACGACCTCGCCGAGGTCGTGAGGCTGCTCGAGGCCCGGCTCGTCATCGACGGAGGGCAGGGCGCCATGGGCGAGGTCCTTGGTGTCGCTCCGTTGCTGGTAGAGGCTTACGAGGCAATCGGCAGGCACAGCGACGCCACAAGCCTGGCCGCTCGGTTCTCAACCACGCCTGATCTGGACAGTCGCACGAAGGCCCTCGTCGAACGATGCGTGGCACTGACGGCAGACGACGACGCCTCCGCCACTGCGGCGTTCGAGCGCGCAGTGGCCTCACACGCCGAAGCATTCGACGTCTTCGAGCACGCGAGGACTGAGTTGCTCTTCGGCGCCCGCTTGCGTCGCAATGGCGAGCGCGTCGCGGCGCGGTCCCATCTGCGAGCTGCCCGGGACGCCTTCCTTGCCATGGACTTGACGCTGTGGGCGCAGCGGTGCACGGCCGAACTAGCGGCGACCGGAGAAACGGTGCGGCATCCCGGCCGGGGTCCCATCGAACCACTCACCTCCCAGGAGGCGCGGGTCGCGCAGCTCGTGGGGCGCGGCCTCACCAACCGCGAGGTCGCAGCTGCGTTATTCCTCAGCCCCAAGACCGTAGAGCGCCATCTTTCGAGCGTCTATCGCAAGCGGGGTGTGCGGTCACGCACCGAGCTCGCCCGAACCATAGCCTTCGACCCTGCCGGTTGAGCGAACAGCCGCGCCGACGCACCCGTTCGCCGACGCTGTTCTCAAGCGCCGTTGCCATCGTTATGGAGGTACGGCCAGCGACCGGCTCGCTCGACTTACGGCTCCCGTACTCGCCGCTGCACCATGGGGATGAAGTGTCCAGCGATTGCTCCGTGGCCTGCGTCGCCCGAACACCTTGCCGATGTCGTGCGGACCGGAACTGCGCGCTCCTAGAGTGCCGGTGGTGGACGCATCGGAGCTTCCGCGGGCAGTGGGCGCGTGCAGGACGGTGGCCGCCGCATGCGGTCTGCGCGTCGAAGACGCGGTCGTGCTGAACAATTCGAACCGCCTCGCAGTGCACCTTCGGCCGTGCGACGTGCTCGCTCGCGTCGCGCCTCGCACGCGGCAGATCGGCGCCACGTTCGAGCTCGAGGTCGCTCGGCGTCTCGCCGGGGCCGGCGCTCCACTGGCAACACTCGATCCTCGGGTCGAGCCGCGCCTCTATGAGGAGGACGACTTCGCCGTCACGCTGTGGACCCACTACGAGATCGTTCCGCCGCACGACATCGCGCCGGACGAGTACGCGAGCGCGCTCGGGCGCTTGCACGCCGGCATGCGGCAGGTGGATCTGACCGGCAACTGGCTGCCGCACTTCATGGATCGAGTCGACGAGGCGCAGCGCCTGGTCGATGACCCCACCAACAACCCTGAGATTGCCGGCGCCGATCGCGAGCTGCTCGGCACGACGTTGAGAACTACAAGGCGGACGATCGGCGACCGAGCTGGGTCCGAGCAACTGCTGCACGGCGAGCCGCATCCGGGCAACGTGCTCAGGACGAGGGGCGGGCTGCTGTTCGTCGACCTCGAAACGTGCTGTCGAGGGCCCATCGAGTTCGACATCGCCCATGCGACCACTACCGCGAGCGGTCCGCCCATCGAAGTCGGCGCGCTCTATGCCGGTGCCGATCAGTCACTCGTCCGCGAGTGCTGGATCCTCATGCTGGCGATGGTCACCGCGTGGCGCTGCGAGCCGGGTGACGATCTCCCGAACGGCCGCGCCATGGCGATGGACTGGATCCGTCAGCTGCGCGCGGCTGTCGGGCCGTGAGCGATTGGGCGATCAGGGACAGCGCCCGGCGACCGCCAGCCAAAGCCGACTGATCGACCGTCTGGCTCGCCACAGCATTACGACCACGCACGCGTTGCCGACCACGACGAGGGGAACGGCGACCGCAGCCGACGACAAGCCGGCGCCGGTGGCTACCAGGGCCACGAGAAGGATCAGATCGAGGGCGCCGACCACGACTGTGAAGACCGACGTGAGGTCGCTGTGCATGCTCTCCTCCGAGGTTGGGCGTGGGTGGCGCTGGCGTCACCGCCCCAGTAGCGAAACCCCATCGCAGGCAACGCAGCAACAGCCTCACCCGGTCCGAGGCGCGGCCGGCAACGACGACCAGGAGGGCGGCGCTCACGCCGAGGACCAAGGCCAGGCCGAGGTAACCGATCACGGCAAGAGCAGTTGCCGGGCATGAGACGGGACATGGAACCGCTCCTGCGTGGCCACAAGCGCGGGCTGGGGCCGCCAACAGGTCTCGAGTCCCCCCATCAGGAAGGCACTGTCGGGCACCGCCGTTCCGGCAGGGAACCGATCCGGGCTGTCGAAGAAGCTGGACCGCACCTCGTCGAGATGCAGCGGATCGATCCCCCAGCCCTCGGCCGTGAGGGCCACCCCGTCGAAGACACCGTCTGTCGGGGTGGCGGCGTAGCCCACCGGCGCGCACCGGAAGAACTCCGATGCCCGCTCCACGCTGCCGAACACCGAGCCGGCCATGACCGTCGCCGTGCGGTGGGCCCCCACCGCGATCCGGACTTGGCCGTCGTGGCTGGATACCTGGACCCGGTAGGAGCCGTCCGCCTCCTCCACCTGGAATCGAGCCCGGTGCTGCCAGCCGGGGAAGACCCGGCCACCCAGGAGAGCGCCCAGGCGCGATGAGGTGTCCCGTCGGGGGATGTACACGCCGGTGACCGGACCGTCGGCGGTGTCCCACTCGACGGCGACACGGTGCGCCGCGTTCTCGCTGGTGACACCCACAGCGGCCGGCAACCCGGCGGGGCAGATGCCGCCCAGTCGGATGAGGCAGATGCCGGCGATGGCGAAGTCACCGACGAGCGCCGGCCGGAATGGCTCCGGCAGGAACTCGGCCAGGGCGTCGGGATCGACCCGGTAGTTGACCAGGATCCGGCGCTCGATGGTGGCCCTGATCGTCGGAGCCCTCACGAGGTGCTCGCCTGGCGACGGTCCCGCCGCTTCCTGAGCACGACCTGCTCCGGGCACACAGCGGAGAGGAACCCTCCCACGCAGTTGGCGAGGCGGTCCTCGACCAGGGCGTAGTAGATCCGATTGGAGTCGCGACGCTCGGTGACCAGGCCGGCCGCTTTGAGGATCGACAGGTGGCGGGAGATCGACGGTCCGCTGATGGTGAACCGGGAGGCGATGGCGCCCGCGGTCAGCTCGCCGTCGCGGAGATCCTGGAGGATCTGGCGCCGGGTCGGGTCGGCCAGGGCCTTGAACACGCCGGCGCTTTCATCTGTCATGTAGCTAGTTAGCCATATTGCTACACTCTTGGCAAGCCCGGTGATCACGGGGCAGACACGGGAGGCCGCTGTGAAGATCGTCCTGGCTGGTGGGTCCGGGTCCCTGGGCCGGCGCCTCGCCGCCGACCTGGCATCACGGGGCCACGAGGTGGTCATCCTCACCCGGTCGCCACAGTCGTCCTCCCCCTACCGCCAGGTCGCCTGGGACGGGGCCACGGCCGGGGCTTGGGCGCCGGAGCTGGAAGGGGCGGCGATCATCAACTTGGCCGGGGCGCTGGTCGACCGCCGGCCGACCCCGGCCAATGTCGAGTTGCTGACCCGCTCGCGGGTGGAGCCCATCCGAGCGCTCGTAGCCGCGGCAGCAACGTTGACGACGCCGCCGGCGGTCTGGATACAGGCCAGCACCCTGGCCATCTACGGCGACGCCGGCGAGGCAGTCCTCGACGAGTCGTCCCCGCCGGCGGACGGTCCGCCCCAGATGGCCGGCGTCGCTCGGGCCTGGGAGGCCGCCGCCGCCGAGGTACCTGCCGCCCGCCAGTTACTCATGCGCACGGGCATCGTGCTCGACCGCGGCACCCCGGCGATGGACCGTTTGACCGGGCTCGTCCGCTGGGGCCTCGGGGGCCGGATCGCGAGCGGGCGCCAGTGGGTGAGCTGGATCCACATCGACGACTTCCTCGCCGTTGTCCGCGGGGCGCTCGACGACGAAGGCCTCAGCGGTGTTCTCCATGTCACGAGCCCCAACCCCGTCCGCAACGCCGAGCTGATGGCGACGCTCAGGAAGGTGCTGCACCGGCCGGCGGCCCCGCCAACGCCGGCGCCACTCGTCCGCCTCGGCGCCCGCATCCTGGGCACCGATCCCGCCCTGGCCCTGACCGGCCGGCGCTGCGTGCCCGCCCGGCTGCTCGAGGCAGACTTCCGCTTCGCCTACCCCACGCTGGATGCGGCTCTGGAGGATCTGCTCTCGAACCGGTCGTAGCGCGGCCAACGGCGGTCGGTTCCAAGGCATCTCCGCCGGGGCCGGCGTGCGTGATGACTCGTTCCAGCGATGTCGGCCCTGTACCGCTTTGCGGGTCAGCCTTCGTGACACGCGAACGTAGCTTCGGTCAGGCTCAGGCGATCGGCCTGGCCTCGGGTGGGTTCCACCCTGAACGTCAATCCGGCCCAACGCTGCGCTTCGCCCGGCGCCCTGTTCGGGGCGAACACAGTCATCTCGCCGTCCGTGGGCATCAAGACGAGCGCCCCGCCCGTGGCGCTCGTCGGCGGCGCGCTGCTTGTTGGGTTTGTGCCTGTCGCACCTGACGGTACCGTCGCAAGCGGAGGTGGCGGCATCTGGGCTCCGAGTCGAGCGCATGTCTGATCCGAAGCCTCCGTCCAGCCCCTTGGCAGGTTGGCCCGGAAGAACTCGATCACCTCGGTAGCCGTCGCCGAGCTCGCCAGTCGATAGGTCACCGTCAGGCCGTAGTCCCCGGTCCCCATGCCGTCTCCCTTCAGTTCGAAGGAGCGCTCGCCGGCTTTGACTGCTCCAGGAAACGTGGGAAAGGAGCTGTACAGCGAGCGGCGCGCTGCGACGTCGTGGCGCCGGGCAAGGGCCGGGCGACCGAGAGCCCATCCCAACCCAGCCGCTGCCACCAGCGCTGTGAGAACCGTTGCGGTGGTCATCGCCTTGAGCCGCATACACCCCGAGGGTAGGTGCCGACGGTGGGACACGCCGGCGTCTTCACGGAAATGCTGGACGACCACGCGCTCGACGGGAGATGCTTCCTCCGTGGACGACAGAGCAGCGATGCTCCCGTATCCGAACCCGCCCCTGGAGGACGGCTTCGTGCGCCTACGCCGGTGGGAGGAGCGCGATCTCGCCTGCGTGCGCGCCGCAGCCACGGACCCGCGGATTCCCTCGGGAACCACGGTCCCGGCCAACTACTCCGAGGCGGAGGGGATGGCGTTCATCAAGCGGCAAGGGGGTCGCCAGGATGAGGGCCAGGGCCTGTCGCTCGCCATTGAGGAGGCCGCGACAAGCTCGGCGGTCGGGCTCATTGCGCTGCTGTTCCGTCCCGAGCCATTGGTCGCCGGGATCGGGTACTGGGTCATACCGCAGGCGCGAGGGCGCCGCTTCGCCAGCCGTGCGATCGCGCTGCTGTCGCCGTGGGCGCTTCACCAGGCATCGGTACGCCGCGTCGAGGCCCTCGTTGACCCGAGGAACCCGGCCTCGATCCGGGCGCTGGAGGTTTCCGGCTTCCAGAAGGAGGGGCTGCTTCGTTCTTACCTGAGGGGAACCGAGGACGTTCTCATCTACTCGCTTCTGCCCCGCGACTTGGAGTAGGTGCTGCCATGCGTCTGGACCGTCTGTGCGGCTGAGCCTTCATTCGAGAAGCGCGCTGACAAGCAGCCGCCCGTCGTCACCCCAGGGCACCGACGCCACTCGGACGACGGCTTCGATCGGCAGCGGCCCGTAAATGTGCGGAAAACCGTTCTCAGTCCGGACTTCGGCCTCCACCTTTGAGGTGTCGATGGTCAGGAGGAGCACGTCGGTCCGGCTTCGATAGAAGCGATCGGCCACTCCCTGCACCTGGTCCCGGTTTGAGCAGTGAATGAAGCCCTCGTCCTCGAGCGACCTGTCGATGGTGGAGCGGCGGTACGGCTGTCCTTCCTGCCTCGCCGCCTCCCAGGCGTGTCGCAGCGCGAGATGGTAGATGTGCGGGCTCATCTGCAGGAGTCTGCCGGGCCCTTGGCCCTTGCCCCGACCGACCCCCGGCGACGACAGCCTCGGCCATTCTAAGTGGACGGCAACGTCCTACAAGTTGAGGCTGACCGTGGACTTGCCGACGCCTCCCTTCCCGCTGGAGACTTCGAGCAGGATCAGGCAGGCCACTCCTACGCTGGTGGTGATGGGGCCGCCGACGCCTGCTGGGCATCATGCTCGGCCCGACCCCTCAGCTCCGCCCCAAACGATGTCGGAGGCTGACTCCCGGCACTTCTCGGCCAGGTTCCCCCGGTTTTGCGACGAGGGCGGGCGGCAGGCTGGAGGCTTGTTGCTGCCGCCTCCCTGCTCGCAGTCCTCCTCACTCTCGGCATCCAGGTCGCCATCGCACGAGGGTGACGGCTCGCCGGTTCCGCCGTGAAATGAACCTGAATAGCAGCCTGGGCGCCTCGGTGCCGTAGGGCCTCGGCTCAACGGGAATCTCAAAGTCCATCGAGAGCGAACGACTCGGCTAAGGGCCAGCTCGGTCGTCGTGAATCACCAGCACGCGTGCATCGACGGTCGGCGGGGGGTGGTATGCCGACCGCGGCACGACCCGGCCGGCTGTGGCCGCGAAGTCAGGTGCAAACCACCGTGGACACCGGGAGCGGTCCCGCCGGTCCACCGGCGCACTGCCTGGGCTTGGAGAACGAGAGGAGCGGTGACCAGCCGGGTCCCGCGTTGCAAGAGGCGACGCAGGCTTCTTCACCCAGGAGGTCCGAGATGCTCCCGACCGCCCAGGTCGCGAGCTCGTGTTCTTAGCCGTGCGACCTGAGGACGGCACTCGTCTCCGCTCGTTCCGGAACCACGGCCCGCACCAGCAATCTGACATCGTTGGACGATGCCTCACGAAGAGATCGACGGCGTTCCCATCTGGTACGAGGAGCACGGCGACCCCGACGGGCCGCCGCTCGTCGCCCTCCACGGGGGGATACTCACCTTCGAGGGGAGCTTCGGCGACGTGCTGCCGTGGCTCACGCAGGGCCGCCGGGTGATCGGGGTCGAGCTTCAGGGCCACGGCCATACGCCCGACACCGGCCGACCCATGTCGATCGAGCGCTTCGCCGACGACCTTGCCGAGTTCGTGGACCGTGTCGCTGGCGGCGGACCGGCCGACCTCTGGGGCTTCAGCCTCGGCGCCCTGACGGCGACCGGCGTCGCCTTGCGGCACCCATCGAAGGTCCGGCGTCTCGTGCTCGCCGCCGTCAACATCCGGCCCGATGGATACCACCCGGAGATCACGGCACCGGAGCAGGACGATCCCCGCCTCCCGACCGAGCAGGAGTTCGCGACCTGGCAAGCCGCCTACCAGGCGGTGGCGCCCGAACCCGACCACTTCCTTCCATTCCTCGAGCGGATGCAGCCGGTGGTCCACGATTGGGCGGGCTGGACCGACGACGAGATCCGCTCGGTTACCGCCCCCACGTTCCTCGTGATCGGGGACCAGGACTTCGTCCGCCTCGACCACGCCGCCGAGATGCTCGACCTCTTCCCTGATTGCCGCTTGGCCGTCCTCCCCGACACGAAGCACACCGAGGTCATGCAGCGATCGGAGCAGCTCCGCGCGCTCGTCGGGCCCTTTCTGGCCGTCTGAGGCGTGCTGTCGGAGCCGACTGTCGAGATCTGTGGGATTCCGTCGATCCGAATGAGGCTCTGGCGAGTCGCTTCAAGTTCGGTGACGTGGGGCAGTTGGCTGCATGGGTCACGGAGGCACTCACCGATTTCCTGGGGCGTGGAGGTGATCTCCCGCGACCGGGTCCTAATCAGCGCCGGCAATGCGCTCGTGTGGATCACGACTTCGACGGGCCGAATGATGTTCAAGTGGTCCGGCCGGCTGTCGCTGTTCGCACGACTGGCGAATGTGGCCCGGGCGACGTCGTGGCTCGACCGACGTGGACTCCCGGACTCTGCGCCGTTGCCCGAATTGAACGGCGGAATAGCTTCAGCGTCGGCTGGCCTCTCTGCCCTCCGACACAACGCTGCCGCCACCCCACCTCGTGCATCTCGACTTCCGCTCGGCCAACCTGCTCTGCGACGGCGATCGGATCAGCGCGATCCTCGACTTCGAAGAAGCGGGCATCGACCACCCCGTCGGCGACCTCGCCACGGCGGTGGTGCTGCTCGGAACCCGATTCAGGCACTGGGGACCCGTCCCGCCCGAAGCGCAGGCCACGTCGTGGCTGGATATCGGGCGGTCCGTGAGCTGTCATCTCCCGAAGCGGCGTGGCTCGGGCCACTCATCCTGTGGCGGACGCTGCGACTGGTCCCCTGCAGGCGGCGATCCGACCGGCTGGGCCGAGTTCGCCGACCCATTCCCAAATGCCGGTTCGCGCGCCTTCCTCGCCGGCGGACCGACGCGCCGCCCGGTGATCAACCAGGCGATGGCGAAACCGGCAAGCGCTGCGGCGTTGAGCGCCGCCGGTAGGGACCGCCCTTGAAGCAACCACCCGGCCGTGATGCTCGCCGTGGCTGCTTCGAGGGCGGCGAACCACCGGACTCGCCTCTCGGCGAGCACAGGTCTCAGTCGGGCGAGCACGCCCAGCGCCAACGGATAGCCGATGACGAGCAACGTGTTGGCTGTCACATTTGCGAACACAGCGGCCATGCGCCCCATCGTCTCGCACCCGAGGTCCGAGCGGCTACTGCGGTTCAGGGCGCGACTTGGCGGCCAGGTCGGCACGATCTTGCCGGAGGCCCCGATAGGCGACCGCGACGGAGACTGCGACCAGCCCGGCGGCGAGGAGACCGAGGCGGACGGCTCCGGTATCCTGCACCCACGTCGAGACGCGGCCCGAGAGGCTGGTGACGAACGCCACCGGGCCGGCGGGCGCGTCGATGTTGCGGTTGAGGGCGATCTCGTACCACCCGTAGTAGGCGACGTAGGCGCCGGCCACCACAAGCAGGGCGCCGGAGGCCCGGGTGACGTAGGGCAGCGCCCGGCGCATGCCGGACACGAGCGACCGCCGAGCCAGGGCGACGGCCAGGGTGAGGGCCATCAGGACGGCGCCCATCCCGAGGGCGTAGGCGACGAAGCCCACCATGCCGGCGAGCAGGCTGGACTCGCCGAAGGTGGCGGCCACTGCGGTGAGGAACACCGGGAGCGTGCAGGAGAGCGACACCGTGGCGTAGGAGATTCCGAACAGGAACATCGAGCCCAGGCCCCGCCCGTCGGCGAGCCGGCCGAGCTGGGGGAGTGCGAGCTTGGGTTGGAACCCCTTGAGCATGGCCAGGCCGAGGACGACGAGGACGGCCCCGAGGATGACTGTCAGCCACGGCGCGAAGCCCTGCACCGACAGGGAGAGCTGGGTGACCGCCGTGCCGGCGATGCCGAAGACCACCACGAAGCCGGCGGTAACCGCTGCCCCCACGGTGACGCCCCGCACCGCGGCCGCACCTGCGGCCGGCGGGTCATCGGCATCGACGCCCAGGTAGAACGAGAGGTACGCCGGCAGCAGGGCGAAGCCGCAAGGATTGAAGGCGGCGACCATGCCGGCGGTGAAGGCCAACGCCAGCGGGGCGTCGATCACGCGTCGGCTCCCGCCCTCAGTAGCGCGAAGACAATCTCAGCACTTCGGCCTCGTCGAACGGGCCGAGCCACCGCTTGATCTCCGAGCCGTCAGGGGCCAGGAGGATGGCGGCCGGCTGGCCGGCGACGCCGAGAGACCGCCAAGACGTCGACGAGGAGTCCCAGAGCATCTGGAACGTCGTTCCGTAGCGCTTCACGAAGTCCCGGGCTTGGCTGAGGCTGTCCTGGGTCCCGAGGCCGACCACGGTCACTTCGTCGCTGTGCGCTCGAGCGAACTGCTCGACGCCTGGAGCCTCCAGGCGGCACACCGTTCAGTGCGGCGCCCACATCCACATGAGCGTCGGCCGGCTCGACGGCGACAGCGAGGCCAGGTCCACCTTGGTCCCGGCGCCGATGTCGTCGACGCTCACGCTGGGCAGCACGGCTGAGCGCGCCCCGGAGGGTGCAGGAGCCGTCGGCCCGGGCGCGGAGCCGTCGGGCACCGGAGCGGTGATGCTCGGCAGGGTGGAGCCCGTTGCTTGCGGGGGGGAGGTGACTACCTGGTCCTCGCCGCCGCCGCCGCACCCGCTCAGAACCAGGCCGGCGCATGCCAGGGCCACGGCGACTCGTCGATGCCTCACTCCGCCCACCGTATGCCACGGCGGGGCGAAAACGCGGTCAGCGTCGCATCGGTTCCCGTTGTCGGGTCACCGCTCCAAGGCGGGCGGGCGGGGCGCGAATACTCACGTTGCCTGCTGCAATCGCAGTAGATGGCGACTGCGGATGGCGGATTCGGGAGGCGGGCGTGATCCCTACGGTCGCAGTCATGATCGAGCTGTTCGAGGTGACCAAGCGGTACGGGCGGACGTTGGCGGTGGATGGGCTTTCGTTCACGGTGCAGCCGGGACACGTCACCGGCTTCCTCGGCCCGAACGGAGCCGGCAAGTCGACCACTATGCGGGTGATCCTTGGACTGGACTCACCGACATCGGGGGAGGCGAAGATCAAGGGCCGGCGATACGTCGACCTGCCGGTGCCCCTACGGGCGGTTGGCTCGCTGCTGGAGGCGCGCGCTTTCCATCCGGGGCGAACGGCGCGCAACCACCTCCGTGCGCTGGCCCGGTCGAATCGCATCCCGGACCGACGGGTCGACGAGGTCCTCGGGCTGGCCGGGTTGAGCGACGTGACGGACCGGCGGGCCGGAGGGTTCTCCCTCGGCATGAGCCAGCGCCTCGGGATCGCAGGCGCGTTGCTGGGCGACCCGGAGGTGCTGCTGTTCGACGAGCCGGTCAACGGGCTCGATACCGAGGGGATCCGCTGGATCCGCGACCTGATGAAGCGCCTGGCCCACGAAGGTCGGACCGTGTTCCTTTCGAGCCACCTGATGAGCGAGATGGAGCTGGTTGCGGACCGGTTGATCGTCATCGGTCAAGGCCGCCTCTTGGCGAACACCACGATCTCGAAGTTCATCGACACGAACTCCCAGACCGTGACCTTGGTCCGCTCCCCCCGGGCGGCCGAGCTGCGATCGGTGCTTGAACGGCTCGATGCAACGGTGGACGTCGATCCGTCCGGCGGCTGGCGAGTAACCGGGGTCGCAACGGCGATGATCGGCGAGGTCTCCGCGAGCTCCGGGATCCCCTTGCACGAGCTGCGATCCGTGCGGTCGTCGCTGGAGGACGCATACAGCCGCCTGACCGAAGGACGACTGCGATGAGCGAGGCGAGGGCGGGATACAGGGAAGCGGTGCGCTCGGAGGTCACGAAGTTCCTGACCGTGCGATCCACCTTGGTGGTCTCGGCCGTCCTGGGGGCGGTCCTCCCGATCTTGGCCGTGATCGTTGCCGCATCGGAGAGCCTGCAACCTGACGACACAATCCTGGGAGCCAGCGTGCTCGGTGGTGCCGTCATCGCCCAGGTGCTGGCGGCATCGCTCGGCGCGACCCTGGTGACTGGTGAGTACCGGACGGGCATGGTGCTCGCCACTCTGACCGCCTGCCCCCGCCGCCTCGTCGTCCTGGCCGCCAAGGCCTCCGTCGCCGCGGGTGCGACGTTCGTGGTCATCCTGCCGTCTGCCGCCGCCGCGTACGGCATCGGTGTGGTCATGCTCGACGGCGACCGCTATGCGACAGGTGACCCGATTCCCGCGCTCTTCGGTGTGGCTGCTGCCATCGCATCGATCGCCGCCCTCGGCGTGGCGATCGGCACCATGGTCCGGCACTCGGCCGGCGCCGTCGCTGCCGTGGTCGGTGTGGTCCTGCTCCCGGGGCTCCTTGCGCCCCTGCTCGGCGACGTCCAGCGGTGGATCGGAGGCGCCTCCCTGCACGGCGTGCTCCAAAAGCTCACCCAGTCCTCCGACGCAACCCACGAGGTGGTTGGCAGCCTCGGTGCCTGGCCGTCACTGGCCGTCGTGGCCGCCTACACCGGAGCTACGCTCATCGGTGCCGTCTGGGTGCTCCGCCACCGTGACATCTGAACGGGGTCGAGTCGTACCGTGAATCCCATGTCCATACTGGACCGACTGCGTCAGCTCCCGGCGGCCGCCCTCGATGTCGTCATCGTCGTAGCGATCGCCGTCCCCACGACGATGGATGCGTGGTGGAACGAGGCCGGCACGAGACAGGCCGACGGGTACACATACGCGCTGACCGCCGTTTCCGTGCTCGTCCTGATCGGCCGGCGCCGGTGGCCGATCGGCGTCGCCGTCCTGAGCGGTGCGGCCCTGTCCGGGCTGTACGTCCTCGGTCACCACGGCGAGCTGTTGAACCTTCCGGTGATGGTCGCCTTGTACACCATCGCCGTGCAGCACGACCGGCGGACCACGGTGATCACGGGAGCGCTCGCTGCCGTGTGGTCCGGGGTTCTCGGGTTCACGAGCGACGACCCCATCGGAGCGAGAGGCGGGTCACCGGTGCTGGAAATGATCTGGCCGCTTGTGCCCCTCGCCCTTGGTGAGGCCGCCCGGAGCCGCCGCGAGCTCCTCGCCCACTCCCGGGCTGAACGCGAGCGTGAGGCGCAGCGTCGGGTGGCCGACGAACGAAACAGAATGGCCAGGGAGTTCCACGACGTGGTCGCCCACACCATCGCCGCGGTGAACGTCCAGATGGCCGCAGCGGACGCCGCGTTCGATGCCGATCCCGAGGCGGCTCGACGAGCCCTGCGCGAAGCGCGGCACTCGACGAGGAGCGCGATGCAGGAGCTCAGGGCCACGGTCACTCTGCTCCGCCAGGATCACCCCACCACTCCGGCGCCTCGCCTCGACGACATCACCGAACTGGCCGCACCGGCACGCTTGGCCGGGCTGGCGGTGACCATCCACGACGACCGCGGTGATCTCCAACTTTCCGGTGCGACCGAACTGGCGGCGTATCGGATCATCCAGGAATCAATGACCAACGTGGTCCGGCACAGCAGGGCCGGGGCGGTGAGCGTCAGCCTGCGGACATCGGAGAACAGCCTGATCGTCGAGGTGGTCGACGACGGACGAGGTCCCGTCGAGCGCCGGCCCGCGCCCGATGGCTTCGGGCTCGCCGGCATGACCGAGCGGGCTCGGGCCGTCGGTGGTCATCTCGAGCACGGCTTCGCCGACGGCAGCGGCTTCCGGGTCCGGGCCACGCTCCCAGCGGTCGGGTGAAAGCGATGACGATCCGGATCGTGCTCGCCGACGACCAACCGGTCGTGCTGTCAGGTTTCCGGGTAATGCTCGACCTCGCTGATGACCTGTGCGTGGTCGGTGAGGCATCCGACGGGCGTGAGGCGGTCGATGTGGTGCGCCGGACCCGGCCCGACGTGGTGATCATGGATGTCCGCATGCCGAACATGGACGGCATCGAGGCGACACGGATCATTGCCGACGATCCTCACTTGAACGGTGTTCGGGTGATCGTCCTTACGACCTTCGAAATCGACGAGTACGTCTTCGGCGCACTACGCGCGGGAGCGAGCGGCTTCCTCCTCAAGGACATCGACGCCCCCCATCTCCAAGAAGCCGTGCGCACCGTCGCCGAGGGACACAGCCTCCTCGATCCGGTGATCACGCACCGGGTCATCGAGGAGTTCACCGGGCGCGCCGCGCCGCAGCCAATCGAGCCCGAACGGCTCGACATTCTGACCGACCGTGAGCGAGAAGCTGTTCGGCTCGCCGCACGGGGACTCACCAACGCCGAGATCGGCGCAGAGCTCATCATCAGCCCGCTCACCGCGAAGACCCATCTCAACCGGGCCATGGCCAAGCTCGGCGCCCGGGACCGGGCCCAACTCGTCGTCCTCGCGTACGAGACCGGACTGGCCGATCTCCGACGATGACGGCCGGCGTTCGCCCCTTGGCTACGGACTGCCGCTCGCCGAGATAACGAGTCCGGTAGTGTGCGTCTCCCGTCGAACGTGCAGACGGCCACCCTTGATGCGCTCTCTCACCGACCCTCCAAGTCCCCGCCGGGTGACGGCCGCGGCCGCAGTCCTCGGATTGCTGGCAGCGCTGATTTTCGCGTCGGGATGGGCACCGAGCGCCGTCTCACACGCCGGCGAGTTCGTCGGCGACCGGTGGATGTCGGCCATCGCCATGGGCGAGCCCATGGCGACCGTCGACGCCTACCGCCGAGGCGACCCACCCCGCCGTCCGCAGCAGCTGCCAGCCGCCGTCGCGTTGGCCGCGGTGCTCGTCGCTACCGCTCTGCCGGGCCTTTACCGCCCCGCACCCGGGCCTCTCGGGGCCTCAGGGCAACGCCGGTATCCGACAGGGGACAGCCGCGGGCCGCCACACCTTGTCCTCCCCTGACCTGTCGACCAGCCGCAACCCTGCGCGGCCGTCACACGCCGGCGCTTGCCGGTAGAGAGGACTGATCGAATGCACTCGACTGCAAACACCGCCGACGACGCGCAGATGCCGGAGTACTTCCGTATCGTGCGCGAGCTCAGCACCCAGGCGGGCATGCCCATGCCCAGGCTCTATGACTCCCTCACCGGTCGCCGGGTCAGCTTCGCCGAGCTTTTCCTGACCCACCCTCACTGCCGAGCGCG
Organism: uncultured Acidimicrobiales bacterium; assembly: GCA_964479465.1. Taxonomy (GTDB): domain Bacteria; phylum Actinomycetota; class Acidimicrobiia; order Acidimicrobiales; family AC-14; genus CADCTB01. The sequence continues at coordinate 23,605 of CAYZMG010000050.1, forward strand.
TCGCTCGCCTGCGCAGCCGGTGACGGTCGCTCCCCATGGAGGCTGAACGCCGATGAGCTGGCTTGTCCCCGCCGCTCTTATCTTGCTGATGGTGGCCCTGAACGCCCTCTACGTCGCCGCAGAGTTTGCGACGGTGGGCTCGCGGCGCTCGCGAGTCCAGGATGCGGCCGAGTCGGGAGGGGCGGCGGCGACACGGTTGCTGGCGATCCTGCGCGATCCGAGGCTCCTCGACAACTATGTGGCCGCCTGCCAGATCGGGATCACGCTCAGCAGCCTGGTCGCCGGCGCCTACGGTCAGGCCCAGCTGACGCCCCTGCTGGAGCCACTGTTCGGTTCCGCAGGACGGACAGTGGCCATCGTGGTCGTGCTGGTCGCGATCACGGCGATCCAGGTGGTGCTCGGCGAGCTGTTGCCGAAGACCGTGGCGTTGCGGTACCCCGAGCGGCTGGCGATGGCGACGCTGCGCCCCATGCAGGTGAGCCAGTGGCTGTTCCGGCCGCTCGTCATGCTCTTCAACGGCTCGGCGTTCGGGCTCATGAGGCTGTGGCGGCTCAATGTCGACCACAGCCATGCGCACGTCCACTCGCCCGAGGAGCTGGCCGGGCTGTACCGGGCCAGCGCCGGGGGTGGGCTGATCGACACCGCTGAGCGCGACATGTTGGCCGGCGTGTTGAACGTCGAGGGCCGGCTCGTGCGTGAGATCATGACGCCGCGCCGGCGAGTGGTGACCGTGTCCGGGAGCGCCAGCGTCGGCGATGCCCTGTCACAGTTGGCGAGTAGCGCGCACAACCGGTTCCCCGTCACCGGTGGCCACGACGACGACGTGATCGGGATCGTGCACCTGCGCGACCTGTTTATCCGGGCCCAGGCGGATCCGTCCTCCCCGGTGATATCCATCTCCCGACCGGTCACCGCGGTCGCCGAAGTCCTGACGGTACCGAAGCTGTGGCGGACGTTGCGAGAGGACGCGCAGCACTGCGCGATCGTGGTGAACGAGTACGGATCGGTGGCCGGTGTGGTCACCCTGGAGGACGCGATCGAGGAGATTTTCGGCGAGGTCCACGACGAGTTCGATCTGGGCGATGAACCGATCAGCGTCGACAACGGCCGGGTGTCGGCGCGGGGTGACGTGTTGCTCGCGGTGTTGAACGACCGGTTCGGCGTTCATCTTCGCTCCGAGGGGGTGGACACCATGGGCGGCCTTCTCTGGCACGAGCTGGGCCGGGTCCCCGCCGTCGGCGACGAGGTCCGGATCGAGCCCGACGGGACGCTGGTCCGGGTCGACGCCATGGACGGCCGCGCTATCGAGCGTGCCAGTTTCGAACTGCCTGGCGAGGCCCGATGATCCAATCCGTCGTCCTTCCCATCGTGGTGATCCTCACGCTCGTCGTCGTCAACGGCGTGTTCGTGGCCGCCGAGTTCTCCCTTGTGGGCGCCCGCCGGAGCCGGCTCCAGACGATCGCCGACGGCGGCAACCGTGCTGCCAAATGGCTGCTCGGTGTCTTCGATCGGCCGGCCGGCAAGGACGGCTATATCGCCATCGCCCAGCTCGGGATCACCTTGGCGAGCATCGGCCTGGGTATGTACGGCGAACCGGCAGTGGCCGGCTGGCTCTACGGCCCGTTCGAGGACTGGGGCTTGTCGAGCACGGCGGCGCACACCGTGGGGTTCATCGTCGCCCTGAGCGGCATCACCTACATGCATGTGGTGTTCGGCGAGATGATCCCCAAGGCATTGGCGCTCCAGGCTCCGGAGAAGATCATCCTTCGGGTCAACCCGGTCATGGGCGTCTTCGGGTTGGTGTTCCGGCCGATGGTGTGCGTGCTGAACGCGACGGCGTTCGCGCTGATGCGGCTCCTGCGCATTCCCGAGCCCGATCAACGTCAGGCCCTGTACACCAGTGAGGAGCTGGCCATCGTGACCGACGAGGCGGCCGACAGCGGCCAGCTGGGGGCAATGCAGCGCGACCTCATCCGGAACATTCTCGACCTCGACGAGCGGACCGCCGAGGAGCTGATGACCTCGCGCAGCCGAATCGAGGCGCTGGAGCTGTCTGCGACGTCTGAAGAGATTGCGTCCCGGATCGGTGCCTCACCACGCAGCCGCTATCCCGTCATCGACGGCGGCCTCGACCAGGTCGTCGGCGTTCTCCACATCAAGGACTTCATCCGGGCGCGCCAGCAGAACGAGCCACTCGACATCCGGCGACTCGTCCGGCCCTTGCCGACTGTGGCGGCCACCGCCACGGCCGAGCAGCTCCTCGAGCGCTTCAAGCGAGACCGGACGCACGCCAGCCTGGTCGTGGACGAGTTCGGCGCGACGCTCGGCGTCGTCACGCTCGATGACATCATCGCCGAGGTGATGGAGGACGAGTTCTACGCGGGAGCAGCCCGAGTCGTCCGCCATGACGACGGCTCTCTCAGCCTCGATGGGGAAACCACTCTCGCCGAGCTGCGCGACGACCACGGCCTCGAGCTTGTCCATGCCGAAGTCGTCACCCTCGCCGGGGTCATCATGGCGGAGCAGGGCACGGTCCCCGACCTCGGGACGACCGTGGACTTCATGGGCCATGCCCTCACCGTTGAGAAGATGCAAGGGCGGAAGGTCACCCAGGTTCGGGTTCGTCGCCACGATCCCATCTGAACGTCAGGCCCCTCGGCACGGTCAAACCCGCATTGGGCTACTGCTCGACGTAGATCACCAATGGCGGGATGACTCCGTGCCTTTCCATGATGGCCCCCACCTCGGGAGGCGGCGACGAGAGAGCCGCCATGAGCGTCGCCGCGTCATCCACCTCGGTGGCTACCGCGACGGCGTTGGCTCCGTCCTGCGCCACGTAATCCACCACGTTGCTGCCTCCCAGCGCAGCTACGGCGTCGGCTCGCTCGCCCTTGTACTCCAGCCACCTCTCCACATCGACGACGCCATGGGTGACGACGATCTTGGGCATCGGTTCTCCTTCGTCGGAGTGCGCCGGCCAGTGCCGGCGCACGGATCGCTCTTTCTAGTCCAGCGCCTTGCTCGCGTGCTGCGCGGATTGCGGCGCGCAACGGATTACCTCAAGGCGGGGGTCGGCGAGGCCGATAGGAACGCGGTGGAACCTGCTGCGCGCCTCTCGGTGCTTTTGGTCGAGGACAGCACCGCGCAGGCTCGCTTCATCCGGCAGACGCTTCTCGACATGGACTCGTCGATGCCGACCGAGGTTCAATGGGTCGACACCCTCGGCACGGCCGTGGAGCTGCTCGAAGGCTCGAGGTTCGATCTGGTGCTCCTCGACCTGGTCCTGCCGGACTCCGACGGCATGGGCACGTTTCTCGCCGTGCACGAGGCGCATCCCAAGGTCCCGATCATCGTCCTCTCCGGTGCCGGGAACGAGACGACGGCGTTGGATGCGGTCGCGTCCGGTGCGCAGGACTACCTGGCCAAGAGGAGTCTGTCGCCCGACATGCTGGAGCGGTCGATCCGCTACGCGCTGGCGCGCAGCCGGACCCTCGCGACAGCGGAGACGGCGATCGCCGTGGCCAGGGACCAGGCGATTGAAGCGTCACGGTTGAAATCACAGTTCCTTGCCAACATGAGCCACGAGATCCGGACCCCGATGAACGGGGTCCTGGGCATGGCCGAGCTGCTCCTCGAGACTGACCTCGATCCGATCCAGCGGAAGTACCTCGGGGTGCTGAAGGACTCGGCCGAGAACCTGCTGAGCGTCATCAACGACATCCTGGACTTCTCGAAGGTGGAGGCGGGCAAGCTCGAGCTCGAGCAGATCGACTTCGATCTCCGGGCGACCGTCGAGAACGTCGTTGCGCTCCATGCCCCTTTCGCGGCGGAGAAGGGTCTTGCGCTGGACCTCCACATGACGCCCGAGATGTCGCACTGGGTCACGGGCGACCCCGGCCGCCTGCGACAGGTGCTCGTGAACCTGATCGCCAACGCCATCAAGTTCACCCACGCCGGTGCCGTCGACGTGCGGGTGGCCGCAGGCGATGCCCACAACCTCCGCTTCGAGGTAGTCGACACAGGCATCGGTATCGATTCGGCCACCGGCCAGATGCTCGACCCCTTCTCCCAAGCGGATGCGTCGACCACCCGCCGCTACGGTGGCACCGGGCTGGGCCTGGCGATCTGCCGCCAGCTCGTCGAGCTGATGGGTGGCTCGCTCGGCTACACGAGCGAGGTCGGCCGAGGCAGCACCTTCTGGTTCGAGGTGCCTCTGCCGCCGCGACCTGCCCCCGTCGACCAGACTGCCGACCCACGCACGCCGGCACCGCCCGCCGACGCTCCAGGAGCAGGACGCATCCTTCTGGTCGATGACTCGAGGATGAACCAGATGGTCGCCAAGGCCATGCTCGAGCGTCTCGGGTACGAAGTGGACGTCGCCGGAAACGGAGCGGACGCCGTCCTTGCCGCCACGTCGGCGCACTACGACGTCGTCCTCATGGACTGTCTGATGCCCGATATGGATGGGTACGAGGCAACGGAGATGATCCGTCGATCAGAAGACCCGACCCGACACACCACCATCATCGCCCTGACCGCATCCGCCCTCAGTGGTGATCGAGAGAAATGCCTGGCCGCCGGCATGGACGACTATCTTTCGAAGCCGCTCAGGCCGGCGGTGCTGGAGACCGTAATGAGCCGGTGGATGAGCGAACCGGCGCGGCGGTAGCGCGTTCAGCTCAGGCGATCGTCCTCAAGCGACCCTTGTCCCCGGTCGATACAGCGTGGACATGACGATCGGCAGGACGGGGGCGGCAATATGAGTGGCAGAGGCTTCCAGACAGTCTTCGCGCCGAGTGAGGCGCTGATGAAGCGGCTCAAGCTGGCCCAGAAGTTCGCGGTGATCGCCGTCGTGCTGCTGATACCGGCCGCCTTCGTCACCAGCAGCTACCTGTCGCTCCAGAATCACAATCTCGACTTCGCCAGCAACGAGCGCGCCGGCGTGGTGGCCATCCGACCCATGGTGGAGCTCCTCGCTGCCGTGGGCGACGCGAGGGGCGGTGCCGCGCGTGGGGACCTGTCGCAGGTGGCGGACGTGCAAGCCGCAGCGGGCCGGATCGAGGCCCAGCTCGGTGCGCTTTCGGGCCGCTTCGAAGTGGAACAGCAGTGGACCGCCCTGAAGGCGAGTATCGCGGCCGCCGCCGGCGCGCCCGCCGGCGCCCTGGCCGTCGATGCGTGGGCCGGCGTCAGCGTCGACACCGTGGCCCTCATCGCTGATACCGCGGACGTCTCGCAGCTGACCCTCGACCCAGACCTTGACAGCTTCTATCTCATGGACGCGCTGACGGTGAACGTACCAGCGGTGCTCGACGCCATCGGCCTCGCCGGCGATCTGGGCGCGGTCGACGCCCAGGGCCGTGCCGGCGACATCGCAGTGGCCAACGGGGGGTTGACGGCGGCAATGGCAGGAACGACCAAGAATGTGCAGAAGGCGATCGAACACGCCAAGGACTCGCAGCTCGGTGGGGCGACGACGGGCCCACTTGCCGCCCTGAACAGGTCCGTGGGTGCCATTGCGGCAGGGGCCGCCACGAGTAACGGGCCCACGCCTTCCGATCTGGCGGCGACCGCCCGGCAGGATGCGGTTGCTCTGAGCCGGGCCGTCGACCCGCAGCTCGAGCGGCTGCTCCAGGCCCGCATCCAGGGGTTCGAGACCAACAAGCGGTTCGTGCAGGTCATCACGGGGCTGGCGCTTCTCGTCGGTCTGTGGCTGTTCGTCGGGTTCTACCGGTCGGTGACCGCGGGTGTGCGCCAGCTGATCCGGGTTCTCGGTGCGCTGGCGTCCGGCGAGTTCAACCAGCCGATCGACCTCACCGCGCGCGACGAGATCGGGTCCGTCGCTGCCGCCCTGGAGGAGACGTCGCGGCGCATCGGATCGACGGTCGCCGGCATGGCCGGCGGTTCGGCCACGTTGTCGGCGTCCTCGGAGAAGCTCTCCGCCGTCAGCCAGCAGATGAGCGCCGCTGCTGAGGAGACTGCGGCACAGGCCGGCACCGTCTCGGCGGCCGCCGAGCAGGTTTCGCACAACATCCAGTCCGTCTCTGCGGGCTCCGAGGAGCTGGGCGCCAGCATCCAGGAGATCGCCAAGAACACGAGCGACGCGGCCCGGGTCGCAGCCGAGGCCGTGCTGGTCGCCGAGGCGACCAACAAGATCGTCGCCACGCTCGGCTCCAGCTCCGCCGAGATCGGCGAGGTCATCAAGGTCATCACCCTCATCGCCGAGCAGACGAACCTCCTGGCCCTCAACGCCACGATCGAGGCGGCTCGGGCCGGCGACGCCGGGAAGGGCTTCGCCGTCGTGGCCAACGAGGTAAAGGCGTTGGCCCGCAAGACCGCCCGGTCGAGCGATGAGATCGGCCGGAAGATCGAGAGCATCCAGTCCGACACCCGGGAAGCAGTAGCCGCCATCGGCCACATCACGTCGATTATCGGCCGGATCAACGACTTCCAGACCGTCATCGCCGCGTCCGTCGAGGAGCAGGCCATCACGACGAGGGAGATCGGCCGCAGCGTGACCGAGGCGGCCACGGGGTCATCGGAGATCGCCCGCAACATCACCGGGGTGGCGGAAGCCGCCCGTTCCACTACCGAGGGGGCTGTTGAGACCCACCGGTCTGCCGAGGAGCTCGCCCGCCTGGCCGGCGAGCTGACAAGGCTCGTCGGCCAGTACAGCCACGTCGGTAGGGAGGGTCGGTCTCAGGACGAGGTCGGACCCTCCTCAGCGGACGGGCAGTCGGGTACCAGCGGGGCCCATCATCCCGGAGTGAACGGCCGTGGTACGCCCCTCGTCGTCGGCCGCTGATCGGCGGTGCCTCCATGGAACCGAGCGATGACCTAGAGCTCGTACAGGCGTTCCTGGACGAGAGCCGGGAGAACCTCGATCAGCTCGACCTCGATCTGGTCGCCCTCGAGGAGACCCCGGCGGACAAGGACCGTCTCGCCCGGGTGTTCCGGGCCATGCACACGATCAAGGGCACGTGCGGATTCCTCGGCTACTTCAACCTGGAGGCCCTGACCCACGCCGGCGAGAGCCTCTTGTCCGCCGTCCGGGCGGGCGACCTGAGTCTCGACGCCCGAGTCACCACCACGCTCCTGCGGCTGGTGGACGCCATCCGCCAGATGCTGGACCGGATTGAGACCACCCGCGCCGACGGCGGCGCCAACCACGGGGACATCATCGCTGCCGTCGAGGCCCACCTGTCGTCCCCGCAGGAGGTTGCCGGCGAGCAGAAGGCTAGCGAGCCGGCGACGGACCAAGCCGCTGCCGGCGGCGGTGTCGCTGGGGACACCTCGGTGCGCGTCGACGTGGCCGTCCTCGACAAGTTGATGGACCTCGTGGGCGAGCTGGTGCAGGCCCGCAACCAGATCGGCGACATGGTGGCCGACGACGACGAGGGGCCGCTGGCCCTCACTTACCGCCAACTCAGGCTGGCCACCGGGGAGCTCCAGGACGGTGTCATGAGGGCCCGGCTCCAGCCGGTCGGGACGGTCACCGGAAAGTTCCGGCGGGTCGTGCGCGACTTGGCGGTGGCGCTGGGCAAGCAGGTACGTATCGAGATCGACGGGGAGGACGTCGGCGTCGACAAAGCCGTGAACGAGGCCCTCGCCGGCCCCCTTCTCCACCTTGTACGCAACGCGGTTGACCACGGCATCGAGACACCGGCCGAGCGGGCCACCGCCGGCAAGCCGGCGGAAGGGAATCTGCGCATCCGGGCGTTCCACGAGGGCGGGCGGGTCCACGTCGAGATCTCCGACGACGGGCGCGGCATCGACCGGCGTCGGCTGGTCGAGAAGGCCGTGTCCACCGGGCTGCTGAGCAGCGACCGGGCGGCGGGGCTCTCAGTTCGCGAGGTGTTCGACCTCATGTTCCTTCCGGGCCTGTCCACCAAGGGCGACGTGACCAGCCTGTCGGGTCGCGGCGTGGGCCTCGACGTCGTCCGGTCGAGTCTCGAGCACGTCGGTGGCGCCGTGGAGGTGACATCCGAGCCGGGTCGCGGCTGCACCTTCCATCTCAGCGTGCCTTTGACGCTGGCGATCATGCCGGCGGTCGTGACCTGGTGCGCCGGCGAGCGGTACACGATTCCCCAGGTCGACATCGAGGAGGTCTTGCATCTCGACGCCGGCGAAGCCGCCGCCGTCGAGCGCATCCAAGGGGTCGGTCTGCACCGACT
>CAYZMG010000051.1:0-31083 GCA_964479465.1 uncultured Acidimicrobiales bacterium
GACATCGCCACCGAGAAGGCGGGCATCGTGAAACCGGGCTCGGTGTTCGTGCTGGCGGAGACCAACCCGGCGTTGCTCCCGATCTTCAAGCAGGCCGGCGCCTCCGAGCTGTGGCTCAAGGGGACGGAATTCGGCTGCGGCGGCAACCGCCTGGCTCACGACGGCCGGCTGGTCGACCTCTCCACGCCCGGGGCCGCCTACCACGGCGTCTACCTGCCTGTGCACGGCGCCTACCAGGGCGACAACGCGGCGGTGGCCCTGGCCGCGGTCGAGGCCTTCTTCGGCACCCCCCTGGCCGCCGAGGTGGTGGCCGAGGCCTTCGCCGGCCTCAAACTGCCCGGCCGGCTGGAGGTGGTCAGCCGCCACCCGGTCACCGTGCTGGACGGTGCCCACAATCCCGCCGGCGCCCTGGCCGCCACCGCCGCCCTCGACGAGGCGTTCGGGCCGGCGGTCACCGGCCGGATACTCGTCATCGGCATGCTCCAGGGCCGCGATCCGGTCGAGATGCTCCGGTGCTTCGGAGTCTCCGACGACCGGAGGTCGCGCGTCTCCGACGACCGGAGGTCGCGCGTCTCCGACGACCAGAGGTCGCGCGCCGGCCGGACCCGCCTCGTGGTCGCCTGCCCGCCGCCGTCGCCCCGGGCGTTGCCGGCCGCCGAGGTGGCCGCCGCCGCCCGGATGTTGGGCACCGACGCCGAGGAGACCTCGTCGGTGCCGGAGGCGGTGGCGACCGCCCTGGCGCTCGCGGGCGGGCAGGAGCTGGTCCACGTCACCGGCTCGCTCTACGTGGTGGGCGCCGCTCGCGCCGCGCTACACACGGCATAGCTAACGTGCAGGTCGCTTCCCCGGCGCAGTTCACCAAACGCTCGGAGATCCCCATGCCCGCCCTGAAGGACTGGCCCGGCTGGCCGCCGCGCTCTCCCGGTTCGACGACGCCGGGCTGGCCCAACTCCTCGCCCTGCGGCCCGATCTGGCATCGCCCGCGCCGCGGGACTGGTCGACCTTCGCGTCCCGAGCCGGCGGCTGGCCCAGCGCCCGCGACGCCTACCGGGGCCTGGACCGGGCCGGCCTGCGGGTGACCGAGGCGCTGTGCCTCCTCCCCCAGCCGGCCTCGCTCGCCGATCTCGCCGCCCTCCTCGATGTTCCGGCCGACGATGCCGACCTCACCTCCGCGCTTCTCCGACTGGAGGAGCGGGCACTGGCCTTCCGGCTGGCCGGGGACGAGATCCGGCTGCTCCCCGCCCTTCGCCAGCTCGACTACCCGGCCGGGCTCGGCCCGCCCCTCGCGTCACTCCTGCACTCCCTGACCGGGCCGGCGCTGGAGCAGCTGGCCGTCCGTCTGGGGGACAAGCCGGCCAAGCTCATGGCCGAGACCAGAGACCTCATCGCCGGCATCCTGGAGGACCCGGCCAGGGTCGGTGCCCTGATCGACGGGGCGCCACCCGGGGTCGCCGACCTCGCGGCCCGAGCGGCGGCGGACGGGCCGCTCGTCAGCGTGCCCGGCGGGCTGTACGGCTTCACCGACCGCACCCCAGCTGGCTGGATGGTCAACCGGGGCCTGCTGGGGGTCGTCGACTACTACACGGCGGTGATGCCCAGGGAGCCGATCATCGCCCTGCGCGGCGGGCGGGTCTTCCCTCCGAACGGCCTGCGCCGGCCCGACCTGGCGCCGGACCCCGTCGACACCGCCGCCGTCGACAGGACTGCGGCCGAGCGGGCGGCCCGGCTGGTGGCCGACGTCGCCGCCGTCCTCGACCAGTGGTCGACCGAGCCCGCCGCGGTCCTGAAGGCCGGCGGGATGGGCATCCGCGAGGTGCGGCGGGCGGCGAAGGCCACCGGGCGCTCCGAGACCGATGCGGCGCGGATCGTCGAGCTGGCGGACGTGGCCGGCCTGGCCCGCGCCGATTTCGGCTCCGCCCGGGCGCTGCCCACCGAGGCCTATGACGAGTGGTTGGCGCTGGACACCCCCACCCGCTGGGTGCGGCTGGCCACCGCCTGGCTGGAGGCAGAGCTGCACCTCAGCCTGGCCGGCGCCATCGGCGACAAGGACAAGCCGATCGCCCCGCTCCTCCACCGGGCACCCGAGCGCGACGCCCGCCGGCGCCGGCACCTGGTCCTCGACGTGCTGGCCGAGGTGGCCCCGGGCGCCGCCGCGCCGCCGGCGGCGGTGCGAGACCGGGCTCAGTGGGACACCCCGGCGGCGTGGGCCGGCGGGCCGGCGGTGGCACCCACCCTGATCTACTGGACGCTTACCGAGGCCGAGATGCTCGGCGTCTGCGGCCTCGGTTCCCTGTCCACCGCGGGCCGGGCCCTCCTGGCCGGGCAGACGCAATCCGCGGTGGCGGCCCTCGCCGCGCTCCTACCACCGGCCGTGGCGGAGTTCGTCATCCAAGCTGACCTCACCGCCGTCATCGCCGGGGAGCCGGCGCCGGCGATGCGGGCCGAGCTCGACCTTATGGCCGACGTCGAGTCGAAGGGGGCGGCGACGGTCTACCGGTTCAGCGACCAGTCCCTGCGCCAGGCCTTCGACGCCGGCCGCTCGGCCGCCGACATCCTCCGGTTCCTTGAGGATCACGCCACTCGGGGCGTCCCCCAGCCGCTGGTGTACCTGGTGAACGACCTGGGCCGGCGTTTCGGCAACGTGCGGGTGGGTGCGGTCACCACCTACCTCCGCAGCGACGATCCCGCCCTTCTGGCCGAGGTGGTCGCGGCGCGGGCCACGGCCAAGCTGCGGCTGCGGTCGATCGCTCCCACCGTGCTCGTCACCGATGCCGACGCCGCCACCGTCACCTCCACGCTGCAGGCCGCGGGGTACCTCCCGGCCCGGGAGACCGCGGAGGGCGGGCTGCTCCTCGCCGCGCCGGCCGCCCATCGGCTGGCACCCACCCGGTTCCCTCCCCGCCGGCCGGTGCCGGCGCCCGATATCCCCTCCGTGGTCGCCGCCCTCCGGCGGGTGCCCGTGGCGATCGACGCCCCGCCGCCGGCGCCGGCGCCCGTTCCTCGGCGCCAACCAAGCATCCTCGACACCCCCCGGCCTTCGGAGATCATCAAAGCTCCCCGCCAGATCCGCCAGGTGCTGGAGCAGGCCTGCGACGAGTTCTGGCTGGTCCGGCTGGGCTACGTGAACGACCACGGGCGCAGCGCCGAGCTCACTGTCGAGCCCCTCGAGGTCGACACCATGGACATGTACGGCACCTGCTTCCCCGACGGTGACGAGCGCCAGTTCACCGTCGACCGGATCGAGTGGGTGCGGGTCCTCACTGAGGCGGAAGAGGGGCTCGTCGGGTGAACGGTCCCCTCATCGTCCAGTCCGACCGAACCCTGCTCCTGGAAGTCGACCATCCCGACGCCGAGGCGTGCCGGGCCGACATCGCCCCCTTCGCCGAGTTGGAGCGCTCGCCCGAGCACGTCCACACCTACCGTCTGAGTTCGCTGGGCCTCTGGAACGCCGGCGCCGCCGGCCACGACGCCGAGCAGGTCGTCGACGCCCTCCTGCGCTGGTCTCGCTACGCCGTCCCCCAGGCCCTCCTGGTCGACGTGGCCGAGGTCATGGGTCGCTACGGCCGCCTGCGCCTGGAGGTGGACCCGATCCACGGCCTCGTCCTGCGCACCATCGACCTGGCCGTGCTCACCGAGGTACTCCGGGCCAAGCAGGTCGCCCCCATCGTGGGCGCCCGGATCGACGACCACACGGTGGTGGTCCCTCGGGGCGAGCGCGGGCGGCTCAAGCAGGCCCTGCTCAAGGCCGGCTGGCCGGCCGAGGACCTGGCCGGCTACGTCGACGGCGCCGCCCACCCGATCGTCCTCTTCGAGGGGCAGGGCTTCGACCTGCGCCCCTACCAGCGCCAGGCCGTCGACGCCTTCTTCGCCGGCGGCAGCGGCGCCATCGTCCTGCCCTGTGGCGCCGGCAAGACGCTGGTGGCCCTGGCCGCCATGGCCCGGGCCGGCGCCCGGACACTGATCCTCGTCACCAACACCGTGGCCGCCCGCCAGTGGCGGGCCGAGCTGCTGGCCCGCACCAGCCTCACCGAGGCCGAGATCGGCGAGTACTCCGGCGAGCGCAAGGAGATCCGCCCGGTCACCCTGGCCACCTACCAGATCCTCACCACCCGCCGGCGGGACATCTACACCCACCTGGAGCTGTTCTCGGCCGAGGACTGGGGGCTGGTGATCTACGACGAGGTCCACCTCCTGCCGGCGCCGGTCTTCCGGATGACGGCGGAGATCCAGAGCCGGCGCCGGCTCGGCCTCACCGCCACCCTCGTCCGCGAGGATGGCCGGGAGGGCGACGTCTTCAGCCTCATCGGCCCCAAGCGCTACGACGCCCCCTGGCGCGACATCGAGGCCCAGGGCTGGATCGCCCCCGCCAACTGCACCGAGGTACGGGTGACCCTCACCGACGAGGAGCGGATGTCCTACGCCCTGGCCGAGGCCGAGGAGCGATACCGGGTCGGCGCCACGGCCCGCTCCAAGCTGGCGGTCGTCGAGGCGCTGGCCGCGGCCGCGGTGGCCGCCGGCGAGCCCACGCTGGTGATCGGCCAGTACATCGACCAGGTCGAGCTCCTTGCCGAACGGCTCGGCGCGCCTCTCATCACGGGGAAGACGCCGACCGCCGAGCGCGAGCGGCTCTACCAGGCGTTCCGCGTGGGCGAAGAGATGCTCCTGGTCGTCTCCAAGGTGGCCAACTTCTCCATCGACCTGCCGGAGGCGTCGGTGGCCATCCAGGTCTCCGGTGCCTTCGGCAGCCGCCAGGAGGAGGCCCAGCGCCTCGGACGCATTCTCCGGCCCAAGCGCGATGGCCGCCAGGCCCACTTCTACACAGTGGTGGCCCGTGATACCAACGACCAGGAGTTCGCCGCCCGCCGCCAGCGCTTCCTGGCCGAGCAGGGTTACGCCTACCAGATCGTCGACGCCGAAACGGTCCTAGGACGCTAGTGCCCTGACCACGAACCATTGCCGCGTTTCTCCGGCCAGAACCGCCGATGGCTGCGTTCTCGTCCTTGGCTCACGGGGAAGAGTGGGCCTTCGTCCTGCGGCCTTGCCCTCGACGCTTCTGGCTCGGAGCTACGCGGGCAAGCGTTCGTGGTCACGGCACTAGGGCCCGGGCCCGGCTGAACACGGCGTCGAACATCGCCTCGGTGAGCGTGCCGGTAAAGGTGTTCTGCTGGCTTGGGTGGTACGAGCAGATCAGCGTCCGGCGGTGCTGGCTACCTTCTGCCGGCAACGGCACCTCCACGCCGTGGCCGAACCGGGGCCGGGGGCGGACGGCGAGGAGCCGGCAGGCGTTGTCGTAGGCGAACTGGCCCAGGGCGACGACCACCCGCACCCTCTGGAGCAGCGCCAGCTCCCGGATCAGGTAAGGCAGGCAACGGTCGCGTTCCTCCGGCGTCGGCTTGTTGGCCGGCGGGGCACAGCGCACGACGGCTGCCACCCAGGCTCCCGTCAGCACCAACCCGTCGCCGGTGGAGGTGCTGGTGGGCTGGTTGGCGTAGCCGGCGCGCCACAGCGCCCGGTAGAGCCAGTCGCCCGAACGGTCGCCGGTGAAGACCCGCCCGGTCCGGTTCCCGCCGTGAGCCGCCGGCGCCAGCCCCACGACGAGCAGGGAGGCCGCCGGGTCACCGAAGCCGGGCACCGGACGGCCCCAGTACACCTCGTCCCGGTACGACGCCCGCCTCTCCGCCGCCACAAGCTCGCGCCAGGCCACGAGGCGCGGGCAGGCCCTGCACGCCACCACCTCCTCGGTCACCCGGTCCAGCGAGTCCATCTCCGGTTGAGGGTAGGTTGGCTGGACCTCATGGCTCGTACCGCGGCCCGGCCCCGCCCCACCGTCGTGCTGCTCGTCCGGCACGGTCAGACGCCCACGACGGGCAAGCTGCTGCCCGGTCGCGCGCCAGGACTCCACCTGTCGGAGGTGGGCCAGGGCCAGGCCGAGGCCGTGGGCCGGCGGCTGGCCGCCCAGCCCAAGCTCAAGGTGGACGCCATCTACGCATCCCCCCTGGAGCGGACCCGGGAGACTGCCGGGTTCATCGCCAAGGCCCTGGACCTCAAGGTGAAGGTCGACAAGGGGCTGCTGGAAGCCGACATCGGCGACTGGACCGGCCAGGAGCTCAAAGCGGTGAGCAAGCTTCCGGAGTGGAAGGCGGTCCACTCCTACCCGAGCGGGTTCCGCTTCCCCGGCGGCGAGTCCTTCGTCGAGATGCAGACCCGCACGGTGTCGGCCCTCGAGCGCCTGCGGAAGGCCCACCCCGGCCAGACGATCGTCGCCGTGTCCCACGCCGACACCATCAAGGCCGCCGTCGCCCACGCCTTGGGTACCCACCTCGACCTGTTCCAGCGCATCGTCATCTCCCCCTGCTCGGTGACCGCCATCTCCTACGGCGACGGAGGCCCCACCGTCCTGTCCGTCAACTCCGTCGGCGAGGGGCCGGCGCCGGCACCATCGTGAGTTCCAGTTTCGAGATTTCCGAGGTCGACCACCTGACCACCGGCGCCATCGGACCCCCGGGCCAGCGGGTCTTCTACCTCCAGGCCCGCCAAGGCGCCCAGGTCGTCACCTTGCGCATGGAGAAGGCCCAGGTCGCCGCCCTGGTGGCCTACCTCGCCGGCATGCTCTCAGACATGCCGCCCCCCGGCGACCTGCCGACGGCGATGGACCTCATCGAGCCGGTGGTAGCCGAGTGGGTCGTCGCCTCCCTGGGAGTCAGCTACGACGAGGACGTCGACCGGGTGATCATCCTGGCCGAGGAGTTGGTCGAGGAGGGCGAGGAGCCGGCGCGGGCTCGGATCACTGCCACCCGGGAGCAGGTGGCGGCCCTGTCGATGCGCGGCGCGGAGGCCGTCGCCGCCGGCCGGCCGCCCTGCCCCCTCTGCGGGCAGCCCCTGGACCCGAAGGGCCACACGTGCCCCCGCCTGAACGGCCACCGCGAACGCTGAGCGCCCTGTCAGGTGACGTTGGCGATGCTCACGGCGAGTCAGGGGCGCCGCTGGCAAGGCCGCAGGACGCAGGCGCACATTGAGTGCGTCGAGGACGAGAACGCAGCCAGCGGTGGACCTGGCCGGCGTGAGCGCGGCAGACGTTGCCTGACGGGGCGCTAGAACTTCTTCGGAACGGGGAGATCGAGGTCAAGGGCCGGATGCCCTGGAGCTCGAACGGCACCTATCTGGTGCAGCTCCGCCTCGAGGAGGAGGAGGGCGCGGCCGTCTACAAGCCCCACCGGGGCGAGCGGCCGCTGTGGGACTACCCCGCAGGCCTCTACCGGCGCGAGGTGGCGGTGTACCTGATCTCGGAGGCCCTGGGTTGGGGGCTCGTACCGGAGACGGTGCTGCGGGAGGACGGGCCCTTCGGCGAGGGTTCGCTCCAGCGCTTCGTGCCCGCTCATTTCGAGGAGCACTACTTCACGCTGCTGGAGCGCCCGGAGCTCCACGACGCGCTCAAGGCCGTCTGCTTGTTCGACCTGCTGGTCAACAACGGCGACCGCAAGAGCGGCCATTGCCTCTGGGGCGAGGACGGACGCATCTGGGCCATCGACCACGGCCTGTGCCTGCACGCCGAGCCCAAGCTGCGCACGGTGATCTGGGACTTCGCCGGCCATCCGCTACCACCTGAGCGGCTGGACGGCGTCGCCCGCCTCGCGGTCGCCCCTCCCCCGGAGCTGGCCGCCCTGCTCGAGCCCGAGGAGATCGAGGCCCTGGTGGAACGGGCCTCGACCGTCGTGCGCCGGCGGACGTTCCCCGCCGTCACCTCGGGCCGGGCTTACCCCTGGCCCCTGGTGTAGGCCCCCACCCCGCTCCGAGGGCCGCTCGGGCCCCTCCACCCCCGCTCCGAGGGCCGCTCGGGCCCCTCCACCCCGCTCCGAGGGCCGCTCGGGCCCTCCGGTTCGAACCGGGCACCTTTGGGCCACTACGGTCGGGGGCCGTGGCGACGGGTGAGGTCCGACTGGAGGTGCCGGCGGCACCGGAGTTCCTGCGTATCTCCCGCATCATGGCCGCCGGCGTCGCCAGCCGGGTCGGCTTCACCCTCGACGAGGTGGAGGACCTGCGCATCGCCATCGACGAAGTGTGCTTCTCGATGGTCGGCGCACGGGGTCGCGCCGGCACCATCGCCCTCCGTTACCTGCTCGACACCGACGAGCTGGTGGTGGAGGGCACGGGCCGCTTCTCCGACGGCCTGAGCAACGAACCGGTGGTCTCCGCCCTTTCGAAGCAGATCCTCGCAGCCGTGGTGGACGAATGTGAGCTGTCGGTGGGCGAGGCGGGCCCGCAGTTCCGGCTGGTGAAGCGACACAGGCCGGCGTAGGGCACCGCCATGGCCTTCGACAGCAAGGAGCGCGAGGAGCTCCGCCGGAAGTTCCACACCTACGCTCAAACGCGGGACCGAACCCTGCGCGACGAGCTGGTGACCGCCCACATGGGCCTGGCCGAGTACCTGGCCCGGCGCTTCACCAACCGGGGTGAGCCCCTCGACGATCTGGTGCAGGTGGCGGCACTGGGGCTCCTCAAGGCCGTCGACCGCTTCGACCCCGAGCGGGGCCTGGAGTTCTCGACCTACGCCACGCCGACGATCGTCGGCGAGCTCAAGCGCCATTTCCGGGACAAGGGCTGGGCCGTGCGCGTCCCCCGGCGGGTCCAGGAGTTGCACCTCCGCCTCGGCAGCGTTGTGAGCCAGCTGTCCCAGGAGCTGGGCCGCTCGCCCACGATCGGCGAGATCGCCCACGCGGCGACGGTCTCCGAGGAAGAGGTGCTGGAGGCCATCGAAGCCGGCCACGCCTACCGGTTCACCTCACTCGACGCCCCCTCGGGCAACGACGACGAGATGTCCCTGTCGGCCGAGCTGGGCAGCGAGGACCAGGCCCTCATCGACAGCGAGCACCGGGTGACCCTGTCCCCGCTGATCGCCCAGTTCCCGCCTCGGGAGCGGACGATCCTGCACCTGCGCTTCTTCGAGGGGCTGACCCAGTCCGAGATCGCCGGCCGCCTGGGCATCAGCCAGATGCACGTCTCCCGCCTGCTGGCCCGGGCCCTGGCCCAGCTCCGAACCCAAGCCGAGGACAATTAGTGAAGCTGATGCTGCTCATCAATCCCTCGGCGTCGTCGGTGGACTGGAAGAGCCGCATGGCGGCCAACTCGGCCCTGGTCGGCGACCACGACCTCACCACTGTCGAGACCACCAAGCGCGACGACGCCACCGGCCTGGCCCGCCAGGCGGCCGAGGACGGCTTCGAGGCCGTCGTCGTCCTCGGCGGCGACGGCACGCTGAACGAGGCGGCCAACGGGCTGGTGAACACCAACACCGCCCTGGCCGCCCTGCCGGGGGGGTCGACCAACGTCTTCGCCCGCACCATCGGGATGGCGCCGAAGGCCACCAAGGCCGCCCCCCAGCTGGCCGCCGCCCTCCAGCGGGGCCCCGACTCCCTGCGGACCTTCGGGCTGGGCACCGTCAACGGTGAGCGCCACTTCCTGTTCCACCTCGGCGTGGGCTACGACGCCGAGGTGGTGGCTCAGGTCGAGCGCCGGTCGTCACTCAAGCGCAAGATCGGTCAGGCCATCTTCGTGTACTCGTCGTTCTCGACCTACTTCAAGCACTACGACCACAAGCGGCCCAGCTTCGCCCTCGACTTCCCGGACGGCACCAGCGTGGAGGACGGCTTCTTCACTATCTGCCTGAACACCAACCCCTACACCTACCTGGGCGCTCGGCCACTCTCAGTGACGCCAGACACCGGCCCAGAGCGGGGCCTGGTCACGGTCACGACCAAGAAGCTCAAGGTCCGTACCCTGCTCACGCTGTTCGGATCGGCCCTCGGGCAGGGAAACATCCTCCGCCGCAGCAAGAGCGTCGACTACCGCACCGACCTGAAATCGGTCACGTTCCGTGGCCACAAACCCTTCCCCCATCAGGTCGACGGCGACTACCTGGGCCAGGCCACATCGCTGACGGTCACCCACGGAGAGGCGAGCATCCGCCTCATCGTCCCCTAGCCGGAACCCCTCCCCCGGCTCCCTTCGGCTGGCGAGACTTTGAGAAACGTTTCACAAACCCTTGTCGCGGCGCCCACCCCGGCGTATCCTGAGGGCCAAGAGCCCCTTCGCACTATGCTGCCCTGTTTGGCTCCCCGGTTTGTGAACGTTTTCACAAAGTCATGAAGGTTCGAGGCCGCGAAAGCGGAAGGAGGTGCTGTGGCTCTCATCTGGAATCGCCCGTACGAGTGGGATGTCGATGACTGGCGCCGGCGTGCATCTTGTCGGGACACCGATCCGGACCTGTTCTTCCCTGTCGGCACCACAGGTCCTGCGTTGGACCAGATCGAAGCGGCCAAAGCCGTGTGTCGCGCCTGTGAGGCCCGCGATGACTGCCTCGAGTTCGCCCTGGCCACGAATCAGGAGGCCGGCGTCTGGGGCGCCACCTCCGAGGAGGAGCGCCGCAAGCTCCGCAAGGCCTGGCTGGCGCGACGACGCAGAGCGTCGTAGTCGGCGTCGCAACCAGAGGTTGCTCGCCGAGGCAGTTGCGCTTCAGCCCGCCGGCAAGCCGGCGGGCTTTCGCCGTCCCTTCTGACCGGCAGCGGGATCGGGGCCACCTCCGGCGGCTCCTGCCGCCGCCGGCGATTCAACCCCTAGCTGACGGGCTCTAGTTCGCGTTCGTCGGTGCCTTCGGGGCTGCCTTCGACGTTGACCTTGGGCAGGATCTTCTCCAGCCACCTGGGGAGCCACCAGTTCTTGTCGCCCAGGAGTTCCATGGTGGCCGGGACCAGGAGCATGCGGATGATGGTGGCGTCGAGGGCGACGGCGACGGCCAGGCCGAGGCCGAACAGCTTGATGAGGCGGTCGTTCTCAAGCAGGAAGCTCCCGAACAGGAAGACCATGATGGCCGCCGCCGCGGAGATGACCCGGGCGGTGGAAGCCAGGCCGTCGGCCACCGACGTGCGGCTGTCACCGGTGCGGACCCACTCCTCCCGCACCCGGGAGAGCAGGAACACCTCGTAGTCCATCGACAGGCCGAAGACGATGGCGAAGAGCATCATGGGCACGAACGGCTCGATCGGCGCCGGCTCCACGCCGGTGATGTCGCTCAGCCACCCCCACTGGAACACGGCGACGGCCACGCCGTAGGCCGCGCCGATGGACAGCAGGTTCATCAGCACCGCCTTCAGCGGCACCAGAACCGAGCGGAAGACCGTCATCAGGAGCAGGAACGACAGGCCGAGCACGACGGCGAAGAACAGGGGCAGGCGGTCGGCCAGGTAGTTGGAGAAGTCCACCTGCACCGGCACGCCACCCGTCAGGGCGGCGTCGATGCCGGCTCGGGCCTCCGCTGGCGGCAGCACCTGGTCACGGAGCCGGTTCACCGTGGACGTCGTCGCCGCGTCCTGCGGCGCCGAGCTCGGGACCAGCCGCCAGAGCGCCGCCGTCGGCGCCGCTTCGTCGTTGGGGATGGGAGGCGAGACGAACGCCACCCCGCGGTCGGCCCGGACGGCGTCGGTGATGGGCGCCAGGTCGGCGAGGCCCTTGCCGGCGGGGATCTCGGCGGTGAGGAGGAACGGCCCGTTGAAGCCAGGCCCGAAGCCCTCGGCCAGCAGGTCGTAGGCCTGGCGGGTGGTGGTCTTGCGGTCGAAGTTGCCCTCGTCGGAGAAGCCGAGCCGCATGCTGAACACCGGGATCGACAACAGGACGAGGGCAAGACCCCCGCCGATGGCTGTCTGCCACGGCCGGCGCTGGATGAAGCGGCTCCACCGGTAGGCCAGGGTCTCGCGGATGGGCTTGTGGCCGAACTCCGGCACCTGCTTGCGCAGCGGGGCGAAGACGAAGCTGGCGGCGATGACGACCCCGGCCAGCGGGAGCGCCACCGTCAAAGGGGAGAAGTTGATGCCCACGCCGACGAGTGAGACGGCGACAAGCCCGGCGGCGATGAGCCCCCGCCAGCGGGTGACCTCCACCCTGTGGCCGGCGAAGCCCAGCAGCGCCGGCAACAGGGTGAGGGAGGCGACCACGGTGACCGCCACCACCGTCGCCGCCCCGACGGCCAGGCCCCCGACGAAGCTCACCTGCATGGTGAGCATGCCCAGCAGCGAGATCACGACGGTGAAGCCGGCGAAGGTGACGGCCCGGCCGGCGGTATCGAGGGCGATGGACACCGAATCCTCGATGGTGTGGCCCTTGCGAGTGTTTTCCCGGTACCGGGTGACGATGAACAGGGCGTAGTCGATGCCCACGCCAAGGCCGATCATGATGCCGAGGACGGTGGAGAAGTCCGGCAGGGTCAGGATGTTGGAGATGAGCCCGATGACGACGACGCCAATGCTGATGCCACCCAGGGCCACGCCGACGGGCAAGCCCATGGCCAGCACCGAACCGAAGGCCACGATCAGGATCACGATGGCGAAAGCCAGGCCGAGGATCTCCGAGCTGGGCTCGGTGAACTCGGCGAAGGCGGCGCCGCCGACCTCCACCTGCAGGCCCGGGATGTCCGGCGCCGCCTCTTCGATCTCTTTGGCCACGACGGCCGTCTCCTCGAAGGAGGTGTCCTGGGGCATCTCCAGCTCGGCATAGGCGATCATGCCGTTGTGCTCGCCCTGGGATGCGATCTGGCGCTCACCGCCGGGGGCGTAGGGGCTGGTGACGGTGAGATCCTCCCGGGCGTCGATCTTGGCGAACAGCGCCTCCATGGCCGAGCGCACCGCTGGGTCGCGCACCCCCTGATCGGCGCGGAACACGATCGTGCCGGTGACCCCTGTGCCCTGGCCGCCGAAGTGCTCCTCGAGAGTGTCGAAGCCGGTCTTGCTCTCGACGTCGGGAAGGTTGAACTCGTCCTTGAAGTCGGTGCCGATCGCGCCCTGCAACCCCCCGAGGACCAGCAGGGTAACGAACCAGGCGACGACGACGAGGCGCCGGCGCCGGTAACAGAAGGAACCGAGACGACCGAACACGAAGAACCCCCCGAGGCTTGAAACGAGCGCAGCGCCGTGGTGATCGTACGTGGTACGGAACGGTTCTGTCCCGAAAAATTGCCGGCGCTCAGCTCAGGGCGGTGGCCGACGGCTCGACTGGCACCCTGACCTCCACCACTGCGCCGCCGGCGGTCCGCATGTCGATCACGCCGTCCAGGTCGGTGGTGACCAGGGCCCGCACGATTGTGAGCCCGAGCGTGGGGCCGTCCAGGGTGAAGTCGGGAGGCAGGCCCACGCCGTTGTCGGCCACCCGCACGAGGAGCTTGTTCCCGTCGTTGGCCAGCGACACGACCACCCGGGCCTCCTCGGCCCGCTCCGCGAAGCGGTCGGCCGGGAAGCCGTGCTCCAGGGCGTTCTGGAGCAGCTCGGTCAGCACCACCGCCAGGGGGGTGGCCACCTCGGCCCGCACCTCGCCGGGATCGCCCTCGACGACCAGCCGCACCGGTCGCTCGTCGGAGACGATGCCCTCCCCCACCATGCGCACCAGCTGGCGGACGATGTCGCCGAAGTCGACCTCCTGGCTGGCGCCGGCCGAGAGCGTCTCGTGCACCAGGGCGATGGAGCGGATGCGGCGAACCGACTCCTCCAGGGCTTCGCGGGCCTCGGGCGACTCCAGCCGGCGCCCGTGCAGGCGCAGCAGCGAGGAGATCGTCTGGAGGTTGTTCTTCACCCGGTGGTGGATCTCGCGGATGGTGGCGTCCTTGGACACCAGGAGGCGGTCCCGCCGGCGCAGGTCGGAGACGTCGCGGAGCAGGACCAACGCCCCGGTGACCCGGCCGTGATGGAGGAATGGGATGCAGCGGATGAGGACCACCACGTCTCGACGCTCGATCTCTTGGGTGATCGGCAGTCCGATGGCGAAGGCGGCCCGCACCGGCGACTCGTCGAAGCCCAGCTCACCGAGGCGGGCGCCCTGGGTGTTGCCGTGGATACCCATGCGGTGGAGAGCGGAGACGAAGTTGGGCGAGGCGAAGTCGACCCGGGCCGACCCGTCGAGGCGGGCGACGCCGTCGCCCACGCGGGGCGCTTCGTCGACCTCGGTTTCCTCGGCGCCGAACGGGAAGTCGCCAAGGGTGATCATGCGGGCGAACCCGTCGAACATCTCCACGTAGACCCGCTCCAACTCGCCCGGCCGCCGGCCGACCAGCGGGGCCGCGGCCCGGAGCATGACGGCCACCATCGAGTCCTTCCAGCGCACCGGGATGCACTGGACGCTGGCGATCTCACCCCGGGCCTGGACGCTCGCTTCCCCGTCGATGATCTCCCCGAGCTGCCAGGCCCGAGTCACCAGCGGCACCTCGGAGGGCGACACCTCCCGCCCGACCTCGTCGTCGAGGTACAGGGTCTGGCTGGTGGTGGGGCGGACCTGGCCGAGGATGGTGAAGGTGGAGATGTCGCCGGGAGCGGTGGGCGCGTAGAGCAGCAGGTCGGAGAAGCACAGGTCCGACAACAAGCCCCACGATGCGGTGAGGCGCACGAGATGGCCGATGACCGGCGTCTCCAGACCGATCGAGCGAGCCAGCTCGGCCAGGGCGGCCATGGGCGCGACTCTAGTGCGCCATCCTCCGTCAGAAGCCGGTGCAGGAAGCCGGACCCGGCGCAGTGACGAAGGCGGCGTCGGCTCGCGACACGCCGGCCGGGGCCAACTCGGCCACCCGGCCGGCCCGGGCCAGGGTGGCGAAGCTGACGCCCCCCAGGTAGGCCGACCCCAGGTCGGCCACGGCGATGGCGATGTCGGCCTGGTCGTCGGTGCGCCGGCACTCGCCGGCGGCGAGCCGGAAGCGGCCGGCGCCGGCGACATCGAGAACGAAGGGTTGCTCGGACGCGTAGGACCGCGCCGACAACGCGGCCTCCACGTCGAGGACGCTGACCCAGAGGAGGTCGTTGACCGAGGTGGTCCGCAGCCGGCGGGGCTCGACGAGCCCCCAGCGGAGCGGGTCATCGAGGGCGACATTGGAGGCCCGGAAGACGGCGATGAGGTCGACACCGAAGCAGTACTGCCAGAGCCCGGCCCGAACCTCGGGGCTGGTGGCCACCATGTCCTCGACGGTCAGGATGTGCCGGGGCAGGCTGGCGTCCCAGATGGGCTCGATCCGGTAGGTGACGTAGCCGGCGCCGTCCTCCCAGACGACGGCGAACCGGGGCCCGCCGCCGCCCGGCCGGAAGGTGGGGTCGTCGAGGAGCCGGCGGCGCCACCAGCCCTCCGGGCGCGTCACCTCGCCGGGCTGCTGGCGCCGGTAGCGGTCCCAGATCGGGGGGAGCACGGAGGCGTACTCGTCCGGGTTGAGCATGCGGACCCGGCCGGTGACGTCCACCGGCCGGCGCAGCCGGGCGTAGGGCCGCTCGATCTCGACCGAGGAGACCATGACCGCAGGGCCGAACCCGAACCGGCCGTAGATGGTGCTCTCCGAGGCCAGCAGGGCTGCCAGCGGCTCGCCCCGCCGGCGGGCGTCGTCGGTGAGCTGGGCCATGAGGGCGGTGAGGATCCCCTGCCGGCGGTGGGTTGGCATGACCCCGACCAGGGTGATGCCGGCGGTCGGGACCGTCGCCGGCCCCGGCACGGTGAGCTCCAGGGTGATGGCGCCGGCGGCGGCGACCACCCGGTCGCCGGCGCCGGCGACCAGGGTGCGGTCGACCTCCATGAAGGCGCGGTTGCCTTCGATCTGAGTCTCGGTCGGCTGGCCCCCGAACGCGGCCCAGTCCGCCCTGATGAGGGCGGGGACGTCGTCTGGGGTCGCCGGCCAGATGGTCCAACCCATGCCACTGGTCTACCGGGCCGAAGGGGCAGTGGACGACCGATTTATCCCGCCCAGAGCGCGGATCCGTGGCGCAGGAGGCCGGCGAGGTCGTAGATGTCGGTGTCGAAGAACGGCACCGCCACCACAATGTCCGGCCGGGTGGCGAGCTCTGCCCGCTGCTCGGCCTCCCGCTTGGCCACCACGCCGAAGTTCAGGAAGCTCTCCCCCACCTCCCGCAGGACCCGGGTGACCGCCGGCGCTTCGCCGGCCTCGGCGCCCATCTCGGCGGCGAGCGCCGGCCCGTCCGCCCGCAGGCGTTCGGCCACCCGCTCCGCGCCAGGATCGAGCAGATAGGAGGGCAGGACCTTGTTGAGGATGAGAGCGCCGGGATGGAGGCCCATCTTGAGGAGGGCCTCCATGAAGAACTCCGCCTCCCGGAGGGGCGTGGCCTCCAGGGTGGTCACGACGATGAAAGTGGTGCGCCGGCCGTGAATGAGCAGCTTGACTGCGTTCGAGCGTTCGACGAAGCCGTCGTACATGGTCTGGAAGAGCAGGAAGAACTCGGCGATGTCCTGGAGGAACTGGCTGCCCAGGACCCGGTCGGCCACCTGGTAGAAGGGCCGGCTGGCGAGGGTGAGCATCTTCGACCGGCCGGGAGCGGTCAGCCAGCGCAGCAGCCGGCTGGAGAAGAACTCGGCCATGCGATCCGGCGCTTCCAGGAAGTCGAGGGCATGACGGGTGGGCGGCGTGTCCACGACGATCAGGTCGTAGGCGCCCGTCCGGTGGATCTCGTACAGGCGCTCCATGGCGATGTACTCGTTGCCGGCCGCGAACCGCCCGGTGATGTTCAGGTAGAGCGGGTTCTCCAGGATGCGCATGACCGTTGCCGGGTTGGGGGCGTGCCGGCGGACGAGCTCGTCCCAGGACTGCTTGGCGTCGAGCATCGCCGCCCACAGCTCCCCCCGGGGCTCCACGCCGGCCGCCAACATCGTGGAGTCAGGAACCCGCACCTCGGTGTTGCCCAGCTCCTCCATGCCCAGAGCGTCGGCCAGCCGGCGGGCGGGGTCCACGGTGAGGACCAGCACCTTGCCGCCCAGAGAGACCGCGGCCATAGCCGCGGCGGCGGCCGCAGTGGTGGTCTTCCCCACGCCGCCGGCGCCACAGCAGATGGCCACCTCCTTGGCGGCAAGTAGTTGCTCGAGCGACAGGGTCATCACGCCGATCCGTTCTGGCTGCACTGACGTGCGCATACGACCGTCACTGCAGCCAGAAGCATGGGGGTCAGTAGCCCAGCTCGGCGCTCAGGGCCTCTGCCACCTGACCCGTGGAGCGCAGGCCGTGGCCGCGGGCGAACAGGTAGGGGACGTAGAGCATTCCGACGGCGGGGTCGAGGGCGGAGCGCAGGTGGTCGAGGTGGCCGGCCCGGGTCCGGCGCAGGGTCACCGCCAGCCGGGCGGCATCGAGCACGGGCGCCACCGGGCCCCGCACCGCGTCGGCCAGCCGGTCCGACAGCGCCGGCTCGCTCAAACGCTCGAAGATCTCCTCGTCCGCTCCGCTGAAGAGCTCGGGCAGGACCCGGTTCACGACGATGGCGGCGACGTCGATGTCGGTCTCGGAACGGACCTTCCGCACCAGCTCAATCGTCTCGTTGACCGGCATCTCCTCGGGGGTGGTCACGATCACCAGACCGGTGGTGGCCTCATCGGCAAGCAGGTCGGACAGCCAGCCGGTCTGCTCCCGCACCTGGCCCACCCGGACCAGATCCTTGATGGCCTGAGGCGCGGTGAGCTGGCCGACGATGTGGCCCGTGGCCGGGGCGTCCACCACCACCAGGTCGTAATGGCGCTCGCGGACCTCCCAGCCGATTTTGCCGACCGTCAGGATCTCCCGCACCCCGGGGGCGGCGGTCGCCACGAAGTCGAACACCCTGGCCAGCGGGCCGAGGCGCGAGACGGTCGGCAGATGGAGCTGAAGGTGCAGGTACTCCCGAAGGGACGCCTCGGTGTCCATCGCCATGTGCCACAGGTTCGACGCCACCTTCTTGGGCTCGAAGCCGGGCCGCGACGTCTCGTAGAAGTCGGCCAAGTCCCCCTTGGCGTCGACCTCGCACGCCAGCGTGCGCCGGCCCCGGGTGGCGCTGAGCAGGGCCAGGGCGGCCGTCACCGTGCTCTTGCCGACGCCCCCTTTGCCGGTGACGAACAGCAGCCGCCGGTCGAGAAGGTCGGTCAACTCACGGGCTGGTCGTGGAGACCGCCGGCGTGAACCCAACCCGGCGCTCGCTATGCGGCGCACCGATCTCCACATAGGACAGCTTCGCCGTGGGGATCCCGACCCGCCGGCCCTTCTTGTCGGTGAGCCACAGCATCGACCCCTCCTCGCCGACCGAAGCGCTGATCTGCTCGACGAGGGCGTCACCCGCGGCGTCGTCGTCCATCTCGATCTCGAGCTCCTTGGGCGAATAGGTGACCCCGATGCGGATCTCCACTGCGTTCTCCTCTAGTCGGCGGTGTGACTGGACGGCTGCGAGCCGCTGTCGTCTTCCGTCACGGTAGACGCGGTGGCGCGTGACTCGTCCCACCGTCCCCATCGCGGCGTCCGGCGCAGGACGCCGAGCACGTAGATGCAGAGGCACGCGGTCGTGATCGCCGTCCACTGGCTTGCGGTCAGACCCAGCCGGCGGGTGTCCTCCCGCAGGAAGTCCTCGATGATCCGGTTGATCCCGTAGCCCAGTCCGAAGACGAGGATGAGGAACCCGTCGAAGTGGACCTTTCGGCGCAGGCGAAGGAGGATCATGAGCAGGACGGCGGCCAGGATCATGTCGTAGAGCGCGGTCTGATGGACCACGGCGCCGGCGGTGCGGCTCATGAGCTCGGTCGGCGCGCAGGGCGAGCCGGTCTCGACCTCGATCGGTGGGCAGCGGTAGCCGAGGAAGAACGACGTGGTCTTGCCCAGGTGGTCGGCGATGATCAGGTCGCCGATGCGGCCGACGACCACGCCCAGGGCCATGCCGGGCGCGGCGGCGTCCATTACTTTCCAGAACGAGAGCTTCTCCCGGCGCATGCGGGGCATGGCGAAGGCGATGGCCCCGAAGAACCCGCCGAGGAGGGAGATGCCGCCCTCCCACACCAGGAGGATGTCGAGCGGCGAGTCGATGTAGTCGCCGATGTGGTTGATGACGTAGGCGAGCCGCGCTCCGACCAGGGAACCGATGGCCGCCAGGGTGAAGAGGGGATAGATCTGCTCGTCGGGCATGCCCCGCTTGCGGGACTGGGGCAGCATGAACCAGGCGCCGACCATGAAGCCGATGGCGATGAACACGCCGTGGGGGCTGACGGCGAGCGGCCCGATGTGGATCCGCACGATTGGGTCGTAGGCGATGGCTCCGAACACGCGTCTTGTCTAGTCCGTGATCGGAGGCTCGCCACCTCGGGACGCCCTCCCGGTGACCTCCTCGTACCACTTGGGGCGGTGGCGGCGGGCCCAGATGGTCGGCACCCAGCCCTGGGTCATGGCCCGCCGGGCGTCGCCGTCGGCCAGCGCCATCTTCAGATGGCCGATGATGACCACGGCCAGGGCCAGGGCCAGCCAGTCGTGGGCGAACGTGGCGCCGGTCCGCCAATCCACCGGGAAGAACCGGAACCAGTGCATGATCGACCCGGTCGCCAGCATCACGATGATCGCCCCCAGGGTAAAGGCGGCGTTCAGCTTCTGGCCGGGGTGGAACTTGCCCATGCGCACGTCCTTGGCCCGACCGAAGGACCGCAGCCAGCGCCGGTCGTCGTCGTCGAAGCGGGCCAGAGCCCTCACATCGGCCACGAAGGCCCGCCGCCACGGTCCGTAGCGGGCGGCCAGCAGCGGGAAGGGCAGCGCGAACCCGGAGACGACGTGCAGGTAGCGCACGAGCTCCCGCCGGCCGACGAGCGCTGTCAGCGGCCCGATGTACAGGATCGCCGCGGTGGCGATCAGGGCAGCGAACAGGCCGGCGTTGACCCAGTGCAGCGCCATCTCCGCCCCGTCGAACCGCTCCACCCGGGCCCGGGCGGGGACCTCTGCCGTCTTCATCAAACCGGGCGGTCGTCGCGACCGTTCGACTTGCCGATCCAGGCGTCGATGTCGTAGCCCCGGGCCTCCCAGTAGCCCGGCGGCGGCTCGGTCTCGGTGACCTCGATGCGCTCCAGCCACTTGATCGACTTGTAGCCGTACATGGGAGCCACGTAGAGCCGTGCCGGTCCGCCGTGGGCGGAGGAGACGGGCTTGCCCTCCATCTCGTAGGCCACGATCACGTCCTCGCGACGGGCCTGCTCCATGGTGAGGGTCTCGGTGTAGACGCCGTCGAAGGAGTGGAACTGGACGCCCCACGCCCCGTTCTTCACGCCGGCCTGGTCCATCAGGTCGGCGAGGCGCACGCCGACCCACTTGACGTCGCGGACCCGCCAGCCGGTGACGCACTGGAAGTCCTTGGTCATGCGGGTGGGCGGCATGGCACGCAGGTCGGCCATGGTGAGGGTGAACGGCGCGTCGACGTGGCCGGCGACGTGCAGCCGGTACGCCTCCTCGCTGCGGCTGTGCAGCCGCCCGGTGACGGTGTAGATGCGGAACCGCCCGACGGGGAAGAGCGACAGGAAGCCGGTGCCGTCCCGGGCGGCGATGGGGGCGACGATCCGTTCCATCAGGTCGGCGGCCTTGGAGCCGAACACGATGCCGGCCAGGCCGGTGCCCATCATGCCCAGCACCACGCGCCGCCCGACCGGTTTGCCCTCCACAGAGCAAGGCTACGGCGCGCCGGACCACTACCGCCCGCGGCCCCCTTGACCTCAACTTAACTTGAGCTTGTACGGTCGCCGGCATGGACGTGAGCGTGTGGATGGCGTTGCAGAGCACGATGCAGGACGAGGGGCCGCGGCGGTCGGTGAGCCGGGCGACACTGCGGCGGGTGGCCGGCTTCGCCCGCCCCCACCGGCGGGCCCTGGTGGCGTTCCTGGGCTTGAGCACGACCGGCGCGGTGTTCGGCGTGGCCACGCCCGTGCTGGCGGGGCGGGCGGTCGACTCGATCGTCTCGGGAGACAGCGCCGGCTCCGTCATCGGGCTGGCGGCGGTGATCGCCCTCCTGGCCGTCGCCGGCGCCGGCCTCGGGCTGGGTGAGCGGGTGCAGTCCAGCCGCATCGGCGAGGGGCTGATCCTCGACCTGCGCCGGGCGGTATTCGACCACGTGCAGTCCATGCCCGTCGCCTTCTTCACCCGCACCCGCACCGGCGCCCTCGTCAGCCGGCTGAACAACGACGTCATCGGCGCTCAGCGCGCCTTCACCTCCGCCCTCTCCGGCGTGCTGACCAACGTCATCGCCCTCGGCCTGACCGTGGCGGTCATGGCCCGGCTGTCCTGGCAGATCACCCTGCTGGCGCTCGTGCTGCTGCCCATCTTCGTGGTCCCCGCCCGCCGGGTCGGCGCCCGGGTCGGCAAGCTAGAGCGGGAGGCGGCCGACCACAACGCGGCGATGACGTCGCAGATGACCGAACGTTTCTCCGCCGCCGGCGCCGTGCTGGTCAAGCTGTTCGGCCGGCCGGCGCAGGAGTCGGCCGAGTTCGGCGTGCGGGCGGCCCGGGTGCGCGACATCGGCGTGCGCTCGGCCATGGCCACCGAGGTCTTCATCCGGGCACTCATGCTGGTGTCCGGCCTGGCACAGGCCCTGATCTACGGCCTGGGCGGCTACCTGGCACTGCGTGGCGACCTGGCCCCCGGCACCGTCGTCACCCTCGCCCTGCTGCTCACCCGCCTGTACTCCCCTCTCACCGCCCTGGCCACCGCCCGGCTCGACGTGACTACCGCCCTGGTGAGCTTCGAGCGGGTCTTCGAGGTGCTCGACATCGCCCCCATGATCGCCGAGCGCCCGGACCCGCTGCCGTTGCCGAGGGGACCGGTCTCCATCGAGTTCGACGATGTGCGCTTCTCCTATCCCTCCGCCGACAAGGTGTCGCTCGCCTCGCTGGAGGACGTCTTCGTCCTCGACGGACGCCAGCCCGACGAGGTCCTGCACGGAGTGTCGTTCCGGGTGGAGGCCGGCCAGACGGTGGCCTTGGTGGGCAGCTCCGGCGCCGGCAAGTCGACCATCGCCTCCCTCGTTCCCCGGCTCCACGAGGTGGACGCCGGCGCCGTCCGCCTTTCGGGCGTCGACGTGCGGGATCTCTCCTTCGACGACCTTCGGGGCGCGGTCGGCATGGTGACCCAGGACGGCCACCTGTTCCACGACACCATCCGGGCCAACCTGCTCTACGCCCGCCCCGACGCCGGCGACGACGAGCTGTGGGACGCCCTGCGCCGGGCTCGCCTCGACGACCTGGTCCGGGGTCTGGCTGACGGTCTCGATACCGTCGTGGGCGAGCGGGGTTACCGGCTCTCCGGCGGCGAGCGCCAGCGGCTCACCATCGCCCGCCTGCTCCTGGCCCGGCCCCGGGTCGTCCTCCTCGACGAAGCCACCGCCCACCTCGACTCCGACTCCGAGGCGGCGGTCCAGGACGCCCTGGCCGAGGCCCTCGAGGGGCGGACGGCTCTGGTCATCGCCCACCGCCTCTCTACGATCCGGGCCGCCGATCTCATCCTCGTCGTCGAGGAGGGCCGCATCGTCGAGCACGGGCGCCACGACGAGCTCCTGGCCGCCGACGGCCGCTACGCCCACCTCTACCGGACTCAGTTCGCCGGCCAGCCGGCGCCCGTACACTGATGTGGTCCAGGCGGCGAACCACGGAGGCTCAGTGCGGGCAAGGGCAGCGGCACTCGGGCTGGCGGCCGTCTTGGTGTTCGGGGCCTGCGGCGGCGACAACGGCTCCTCCGCGCCGACCACGACGGTGGCGCCGGCTACGACCACCACCCTCTCGCAGGCCCAGCTCGACAAGCAGAAGGCGCAGCGAGTCGTACTTACCGCCGCCGACCTGCCGGGCTACACCCAGGACCCGCCGCGCCCCAGCGGGGACAGAGCCGAGTTCGCGGCCGCGGCCAACGCCTGCGTGAACAACAACCCCGTCATCGTGGCGCTCGGCCAGGACACCGACCCGCGCGGCGCCACGTCGCCTGGCTTCCGCAAGGGCGAAACGGTCACCGTCTCCTCCAGCGTGACCTTCGGCGAGACCGAAGACGCGGCCCGCTCGGTCATGGCCGACCTCAACGCCGCGTCCTTCCCGGCGTGCTTCTCCCGCGCCTTCACCGCGGAGCTCCGCAAGGACACCACCAACTCCAACGTGTCGGTGACGACCACCAAGCTTGCGGCCCTGAACGTGGGTGACCAGTCCGTCGCCTACAGAACGGTGGCCCGATTGCGCACCCAGGGCACGAACGCCTTGCTCAACGTCGACTTCACCTTCATCAGGGTGGGTCGAGCCCTCGGCTCGATCCAGGATCTCCAGGCGACGAGCGCGTTCCCCGACGCCGAACGGCTGCGACTGGCGACTGCGCTCGCCGGCCGGATGGCGGCACCGTGAGCGAGCCCGTGGCGAGCGAACCGACAAGCACAGCGCCCCGCTCAGCGGGGGGGCCGGCGAAGCCGGCGGCACCGTGAGCGAGCCCGTGGCGAGCGAACCGACAAGCACAGCGCCCCGCTCAGCGGGGGGGCCGGCGAAGCCGGCGGCACCGTGAGCGGCCACTCCCTTTCCGAGGAGGCCGACCCGCTCTACCGGCCCCTCGGTGGGCTGGAGCCATGGTCGGCGCGCCCGGTGGACGGCCCGGCGTGGGACGGCGCCGTCGCCCGAATCGACGCCCTCCGTACGGAGGACCCGGACCGGGCCGCCATGGCGACTCGGGGAGCCATGCTGGCCGCGGCGTACCAGTCGGCTGCACTCGACGGGGTGGTGGCGGTCGACCATGACCTCGCTCGCTCGCTGGTCCGTGGCGCAACATCGCTTGCGTCGCTGGACAGCGGCGCGAGGAGCCACGTCCGGGCCAATCTCGACGCCCTGGAGATGGCCGGGAACGCCGGCATGTCCGAGGCGACGATCCGTGGAATCCATGACGTTGCCTGCCGACCCCAGCTGACCCATCAGGTCATCGTCGAGGGCCACATGCAGGACCACGTCATGGCCCCCGGCGACTACAAGCACCACCCGAACCACATCCGCCTCGACGACGGCGGCTGGGTGGCCACCGCTCCCGTCGCCCTCGTCGGCCCCGAGATGGCCCGGCTGGTGGAGCTCGCCGCCGGCCCGGAGTGCGCGGCGCTGCACCCGGTGACGCATGCGGCGTGGCTGCACCATTCCATCCTGCACGTCCAGCCCTTCGCCGACGGGAACGGCCGGGTCGCCCGCGCCTTGGCCGGCGGCGTCCTGCTCCGCGCCGCGTCGGTGCCGCTGGTCTCCTTCGACGCGGACGGCGGCGTCCTCCCCGCAGTGGTGGCCCTCGTCGACCTGATGACCGCCACCGACCCCGGCGCCGTCGAGGCCTGGCGGGCCCGTACGGCCGCAGCGGAGGACCTGCTCCGGCAACTGGTGCCGGCGCTGGAGGCAGCGCTGCGCCGGCCCGACCCGGTCCGCCGGGCCGATGTCTCCGGCGCCACGGTGGGCCCGGAACTGGTGGTGCGGGTGCCAGGCGTGGATGTGGACGAGGTCCTCGCCATCGACGCCCACCCCCTCGACGACGGACCGATCTCGGTCACCGCCCGCGAGGCCGGCCTCCGGCTGGTGGCCGGCGAGCCGGTCGAGCCATGGGTGGACCGCGTGGCAGCGGTCCTGGCCCTGCGGGTGGCGGCAGAAACCGAATAGATCGAGTGGCTGGAGCCCTGGAGACCTAGCGGATCGTGAGTTCCGGGTGGGCGATGCGGCCCCGCCCGAGGGTGCCCACCCGCTTGGCCAGGGCGTCGAATGCCTGCGACGCCTCGCCGGCGGGGTCGGCGAGGGTCACCGGCATGCCGACGTCGCCGCCCTGGCGCAGGGCCGTCACCAGCGGGATCTGACCGAGCATGGGCACGCCGAGGTCGGCGGCCAGCATGTCGCCGCCGCCGGCGCCGAAGATCTCATAGCGCTTGCCGTCGTCGCCGGTGAACCAGCTCATGTTCTCGATCACACCCCGCACGGCCAGGTTCACCTTGCGGGCCATGAGTGCGGAGCGCTGCGCCACCCGTTGCGCGGCGGGCTGGGGCGTGGTCACCACGTACACCTCGGTGCGGGGCATGAACTGCGCCAGCGAGAGGGCGACGTCGCCCGTGCCCGGCGGCATGTCGACGAGCAGGAAGTCGGGCTCGCCCCAGTGGACGTCGGTGAGGAACTGGTTGAGGGCCTTGTGGAGCATGGGCCCCCGCCAGATCACCGGCTGGTCGTCGGCCACCAGGAAGCCGGTGGACATCACGCTGAGCCCGTGGGCCACCGGCGGCACGATCATGCCGTCGATCACCACCGGCTGCTGGTCGAGGCCGAGCATCTTGGGGATCGAGAACCCGTAGACGTCGGCGTCGAGGATGGCCACCTCGTGGCCGAGGCGCGACAGGGCGATGGCCAGGTTCACCGTCACCGACGACTTGCCCACCCCGCCCTTGCCCGACGACAGCCCGAGGACCCGGGTCGTGCTCGACGGGTCGGCAAAGGGGATCACCTGCGGGCCGTCGTTCACCGCGTGGGCGTGGCCCTCGTGGCCGGCGGCCGCCGCCCCGCCGGAGACGTCGCCCTGGAGGCGGACCTTCAAGGCGGCCCGCTCGGCGTCGGTCATCACCGTGAGGTCGACGTCGACGCCGGTCACGCCGGCCAGCGCGGCCACGGCCCGGGTCACCCGGTCGGTGATCTCGGCCCGCAGCGGGCAGCCGGCGACGGTGAGAGCGATGGTGACGGCCACCCGCCCGCCGGCGCCGATGGTGATGTCGCGCACCATGTCGAGGTCGACGATGCTGCGGTGGAGCTCCGGATCCTGCACCGGGCGGAGGACCTCGAGTACTTCTTCGCGTAAGGGCATGCAATTTCTCCTATGGACATAGGTAGAATACCGGCATGGAGCAGGTTCCCCTCTCGGCTGATGCGTTCACCGCAGGGGTAACCGCCGCCACCTCCGCGTTCGGCGACGCCACCCGGCGCGACATCTACCTCTTCGCCCACGCTGCCACCGGCGGCGTGACCACCGCCGAGGTGGCCCAGCGCTTCGGCCTGCACCCCAACGTGGCCCGCCACCACCTCGACAAGCTGGCCGCCGGCGGCTACCTGAAGGTCCAGGTCGGGCGCCCGGCTACGCCGGGAACAGTGACTCAGCCGGCAAAGGCCGGCGCCGGCCGCCCGTCGAAGCGCTACCAGGTCACCGACAAGGCTCTGGCCCTGGAGTTCCCCGTCCGCCGCGACGACCTGCTGATCGCCCTGCTGGGCCGCATGCTGGCGCTGGTGCCCATCGAGGAGGCCGAGGCCATGGCCGAGTCGGTCGGCGAGGAGTACGGGAAGTCGCTGGCCGCGTCGATGGCACCAGGTGAGGGGCACCGGTCGCTGCAGGCCGCGCTCCATGCGGTGGCCGACGCCCTGACGGCCCACGGCTTCGCCTCCCACACCGAGTCACGGGACAACGGGCTGGCCATCATCTCCGAGCAGTGCCCCTTCGGTGGGGCCGCGGTGCAGCACCCGGTGATCTGCGCCGTCGACCGGGGAATCGTCAAAGGCATGCTGGAGACGCTCTACGGCGACACCGTGCCGGAGACGTCGGCGTCGCGACCCCGCGGCGACGACATCTGCATCACCCTGGTCTAGCGGGACCGGGTGGCCCGGCACTACCTCGACCACGCATCCACGTCGCCGGCGCGGCCGGACGTGGTCGCGGCCATGCTGCCGTGGCTGTCCTTCGCCGCCGACCCCGGCCGGGTGCACACCGACGGGCGCCTCTCACGGGGCGCAGTCGAGGAGGCACGGGAGCAGGTCGGCGCATCCCTCGGTGCCCGGCCCCGTGAGGTGGTGTTCACCAGCGGGGCGACCGAGTCGATCGCCGCTGCGGTGTGGGGCGCCACCGAGCGCCGGCGACACATCGTGGTGCCGGCGGTCGAGCATTCGGCGGTACGGGACGCGTCGGCCGCGTTCGGCGACGTCACCGAGGTCGGCGTGGACCGGCTCGGCCGCGTCGATGTGGGCGAGATGCTCGACGCAGTGCGCCCCGGCGAAACCGCGCTGGTACACATCCAGTGGGCCAATCACGAGGTCGGCACGCTCCAGCCCGTGACCGAGATCGTCGCCGGCTGCCGGGAGCGGGGCGTGCTCGTGCACGTGGATGCCGCGTGCGCCGCCGGCCACGTCCCCATCGACTTCGGGGCACTGGGAGCCGACCTCCTGTCGGTCAGCACCCACAAGCTCGGTGGCCCCCAGGGCGTGGGCGCCCTGCTCGTGCGGCGGGGCCTGCGCCTGCGGCCCCTGCTCGTCGGCGGCGAGCAGGAGCGGTCACGGCGGGCGGGCATGGAGAACGTCGCCGGCATCGTGGGGTTCGGCGTGGCCGCGTCAATGCCCATCGACGGGAACCGGGAGCGGGCCCAGACCGAAGCGCTCATCGCGGCGGCGACCGCAGTCGACGGCGTGGTGACCTACGGCGACACCGTGGACCGGGTCCCCCACATCGCATGCTTCGGCGTGGCCGGCGTGGAGGCCGAAGCCGTCCTGCTCGGCCTCGACCAGGCCGGCATCGCTGCCCACTCCGGCAGCGCCTGCTCGTCGGAGACCTTCGAACCGTCCCCGGTGCTGGCGGCGATGGGCGTGGAGGCCGACCACTCGCTCCGGGTGTCCGTGGGCTGGTCGACCACCGACGCCGACGTAGAGGTGTTTCGCACCGCCTTCCCCGGTGTGGTCGGCCGCCTGCGCTCCCTCCGGTAGCCATTCACGCACGAACAGACCTATCAGCGTTTCGTCGCCGGCGCCGGTCGTCGAGCGCGCCCGGGCGTTACTGTCGAGCGCACAGCAGCGAGCGGGGAGGTCGGCGACGACGAAGGTGCTTGCCCTTGCCGGGACCGCCCCCTGCCGGTGCGACATGCCTCGCCGAGGAATCGCGCACCTACCTGCTCGACGGGATCCTTACCGGCCACAAGCGCCGTGGACCCCGGAGGTCGCCGGACTCCTTCGTGAACTTCACGACGCCTGCGGTGGCGACACCCGTTCACCGATGACGAGCTCTCCCAGCTCACGGCGGCCCACGGCGGCCGCGCCACCCGAGGCTGGTGGGACCAGGTGCGCCCGCACAGCCTTGGCTGGGTATCGGCCCGCCTCGCCGACAGTGCACTGGTCCGCTTCGTCAACGTCGCCTGGGACGGCGGCGATCACGCCTTCCTGCTCGACACAAAGACCCGTCCCGACCACCAGCGTCGCGGGATCGGACCCGCGGTCGTCCGCCTCGCCGCCTACCGAGCCCGAGACGTCGGATGCGAATGGCGGCACGTCGACTTCGATCCCCAGCACCGCAGCCGCGCTAGAAGCGTCAGCGGCGAGTCGCCCGTGGAGATCGGCTCCCCGTCGATATGGCGCGGCGCTTCCCAGCCGCCCCAACCCGTGGTCCCACCGCCGGCGTTGGGGGACGGGCGTGCCACGCGGAAGGACCCGAGAATATGGGACGGTCTTTGGAGGTTACGAATGTAGGGCTTGTGGGCCGCGGGCGGCTCAGGTCCGCATAAGGATCAGTATGGGGCAGAGCAGAGCGACGGCGGCCGCAAGCAGGGTTGGCACGAGCGCCCCAAGACCTGAGGTGAAACTCACGCCGTCCCGATCTCGATGCCGTCCCGGAGGTCTCGAGCGGCAGACCGGCCCATGACCACGGCGAGGGCGCCGAACACCACGAAGACCTTAGTTGCCCAGGCGAAGGTGGCTTTCGTACAGGTCACAAGACGCCAAGGCCGGCGGGCTGTGCGGTGTCGCCCTGCAGGGGATGTCGGCGACGACGGGGTCTCCAAGGGGGTTCGCCGATACAAGGCAGAGTTCCCCTTCACCTTGTAGACTCCAGCCATGGGAAAGACGGGTGAGCTGCGGGTGTCCCAACGTGGCCAGATGAGCCTGCCGGCCTCGACGAGGCACCGGTGGGGTCTCGATGAGGGTGGCGAGGTCGGGTACCTCGATCTCGGGGATGCG
The DNA here is from genome assembly GCA_964479465.1 of uncultured Acidimicrobiales bacterium. Classification (GTDB taxonomy): domain Bacteria; phylum Actinomycetota; class Acidimicrobiia; order Acidimicrobiales; family AC-14; genus CADCTB01. The sequence continues at coordinate 28,723 of CAYZMG010000051.1, forward strand.
ATCCTGCTGATCCCGGGGGGAGTTGGCACCCTGCGTCGCCAGCTGCTGGATGCGGTGTCCGACGACGATTGGGCAAACGCCCGAGCCGGGTTCGGCGACGACGACCTCGCCACGGAGTGACGCTTCTCCTCGACGACCAGCTTCTGGGCGTCGTCCTCCGTGAGGACGCGCTCCCTGCGCCGCTGGGCTCGGACCCCACCATCGCCACGACCGGATATTGGTATGTCCGCCTCTGTCAGGCCGTGCTGCGCGTCGCCGACCGGCCCGGGACGCTCTCGGGGCCGTTCATGGCCCTACCGGGCGGACGGCGTGAACAGGCGCTCGCCGCTGCCCTGGAGTTGCCCGCGGAGATCGGGCTCGTCAGCTTGCGCGAGCTCGGGCCTGTGACCGGTCGCCTTCGGGCTCGGCATCAGCTGAACATCCTCAGTGTCGAGGCGCTCGCCGCGGCGTTGTACCTGAACGCCACGGTGGCTCTGTCAGTGAGCTCGCCTCGCCTCGAGGATGCGCTGCGCACCGAGGGCGTCTCGTTCCACATCGTGGACTCGATGCCCTGACAAGCGACCGAGCGACCGTACGGTAGCCGGCGTTCGGAGACGCACCATTCCCAACGGTTTGTCGCCTTTATGGGGCAGGTCGCCGCGATCCGCTCGACGAAACCCCGGCTCTCTATGGCGTGATCGGATCCGGCGTTGATGGACCAGTGCCAGCATCGATCGCTTCGTTGTACCGCTCCAGTCGCCATGTCCCGAGCCTGCGGACATCCCCCTCCACAAGACAGGACCACTCCGTGATGGACGCGTAGTCGGTCATGATGACCTCGGCTGCGGGCAGGGGCATCTTGCCGAACGCTATGAATGACGCCTTCACCATCGCGCCCTCGATTACGCCGATGACCGTGCGGCCCGAGTGCGCCCGGGCGAGCCTTTCGAGTGACTTGGTTGCCCTTGGCACGAAGTCCGACCAAGACTCGGCGCCGGGCACGAAGGCGTAATTCGGCCCGAACCGCTCCGCCATCTCCTCCTGGGTCAGGCCCTCAGCGGCACCAGGGTGCATCTGGCAGAGGTCGCAGGTTGGCTCGCCGAAGGGAATGTCGAGAGTGGAGGAGATGAGCTGGGCGGTCTCCATGCTCCGCGGGGACCGAGAGCTCACCACGGAGTCGACATCCTTCGGTTTCACCGTCTGAACGAGTCGAGCGGCGGCGCGCATCGCCTGAGCTCGCCCGACCTCATCAAGCGGGGGACCATCGTGCTGGTTGAAGCGGCCGCGGGAGTCGCCGCGGCCGTTGCGGACGAGAACCAGTCGGGTACGGCGCTCGGGTCTCTCGGTGTCGCTTCGTGACGACTCCACCGCGCGCACGAGCGCCGGCCAGCTCGTGAAGCCGACGACCTTCGCCACTGCATATTGGGCGTCAGCCAGCTGCGGGTAGCGGTCAGCACGGGGAAGCAGACGGAGCGCACCCGGGTCACCCTCCTTCGCCTGTCGCAGCAGTCGCTTCGCCTGGCGGCGGAGGAGGTCGATGTCGGGGTAGGGGCTGTACATGAGGATCTCCTTCCAAGTGCCCTGAGGTCCGCACCTGCAGGTCGGAAGCGAGATCGCTTGCCCTGACTCACATACTTCGAGGTGGTGAGACCTTCCCGCGGACTGGAGGCACCCCCGAAGCGCCGCTGTCATCGTACGCCCGAACCCGGAGAAAGTCGATGGCTAAACGTGGAGGGCGTGACATCACATCGGCGTTTGGTGACACCGCAGGAGCCAGCCCCGTTCGGATTGCTGGGAAGCTGCACCGCGCGATCGACGAGGGCGAGACTCCGGTTGAGGAGATCGCCGTCTCCCTGCTCGAACGAGGTGAGCAGCAAGCAGCGCAGGTCGGCCGTCAACAGATGGCAGCCGGCGGAAGGGGCGAGGCGGCTCCCCGATCAGGGGCCGGGATTTGGGGACACCCGACGGCGGCTCACGAATAGCGGCGAATATTCGCCTGAGTGGCCCATCCCGTGGCGGTACCGTCACGGACGTGCGACAGCATCGGACCTTCGTGATGATGCGGCCCCTCCCGGGGCCGGTTTCGCACGCGCCGCTGTAGCGATCCATCCGACCCTGGAGGTGCCCAGGGTCGACGTAGAGCTACGGCGCAACCACTCGGGGCTCCTTCAGGCATTTGAGCTGAGGAGAGCCCGACCATGACGACCTACGTGACCGTCGCCATCCCGTACGTGAACGCGCGGCCGCACCTCGGCTACGCCTACGAGCTGGTGCTGGCGGACGTCTACGCCCGCACCCGCCGCCGCGCAGGCGACACCGTCCGGTTTCTGGGCGGCACCGACGACTACTCACTGAAGAACGTGCTGGCGGCCGAAGCGGCCG
>CAYZMG010000052.1:0-11756 GCA_964479465.1 uncultured Acidimicrobiales bacterium
GGATGCGGCTGGAGTCGGGCTCGACGGCGCGAGAGCGGATGCCGATCGGCGCCATCGGGTCGAGGGGGTTGTCACGCCAGTTCTCGATACCGGGGTCGCCGGCGGGAACGACGGTCTGGTCCCTGTCGCGGTCGCGGTCGGGAACAAGGTCACGGGTGCGCGCCGTTGAACGTCGCGTCCTAGCCTCAGCCATACACACTTCTCCTGCGGGTCGACGGTAGGTGTCTACAGCCCGTGTTGCGGACTTATAGGTGTAACTTACATCTACTCAGAACGAATTTCAGGTGGAACTTTCGGTTCCGAACCGGAATCCCGGTGCGACACTGGAGTCGTGAGCATGGTTGCCAACCAGACCGCGATGAGCGACGCCGGCCGCGTCGCCGACGACTTGGCCCGGGCCTCACTGGCCCTCGCCCGGCGCTTCTCCGCCGGCGCGACCATGTGGTGCGCCTCGCCGAACTGGCCGTACCACGCCCACCACGTCGCCGTGGAGTTCGTCCACCCCGTGATCGTCGGCAAGCGGGCCCTCCCTGCCGTCACCGTGCCGCCGGCGGCCGACATGGTGGCCACCCTGCGGGCGTCGGTCATCGCCGGCGACATCGTCCTCGTCCTCGCCGACGCCGATGACCCGCGGGTGCTCGACACCATGCGGCGGGGGCCGGCGTGGGGCGTGGAGACGGTCTGGATCGGGGCCGGTCCCAAGCGCCCCGACCCGGGCGCCGCCGACCATGTCATCTGGCTCGACACCGACGTGCCGCTGGAGGCATCCGAGCTCTTCGTGCGCATCTACCACCTGCTCTGGGAGCTGACCCACGTGTGCTTCGAGCATTCCGGCCTGCTGAAGCCGGAGCCCGAGTGCACCGATGAGGTCTGCATCACCTGCTCCGACGAGGGCCGGCCGGCCGAGGTGGTCGCCGTCGACGGAGACGAAGCCCTGGTCCGTACCCCTGACGGCCAGGAGCGCATCGACGTGTCCCTCATCGACAGCCCCGCCCCCGGCGACCTCGTGCTGATCCACGCCGGCTTCGCCATCCAGAGCAGCTGATGCCCGAGACCACCGACTTCCTGTACCCCTTCATCGAGGGCGACGAGACCGACGCCGAGACGCTGCTCGAGGATCTGGCCCGGTCGGCCACAGCAAAGTGGCGCCAGAGCTCGAAGTTGCGCGACGCCACGCTGTCCCAGGTCGAGGGCCAGCTCGAAGTGACCGCCGCCGCCATGGCCGAGCGCTTCTCCGCCGGCGGGCGGCTGTTCACCTTCGGCAACGGCGGCAGCGCCACCGACGCCGAGGCCGTGGCCCACCTCTACACCGAGCCGCCTTGGGGTCGTCCCCTGGCTGCTCGCTCCCTGGCCGAGGACCAGGCGGTCATGACCGCTCTCGGTAACGACGTCGGCTTCGAGCTGGTTTTTTCCCGCCAGCTCATCGCCCACGGACGGGCGCACGACATCGCTATGGGCTTCTCCACCAGCGGCAACTCCGACAACCTGATGCGGGCCTTCGCCGAGGCCCGCAAGCAGGGCATGCTCACCGTCGGCATCGCCGGCACCGACGGCGGGCGGATGGCCGCCGAGGGCAGCCCGGTCGAGCAGTGCTTCGTGGTCCGCTCCGACAGCGTCCACCGCATTCAGGAGTCCCAGGCCGCCCTGAACAACGCCCTGTGGGCCGCCGTGCAGCTCGTGCTGCCTTAGCTCAGGCGGGCTTCCTGCCGATGGTGAGCGGGGCGTTGCAGGTGCACAGCGCCTCTTCGCAGCGGTGCAGCCCCTCGTTACTGGCCAGGCGGTCCAGGACGGTCGTGAGGGTGCCCCGCAAGGACTGGAGCTCCGTGATGCGCTGCTCGGTCTCGGCCAGCTTCTTCTCGACCAACTCCGCCAGTTCAGGGTGGTGGTCACCACAGCAGCCTTCGGCGACGTGGAGGAACTCCTTGGCCTCGCTCAGGCGTAGGCCGAGAACCTTGGCCCGGTTGACCAGCTCGATGCGCCGGAGAGCCTCGGTGTCGTAGAGGCGGTAGCCGGCGTCGGTGCGCGCCGCCGGTTCGACAAGGCCGAGCTCCTCGTAGTGGCGGAGGGCCTTGCGGGTGAGGCCGGTGCGACGGCCGATCTCGGCCACGCCCAGCAGACCGTCGGGGACCATGTTCCCCATGGTACGGCCCGACGGGCCGATCGAAGTGCTGGCGCTAGGAGGCGGGACCGTACGGACGGCCGGCGTTCTCGTAGCAGTCGACGTGATAGTGCTCGACGCGCTCCCAGACGCCCTCGGTGTAGACGTTGGCGATGACCTGCTGCAGCTTGGCCTTGGCGCGGAATTTGACCGGCAGTTTGCACGACGCGCAACTTGCGGTGTTGCCAGCCTCGATGTAGCGCGCTACCGCACGACTGGTGAAGATGCTCTGAACGGCCATGTTCGATCTATCGGCATCTCACTGCCCGTGGTTGAGGCATTCCCCTGGCCTCGACTTGACGGCGATCCGACGATCTGGCAAGTTTCCTGTCGTCGGGGCCCGGGGTGCGTCCGCCGTGCACCCCAGCCCCGGCACTCACAGACCTTCGGTCGAAACTGCGACGCCCGCCTTCCGGCGGGCGTTTTTTGTTGCCTCGCATTTTGTGGACGCCATTTCCGTCCAAGAACGGGCGAACCTTTAGGTCGTCGGGGGATTGAACGAGCGCTCGAAGCGGTCCATGAACGCTTTGACGATGTCCCAGTCCGACTGGCGGGCCTCGAAGTTCAGGGTGAAGCCCTTGGCGCCGGTCACCACGCCCAGGTCCAGGTTGTGGAGCTGGACATCGCGCCGCTGGTAGGTGAACTCCCACTCGGCGGCGTTGAAGCCCTTGAACTCGGTGGGCTCAAGGCGGATGCGGCTGTAGCTCTGCTGCTCGGTCCGGAAGCGCCGTTCCAGGTCCAGCCACGCCGCCTCGGCGGAGCGGGCGTTGGAGTCCTGCACGACCACACGGAGGGCAGCGGCGGAGTCCGGATGGCGGAAGTCGGTGTAGTTCCCCTCCCGGCTGACCCGCCAGTCCGATGGGTAGTCGATGGTGAAGCCGGTGTCGGGGTCGGTGTACTTGGACCAGTCGACCGAGGCGATGATGCGGGCTGAGCGCCCCTCCCTCGTGAAGATTTCCCGGCCGTTGGTGAAGAGGATGGCGATCATCACCAGCGTGACCACCGTGGCGAGGACCACGATCAGTGGGCTGCGCTTGCGGGGCACCGGCCAGGGCGCCGGCGGGTCCCGGTGCTCCTCCTCCGGCGTAAAGATCACCGGCGGACGGCCGGGGTCGGGGGAGAACATGCGGGCCAGCGCCTCCCGCGGGGGCAGGGGCGCCGCCGGCGGCGGCTCGGCGGGAGCGTCGGGCTCGGCGAAGACGTCCTCGACGGCCGGCGCCGGCTCGCCGTTCGAGTCGAAGTCCAGCGCGGCCCCGGTGAGGGAGCCGTGGCCGTTGCCGTTTTCGGCCCACACGATGGTGTCTACGTCGACCGCCGGCTCGGGTTCGGGCTCGGGTTCGGGCTCGGGGAGCATGTCGCCGGCGGCGACCTCGAGAAGGGCCCTGAGCTCGTCAGCCGAGGGCCGCTCCGTCGGGTCCTTCTGGAGGGTGACCTCGAGCACGCGGGCGAGCGAGCCGGCGCCGGCCGCCGGCCGGGGCGGCTGGGTCGTGACCGCCTCCAGGATGGCGTCGGGGCCGGCACCGGTGAACGGCGCGACCCCCTCGACCGCGAAGTACAGGATGGCGCCGAGGGACCAGATGTCGGCCTCGACGGTGCCCGCCTGCTCGGGCGCCATGAACGACACGCCCCCGACGGCGCCGCTGCGGGCGACGGTGCGGTCGCCGATCAGGGAGGCGATGCCGAAGTCGGTCACGTGGATCTGGTCGCCGAATCCGACGAACACCTTCGTCGGCTGGAGGAAGCGGTGGACCATGTCCTGGCCGGTGGCGGCGTCGAGGACGTCGAGCAGGCGGAGGCCGATGACCGCGGCCCGCTCGGGCTCCAACGGCCCGTCCCGGTGGACCAGATGGGCGAGGCTGGGGTCCTGGATGAGCTCGGTGACGACCCAGGGCCGGTCGCCATCGTCGACCACATCGACGATCCGGGCCAGGCCCGGGTGGTCGACGGCGGACATGGCCCGCGCCTCACGGCGCACGCGAGCCGCCAGCGCCCGGCGTTGCATATGGTCGAGCGGGTCTGGGAACCGCAGTTCCTTCACGGTCACCAAGCGCTCGGAGATCAGATCCTCGGCCCGCCAGAGGATCCCCATGCCCCCCTCTTCCATCGGTTCGATGAGGAGGTAGCGGTCGTCCACGACGCGGCCGGCTGTGACAACGCCCGGCATGTGAGCAGATCGTACCTGGTCAGGCCGCGAGGGGGGTGCCGGTAGAATGGAGTGCGATGTCACAAGAGCGCCAGGCGAGCTTCGGCCCCAATGCCTGGCTGGTCGACGAGATGTACGAGCAGTACCGGGAGGACCCGTCCTCGGTCACCGAGAGCTGGCGTGACTTCTTCGCCGACTACCGCACCGACGTTGCGCCCGCGCCGCCTGCGGCACCGGCAGAGCCCATGCCGGCGCCCACACCGAAGCCCGCCCCCCAGGCGGTCGACCGGCCAGACGTCCGGCCCCTCCGTGGGGGCGCCGCCCGCCTGGTGGCCAACATGGAGGCCAGCCTTGCGGTGCCCACCGCCACCAGCGCCCGGGCGGTGCCGGCTCGCCTGCTGGAGGTCAACCGGAAAGTGCTGAACGGGTACATGTCCCGCACCGGCGGGGTCAAGGTCAGTTTCACCCACCTGATCGGCTACGCCGTCGTCCGGGCCCTCGAGGCCGTGCCCGCCATGCGGTCGGTCTTCGTCGCCGGCGACAACGGCCAGGCCGGCGTCTCCCGCCAGCCTGTGGTCGGCCTGGGCCTGGCCATCGACGTGGCCAAGTCCGACGGCACCCGCACCCTGCTCGTCCCCTGCATCCGCGACGTCGGCACGCTGGACTTCGCCGGCTTCCACGCCGCCTACGAGGACGTCGTCCGCCGGGTCCGCAACAACAAGATCACCCCGGAGGACTTCGCCGGCGTGACGATGACCCTCACCAACCCGGGCACGCTCGGCACCGTGTCGTCGGTGCCCCGGCTCATGCCCGGTCAGAGCGTCATCGTGGGCGTGGGCGCCCTGGGCTGGCCGGCGGAGTACGCCGGCGCCGACCCCCAGGTCATGGCCCAGCTCGGCATCTCCAAGGTCCTCACGCTCACCTCCACCTACGACCACCGGGTGATCCAGGGCGCGGAGTCCGGTCTGTACCTCCAGCGCGTCGAGCAGCTCCTGCTGGGCGCCGACGGTTTCTACGACGGCATTTTCCGCTCCCTCGGCGTGCCGTACGAGTCGGTCCGCTGGCGGCGCGACACCAACCCCCTCGACGGGATGGGCAACGGCGCCGTTCAGCGTGAGAAGCAGGTCCACGTCCAGACCCTCACCAACATGTACCGGGTCCGTGGCCACCTCATCGCCGACCTGGACCCGCTGTCATGGAAGGAGCCCCGCACCCATCCCGAGCTCGACCCCGCCACCTACGGGCTGACCATCTGGGACCTGGAACGCGAGTTCTTCACCGACGGAGTCGCCGGCCGCAACATCATGCCCCTGGGAGATCTCCTCGGCGTCCTGCGCGACGCCTATTGCCGGCGCATCGGCGTCGAGTACATGCACATCCAGGAGCCCGACCAGAAGGCGTGGATCCAGCAGCAGGTCGAGGGCGTGCACACCGTCTTCAGCACCGAGGAGCAGCTCCACATCCTGGACCGGCTCAACGCAGCCGAAGCCTTCGAGCGCTTCCTTCACACCAAGTACACCGGCCACAAGCGCTTCGGGCTCGAGGGGGCCGAAAGCCTGATTCCCCTACTGGACGAGGTCCTCGACGCCGCGGCGTCGTCCGGCTACCAGGAGGCGGTCCTGGGCATGGCCCACCGCGGCCGGCTCAACGTGCTCGCCAATTTGGTGGGCAAGTCGTTCCGCCAGATCTTCCGCGAGTTCGAGGGCGACCTCGACCCCTCCACCACCCAGGGCACCGGCGACGTGAAGTACCACCTGGGTGCGTCGGGCAAGTTCGTGGGTCGTTCAGGCGTCAGCCTGCCGGTCCAGCTGGCGTCGAACCCGTCGCACCTGGAGGCGGTCGACCCGGTGGTGGAGGGCATGGTCCGGGCCCGCCAGGACCTCATCGACGACCCTGAGGCCTTCTCGGTGCTGGCGGTCCTCATCCATGGCGACGCCGCCTTTGCCGGCCAGGGCGTGGTGGCCGAGACGCTGAACCTCTCCGCTCTGAGGGGATATCGCATCGGCGGCACCATCCACGTGGTGGTCAACAACCAGCTCGGGTTCACCACCGCCCCGGCCGAGGCCCGGTCGTCGGTCTACGCCACCGACATCGCCAAGATGGTCCAGGCGCCGATCTTCCACGTCAACGGCGACGACCCCGAGGCGGTCGTGCGCGTCGCCCGCCTGGCCTTCGGGTTCCGGCAGCGGTTCCACAAGGACGTGGTGATCGACATGGTCTGCTACCGGCGCCACGGCCACAACGAGGGCGACGACCCGTCCTTTACCCAGCCGCTGATGTACAAGCGGATCGTCGCCCGGCGCTCCGTGCGCAAGCTCTACACCGAGACCCTGGTCAAGCGGGGTGACATCACCATCGAGGAGGCTGAGCGGGCCCTCGACGACTTCCTGGCCCGGATGCAGGTCGCCCTCGAGGAGACACGGTTGTCGGCACCGCCGTCACCCGAGCTCTCCGACACCGCCCCGCCGGCCATTCCTGCACCGCTCCAGTCGGTGGACACCGGGGTGTCCCGTGAGGTGCTCGACCGGGTCGCCACAGCGATGGACGAGACGCCGGCCGGCTTCACCGTGCACCCCAAGCTGCTCAAGACCCTCCAGGGCCGGCGCCAGCTCTACGACGACGGCGAGGTCGACTGGTCGATGGGGGAGGCGCTGGCGTTCGGGTCCCTCCTGGTGGAGGGCACCGACATCCGGCTGTCCGGGCAGGACTCGCGGCGGGGGACATTTTCCCAGCGCCATCAGGTGCTCGTCGACTACGAGTCCGGTGCCGAGTGGCTTCCCCTCTCCGAGCTTTCGCGGGGTGGCGGGAAGCTGTGGCTGTACGACTCCCTGCTGTCGGAGTACGCGGCCCTGGGCTTCGAGTACGGCTACTCCACCGTGCACGAAGACGCACTGGTGGCATGGGAGGCCCAGTTCGGCGACTTCGCCAACGGCGCCCAGATCGTGATCGACCAGTTCATCACCGCCGGCCAGGGCAAGTGGAGCCAGGCGTCGGGCCTGGTGCTGCTGCTGCCGCACGGGTACGAGGGCCAGGGCCCCGAGCACTCCTCCGCTCGAATCGAGCGCTTCCTCACCCTGTGCGCCGGCGACAACCTCCAGGTCGTCAACGCCACCACCGCAGCCCAGTACTTCCACGTGCTGCGCCGCCAGGTGCGCCGCCCGGTGCGCCGGCCCCTGGTGATCTTCACGCCGAAGTCGTTGCTGCGGGCCCGCCACTCCCGCTCACCGATCGCGGAGCTCGAGACGGGCCGCTTCAAGGAGGTCCTCGACGACCCCGGACACCTCGATGCGGATTCCATACAGCGGGTCATCCTGGCGTCGGGCAAGGTGGCCTACGACGCCATGGCCCACCGTGAGGAGCACGGCCTGCCTGTCGCCGTCGTGCGGGTTGAGCAGTTGTACCCGTGGCCGGAGATGCTGGTGCTCGACACCGTCTCCCGCTACCCGGCGGCTCGCGATGTGGTGTGGCTGCAGGAGGAGCCGGAGAACATGGGCCCCTGGACCTTCGTCCACGGCCGCCTCCACCGCCTCCTGCGCGAGGATTTCACCTTGCGCCACGTGAGCCGGCCGGAGTCCGCCAGCCCGGCCTCGGGCAGCCAGACCGTGCATCAGCGCCAGCAGGCCGATCTCCTCGCGGGGGCCTTTGACGGGCTGTAATTACAAGGGATCGCACGCTCGCGCCCTTCGGAATGCTTGACTGAGCGCGCTATGTCCTCCGCCGGCGCACCGCGTCCGCCCACAGGCCGTCGAGTAGTCGTCGACGGCTCGAACCTGGCCACCGAGGGCCGCAGCACCCCGAGCCTGGCCCAACTCGACGAGGCGGTACAGGCCTTTCACGCCGAGCGACCGAACGACGAGATCATCGTCGTCGTCGACGCGTCGTTCGGATACCGCATCGACGAGTCCGAGCGGAAGATCTTCGAGGAGGCCGAGGAGGCCGGCGAGATCGTGTCGCCGCCGGCCGGGGCCATCGGCCGGGGCGACGGCTTCCTGCTGCGCATCGCCGACCGCATCGACGCCGACGTCCTCTCCAACGACTCTTTCCAGGAGTTCCACGGCGAGTACACGTGGCTGTTCGAGGAGGGCCGCCTTTTGGGCGGTAAGCCCGTGCCCAACGTCGGCTGGATCTTCACGCCGCGCACCCCGGTGCGCGGGCCCAAGAGCCGGGTGGCCACCCGCGACGCCGACCGGGCCCGCCGCCGGGCGTCGGCTGTCACCGCCACCCTGCCCGAGCCCACCGCAGCTGCGATCGCCGAGGCGACGGCGGAGGCCATTGCTCCCGACGCTCCGAAGTCGGCGCGGCGGGGCCGGCGGCGGGGGAGCAGGTCCGGCGCGGGTGCCGGCGCGAGCGCGGCGGCGGCGACCGAGAGCATCGGGCACGCTCCTGAGGCCATCAACGAGCCGCTGCCGTTCATCACTTTCATCGCCGACCATCCCCTGGGCACCGAGGTCGAAGGCCAGGTCGAGGGGTTTACCTCCCATGGTGCCTTCGTCATCGCCGGCGGCGCCCGCTGCTACGCCCCGGTCTCCGGCCTTGGCGACCCGCCACCCCGAAGCGCCAAGGAGGTGCTGACGAAGGGGGAGATCCGCACGTTCGTCATCCAGGCCCTCGACCCGCCCCGGCGGGGCATCGAGCTGGCGCTGCCCGGCCTGGCCAAGGTGGCCGGCGCCCCCACTGAGGAGACCGTCGAGGCCGAGATCGACGTGGGCGCCCAGCCCGTGTCCGAGGTGCAGACCGAGACACCGGCCAAGGCCCGGCGGGGCCGGAAGAAGGCGGCCGCTCCGGTTGCCGCCGGGCCCGCGCCGGCCGAGGCGGCTGAGCCGGCGGCGACAGCGAAGCCTCGCCGGCGCAAGGCGGCGCCGGTCGTGGTAGCCGAGACCGAATCGGCGGCGGAGTCCGAGGCCGAGGCGGAGGTTGTACCCGCCAAGGCTCGCCGGAGCCGCAAGGCGGCGCCGGCGGCCGTCGAGCCCGCGCCCGTCCCCGACCAGACGCCGGTCGCCGAGGAGCCGACCCGGCCCCGCCGCAGCACGGTGCGCAAGGCCCATCCCGAGCCGGTGCACCCGGCGCCGGCGCCGGCCAGCCGATCGCGGAAGAAGGCGGCCGCGCCACTCGTCGAGGCGCCGGCCGCCGTCGAGCCCGAGCCGGTGAAGAAGGCCAGCCGGTCCCGGAAGAAGGCGGCGCCGGAGCCTGTCGCCGTCGAGGCGGTGGCCGTCGAGCCGGCGCCGGCCAAGAAGGCGACCCGCAGCCGCAAGAAGGCCGCGGCGCAGCCCGAGGCCGCCGAGCCGGCACCGGTGAAGGCGGTCAAGAAGGCGGCCAAGAAGGTGGCCAAAGCGGCCAAGATGGAGAGCTGACCGTCCCGTAGAGTCCGTCCGGATGCGTATCGCCACCTGGAACGTCAACTCCCTCAAGGTCCGCCTGCCCAAGGTCGAGGAGTGGCTGGCCTACGCCCAGCCCGACGTCCTGTGCATGCAGGAGACGAAGCTGGCCGACAGCGCCTTCCCAGCCCTGGCTTTCTCCGCCCTCGGATATGAGTCGGCGCACAGCGGTGAGGGCCGGTGGAACGGGGTGGCCATCCTGAGCCGGGTCGGGCTCGACGACGTGGTGGCCGGCTTCTCCGACCAGGCCGAGGACGAGACCGTCGAGGCCCGCCTGCTGTGGGCGACCTGCGCCGGCGTGCGGGTGGCCAGCGTCTACGTGCCCAACGGGCGCCAGGTGGGCACCGAGCATTACGACGCCAAGCTGGCATGGCTCGAGCGCCTGCGCCGGCACATCTCCTCCGGGTGCGACCCCACCGCCGACATGGTGATCTGCGGGGACTTCAACGTCGCTCCCGAGGACCGCGACTGCTGGGATCCCTCGAAGCTCCACGGGGGCACCCACATCAGCCCGCCCGAGCGGGAGGCGGTGGCCGCCCTGCAGGAGTGGGGCCTGAGCGATGTGTTCCGCCGGATCTACCCCCAGTCAGGCGTCTTCTCCTGGTGGGACTACCGGGCCGGCGACTTCCACCAGGGGCGCGGCCTGCGCATCGACCTCGTGCTGGCCACCAAGTCACTGGCCGACCGGGCCACCTGGGCGCTCATCGACCGGCAGGCCCGCAAGGGAAAGCTCCCGAGCGACCACGCCCCCCTACTTGTGGACTTCGACCGCTGATCGAACTTGCTGCATTTACCCGCCGTGTACGCGGTTAGATGCAGCCAGAACGGGGCAGTCGGCTATTCGGCCAGCGTGGTCCGCAACTTGGCCAGGCCGCCGGCGAGGGCTTCGCGGAGCTCGGCGCGGGGGAGCCCCGTGTCGTGGTGCAGCTCCTTCATGGTGCGGGGCGGCGTGCCGTCGAGGCCGTAGTGGGCGGTGATGACCTGGCGTTCGAGGGGGTCGAGGAACTCGAAGAGCCGGGCACCCATGTTCCGTAGGACCATGGCGTCGTCATCAATGGTCGCGTCGAGATCCGCCACCTCGGTCTTCGACGGATCCCGGTAGGGCCAACCGTCCTCGGGCCACAGATAGGGGCGCATAACCCGTTCTCGCGCCGATGGCGCCCGATGTCAACGGGTTGACGAAGCCGCCACCACCGCCAGCAGGGCGTCGCCGTAGCGGTCGGCCTTGACCGGGCCCATGCCGGGAAGGGCGAGCAGTGAGGGCCGGTCGTGAGGCCGGGCCTCGGCCACCGCGGCCAGCGTGGTGTCGTGGAAGACCACGAACGCCGGCACGCCCGACGCCCGGGCCGCGTTCGCCCGCCATGACCGGAGGGCCTGGAGCACGGCCGGATCGGCCCGCTCGCCGGCCCGGGGGACCCGTTGGCCGCCGGCGGTGGACCGCAGCCGGGCGCGGCCGTCGGCTACGCGGCCCCGCCAGGCGTCGGAGCCGGCCTCGGTGGCGCCGGCCAGGGCCGCGATGGCGGTTTCGATCTCGGTCAGCCAGGGCGACGGCGAGCGGGCCATGGTGCCGGAGCCGAACGTGCGCCGCTCGGCCCAGGAGACGTGGAGCTCCTGCTCGGCCCGGGTGACGGCGACGTAGAGGAGCCGGCGCTCCTCAGCCCGGGCCTCGGGCGTGGTGGCGTGGCCGATGGGCAGCAGGCCCTGCTCGAAGCCCACCAGGAACACCACCGGCCACTCCAGCCCCTTGGCGGCGTGGACCGTGGCCAGGTCGACGGCCTGGCCCCTGGTGGCCGGCTCCTCCCGGGCCAGGCGGGCCGTGAGCCAGGCCACGAAGCTGCCGACCGACCCGGTGCGGTCAAGGGTGAGGAACTCCCGGGCCTGGTGGGCCAGCACGTCGAGGTCGGCGCCGCGCTCGCCGGCTTCGTCGGCCTCCCGGGCCAGCATGTCGAGGTCGGGGAGGACGGTGGCCAGCGGCGCGCCGGCGCGCCGGCGCAGGCCGGCGACGGTCTCCTTCACCGCCGGCTGGTCGAGGAACGCCGAGGCGCCCTGGAAGCGCCGCGGGTTGCCACTGCCGTTGATC
>CAYZMG010000052.1:11766-30025 GCA_964479465.1 uncultured Acidimicrobiales bacterium
GGGTCACCTTGGCGGGGTCGATGACACCAGCCTTGAGGAGGTCCTCGAACACCACGAGCTGGGCGTGGGTGCGGGCCAGGACGGCGAGATCGGACCAGCGGCCGGCGCCGCCCCGCCGGCGCAGGGCCCGGACGACGTTGCGGGCCTCGTCCTCGTCGCTGGCGTAGGAGGTCACCGTCGGCAGGGGGCCATCGGCTCCGGGGGCTCGGAGCGGGCGGCCGCCGATGCCTTCGAGCACGGCATTGGCCACGGCCACCACCTGGGGCGACGAGCGGTGGTTCTGGTCGAGGTGGACGACGGTGGACCCCGCGAACCGCTCGGCGAACTCCGTCAAGTAGCGGGGGTCGGCACCGTTCCATGAGTAGATGGCCTGGCGGGGGTCACCCACCACGCAGAGGTCGTCGCGCCCGTCGCGCCATGCCTCCAGGAGGCGGAACTGGAGGGGGTTCACATCCTGGAACTCGTCGACGAAGAGGTGCCGGTACCGCCACCGTTGGGTTGCCGCGAACGAGGGGTCCGTCTCCAGGGCACGGGCGCATTCGAGGAGCAGGTCGTCGAAGTCGACAAGGTTCTGGCGGCGCTTCTCCTGCTGGTAGCGCTCGTAGATGGAGGCCACTGCGGCGGCCGGCATCGGCGGCTTGCGGCCGGCGGCGGCGACCGCTTCGGCGTAGCCCGCCGGCGACACCATGCGGGCTTGGGCCCACTCGATCTCGGCCGCCAGCTCGGTGGGCCCAGGGTCCGACGGCGACCTTCGGGCCGGCAGCAGGCGGAACAGGATCCGGGTCTTGCGGTCGAGCAGCGCCGGCGGCCGCTCGCCGCTGTCAGCCCAGCGCCGGCGCAGCTGGGCGTAGGCGATGGCGTGAAAGGTGCCGGCGGCGACCTGGTCGCGCACGCCGAGGCCGCCCAGGCGGGAGGACAGCTCGTCGGCCGCCCGCCGGGTGAAGGTGAGGGCCAGGACGTGAGAAGCGGCGACGTGACCCTCGGCCACCCGCCAGGCGATGCGACGGGTGAGCACCCGGGTCTTGCCCGAGCCGGCGCCGGCCAGGATGCACAAGGGCTGGCCCGCGGTGGTGACGGCCTCCAGCTGGGCCGGCGTGAGCCCGGTCAGCAGGTCGGTGCAGCCTCCGTGGCGGCTGAACGGCATGCAGCCTCCGTGGCGGCTGAACGGCATGGTGGGAGCGGTGCTCATGTCCCGATCGAACGTACAGTCGGGGTGAGACAGGATGGTGGATGGTCGCCCGGCGCCCGCCGGGCATACGGCGCCGGCGGGGCAGGGGCCCCCGCTCCGGCGAGGAGGAGGGGATGGGGGTCCCCGCCGGGAAGAAACACTGTCCCAGGGGGCCGATACGCTTCAGGTGATGCTCTGCGGTCTCGATCTCGACGGTGTGCTGTGCGATCTCGGCCCCTCCGTGGCCGAGCGCATCGCCACCGCGTTCGGCGTGGCCAGCCACCCGTCCACCTGGCGCAGCTACGACCTGCGCCTGCTGCGCCTGGGCATCCCCGAGGACCGCTTCTCGGCGTTCCTCGACGAGACGTTCGCCGACCCCGGCCTCTACTCGACCGCACCGGTGTGCGATGGGGTGGGCGCGGCCCTGCGCCAGCTCCGGGAGAGCGGCTGGAACCTCGTCGGCATCACCGCCCGGCCGCCGCATTTGGCCGCCGCCACCAGGGCATGGCTGGCCCGCCACGGCCTGCCCCTCGAGGAGGTCCATCACACGCCGGTGGGCACCAAGTCGGCCGTCGCCCGCCACCTGGGCGCCATCGCCACCATCGAGGACAACCCCACCGAGGCCGAGCTGCTGGCCGAGGTGTGTGACTCCTGGCTGCTCGACCGACCGTACAACCAGGGATCGCCGGTCGTGCGGGCCCGCCGGCTCTCGTCGTGGGACGACGCCGTCGGCCGGCTCTGCCAGCTCCGCCTCTTCGCCTAGCCGATGTCCCATTTCGCGGTCACCGCCGTGGGTGCCGACCGTCCTGGCATCGTCGCCGCCGTCACCGGTGCCTTCGCCGAGCACGGCTGCAATCTGGAGGACAGCTCCATGACCATCCTGCGGGGCCAGTTCGCCATGATGCTGGTCGTCGATGCACCGGCCGGTGTGGGCGCCGGCGAGCTGGAGGCGGCCCTCGCCGGCCCGGCGGCCGATCTGGATCTGGTCGTCACCGTCCGCCAGGCCGCCGAGCCGCCGGAAATCGAGCCCGATATCGAGTCATGGACCGTGTCGGTCTACGGCGCCGACCATCCGGGCATCGTGCACGGGGTGGCGGCATTGCTGGCCGAGCGCTCGGTGAACATCGTCGACCTGAGTACGCGGGTCGTCGGCACCCACGAGAGCCCCGTCTACACCATGTTCCTGGAGGTCACGCTCCCACCGGATGGTGACCCCCACCGGCTCCAGGCCGACCTGGAGGCCAAGGCCGGCGAGCTGGGGGTGACATGCCGGCTGCACCCCTCGGAGGCCGACATCCTCTGAGCCGGGCGGCCTGATGGCCGTCCGGCCCGTACTCGCCCTGCCCGACCCGTTCCTCCAGCGCCCCTCGGCCACTGTCGGCACGATCGATGCCGCCGCCCTCGCCCTGGCCGCCGACCTGCTCGACACCATGCGGTCCCGGCCGGCGTGCGTGGGTCTGGCCGCGCCCCAGATCGGCGTCAGCCGGCGCGCCTTCGCCATCGACGTCACCGGCCACCGCAAAGCCCGGTCGTGCGCCGGCGAGCTCGTGCTCTTCGACCCCGTGCTGGTGGCCTCGGACAAGCCTGTCATGGGGCGCGAGGGCTGTCTCAGCATCCCCGACCTCACCGGTGATGTCGCCCGCGCCACCGAGGTCGTGGTGCGGGGCCTGGGGGCCGACGGCACCGAGCGGGTGGTGGAGGCCGACGCCTTCGAAGCCCGCGCCCTGCTGCACGAGCTCGACCATCTCGACGGGTTCCTGTTCCTCGACCGGGTGGCGTCGCCACATTCGGTGTACCGGCGCAAGGTCTACCGGTAGATTCGTCAGTGCATGGGCTTCCCGAAGAAGTACCTGAACGACGGCGAGGAGATCATCGTCGACCAGCGGCCGCACCTGTTCTTCCTTTTCGGCCCTACCTTGGGCCTGGTCGCCGCCCTCGCCCTGGCCATATGGGTGGGCCAGGGGGACCCCGAAGATTGGGTCCTGTTCCCGGTCCTGGGCCTCGCCGTGATCGCCCTCGGGTTCTTCCTGGCCCGCCTCGCCCAATGGATGACCACCGAGTTCGTTCTCACCACCGACCGGCTGATCTATCGCAAGGGTGTCCTGGCCCGGCAGGGCCGTGAGATACCTCTCGAGCGGGTCAACAACGTCAGCTACGAGCAATCGCTGTTCCAGCGGATGATGCGCGCCGGAGACCTCCTCGTGGAGTCCGCCGGGGAGAGCGGCCAGTCGGCGTTCGGGCACTTCTCCGACCCGCAGGGCACCCAGAACGAGATTCACCGGGCCATCGAGGCCGCCGCCGCCCGCGACGCCGACCGCATGGCCGGCCGGCGTGAGCTATCGCCTCTTGAGCAGCTCGAGAAGCTGGAGGAGCTGCGCCAGCGGGGTGTGATCTCCCAGGCCGAGTTCGACCTCAAGAAGCAGAAGCTGCTCGACCGGCTCTAGTGCTGTGGCCATAGTCCGGTGACCACCTACGTCGCCCTCCTCCGCGGAATCAACGTCGGCGGTCACAACCGGGTGGCCATGGCCGACCTGCGCGCCGTGGTCTCGTCCCTGGGCCACACCGACGTCGCCACCTACATCCAGAGCGGCAACCTGGTGTTCACCAGCGCCGTCCCCACCGGCGCCGGCGAGGTCGGTGCTGCCCTCGAGCGGGCCATCGCCTCCACCCTCGGCGTGCAACCGCGGGTGGTGGTGTTGACCTGTGACGAGCTGGCGCAAGTGGTCGCCGCCAACCCGTATCCGGAGGAGGCCGACCCCAAGCGGCTCCACGCCGTGTTCAGGATGGACCAGGTCGGCGGTGACGAGGCCGGAGCGGTTGCCGCCGCCGTGGAGCGGGCCGCGGCCAAGGGCAGCCGGGACGAGGCGCAGCTGGTGGGGCGGACCTTGTACCTGCGCACCCCCGATGGCCTCGGGCGCAGCGTGCTGGCCGCCGAGCTGGGCCGCGCCGGTAGCGCCCTCGACGCCCGGTTGGCGACGACGGTGCGCAACTGGGCCACGGTGTGCCGCCTCCTGGCCATGTGCGGTCGCTGATCGGCTGCCGGCGCTCGATCAACTCGCTGGAGGCGACGGCGAAAGCACCGAGCGGTCGCCGGCCCGTAGCCCCTCGGCCAGCCGGCGGTAGGCGCCGGCGGCGTCGACACCCATCGAGTCGAGGTCGCTGAGCCGGCAGCCCCGCTCACGGTCGATGCCGTAGAGGCCGAACCGGGGCTCGTAAGAGCCCCACTCGTAGCAGTCGGCCAGCGTCCAGTGGAAGTACCCGGTCACGGGTAGGCCCTCGTCGAGGGCGGCGACCACGGCCTTGAGGTGGGCGCGCAGGGAGCGGGCCCGGTCCCAGCCGTCGCCCCGGGGCCACGCACGGCCCCGGCGCACCCGGTTGCAGAGCCCGTTCTCGGAGACCTCGATGTCGAGGCCCGGGTGGGTGTTCACCCGCAGGTAGGCGACCAGGCCCTCGGGGTGGACGGCCATGTCCCACTGCTTGCCGACCGGCGACCAGGCCCGGCCGCCGGCGGTGCGGTGCCCTGGTGGGCGGAGGTGGTCGGCAGCCACAGGGTCGTAGTAGTTCACCGAGACCAGATCCAGGGGCCGCTCGTAGGGCCCGTCATAGATGGCGGCCACCGCCCGGGGCAGGGCCTGGTCCAGGGGAAGGATCGACCGGGTGGCTCGCTGGATCGGCGCGTCGGCGTGGCCCTGGCCGCCGAGGGCGATGTGCTGGTCCTGGCGGCGGCCGGACAGCCATTCCCGCAGGTCGGGCCGCTCCACACCCTCGGACCGGGCGACGAGCACGTCGAGCAGCATCCGGTCGAGCTCGTACAGCGACGATGCGTGGTTGTCGGTGGACACCACCGCCTCGGGCTGGCGCCGGTGGATGGCGGCATGGGCCAGGACATGGGCGGTGAGGAGGTGATCCAGTGAGCGCACCAGATCGCCGAAGGCCAGATAGCGGCCGGGCGGGATGGCGCCGAACACGTAGGCCTGCACCGCGTAGCCGTTGATCTCGTTCAGCGTGAGCCAGTTCCGGCACCCGCCGCCCAGGCGGTCGACGGCGGCCGCCACCCAGCGGGCGAACCGCTCCGGGCTGTCGAGGCGCAGCCAGAAGTCCGGGCCCAGCCAGTACGGGTGGGTGAAGTGGTGGAGGCAGACGGTCGGGCGAAGGTTCCGCTCTGCGCAGGCGGCCAGGATGGCCCGGTAGCGGGCGAACGCCGTCTCGTCGTACACGTCCTCGCTCGGCTCGCACCGGGCCCACTCCACCGAGAGGCGGAAGGCGTCGCAGCCGGCGGCCACGGCCCGGTCGAGATGGTCCTCGTAGCGGTCCCAGAACCCCACCGCGACACCCGACGGCTCCACCCGCCCCGACCGCTCCCAGTCGAGCCAGTCGTTCGCCGGCTCGCCCGGACCGTTAAGCCCACCCTCGGTCTGGAAGGCCGAGGTGGCCACGCCGAACCGGAAGCCCGCCGGCAGCACCAAGGGCGACGGGTCAGCCATCGGGCCAGGCTAGGGGGGCGGCGGCGCCGTCCCTGATCACGGGTTAGACAAGGGCCACGACCGACAACCTCGACCTCGCGCCGCCACCGGTGATCACCGACGGCGCCACCGCCGTGCCGGTGGACATCGGGCGGATCGACGCCGCCCTGGTCTTCGACGGGGCGGCGGGCACGGCGCACGGCGACGCCACGGTGGCGTTCGCCGCCGGCCCCCGCGCCGGCCGTCCGATCCTCGACCTGCGCCAGACGGTGACCGGCGTGTGGCTGGACGGCAAACCCGTCGCTCCGTCGGGCTTCGGCCTGCACGACGTCGGCGGCGGAGCCCACGCCGAGGTTCGGGTGCTCGCCCGCCGGGTCGCCGCCCGGTCTGTGCACACGCTGCGGGTGACCTACGACCTCGGCCCGCCACAGGCCTCGGCGGGGCCGGCAGGCCATCGTGGGGCTCCGCGTGCGGGTGGCCGGCCGGCGCCCAGGCCGGCGAACGGCTGCTGGTCGACCTGGTGAAGGTCGACGAGAGGACGGGTCGCACGCTCGGCGGGGTCGCCGCGGAGGTGGTAGTTCGCGCCCGCCGCCGGTAGCGTCGGCCCCTAATGGCCACGCTCGTGACGTTCCATGCCCACCCCGACGACGAGTCGATCGCCATGGGCGGCGTCATGGCCAGGGCCGCCGATGAAGGCCATCGGGTCGTCCTCGTCGTCGCCACGAGGGGCGAGCACGGGGAGGTGGAGGACGGGTTCCTTCCCGAGGGCGAGGCCCTGTGGCAACGACGGGAGCAGGAGACCCTCGCCAGCGCGGCGATCCTCGGTGTGAGCCGGGTCGAGTTCCTCGGCTACGTCGACTCCGGCATGATCGGCACGCCCGAGAACGACCTTCCGGAGTCCTTCTGGCAGGCCGACATGGAGGATGCCGCCGCCCGGCTGGCCGCCATCCTCACCGAGGAGGGCGCCGACGTCCTCACCATCTATGACGAGAACGGCCACTACGGCCATCCCGACCACATCCAGGTCCACCGGGTGGGGTTGCGGGCCGCCGAGCTGGCCGGCACGCCGAGGGTGTACATGAACACCCTCAACCGTGATCACCTCCGCCGGTCCTTCGCCCAGCTGGCATCCAGCGGTGCCGACATGCCCACTGACTTCGACCTCGACTTTCTCGACACCCTGGGCGTCACCGAGGACCGGATCACCACCACGGTCGACGTCCGACCGTGGCTGGCCCGAAAGCGGGCCTCGATGGCGGCTCACGCCAGCCAGATCAGCGAGACGTCGTTCTTCCTCGCCATGGCCCCGGAGCAGTTCGAGAGCGGCTTCGGCCACGAGTGGTTCATCCGCTGCGACGCCGATCCCGGCACGGAGGAGACCGACCTGTTCGACGGGCTGTCGTGACCGGCCCGGGAGGCCGGTCCAGCGAGATTCACCCAGCGGAGGCTGGGTGACCGGCATGCTCGCCTCTCTGGCGGGCTGGCACCGGGGTTGGGCGTGGGTGGTGATCGTCGGCAACGGTCTGGCCGGGCTGTGGGCCCTGGGGGCCCACCGGTCGCCGGCGCTGCGGGTGCCGGCGCTGTGGTGGTTCACCGCCGGCGTGCAGATCTCGGCATTCGTCGAGGTAGCGCTCGGCGTGGCGATGGTGGCCGGGCGCGACGTGCCCAACCTCCAGTTCCACATGTTCTACGGGTTCATCATCCTGGCCGGCGTCGGCATCATCTACTCCTACCGCCAGCAACTCCGGGACCGCATCTACCTGCTCTACGGCTTCGGCGGCCTCTTCATCGCCGGCCTCGCCATCCGGGCCCTACAGGTGGGTCCTCGGTAGAGCCCCGGCCGCGGGCGAAACCTACAGGTGAACCACGGAACATGTCGCGGTTCTGGTGATGCCGTGGATGAGCTGGATCTGGTTGACGACCAGGCGGCCCAGGTCGTCCATGGACGCGGCCTCGGCCAGCACGATCACGTCGTAGTTGCCGGTGACGTTGTGAGCGGCGATGACGCCTTCGATCTTGCTGACCTCCTCCGCGACCTGGGCCGACTTGCCGACATCGGTCTGGATCAGCACGTAGGCCTGGGCAGGCAATGTTGTCTCCTCGCTCCCGCTCACTCGGACGACAGGCGCTTCTCGAGGGCGTTCAGCTCGTCCCGCAACTCCACGGGGAGGCGCTCGCCCAGGTTGGCGTAGTGCTCTTCGATGGAGGGCACCTCGGCCCGCCACTCCTCGGCGTCGACCCGGAGGAGCTCGGCCATGTCCTCGGGGGCCACGTCGAGGCCGTCGACATTGATGCCGCCCTCGGCCGGCAGCAGCCCGACCGGCGACTCGACGGCCTCCGCGGTGCCTGCCACCCGGTCGAAGATCCATGCCAGCACCCGGCTGTTCTCACCGAAGCCGGGCCAGAGCCACTTGCCGTCGGGACTCTTGCGGAACCAGTTCACGTAGAACAGGCGGGGCAGCTTGGCCGCCTCGGCGGAGGCGCCGATGTGGAGCCAGTGGCCGAGGTAGTCGCCCATGTTGTAGCCGCAGAAGGGCAGCATGGCGAAGGGGTCACGGCGGAGCTTGCCGACGGCGCCGGCCTGGGCCGCCGTGGTCTCCGAGGCCATGATCGAGCCCAGGAAGACGCCCTGCTGCCAGCTGCGGGCCTCCTGCACCAGGGGCACCACCGACGAGCGCCGGCCCCCGAAGAGGATGGCCGAGATGGGCACGCCCTTGGGGTCCTCCCACTCGGGGGCGATCGTCGGGCACTGGGCGGCCGGTGCGGTGAAGCGGGCGTTGGGGTGGGCGGCCGGCGTGGGTGACTCCGGCGTCCAGTCGTTGCCCTTCCAGTCGGTGAGGTGAGCGGGGAGCTCCTCGGTCATGTCCTCCCACCAGACGTCGCCGTCGTCGGTGAGCCCGGTGTTGGTGAAGAGGCAGTTGGACCTCAGCGTCTCCATGGCGTTGTGGTTCGTGTGGTGCGAGGTGCCGGGGGCCACGCCGAAAAACCCGGCTTCGGGGTTGATGGCCCACAGCCGGCCGTCGCTGCCGAACTTCATCCAGCAGATGTCGTCGCCGACGGTCTGCACGTCCCAGCCCGGCACTGTCGGCACGAGCATGGCCAGGTTGGTCTTGCCACAGGCCGAGGGGAAGGCGGCGGCGATGTACTTCGACTCGCCGGTCGGGTTGGTCAGCTTGAGGATGAGCATGTGCTCGGCCAGCCAGCCGTCGTCACGGGCCATCGACGAGGCGATGCGCAGGGCGAAGCACTTCTTGCCCAGGAGGGCGTTGCCGCCGTAGCCGGAGCCGTACGACCAGATCGACCGTTCCTCGGGGAAGTGGACGATGTACTTGTTCTCGGCGTCGCATGGCCACGCCACGTCGGCCTGGCCCGGCTCCAGCGGGGCGCCGACTGAGTGCAGGCAGGGCACGAAGTCACCGTCGGGACCGAGGGTGTTGAGGACGGCCTGGCCCATGCGGGTCATGATCCGCATGTTGATGGCGACGTAGGCCGAGTCGGTGATCTCCACGCCGATGTGGGCGATGGGCGAGCCGATGGGGCCCATGCTGAAGGGCACGACGTACATGGTCCGGCCCCGCATGGAGCCCCGGAACAGCTCGGTGAGCGTGGCCTTCATCTCCGCCGGCTCACGCCAGTTGTTGGTGGGGCCGGCGTCGATCTCCTTCTGCGAGCAGATGAACGTGCGGTCCTCCACCCGAGCGACGTCGCCGGGGTCGGACCTCGCCCAGTAGCTGTTGGGCCGCTTGGCGTCGTCGAGGCGGGTGAGGGTGCCCCCGTCGACCAGCAGTTGGCACAGGCGGTCGTACTCGTCCTCGGATCCGTCACACCACTCCACGCGATCGGGCTGACAGAGGTCCGCCACCTCTTGGACCCAGTCGAGGAGCCGCTGGTTGGTGCTCGTGGTCGAAGCCGAGGTTGCGGTCATACCGTCCTTCCGTCGGGTCGGGGGGGAAAGCCAGGAGTCCCCATGTCGACCTCCGAGCCGAGGCGGACGCGTGTGGCCCGCCCCCCGCTGTCGAGGTCGAACACGACGCGTTGGCCCTGCCGGAGCATGCGGAACACCGAGCCGGTGAGCGCCTCGGGGGAGAGCTCGTACTCGGAGCGGTCTGTATCGCGCATCACCACGCCCTCCGCCGTACCGGGGTCGTAGGACTTGATGACTCCCTGCAAGGAACCTCCTGTTGGAGCGCCTAACCTGCTGCTCCTGACGATATCCGAGTTCGCCCTCATCGAGCGCCTGCGGCAGCGCCTTGTCGGACCTCCGGACCAGATCTGGGTGGGCGACGACGTCGCGGTGGTGCCCGGGCCGAGCGGATCCATGCTGCTGGCCGCCGACGCGGTCGTGGCCGGCGTCCACTGCGACCTCTCCCTGGTTGGGCTCGATGACATGGGCTGGAAGGCGATGGTCGCCAACGTCAGCGACATCGCCGCCGTCGGCGGGCGGCCCTGCTGCGCAGTGGTCACCGTGGCCGGGCCACTGGGAACGATCGACTTCGACCTGCTCTACGACGGGCTGACGGAGGCGTCGGCGGCCTACGGGTGCCCGATCGTCGGCGGGGACCTGACCTCCTCGGCGACCCTGGTCGTCTCCGTCGCCATCGTGGGCGACGGCGGTGGGGAGGAGCTGCCGGCACCGGTGCTGCGCTCGGGGGCGCGGGCCGCCGACACGATCTTCGTCACAGGCCCGCTGGGCTCCTCGGCTGCGGGGCTGCTCCTGCTGCAGACGGGGCGGGCCTCCGAGGCGCCCGACCTGGTTCTGGCCCACCGCCGGCCCCGGGCCCGGCTCGACGAGGGCACCGCGGCCCGGATGGCAGGGGCGACGGCCATGATCGACGTGTCCGACGGGTTGGCCGCCGACCTGCGCCACATCGCAGAGGGGTCCGGGGTCGGCGTCGTGCTCGACCGGGTGCCGGCGGCGATCGGCGTGAACCGCGTGAGCGACGACCCGGAGTCGCTGGCGCTCGGGGGCGGCGAGGACTACGAGCTGCTCTTCACCGCTCCTGACGCAGACCGGGTGGAGACCACCTTCGCCGAGCGGGGCCTGGGCACGCCGCTGCGCATCGGCCGCTGCACGGCGGAGGCCGGCGAGCGCCGGCTTCGCGACGGCGACCTCCCGGTCGCCGGCTGGGAGCACAAATGACACCCGCCCCCACCGTTCTGGCTGCACTAGCGGTCGTATCCGACCGTCACTGCGGCCAGTTGCCGGAGAGGTGGGCGGGGTGAGGTCGCGCCCGGTGGCGCTCACCATCGCCGGCTCCGATTCCAGCGGCGGCGCCGGCATCGTCGCCGACCTCAAGACCTTCGAGGCCCACGGGGTGTGGGGCACCGTGGCCCTGACTGCGGTCACCGCCCAGAACACCCTCGGCGTGCAGGCGGTGGAGACGATCACGCCCGAGATGGTGCGGGCCCAGATCTCCTCCGTCGTGGCCGACCTCGGGGTCGACGCCGCGAAGACCGGGATGCTCGGGTCGGCCGAGGTGGTGGCCGAGGTGGCCCGGACCGTCGTCGAGCTCGGCGTGCGGCCGCTGGTGGTCGACCCGGTCATGGTCGCCTCGACCGGCGGGCGGCTGCTCGACCCCGACGCGGTCGAGGCCGTCATCCGCCACCTCCTGCCCCGGGCCGCGGTGGTGACCCCCAACCTGGCGGAGGCGTCCGCCCTGGTGGGCTTCGACGTGACCGACCGGGCGACCATGGAGCGGGCGGCCCGGGTCCTGAGCGAGATGGGGCCGCAGGTGGTGCTGGTCAAGGGGGGCCACCTGGCCGGCGAGGCCTCCCCGGACTGCATGCTGGTCGCTGGCGGCGAGCTGGTGTGGCTGGAGGGGCAACGGCTGCCCGACGGCGGTGCCCACGGGTCGGGCTGCGTGCTGGCGGCGGCGATCTGCGCCGAGCTGGCCCGGGGCATGGAGCCGGCGGACGCCTGCGTGGCGGCCAAGCGGTTCGTCGCCAAGGCCATCGAGGCCGGACCTGTGCTCGGCGCCGGCGTGGTGCCGGTGGAGCCGGCGTGGGCGGCCCGACAGACCGAGGGCTTCCCGTAGCAGTACCGTCGAACCCGGTGGAGGGTGACCGCCTCGACGACGAGCAGATCGCGTTGGTGATCCGCCGGGCGAGCGAGCTCGACGGCCAGACGCCGGCAGGCCAGCCCGGGCTGGACCTCGCCCTGCTCGAGGAAGCGGCGGTGGAGGCGGGCCTGTCCCGCGAGTCGGTGCGGCGGGCCGTGGCCGAGCTCCGGGCCGGCGCCCTGCCGTTCGACACCGGCGTGCCGCAGCGGCGCACCGCTCTCGGCCCTCCGAGCCTCACCGTGTCCCGTTGCCTGCCCGGCCCCGTTCACGAGGTCGACCGCATCCTGCGGCGCTTCCTGGCCAAGGAGCAGTTCCACCTCCGCCGGGACTTCGGCACCAGCTCCACGTGGGCACGCCGCCAGGACGTGGGTGCCCGGGTGCGGGTCCAGTTCGACAGGAGCATCCACCGCCGGCTGCTGCTGAGCGACGCCGAGCAGGTCGAGCTGGCCGTGGTCGAGGAGCCGGGCGACCGGGGGATGGTGATGGTCAAGCTGACGGTCGACGTGCCGTCGCTGCGGCGGGCCCACCGGGTGAGCGTCGGCAAGGGCGCCTCGGCCGGCGCTGTGGCCGCCGGCGCTGCGCTCGTGGTCTTGAGCATGCCGGCCGAGGCGGTCGCGGTGCCCGCGGCGATCGCCGGCGGCGTGGTCCTCGGTCATCGTCGCGGCGTCAGCCGCTACCGCGACATGGTGGCCGACGTGGAAACCGCCCTCGAAGGCTTCCTCGACGGCGTGGAGCGCCGGCGCTGATTTCGCCTTCGCAACCAGAGGTTGCTCGGCGAGGCAGCTGCGCTACGGCCCGCCGGCGAAGCCGGCAGGCCTCCGCCGTTCTTTCCTGGCCGGCAGCCGACGGGCCCGCCTGCGGCGGCGTCTGGCGGCCGCCGGCATGAGAGGCCCAGGCTGGCTAAGAGCCGGGGGCGCCGAAGACGAGCGGCGGTGGGTCGATGAACCGGATCGACTCGACGACGCCGCGGAGATACTCGGGCAGCGGGTCGAGCGGGAGGTCCATCTCACCGGCCTCCGTGGTCACCGTGGTCACCAGATTGGCGTCGTTGACCACGAGGACGACATTGAACGTGGTCTCGAACTGCGACTTCGGGCCGGCGATGCCGAAGCTCGACCCCAGCGGGGCGTGCACCTCGAAGCCGGCGCTGGTGAAGTGGCCCTTCACCGGCAGGATGGAGGCCAGGTCGTTGGCGGGCACCGACAGCGTCACCACTGCCGAGACCCAGGGCTCCTGCATCATGGCAGCGGGCCTATCGGACCGACTTCTGGACCTTGCCGGCCTTGATGCACGACGTGCAGACCGACAACCGCTTGGGCGTGCCGTTGACCACTGCCCGGATCCTCTGGATGTTCGGGTTCCAGCGCCGGCGCGTGCGCCGGTGCGAGTGGCTCACGGCCATACCGAAACTCGGGTGTTTTCCACATACTTGACAGACCGCGGCCATGGGGGACAAGGGTAGTCGACCGGGGTGCCCACTACGATTCCGCCGATGGAGAAGCTGGCCCCCGAGCACCTGCGCGCCACCATGGTCGCCTACCGAGACCTGCTGCGGCGCCACCGCGAGCGGCTCAACCGGCTCAACGTCTATCCGGTGCCCGACGGAGACACCGGCACCAACATGGCGCTGACGCTGGAGTCGGTGGTGTCGGGTCTGGAAGACACCGACGACGCCGGCGTGCAGAAGGCGGTGATCCACGGGTCGCTCATGGGCGCCCGGGGTAACTCCGGCGTCATCCTGTCCCAGATCCTGCGGGGCCTGGCCGAGGGCATGGGTGGCGGAGAGGTCGACGCCGGCGGCGTGGCCGACGCCCTCCTCGGCGCCAGCCGGCTGGCCGACGCCGCTGTCATGCGCCCGGTGGAGGGCACGATCCTCACCGTCGCCCGCGACGCCGCCGGCGCGGCCGCCGGCGCCCGCGACGCCGGGCTGGTCGAGATGCTGGACGCGGTGGCGGCGGCGGCGGCCGCGTCCCTGGAGCACACTCCCCATCTCCTGCCGGTCCTGGCCGAGGCCGGCGTGGTCGACGCCGGCGGCGCCGGCTTCGTCCTCCTCGTCGACGCGCTACTCCACGTGGCCGACGGGCGTGCGCTCCCCGAGCCGGTCGACGACGGCTCGCCTGTGGTGGCGGTCACTCCGGCCATGGACGCCGACGACGCACACCATGGGGCCGGCGACGGCGGCCGCTATGAGGTCATGTACTTCCTGGAGGCGCCCGACGAGGCGATCGAGGGCTTCAAGCAGGCATGGGACGCCATTGGCGACTCGATCGTGGTCGTCGGCAACGACGGGCTGTGGAACTGCCACATTCACACCGACGACATCGGCGCCTCGATCGAGGCCGGCCTCGACGCCGGCGGCAGGCCCCACACGATCCGGGTCACCGACCTGGAGCAGCAGGTGGCCGAGGAGCGAAAGAAGCGCGAACACGTCGCCACCGCGGTGGTCGCCGTGGGCGCCGGCGAGGGTGTCGACGACATCCTTCGATCACTCGGGGTCCAGGAGGTGGTGGCCGGCGGCCAGTCCATGAACCCCTCGACCGCCCAGATCCTCGACGCCATCGAGGCGGCCACCGGCGACAGCGTCATCGTGCTGCCCAACAACAAGAACGTCGTCCCCGTGGCCGAGCAGGCCGCCAAGCTGGCCTCCCGCCCGGCCCGGGTCGTCCCCACGAGGAGCGTGGCCGAGGGGCTGGCGTCGTTGCTCGACTACGACCCGACGGCCGGCGTCGACCGCAACGTCACCGCCATGGTCGAGGCGGCGACCAGGGTGGCGTGGGGCGAGGTCACCCGGGCCGTGCGCGACGCCAGCACGCCGGCCGGCGCCGTGAAGGAGGGCGACTGGCTGGGGTTGGACCACGGCAAGATCGCCGTTGTCGCCGCCGACCTCGCCGGCGCCGGCTGCGGCCTGCTCGACCGGCTCGTCGAGGTCGACCATCACGAGGTGGTGACGGTGATCGCCGGCGACGGTGCCGATGAGCGGGCCACCGAGGCGTTGTGCGTATGGCTGGCCGAGCACCGCCCCGAGGTGGCGGTCGAGGTGCACGATGGCGGCCAGCCCCTCGCCGCCTACCTCTTCAGCGCGGAGTGAGCGGGCGCCGGCTCGGCCAGCTGGCGATCATCCCTGTCTCCGAGCTCAAGGGCGTCGGCGACAAGAAGGCCGAGGGTCTCGAGGCGATGGGGATCAAGACGGTCCTCGACCTCCTCACCCACTACCCGCGCCGCTACCTCGACCGCACCCGCCAGGAGTCGATCGCCGGCCTCAAGGAGCACGAGGAAGCCATGGTCCTGGCCACGGTGAAGCGGGTCCAGTCCCGCCGCACCCGCCAGCGCCGGGCCATGGTCGATGTCGACGTGTTCGACGGTTCCAGCTACCTCCACGTCGTCTTCTTCAACCAGCCGTGGCGGGCCAAGCAGCTGGCCGTGGGCACCCAGGCCGTCTTCTTCGGGAAGATGGAGCGCTTCAAGGGCCGTCCCCAGATGACCAATCCCGTCGTGGACCTGGTCGGGGACCGCACCGGAAAGATCGTGCCCATCTACCAGCAGTCGGAGAAGGCCGGTCTGGCCACGTGGGAGCTGGCCGCCTTCATCGAGGAGGCGCTGCTGCGGGCCGGCCCCATGGCCGATCCGCTCCCCGATGAGTGGCGGGACCGCCTCGATGTCGTCGACCGCACGTGGGCGTTCCGGTCGATCCACAACCCGGAGTCGATGGCCGCGGCCCAGGCCGCCCGCCGGCGGCTGGTGGTGGATGAGCTCCTGCGCCTGCAACTGGCCCTGGTCATGCGCAAGCGGGCCGTCGAGCGGGAATCCAAGGGCATCCGGCATGTCGTTCAGGGTGAACTGGTCCGGCGCTTCCACGCCGGCCTGCCCT
Source organism: uncultured Acidimicrobiales bacterium (assembly GCA_964479465.1). Taxonomy (GTDB): domain Bacteria; phylum Actinomycetota; class Acidimicrobiia; order Acidimicrobiales; family AC-14; genus CADCTB01. Next base: position 27,325 of record CAYZMG010000052.1, read on the forward strand.
TCCCGCTCACCGGTGCCCAGCAGCGGGCCATCGCCGAGATCGCCGCCGACCTGGCCGGGGTCCACCCGATGCACCGGCTGCTCCAGGGCGACGTGGGGTCGGGCAAGACGCTGGTGGCGGTCACCGCCCTGCTCATGGCGGTTCAGGGTGGGTTCCAGGGCGCCTTCATGGCCCCCACCGAGGTGCTGGCCGAGCAGCACGGGCTGTCCGTGCGCCACGTGCTCGGCGGCCTGACCGTTCCCGACGAGGGCACGCTCACCGGCGACCGGCCGCTGCGGGTGGAGCTCATCACCAATCGCACGCCGGCGGGGGAGCGCACCCGCATCCTCGCCGGCCTCGCCGACGGCACCGCCGACCTGCTGATCGGTACCCACGCCCTGCTGGAGGAGAAGGTGGGCTTCCGGGCGCTGGGCGTCATCGTCATCGATGAGCAGCACCGCTTCGGCGTCGAGCAGCGAGCCGCCCTGCGGGGCAAGGGCGACGACCCCGACGTCCTTGTCATGACGGCCACGCCCATCCCCCGCACCGCGGCCATGACCGTGTACGGGGACCTCGACGTCACCGTGCTCGACGAGATGCCACCCGGGCGCTCGCCCGTGCTCACGAAGTGGGCCCGGGGCGACCTGGAGGAGGCGGAGGCCTACGGGCGGGTGTCGGCCGAGGTTGCTGCCGGCCGCCAGGCCTACGTGGTGTGCCCGCTGGTCGAGGAGTCCGAGAAGGTCCAGGCCAAGGCGGCCACGGTGGAGTTCGCCCGCCTTCGCGACGAGGTGTGGCCCGACCTCCGGCTGGCGCTTCTCCACGGCCAGATGCCGTCGAAGGAGAAGGAGGCCGTCATGGCCTCGTTCCGGGCCGGCGAGCTCGACGTGCTGGTGGCCACCACGGTGATCGAGGTGGGCGTCGACGTCCCCAACGCCACGGTGATGATCATCGAGGACGCCGACCGCTTCGGCATGGCCCAGCTCCACCAGCTCCGCGGCCGGGTGGGCCGGGGCGCCGAGCAGTCGTGGTGCTACCTGCTGGGCGCGGCCACCACGCCGGACTCCGAGACCCGCCTCAAGGCCATCGAGACCAGCACCGACGGCTTCGAGCTGGCCGAGATCGACCTGGAGATCCGTGGCGAGGGCACGGTGCTGGGCACCCGCCAGAAGGGCCAGAGCGACCTCAAGCTGGCCAGCCTGCGCCGCGACAAGGAGTGGGTGGCGCGGGCCCGTGAGGTGGCGTTCGCCATCGTCGACTCCGATCCCACCCTCGCCGGCCACGAGGTGCTTCAGGAAGAGCTGCGCCTCCTGGTCGAGCCGGAGGAAGCGGAATTCCTTTTCAAGAGCTAAGTGGGCGCCGGGACACGATGCAGCCGGGGGCGGCCCCATGGCCGTGGGGGTAGCGTTCTTGGATGTCAGTGCGGCGGTGGATCGCCATGACCGGGATCGTCGTAGCGGTCGCCGGCGGAACGGGGGCGACAGTGGGTGCCGCGTCCGAGTTCGAGGCCCAGGTGTCCCTGCTGCACGAAGGGCCTCAGGCCCAGCGTCTGCCCCCGCAGCTTCTCGATGAACGCGAACGGTTTCTTCACTCGCCGGAGGTAAGGGACCTCGTTCGCTCCCGCCTGGGTGAGACACCCCCGGTGCGGGGTTCGGCAGCCACGGACGGCACCGTCTTCGTGCGCAGCCGTGGTGCCACCCCGGAGCGGGCCGCCGAGGCAACGAAGTCGTATGCCGCCTCATACGTTGACGTGATGCGGCGACAGATCGAAGCCCAAGCTTCGACTGCGGCCGAGACCATCCGGCGCAAGACCGACCAGATCAGGTCGCAGCTCGAGTCGGCGGAAGAGCCGCAACGCACGTCCCTGGTCGGGCTTCTCGGGCTCTTCAACACCCAACTGGACGGGCTGGAACTCGACCTTTACGGGCCCCGCGTGGTTGATTTCACTCCCGCTGAACCAGTTGACCACCGCTCCCGGGGCGCTTGGTTCGTGGCTGCTCTCGGCGCAACTGTGGGCGTCGGCGCCGCCGTATCGGCTCGCAGATCGGGCTGGCGTCGCCCCGCTGTGGTGTCGGGAGAATGAGGATGGGGCAGCAGGTGGTGGGTCAAGATCTGGCAGCGGGATGGATGAGGGATCCCTCGGGCCGGCACTTCGACGACGATTCCCCGAACCACGCAGGCGCCCATCACCCAGCCTGGGGCATCGGCTGATCCTGCGGCTCCGGACACCACGTCGGTGACGGCGCCGGTAACCGTGCCCGGCAGCCAGTCGCCCGTCACCAGTCCGCCGTCCGTCGACCCTCCACCCACGGTGCCACAACCGGGCCAGCGGACGGCAGGTTCCCTTAATTTCCACCACCTCGTAGGAGCTGGATTTCGCCGGAGATTGAGTTGCCGTTGGGGCGGCGTTGATTCGGCTGTGGTCAGATCATCTTCGGCGCCTCGCCTGCCCAGTCCGCCGCTGGACAGGTTGAGGCGCCCTCTCTGCGAGGGGCGGTCAGGTCACCAGCGCCGGTCGCGGTGGTTCGCCGGCGCCAGTGACGGTGCCCGTGGCGGCCGACGCATGGCCTCGTCGCGGCCATGTTGAAGACCCCTGCCGTGATGAGGGTCGTTTCCGGCGAGTCGCCGGCGGGGAGGACCAACGGATGAGCGTCCACGACAGCACCGAGCAGGACACTGCTCTCGCCGGCGCCGGCGCGTCGCTGAGCGAGGCGGGGTGCACACC
>CAYZMG010000053.1:0-28707 GCA_964479465.1 uncultured Acidimicrobiales bacterium
CGGTGGCCGTCAACGCAGGCAGCGAGATTCCCGCCGTGCACGTCGACCCCCAGGCCTTCATCACGGTCATCGACCACCTCCTCGACAACGCCATCAAGTACTCCCCCGGCGGTGAGCCCGTCGAGGTCGACGTTCTGGTCGGCGAGGACGTCGTGCGGGTCCGGGTGACCGACGGTGGGATCGGGATGGACCGCGAACAGGCGGCCCGCTGCTTCGAGAAGTTCTGGCAGGCCGAGTCGACCGACGTCCGGCGGTTCGGCGGCACCGGGATCGGCCTCTACATCGTGCACTCGCTGGTCGAGGCGATGAGGGGCGACATCGCGGTTTCCAGCGAGCCCGGCGCCGGCACCGCGTTCACCGTCACCCTGCGACGCGCCGGCGCGCCCGCGCCCGACGACGGGCAGGCGCCGGCCAAGGAGCCGTCGGTCATCCGCGAGTTCATGCGCCAGATCGGAGTGCCAATGGAGATCGAAGCATGAGGGCCGACGCATGAGGGCCGCTGTCGCCGGCCTCAACCTCCTGCTCGGAGTCGTCTACCTCAGTTACGGCGTGATGACGCTCATCGACCTGCGCCGGGGATGGACTCAGCGGGGGTTCTCCCACTTCGGGCTGGCGTGGATCGCCATGGCGTTCACGTGCGGCCCCCACCACTTCGAGCACGGGCTGCACCTGGCCCTCGCCGGCCGCGACGGCGGCCCGCTCGACCTGATCGCGGTCGTGGTCGGGCTCCCCGCCGGCGTCACCTGGTTCCTGCTGCGGGTCGAGGCCCTCGCCGGCGGCCGGGGCGACCGCTTCATCTCCGGGACGCCGCGCTGGGTCGCCGCCCTGCCGGCGCTGAGCGTCGTCTACCTCGTCCTGATGGTGGGCGCCGCCGGCGTCGTGCTGAGCGGCGGTGCCGACTTCAACCCCAAGATGACCCCGAACGTCCTCCTGCTGGGCGTGTACTTCCTGGTCGGCTACTACCTGGCGCGCACCCAGCTCCGCAACCGCCCGCTGAGCGGCGGCTGGTCGGTCTCCGGGCTTTCGCTCACCTTCGTGTTCCCGACGTGCGGGCTCATGCACATCGCCTTCGTGCTCTACGCCGCGGCCGGCACCTATACCGTCGACACCCACGGCCTGATCATCGACTGGCTGGCCGTGCCCGCCGCCCTCTACTTCGTGTGGGTGGTGCGCTCGACCATCTACCTGCAGACCTTCGAGGACTGGAACCGCTCCAGCGCCGGCAGCCACCCGGAGCCCGTCGCCGCCTGATCGGCCCGCCCTCTCCCGTTCGCTACCGGCGGGCGGGGAGGATCGGCGCCGGCTCGGTGTCGGCCGGCCGGCTCGTGCCGTTGAGGGGGAGCGTCAGGGTGAACCTCGTCCCTTCGCCCGGGGCGGAGGAGACCTCGATCTCACCACCATGGCCCTCGACGATCATCTTGGTGATCGCTAGGCCCAGCCCGGTCCCGGGCACGGCGAGGTGAGCGGCCGACGAAGATCGGAAGAACCGGTCGAAGACCTTGGCCTGGTCCTCCAGCGGTATCCCTATGCCGGTGTCGGCCACCTCGATGCGCACCCGGTCACCGGCCCGGCGGGTCGACACCGTGACCCGGCCACCGTCGGGGGTGAACTTGATGGCGTTGGTGAGCAGGTTGATGAGGGCCCGGTCGAGCCGCCGAGGATCGCCGGTGATGATGTCGGCGTCGCTAGCGACGTCGAGCACCACATCGAGCGAGCGCCCCGACAGGTCGGGCAGCACGGCCTGGTAGGCGTCGTCGAGGAGGGCTTTGACCGAGACCGGCGCCAGTGCCAGCTGCAGGGTCCCCGATTCGAGGCTGCCCATCAGGAGCAGTTCCTCGATCAGCCCGAGAAGCCGCTCGGCGTTTCGGCCGACGATGGCCATCATCCGCATCTGCTCGTCGCTGAGCGCGCCGCCGTAGCCGTCGTAGAGGATCTCGACGTACCCGAGGATGCTGGTGAGCGGCGTCCGGAGCTCATGGGAGACCGAGGAGACGAAGTCGGACTTGACCCGGTTCAGCTCCTCCAGGCTCTCGCGCATCTCCTGCTCGCGGAACACGTAGCGGGCGTTCTGGATGGCGCGCGCCGCGATGCCGGCCACCACCCTGAGGGCATCCTGCTCGTGGTCGCCGAGCTCCTCGAAGCCGACCGGCTCCCGGACGATCAGCCACTGGGCGGGGTCGGAGTCAGGCAGTTCGGCCCCCAACTCATCCTCGGCCGGGGGGACGTTGTCGAGTCGCGCCTGGCGGCACCGGAGCAGCGTCGCCGCCGCGTTGACGACGGCGCGCTCGACCTCGGCGATGGCCACCGAGGCGTGGATCTGGCCGGCGGCGGCAAAGAGCGCTTCGGCCCGCTGGCTCTGCCGGCGGGCGTTGGCGTGCTCCCGGAGGACGACGCCGAGGGTGGCCATGGGGATGGCGGCGACCAGGAGGGCCCAGGAGTAGGCGGTGGCGCCGAGGGCGGCCAGCAGGCCGAGGGCGGTGCCGCCGGCCCAGACCATCACCCGCAGGTCCAGCCCCTCGCGGATCACCTCGATCGCCCGCCGCTGCTCGTTCAGGGAGATGACCAGCGACACCGCGGCGCTGTTCACCAGCATGAAGACGGCGGCACCGACAACGGCGGCCGCCAGGTTCCGTGGCGCGGTGATTCCGCCCTCGACAGGGGCGATGGCGTGCATGGTCAGCAGGCCGAGCCCCACCGCGGTGACCGTCTGGCCGATGTTGAACGCCGCCCGCACCAGGGGCCGGCGCCGGATGCAGTTGCCCAGCACGGTGGCGGCGAAGAAGGCGGCGACCGTGCCCGGGACGGGCAGAAGGATGGCCATGGCGACGAAGAAGGCCTCGTCGAGCTGGAACGCCTCCGTCTCCTCCGATCGCAGCACGAGCAGCGGGAAGGCCCAGCTGAGGGCAAGGATGATCGTCAGCGGGATCAGCTCATAGGCCGGACCGATCCCCTCGGAGGGTATGAGCGCCCCGGCCACACCCACGGTCACTGCGCCGGAGACGGCGAAGGCGACGACCGTGAGCAGGACGTTCCGGGGCAACTTCATGCGCTACTCCCAGGATCCGTACCAGGAGGACCCGTACCAGGAAGACCCGTACCACGACGAGCCTTCGAAGGCTCCGTACCAGGAGGAGCCGTACCAAGAGGAGCCGTACCACGAGGAGCCGTACCAGGAGCTGCCGTACCAGGAGCTGCCGTACCAGGAGCTGCCGTACCAGGAAGACCCGGTCCAGGGCCCGTAGAGAACCTGGACGGGGTGCCACCGCCCCATCTGGGCGGTGAGCAGGCCCGAGGCCACCGACGGCACCTTCGAGGCCAGCAGGACCTTCGCCGACCCGCGGCTGGCGTCCAGGCTGCCAAGTCCGTTGGACCGCTCCAGGCCTTGGTTGGCGACGCCGGCCGGGGCGGCGAAGCTGGCGGCGTGGGCGTCGACGAGGCCGGCTCCCACCGCCATGGGATCGTCGGTGGCGGTGTCACGGGCGGTCGCAGCAAGCGCGTACTTGACCCGGTCGGGACCCATGCCCGGGTTGGCCTCGAGCATGAGAGCCACCGTCCCGGAGACAACTCCGGTCGCCATCGATGTGCCACTACCTTTACGGTACGCCTCCCCGACGTAGTTCGGGAACTGGATGTCGATCGCGCTACCCGGCGCTCGGAGCGAGATGACGTGGGCGCCGGGGGCGACCACGTCGGGCTTCGGCAGGCCGTCGGCCGCCGTCGGGCCACGGCTGGAGAAGTTGGGGACGGTGTCGTCGCCCAGGCGGGGCGTGCCGCGGTCGTCGATGGCGCCGGCGGTGATGACCCACGGGTCGTCGCCCGGCTTGGAGATGGTGCCGGCGTCGGGGCCGCGGTTGCTGGCCGCCACCACGACGGTCACGCCCGATGCCCACGCCTTCTCGACCGCGTAGTTCAGGGGGTCGGTCCGGTAACTCTGGGTGCTGTCGGTGCCCAGGGACAGGTTCAGGACCTTGATGCCGTACCGGTCCTTGAACGACACCGCCCACTGGATGCCGGCGATGACGGTGCTGACGTCGGCGGAGCCGTCGCGACCGGCGACCTTGATGGAGACCAGCTTGGCGCCAGGGGCGACCCCCATGTACTCCCCGCCGGAGGCGGCGCCGTCGCCGGCGATGATGCCGGCGATGAAGGTGCCGTGGCCGTAGGAGTCCCCACAGCCGGCTTCCCCGGAGAGGTTCATGCACGAGGTGGTGGCACCGGTGACGTCATTGGTCACGGGCAACACACGCCCGGCGAGGTCAGCGACGTCCGCGATCCCCGTGTCGAGCACGGCGACGGTCACGCCGCTTCCGGTGATGCCCCGGGCCCACGTGTCGTCGGCCCGCACGACCTTGCCGTACACCGAGTTCGGTGAGCCCGAATTGCCGCCGCCCTGAACGTTGACCTGGCGGTCGAGGGTGATGGCCCGCACGCCGCCGGCCGTGGCGAGGGTGGTGATGCCCTGGGCCGGGACCGAGGCGGCCAGGCCATTGATCAGTGGGAGGTGCCGGGTAATGCGGCCGCCGGCGTCGGCGATGGCCTTCTCGCCGGCCACGGCGTCGCCCCGCAGCTGGACGATGACCGGGACGGTTCCCGTCGTGAGCGCAAGGAGGTCACGGTCCACATCGGCGGTGGCCGTCGCGGGCGGAGGCGGCGCGCTTCCGGCACCGACGGCCGGCGTGAGGACCGCCACGAGCGCCAGCAGCGCCGCGACCGCGGCGCCGGGGAGGACGCGGGGCAGGCGGGACGTCGGCGACAGGCTCATCGCGACTCACTTTCGTCGGAGGGTGCGATTCCGCCTGGCTCGACCATCTGTGCTCCAAGCGTCGGCCCGCACAACGGGGCATCAACGCTGTCGGCCAACGGCCCGAAATGCTTGATGATTCGTTCGGACTATCTCAGATGCCGAGGCGCTCGGCGACCAGCGCCAGCCGCTCCATGGGCTGCACCATCGCCACCCGGACACGGCCGGCGCCCGCCGGCCCGTAGAGGTCGCCGGGCGACACCAGGACCCCACCCCTCGCCGCGAGGTCCCGCGTGAAGGCCCAGGCGTCGCCGCCGGGGGCGCGAGCCCACAGGTAGAAACTGCCCCCCGGCATGTCGACCTTGGCCCCTTCAGCCCGCAGGACGTCGGCGAAGAACCAGAGGCGCTCCAGGTACCGCTCGCGCTGGGCGTCGACGTGGTCGTCGTCGTCGAGGGCGACGATGGCCGCGGCCTGGATCGGCCCCGGGACCATGAAGCCGGCGTGCTTGCGCACCTCGGACAGGTAGTGGACGAGGTCGGCGTCGCCGGCGTAGAAGCCGACCCGGAGGCCGGCGAGGTTCGACCGCTTGGAGAGGGAGTGCACGGCCAGCACCCCGTCCAGACCGTGCTCGAGGATGGTGTGGGGCAGGCCGTCCCATGTGAACTCGGCGTAGCATTCGTCACTCAGCACGGGCACGCCGTGGGCCCGCCCCCACGCCGCGGCGGCGCCGAGGTCGGCCAGGGCGCCGGTGGGGTTGGCCGGCGAGTTGACCCACAGGCACAGGACCCGGGTCGCGTCGGCGTCGGAGATCTCCGCCAGGTCGTCGACCGGCACTCCCCGGCACCCGGCCAGGGTCGCCCCCATCTCATAGGTGGGATAGGCGACCGAAGGGAAGAGCACGGTGTCGCGCTCAGGCGTGCGCAGCCGCAGGTACGCGACCACGCCGGCCACGAACTCCTTGGTCCCGACGCATGCGGCCACGCCGGAGACGGGCACGTCGACGCCGAACCGGCGCGCCATCCAGCCCACCGCCGCCTCTCGCAGCCGCTGGGACCCGATCGACGCCGGGTATCCCCGCTCGGTCCCGGAGGTGGCTAGGGCGGCCACCACCTCGTCGGGCGGCGGATCGAAGGGCGTGCCGATCGACAGGTCGACGATGCCGCCATCGAAAGCCGAGGCCGCGGCCTTGGCCTCGTTCAGGCGGTCGTACGGGTACGGCGGCGGGACAAAACCTGTGCTCACGAGCTCATGCCACGAACTCGCGGAAGCGGCCCAGGTCCTCGGGGCGGATGCGGGCCCACATCCGGGTGGCGTTCTCGTCGTGGCTCTCCGACACCACCTCGCCGGCGCGGTGGACCGCAGCCACGACGTCGCCCCGGTCGTACGGCACCACGAGCTCGACCACATGGGTCATCTCCCGCAGCCGTTCGCCGATGACATCGAGCAGCCGGTCGATGCCTTCGCCGGTCTCGGCCGAGAGCAGGACCGAGCCGGGGTGGCTCTGGAGCAGGCGCTTGGCGTCATCGGGGTCGGCCATATCCTCCTTGTTGAAGGCGATCATCTCGGGCACGTCGTCGGCGCCGATCTCGCGCAGGACGGCACGGACGGCGTCCATGTGAGCCCGGGGATCGGGGGTCGAGGCGTCGACAACGTGCAGGAGCAGGTCGGCCTCGGCCACCTCGTCGAGGGTGGACCGGAACGCCTGCACGAGCTGGTGGGGCAGCTTCTTCACGAAACCGACGGTGTCGGTGACCAGGACCCGCTCGCCGCCAGGCAGTTCGAGCCGGCGGGTGGTGGGGTCCACGGTGGCGAACAGGCGGTCCTGCACCAGCACGCCGGCGTCGGTGAGGCGGTTCAGAAGGGTCGACTTGCCGGCGTTGGTGTAGCCCACGATGGTGATCGTCGCCAGCCGCGACCGGGCCCGGGCCTTGCGCTGGGTCTGGCGGTTCTTGGTGAGCTCCTTGAGCTCCTCCTCCAGCTTGGTGACGCGCCGGAGGAGGCGCCGGCGGTCGACCTCGAGCTTGGTCTCGCCACCGCCCATCCGGGTGCCGATGCCGCCGGCCTGCTGGCTGAGGCCCTTGCCCTTGCCCCGCAGGCGGGGCAGGCGGTAGCGGAGCATGGCCAGCTCCACCTGGGCCTTTCCGGCCGGCGTGTGGGCGTGCTGGGCGAAGATGTCGAGGATCAGGGCGGTGCGGTCGATGGCCGTGCGGCCGAGGATCTTCTCCAGGTTGCGGCTCTGGGCCGGCGACAGCTCGTCGTCGAAGATCACCGTGTCGGCGTCGACGGTGTTGGAGATGTCGCGCAGCTCCTCGGCCTTGCCCTTGCCGACAAAGGTGGCGGCGTCGGGCTCGTGCCGGCGCTGGAGGACGCGCTCGGCCTCATCGGCGCCGGCGGTGTCGGCCAGGGCGGCCAGCTCCTCCAGCGACGCCTCGGCCTCGTCCACGGTCACCGGCGGGATGGCCACTCCGACCAGCACCACCGTCTCCCGGCGGTGCCGTTCGATTAGAGCCATGTTGCCCGCTCTCGGCCGCTCAGGCCGGTTCGCCCGCTCTCGGCCGCTAGAGCCATGGCACCTCAATCGTGGCGATGTGTTCGGCGGGGCCGCTCAGGATGATCGTGTTGCCCTCCAGTCGCACGGTGGCGTTGCCGCCGGGCTGCTTGACGGTGACGTGGTTGCCGACCTTGCCCCACACGAAGGCGGCGGCGGCGGCCGCGCAGGCGCCGGTGCCGCAGGCCAGGGTCTCGCCCACGCCCCGCTCCCAGACCCGCATGCTCAGGTGGTCCGTGCCCGGACCGATGACCACGAACTCCACGTTGCGCCCGACCCACTCCGCCGCCTGCTTGGCGATGCGCACCTTGGTCAGGTCTTCGACCTCCACGACCGTATGGGGGTTGCCCATATCGACGAACGCGACACCGACGTCCTTGGGGTCGATCTTGGCCATGCCCATATCGACGCTGACCCAGCCGTCGTCATCGACGGTGACGGTCTTGTCGCCGGCGTCGGTGTGCACGGTCATCTTGGGCTCGGCCAGGCCGGCGTCGACCATGGCCATGGCCAGGCAGCGGATGCCGTTGCCGCTCATCTCCGCCCGGCTGCCGTCAGCGTTGAACAGCTCCATCGTCGGCCCGGGTATCACCCGGATGACCCCGTCGGCGCCGATGCCCCGGTGGCGGTCGCACAGGGCGCGCACCGCTCCGGGGTCGAGCGGGCAACGGTCTCCAAGGTCGAGGAACACGAGGAAGTCGTTGCCGAGACCGTGGTACTTCTCGAGGCGAATCATCGGGGAACGGAGGTCATGGAGTTGTCCAGTCTCCCAGGAGGGCGGGCAGTAGATCGAACGGATTGCCGGCCGAGCCCAGCCAGGTGATGCGGGGATCCCGCCGGAACCACGCCCGCTGACGGCGGGCGAACTCCCGCGTGCGGCTCACGGCGGCCGCCACCGCTTCCTCCAGGGTGCAGTCGCCGGCCAGGTGGGCCAGCAACTCCTTGTAGCCCAGGGCCTGGCGGGCGGTGCGGGACATGCGGCCCCGCAGCGCTCGCACCTCGTCGAGGAAGCCCGCGCCCATCTGCTGGCGGTAGCGGGCCTCGATGCGTTCGGCCAGGACCGGGCGGGGCAGCCAGACGCCGGCGAGTTGGAACCGCGGGCTGGGCGGGTAGGCGGCGAGGCCGGGGCCGAAGGAGGAGAAGGGCCGGCCGCTACCCAGGGTGACCTCGAGGGCCCGGACCAGCCGGCGGGCGTTGCCCGGCTCGATGCGGGAGGCGGCCACGGGGTCGAGCTCGGAGAGCCGGCGGTGGAGGTCCAGGGGTGCTTCGCCCTCCAACGCCGCCTTGAGCTCCGGCCACTCCCCCGGCAACGCCAGCCCGTCGACCACGGCCTGGGTGTACAGCCCGGTGCCGCCCACAACCAGCGCCCGCCGGCCCCGGGCCTCGACGCCGGCGATCACGTCGGCCACGTCGGCCTGGAAGCGGGCGACCGAGTAGTACTCCTCCGGCTCGGCCACGTCGAGCAGGTGATGGGGCACCTCCGCCTGCTCGGCCGCCGTGGCCTTGGCTGTGCCCACGTCCATGCCCCGGTAGACCTGCATGGAGTCGGCGGAGACCAGCTCCACGTCGCCGAGCCGGCGGGCGACTGCAAGGGCCAGGGCCGACTTCCCGGAGGCCGTCGAACCCATGAGAACAAGGTGCCTGCGCAGCAGGTCCGAGGACGCTGGCCTCAGAGGACGGCCACCGGGATGCGGGCCTTGTGGCGGGGCCGGGCCGTCACCTCGACCAGCTCACCCCGCAGGAAGTGGGCGGCCGAGCCGGTCACTCGCACGTCGGCGAAACTGCCGGCCGCCGGCACCACGCCGGCGGGGAAGTGGACGAGCTTGTTCTGCCGGGTGCGGCCGGTGGCCACCGCGGGGTCCTTCTTCGACGGCCCCTCGACCAGCACCTCCTCGACCCGGCCGATCCGAGCCTGGTGGCGGGCCAGCGCGGAGCGCTCGACGACGATCTTCAGGTGCTCGAACCGCTCGGCGATGACCTCGGCGGGCACGAACCGGTCGGCCATCTCCGCGGCCTGGGTGCCGGGCCGGGGCGAGAACACGAACGTGTAGGCGCTGTCGTAGGCCGCCTCGGCCGCCACCTCCAAGGTGCGCTCGAAGTCGTCGTCGGTCTCGCCGGGGAAGCCCACGATCACGTCGGTGGTCACGGCCAGGTCGGGGATGGCCGCCCGGGCTGCAGCCAGCTTCTCCAGGTAGCGCGCCGCGGTGTAGCCCCGGTGCATGGCAGCCAGGGTGCGGTCGCTGCCCGACTGGAGCGGGAGGTGGAGGTGCTCACAGGCGGTGACCGAGGTGGCCATGGCCTCGATGGTCTCCGGCCGCAGGTCTTTCGGGTGGGGGCTGGTGAAGCGCACCCGGCGGATGCCGTCGACCTCGTCCACGGCCGCCAGCAGTTCGGCGAACAGCGGCCGCCGGCGGGTCAGGTCGCGGCCGTAGGAGTTCACGTTCTGGCCCAGCAGGGTGATCTCGGTGGTGCCGGCGCCGGCGAGCCCCCGGACCTCCTCGACCACCTCGTCGAAGGGACGGCTGATCTCCTTGCCCCGCACCGCCGGCACGATGCAGAAGGCGCAGGCGTTGTCGCAGCCGATCTGGATGGTGACCCAGGCCGTGTACGGAAGTTCCCGGCGCACAGGCAGCGCCGAGGGAAAAGCTGCGTCTTCCTCCAGGATCTCCATGATTGGATCGCCCGTGGCTGCGGCCTCGGCCAGCAGCTCGGCCGCCCGGCCCACGTTGTGAGTGCCGAAGACGGCGTCGACCTGGGGGGCACGGGCCTGGATGAGGTCCCGGTCCTTCTGGGCCAGGCACCCGCCGACGGCGATCTGCATGCCCGGGTTGCGATCCTTGATCGACTTGAGGTGCCCGAGGGTGCCGTACAGCTTGTTGTCGGCGTTCTCCCGGATGCAGCAGGTGTTGAGGACCACGACGTCGGCGTCGTCCACGCCGGCGGCCGCCACCATGCCCTCGGCCTCGAAGACGCCGGCCAGGCGCTCGGAGTCATGGACGTTCATCTGGCAGCCGAACGTCCGGATCAGATACCTGCGCTCGCTCACGACCTTCCACCGTACCGGCGATAGCGTGTCCCGACGATGCGTCGCCTGGCCGCTGTCCTTTGCGCCTGCCTGGCCCTCGCCGGCTGCTCGGGCTCCGACGAGCCGGCGGCGAGCAGCGGTGCCGCGCCGGAGGCCACCACCACGACGGCCGCCCCGACGACCGCGGTGGCCCCCACCACAGCGAGCACCGTCGCCCCCACCACGACCACCGCCCTCACCCCCCAGGTCACCGTGGCGTCGACCCTGGTGGCTGCCGAGACCGCCATCCGCAACCCGGCCACGCCGGCCGCCCAGCTTCCCGCCCTCGGCCAGTCCCAGCAGCAGGCGTACCGGACCCTCGTCGTCCACCCCGAGTGGGACGCCGAGGTGCTGGCCCTCGTCCCCGATCGCCTGCGGGCCACCGTCGAGGCCAACGTCGCCGCCGGCCGCGAGCTCGCGGCCCTGAGCCCGCCACCCCCACCCGACAAGCCGCTCCCCAAGTGGCGCATCGTCGCCCCGGACCCCGCCGAGGTGCTGCTGCCTCTCTACAAGGCGGCCGGCGCCGCCGCCGGCGGCGTGGGCTGGGAGTACCTGGCCGCCATCCATCTGGTCGAGACCCGCATGGGCCGCATCAAGGGCGACAGCACCGCCGGCGCCCAGGGCCCGATGCAGTTCATCCCGTCGACCTGGGCCAGCTACGGACGCGGCGGCGACGTCACGTCGAACCGGGACGCCGTCCACGCCGCCGCCCGCTACTTGAGGGCCACCGGCGCGCCGGCGGACATGGCCAGGGCGCTCCGAGCCTACAACAACAGCTCCCGCTACGTCCGGGCGGTGACCGCGTACGCCAAGCAGATGGAGGCCGACGAGCGGGCCTACCTCGGCTACCACGCCTGGCAGGTGTACTACGGCTCCCGCCTACTGCCCGAAGGCACCGTTATCGACTAGGACGCGGGGCCGACCACCACGGTGACGGTGCCCGTCGCCGAGCTGGCGTAGGGGCGGTCGCCCCGACCGGTCACGCTGTCGACGCAGTCGAAGGGGCCGGCGTCGAAGAAGAAGGTGGCCGAGTAGCTGCCGGCGTCGAAGTAGGTATGGGTGACGTTCACGGTCTGGGTGGCCGAAGCGGGGTCGCGGGCCGGCGGGTCCCACGGACCGAACTTGGCGCACGCCTCCGGCGTGCTCCCGCCGATGCCCGAGTTGCCGAAGTTGAAGTTCGTCCCGTCATAGGAGACCCCATCGGGATCGGTGAGGGTGATGTGAAAGACCATGGGCTGGCCGGCGACCGGAGTCGCGGGCTCGACGGTGACCTCGACCGTCATGGGGTTGTCGGCGCCGGGCTGCGGGTCGAAGCGGAACGGCCCGCACGCCGAGTCGGTGCTGTTGCGGCAGGGATCGACGGTGGTGGATGGCGCCGGGGCGGCGGTCGTGGTCGTCGCCGGCACCATGGTGGTCGTGGCGCTGACGGCGGCGGAAAGCACAAGCGCCGGCACGCTCGTAGAGGTGGTCACCGCGGGCCGAGGGGCCGTGGTCGTCACGGGCCGGCGCAGCGTGGTCGGGGAGGCGGGGATCGGCGCCACGGTGCTGCTCGTGGTCGTCGTCGGTTCGACGACCGCCGCTGCGGCCTCGACGACGGTGGTCATCCCGGCGCGGGCGAGGAAGCCGGCGTCGGTGGCGATGCGCTCGCCGTCATCGTCCCCGGAGGTCAGGGTGCCGATGCCGAGGACGACCAGAAAGCTGACGACCAGCACGGCAATCACCTGCCGCTGCCGAACAATCACCTATCCCCACACTCCTCAGCCGGCGGTCGGTCCGCCACTGTCAGTGTGGGGGCGCACACTCAACGATACAACCCAACGGACGCCCAATTCTCGCTCACCCCTCCAGGCGGCGCCGCAGCTCCCCATAGACGGCGGCGCCGACGATTCCCTCCAGTTCCTCGCTCAGCGAATCGAGAACCGGGGTGTCGCCCGTGTACGCCCTGGTGCCCTCGGTGCAGCACCAGGCCATCGTCTCCCCCTCCACCCCCCAGTCCGCACGGGTCCAGCGCCGGAGTGTGGCCACCTCGGTGGCGCCATCGCCCGGCTCCCAGTCGACCCTGATCGGCAACTGCCAGCACACCGACGGCTTCCAGTCGATCGGTGACTCGCCGGCGTGCACGGCCTCCAGATGGAGGGCGCAGCCGGTCCCTCCGGGGAAGCCCGGCCGGTTGAGGAAGATGCAGGCGCCGTCGACCACCCGCGTGGCGGTACGGGTCTCGTCGCTGAACACGCCGCCGGCGGCGGCCTCGGCGTGGTGCTGGAAGCGGTCCGGGTCCACGGTGGCGGCCAGGGCGCCGATCGTCCTGGCCTCGTCCTCGCCGTCGAGGTCGGCGCCGATCGAACAGCAACCCTGGCCGAGTTGCTCGGCCGGCTCGGGCAGGATTCCGAGGCAACCCCGGCCCCAGATACAGGTCCAGTTCGACCGCAGGAAGTCAGTGTCGAACCGCCAAACCGTGTCGCCGTCGACGATCTCCTCGACCGCGAACACCTCGTCCATGCGGGCATCCTGACAGTTGAAACCATTGGTTGACACCGCCCCGGAACGGCGCGACGCTCAACCTGCAAGGGTTCTTCGAGTAGGTGAAGGAGGTACCCGATTTGATTGCTACTGGCTCTGAGAGCGGGGAAAGCGGTCCGCCCGACCAGTAAGGCAGGGTGCCATGCGGCCGCAATGCCGTGGCCCGGATGTCTTTCGCCGCCGGCGCCGTGCAGGCTTCCTCTTCCGAGACGGGATCCGGAGGATGGGCTTCCACGACCAACGATGGGTGGCCCCGACACACGACCCGGGCCGGTGATGTGGACGCACGACGAAACCGCACGAGACACCGAGCGATCGGTGTCTCGTTGCGCGTCAGGGCCTCAACCCATCAGTACCGCGGCCAGGGCCCGCAACGCCCGGCCCCGGTGTGACACCTCGGCCTTCTCCGGTCGCGTCATCTGGGCGAAGGTGCGGCCGCCGCCGCCGGCGGGGACGAACACCGGGTCGTACCCGAAGCCTTCCTCGCCCGCCGGCACCTCGGCGATCATGCCCTCTACCGAGCCCTCGGCCACGATCTCGCGGCCGTCGGGGAACCGGGCGACGGCGACCGTCCGGAACCGCGCCGTCCGCTCCCCCGCCGGCACGCCGGCCAGCTCCTCCAGCAGCTTGGCCACGTTGTCGGCGTAGGTGGCGCCAGGGCCGGCGTAGCGGGCGGCGTAGACGCCGGGCCGGCCCCCGAGGGCGTCGACCTCGAGGCCGGTGTCGTCCGCCACCGCCAGCTCGCCCGTGGCCTCGGCGACCGCCACCGCCTTCAGGCGGGCGTTGCCCTCCAGGGTGTCGGCGTCCTCCTCAGTGTCGGGGAGGCCGGCCGGCCGGGGCACGACGTCGAAGCCCTCCAGCAGCCCGGCCAACTCCCGGGCCTTGTCGGGGTTGGCGGTGGCCAGCACGACTCGCCGTTCAGGCACGGAGCCAGGTTTCACACTCGCGGCGGGGGCGGCGTGGCCAGCAGCACGGCCTGGGCGTCGAGGATGGTAGCTATCCCGTGCTCGGCCAGGCCCAGCAGGTCGTCGAGCTCGGCCCGGCTGAAGGGCAGGCCCTCGGCCGTCCCCTGGACCTCGACGAACCGGCCGGTCCCGGTCATGACCACGTTCATGTCCACCTCGGCCCGCACGTCCTCGGAGTAGTCGAGGTCGAGCAGGGCCACGGCGTCGACCACCCCGACCGACACCGCGGCGCACGCCGTGGTCAGCGGGTTCGCCGGGAGGCGGCCGGCGGCCACCAGCCGGCTACAGGCGTCGTGGAGGGCGACGTACGCGCCGCTGATCGACGCCGTGCGGGTGCCTCCGTCGGCCTGGAGCACGTCGCAGTCGACGAGGATCTGGCGCTCGCCCATCAGCTTCATGTCGCAGACCGAGCGTAGGGCCCGGCCGATGAGGCGCTGGATCTCCTGGGTGCGGCCTGAGGGCTTGCCCTTGTTGACCTCCCGGTTGCTGCGCTCCGGCGTGGACCCGGGGAGCATGGAGTACTCCGCCGTCACCCACCCGGTGCCCTTGCCCCGCATCCACGGCGGCACCCGCTCGTCGACCGAGGCGGTGCACAGCACCCGGGTCTTGCCCATGGAGACGAGCACGGAGCCGGCGGCCATCTCGGTGTAGTCGCGGTCGAAGGTAAGCGGGCGCAGGTCGTCGGGCTGGCGGCCGTCCCGCCTCATACCTCGTACCGGGCCCCGACGGTGGCGACCTCGACGGGGCGACCGAACGCCTCAGCGCCACAGGATTGAGCGTCACCTGGGTCGAGGGACGACCACAGGTGGGTCAGGACCAGCCGGCCGGCGCCGGCCGCTTTGGCCGTCGCCCCGGCCTGCCGGGCGCTCAAATGCTGCATGGTGTCTTCCTCCTCGATGGGGACGGTGGCTTCGCACAGGACCAGATCCAGGCCGGGGCCCAGGGCTTCCAGCGACCAGGCGGGGCCGGTGTCGGCCGAGTAGCCGAGCGACCGGCCGCCGGCGTCGACCCGCATGGCCAGCGTCACCGGGCCGTGGTCGGTGCGGGAGAACGTGAACCCCATGGTGCCGACGCTCACCGAGTCGCCGCCGGCGACGGTGTGCCAGGTGAAGGCCGGGGACTCGGGGTCGTAGGTGCGGGCCCGGAGGCCGGCGGGCGCGTAGACCGGGAAGTCGCGCCGCTTGAGCCGGTACCGCCAGACCACCTGCCAGCCCTCCAGATCGCTCCAGTGGTCGGGGTGCTCGTGGCTCAGGACGATGGCGTCGAGGTCCTCGAAGTCGATGTGGCGCTGGAGGTTGGCCAGCGTGCCGGGGCCGGCGTCGACCCACACCTTGGTGGTGCCGTCGTCGAGCAGGTAGCCGCTGCCTGCGCCGCCGGGGCCGGGGTAGGACCCCGAGCACCCCAGAACTGTGACCGACAGTCCACACTGGTCGCTGCGGGCCTCCGCTCCGCTCCGGTCCTCGCTCAGGCCCACTCCCATCCCTCCACCCCGTCGAGTTCGGGGCCGAGGAGCCGGCTGCCGAGTTGCCGGAACCATGCCACGTCGCCGGAGGACACGAACCGGTGGGCGCCCTTGGCCGCCGAGCGCCGACCCAGGCCGGTGTCGGCCAGGATGGCCCGGACCTCGAACGCAGTCTCGTCGGCCGAGTCGACCAGCACCACGTCGCGACCCATCACGTCGGCGATGGTGCGGGCCAGGAACGGGTAGTGGGTGCAGCCGAGCAGGAGGGCGTCGACCTCGGCCTGCACCAGCGGGGCCAGCAGTCGCTCGGCCAGCACGTGGACCTGCTCGCTGTCGGTCTCCCCCCGCTCGACGAACTCGACGAAGCCAGGGCAGGCGGCGCAGCTGAGCTCGACCTCGGCGCGCGTCGAACGCACGGCCCGCTGGTAGGCGCCTGACCCGATGGTGCCAACCGTCCCGATCACGCCGACCTTGCCGCTGCGGGTGGCGCGCACAAGGGCCCGGGCGCCGGGGTCGACCACACTGACGACGGGAACGTCGCACTCGAAGCGCAGTAGCTCCAAAGCGGCCGCTGCCGCGGTGTTGCAGGCCACCACCACCATCTTCACGTCGTGGCGGTCGACGAGCACCCTGGTCACCTGGAGGGCGAACTCCCGCACCTCGTCCAGCGGCCGGGGGCCGTAGGGGTAGCGGGCGGTGTCGCCGAAGTAGACGAGATCCTCGCCGGGCAGCAGGTCGATGAGGGCGCGAGCCACCGTGAGGCCGCCGAACCCGCTGTCGAACATCCCGATGGGCCGGTCGTCCACGCGGGTCTCAGAAGTACACGATGCGCGTGGCCCGCTCGACGACCTCGTCGATGTCGTCGGTCCAGGCGCCCGTGGACAGGTACTTCCAGCCGCCGTCGGCGAGGATCGTGACGATCACGCCCTCCTCCAGGATCGCCGCCGCCTTGGCCGCGCCGGCCATGGCCGCGCCGGAGGAGATGCCGGCGAAGATGGCCGCCTCGGTGACGAGCCGGCGGGTCCACTCGATGGACTCCCGAGGGCGGACGATCATCTTGCGGTCGAGGAGGTCGGGGTCGTAGATGGGCGGGACGAAACCGTCGTCGAGGTTGCGCAAACCCTCGACCTTCTCGCCGGCCGGCGGCTCGACCGCCCACATCTGGATGGCCGGGTTCTTCTCCTTGAGGTAGGCGCCCAGGCCCATGAGGGTTCCCGCGGTCCCGAGGCCGGCGACGATGTGGGTCACCTCGGGGCAGTCCCGCCAGATCTCGGGGCCGGTGCCCTTGATGTGCGCTCCGGGGTTCGCCGGGTTGCCGTACTGGAACAGGAAGGCGTAGTCCGGCGACTCCTTGGCCAGCCGCTCCGCCATCCTCACCGCCCCGTTGGACCCTTCGTCGCCCGGCGACAGGATGATCTCGGCGCCGAAGATCTCCAGCAGCTGCCGGCGCTCGATCGAGACGTTCTCGGGCAGGACGATCTTCAGCTTGTAGCCCTTGACCCGGCACACCATGGCCAGGCCGATGCCGGTGTTGCCCGACGAGGGCTCGAGCAGGGTCTGGCCCGGCTTCAGCGTGCCGTCGGCCTCGGCCTCGGTGACCATGTTGAGGGCAATGCGGTCCTTGACGGAGCCGCCGGGGTTCTGGCCCTCGAGCTTGGCGAGGATCCGGACCTTCGGGTTCGGGCTGAGCTGGCTGACCTCGACCAGCGGCGTGTTGCCGATGGTGTCGAGGATCGACGGGAAGACGGCCAACGGCCGGCGCCGGCCCTCAGCCGCCGGCGACGGCGGGGAGGATGGTGATCACGTCCTCGTCCTCCACCGGCGTGGCCAGCTTGTCGAGGAACCGGACGTCGTCGTCGTTGCGGTAGACGTTGACGAACTTGTGCAGGGCGCCTTCCTCGGTGATCACCTGGTTGGCGAGGAGCGGGAACTGCCGGACCAGGTCGTCGAACACCTCACCGATGGTGGAGCCGTTGGCCCTCACCGACGACTGGCCGGCGGCGTGCTGGCGGAGAACGGTTGGCAGGCGCACTTCGACAGGCACGGCGGGAGGGCCTCCAAGGACGGGGAACAGCGGGACACCGAAATCCTACTGAGTAGCTGGCCTTTCGAGGACGAGGGGCTCCTCGGCGACTTCTCCGTCGACGATCGTGAACGACCGCACCACCGGTGCCGGATGCTGCACCGACGCCACGATGTAGTGCCACGAGGGGTCGGGGGCCTGGGCGACGTCGGTCGGCGAGGGGTAGGCCTGGGTGTGGGTGTGGGAGTGGTACACGCCGATGATCTCCCACCCCTTCTCCTGGGCGTCACGGTCGGCCTTGAGGTAGTCCATCGAGTCGAGCTCGTAGATCATGTCCTGCCGCTCCGGCGGCGCGGCGTTGACGCAGGGGTACACCGCCCGCACGTCCATGTCGCCCAGTTCGCCGGCGAGGAGCCCGCAGGCCTCCGCCGGCTTCTCGGCCTCGGCGAGGGAGTGATCGACGATGGACTGCCAGTCGGCACGGCTGATCCGGAGCACGGAGGTCGAGGGTACTCTCCGGCGGTGCCCATCAAAGGCGTGAAGCCCGTCGCGAGCAATCGCAAGGCCCGCCACGACTACGAGATCCTGGACACCTTCGAGGCCGGGATGGCCCTGGTGGGCACCGAGGTCAAGTCGCTTCGGGACGGCAAGATCGTCCTGAAGGACGCCCACGCCCGGGTCGAGGACGGCGAACTGTGGCTGCTGGGGGTGCACGTCGCCCCCTACGAGCTGGCCGACGGCTTCGGTGGCCACGACCCCGAGCGCCGGCGCAAGCTGCTCCTGCACCGGTGGGAGATCCAGGAACTGGGCGAGCGGACCGCCCGCGAGGGCCTGACGATCATCCCCCTCTCGGTGTACTTCAAGGAGGGCCGGGCCAAGGTGGAGCTCGGGTTGGCCCGGGGCCGCAAGAACTACGACAAGCGCCACGCGATCGCCGCGCGCGACGCGGCCCGGGACGCGGCGCAGGCGATGTCCCCCAAGAACCGGTAGTCGCCCAGGGGCCGATAGAATGGTGCTCGCAACACCGTAACTTTCCAAGGGGCTGACTGGTTTCGACGCTGGGACCGTTGGCTTGTCGTGCGACCCGAGTTGCTCAGACTCGCTAAACGGGGCAAAAAAACAGGTGCCAACACTGACACCAAGCAGTTCGCTCTCGCGGCCTAAGAACCGTTAGGGAAACTGTCATTGCGACCCGAGAGGGCACGCCGAGGACGACCCTTTGCCTTGGGAACAGAATGAGGGTTGACAGCCGGGAAAGACCGCTGACACGTAGGGAAAGACCGACTGACCTCACGGAAAGACGTGACGAGTAGCACGTAACCCGGTACGAGGGCAGCGTTAGGCCCAAACCTCGGGAACGGTCGTAGCACGGGGAGTCTGCACCGAGCGGACGAGGGTTCGATTCCCTCCAGCTCCACTTCTTCCTTCTTCCGCCGGCTGTGATCTACCGGCCGCCGGCACCTCCGGCGCCGCCGGCACCTCCGGCGCCACCGGCACCGCCGGCGCCACCCGCACCGCCGGCGCCACCCGCACCGCCGGCACCACCGGCACCACCACCTCCGCCGCCGCCACCGCCGCCACCGCCACCACCGCCGCCACCGCCGCCACCGCCGCCGCTCACAACGACGACGGGCGAATGGCGCACGACGACAGGCGAATGGCGCACGACGACTGGGGGCGCAGGAACCACGACGACCACGGGGACCACGACCACGGGAGGCGGAGGCGGCACCACCACGACCGGAGTCGGGGAGACGACGGGGACGGTCGCCACCTTGCAGGCGTCGCCGCCGTCGCCGGCAACCCCGCCGGTGCCGGTGCCCGCGCCGCCGGTCGCCACACCACCGGTGGACAGCACGCCTGCTCCACCGCTGGCCGCGGCGTCACCACCGACGCCCAGTCCGGCACCACCGTCGCCACCATCGCCGGCGTTGCACACCTCCGCACCCGCGGCGGCAAGCGGAACGACTGCGGGAACCGGCGCGAAGAAGCCTCCGCCGCTGCGGTTGCACGCATCACCGCCGTCGCCGGCAGCGCCCCCGGTACCCCGTCCTGCACCCCCTGTCGCCACCCCGCCAGACGTGAGGACACCCGCGCCGCCAGAAGCCACTGCGCTGCCGCCGACCCCCAGGCCGGCGCCGCCGTTGCCGCCATTACCGGCGTTGCACACCTGCGTCACCTGCGATTGCGCCGGGAGAACCCCCAAGGCTCCCCAACCGCCACCCAGTGCGACTGCAGCCGCCAGGGCGATCCGCCTTCTACCCGCTCGCCATGTCATGGGAAGCCTCCTTGGCGCCGTGTGTCACGCGCACACCCTCCGCCGATCCCGCAAGACCGAAACTACACCCGGCGAAATCTCTGTGCCGACGAATCGCCTCGCCCGAGCCAACCGCGTGCCGCGCCGCTGGCGCACCCGCGAACTAATGGGCCGCGTCGTAGGCGGCGACGATGGCCTGGGGGATCCGTCCCCGGTCGCCGAGGTTCGGGTGGCCGTTCTCGCGGGCCCAGTCCCGGATGGCCTTGAGCCGCTCGCGGTCGGCGGAGGTGCGGGCCGGCGCCGCACCGCCGGCGCCGGTCTCCTCCGGCGAGCCCGACCGCCGCGAAGAGCGTCGACCGCCACCCGAGCGGGTCCGGTCCGAGGACCAGCCGATGAGGCCCTGCACGGTGTTATGGAAGTCTCCGGCGTGCTCCTTGCATAGGTCGAGGCTGTAGTCGTAGCCGTCGAACCCGAATGCGACGGTCTCGGTGCCGTCGACGTTGTCGCCCTTCTCCGCCTTGCACCTGTCGCACGTCAACTGGACGATGAGGGTCTTTGCCATGAGCGGGCAGCGTAGGCGACGGACCTGCCGTGGGAGTGGACCCCGCCAGCCCGTAGGATGCGGCAATCGCCCGGATCCGAGACACCATCCCTGCCTTCGAGGCCTTCGCCCGCAAAGCGGGCCTGGAGAGCCCGCTGCGTCGCGAACTCCTGTGGAAGGACACCTACCAGGCGGCCAACGTCGACGTCTTCAAGGGCTTCGCTGAGGCCTCCGGGGGCTCGACGGACGGCCTCGCCGCCATGGTCCGGCAGTTCTCCGAGGTCCGCCAGCGGGTGAAGGAGGCGGCACCGCTCCTCACCCTGATGATCGACGAGGTGGACCCGGCGGTGGCCCGGGTGATGGCCGTCGACACCGATCCGGCGCCGCTGCACGTCCTCATGGTCGGCACGTTCGCCACTCCGTCGACCGTCGGCATGGTGGGTGACGAAGTCGCCGTCTTCCACTGTCTGGAGTGGTTCCAGACCTCAGACGGCACCCGGGTCCTCGTCGCCCACGAAGACACCCATGCCTGGCACCAGATCGCCATGGACCAGAACGGCCAAGAGGCGCCGGAGGACGACCTGGCGTGGATGGTCTTCACCGAGGGGTTCGCGACTCGGGTGTCGCGCGCCGTGGTCCCTGACGCTCCCGAGATCGACTACTTCTGGTACGGCCATCCCGAGTCCCAGGGCTGGCTGGAGTGGTGCCAGGAGCACATCGAGGAACTGCGCAAGCACGTGCGGGCGTCGCTCGACATCCCCGAGGCGATCGAGACGTTCTTCGGCGCCGGCCTGGTCGACGGGAAATGGCGGGTGGGCCACTACCTCGCCGATCAACTCGTCGGGAGCCTCGGAGCCACGATGCCGGAGCTGGCGGCGATGAGTGTCGACGAAGCCCGAGCAGCCGTCCGCGACGCCCTGGGCTGAGACGAGCGCCTAGCTTCGGGCCGCCTCGTCCTCCCAGGCGACCCGCGGCGCGTCGGACCACAGCCGTTCGAGGTCGTAGAACTCACGGGTCTCGTCGAGGAAGACGTGAACCACGATGTCGCCGTAGTCGAGGAGCACCCACTGGCTGTCGCCCAGGCCTTCGACCCGCAGCGGGGAGATCCCGCCGTCGGCCTTGAGTCGAGCCTCGACCTCCTCGGCGATGGTCTTGACCTGCCGGGTGTTGCGGCCGGAGGTGATCACGAAGGCATCGGTGATGGCCAGGACAGCGCCCACCTCGATGATCACGGTTTCCTCGCCGCCCTTGGCCGACGCCGCCTGGGCTGCGGTCCGCGCCCAGTCGCGGACCTGCTCTGCTGTCGTCGTCATCTGGGTCCAGCGTACAGGCCACGCTCGCGGATGCAGGCAATTGCGGGCAGCGGGACCAGATGCTCGAGCGGGCGGCCGTCGGCGGCGCGGGCTCTGAGGTCGGAGCTGGAGATGTCGAGTTTGGGGATACCCACATGCTCGACCCGCCACGGAGGGCCGGGATCGACGTCGGACGAGCCGCCCCGGGTGACCACCACGAGCGTCGCGAGGCGGGCCACGACGTCGGGCCGGCGCCAGGTGTGGAGCTCGGCGGCGACATCGCTGCCGACAACGAGAAACAGCTCCCGGCCCGGTTGCTCCAGCTGCTCGAGGGTGTCGGCGGTGTAGGACTCGCCGCCCCGGTCGATCTCGATGCTGCTGGCTTCGACGCCGGCCGTTCCCTGTACCGCGGCCTCGACGACGGCCAGGCGGTCGGCAGCGGGCGTGATCCGCCGCCCGCTCTTCTGCCACGGGGCGTTGGCGACGACCAGGAGGACGCGGTCGAGCTTCAAGGCGTGGCGGACATTGACCGCCGCCACCAGATGACCGGTATGGACGGGGTCGAACGTCCCTCCCAGAACTCCTAGTCGGTCGGCGATGCGGTGTTCAGCAATAAAGTGATTCTACGGAGCGGGGACGAGGGCTCTACCCTTGTCCCCAGGCCTATGACCACCGAGACCTCCTGGACGCCGAGCACCTGGCGGGCCCGGCCTGCCGCCCAGCAGCCGGACTGGCCCGACCAAGGCGCGCTCGACGACGTCCTGAAGCGGCTCGGCACCCGCCCGCCGCTGGTATTCGCCGGCGAGGTCCGCCAGCTCACCTCGACCCTGGCCGACGTGGCCGCCGGCCGCGCCTTCGTGCTCCAGGCCGGCGACTGCGCCGAGTCCTTCGAAGCGTTCACCGCCGATGCCATCCGGGACAAGCTCAAGGTCATCCTCCAGATGGCGGTCGTGCTGACCTACGGGGCCGGCGTGCCGGTGGTGAAGATGGGACGGATCGCCGGCCAGTTCGCCAAGCCCCGGTCCTCGGCCACCGAGATCGTCGACGGCGTGGCGCTGCCGGCGTACCGGGGCGACATGGTCAACGACATTTCCGCCGATCCTGTCGCCCGGGTGGCCGATCCGGGCCGGCTGCAGCGGGCCTACGACCAGTCGGCGTCCACCATGAACCTGCTGCGTGCGTTCACCAAGGGGGGCTTCGCCGACCTGAACCAGGTGCACACCTGGAACCAGGAATTCGTGGCCAGCAGCGCCGAGGGCCAGCGCTACGAACGCATCGCCGCCGGCATCGAGCGCGCCCTGCGGTTCATGGCCGCCTGCGGCATCGACCTGGCCCATGAGGCGTCGCTGCACCAGGTCGACTTCTGGACCTCCCACGAGGCCCTGATCCTGGGCTACGAGGAGGCCCTGACCCGTCAGGACTCGCTGACCGGCGGCTGGTACGACTGCTCGGCCCACTTCGTGTGGATCGGCGACCGCACCCGTCAGCTCGACGGCGCCCACCTCGAGTTCTTCCGCGGGATCAACAACCCGATCGGGGTGAAGCTCGGCCCTTCGGTGTCGCCCGACGAGGCTGTCGCCCTGTGCGAGCACCTGAACCCGGCACGGGTGGCGGGGCGGTTGACGCTCATCACCCGCCTGGGTGCCGATCGCATCGACGACCTTCTGCCCCCGCTGATCCGGGCGGTACGGGACGCCGGCCACCCCGTCGTCTGGGTCTGCGATCCCATGCACGGCAACACCTTCGTCAGCGCCGGCGGCCGCAAGACCCGTCACCTCGACCACGTGCTGGCCGAGATCGGGTCGTTCTTTCGAGCTCACCGGGCTGAAGGGTCCTGGCCCGGGGGCGTGCACGTGGAACTCACCGGCGACGACGTCACCGAGTGCCTCGGCGGCGCCGAAGAGGTGCTCGATTCCCAGCTCGACCTGCGCTACCTCACCGCCTGCGACCCCCGGCTCAACGGCCGCCAGTCGCTGGACCTGGCCTACAGAGTCGCCGAGCTACTCCGGGGCTGAGGGAGCGGGCGCCGGCGGGCCTGGTCGGCGAGGCCGGCGAGCCGGCGGGCAGTGGAGTTGGGGGTGTGGACGACCTCGGTCCAGGTGAACCGCCCGCACAGCCACCCGGTGGCGGCGACCACTGCGGTCTCCCGGCGGGCGTCGTAGACCGGCTGGTCCTTGTGGTGCTGGCCGTCGAGCTCGATGAACAGTCCGAGGTTTGGCCAGGCCAGGTCCAGCCGGGCGTGGGCCGCCTCGATCCAGAGCTGGCGGACCGGCTCCGGCAGGCCGGGCACGGTCCGGATCAGCTGCACCATGAGCGTCTCCAGCAGGCTGTCGGTGGGTGGGGCGCCGGCGGGCCGCAGCGCCAGTACCCGCCTCGCCCGAATGGCACCGGCCGCTCGCCCCGTCATGACCGCCGTCAGGTCGTCCACCGACGTAAGCCGCTTACGCAGCGCTGACTCGAGTGCGTGCTCCCAGACTGCGTCACTCAGCGAGGATGCGAGGTCGGCGACCGTCCGCAAACCGTCCGTGCATGCGAGCCCGGCGACGCACCCGATGCGCTCGGGCGCAAGGTTGCGCCGACAGGACCTGGGACGCCTACTGGTCGCATTGAGCGGCAGGGTCATCCATATGCCGTCGAGCCGCACAGAGTCGAGGGCGTGCAGCACGCCGGCCAGGTGGTGACTGGCCACGGCGCCGGTCGCCAGAACGGCGGCACGGGCGCGGTCCAGCTCCGTCAGCGCCTCCGATCCCTCGGCCCAGATGCCGCGGTCGACCCTCTGCCAGCGCCCATTCCGCTCCGCCCAACGCAGCGCAGACCGCGTCAGCCTCAGCTCCTCGGTCGTGTACAGCCGGCGCATCTCGCCCTCCTGCAGTTCGTGGGCGCTGAGGGTCGTGAAACCGGCGATTTCGGACCGGATCACGACCAATTACGCCCAAAACGGGGAGGGGGAAGAGCGGTCAGATGCTACAGGATGCGGTAGAGGGTGCCAACCTGGTCCTGGGTGACCACTTCGAGACGCAGCGCGGCCTCGAGCTCGGCCCGGGAGGGCTGGAAGGAGCGCTTGAAGGTGATGGCGTCGAAGTAGGCGATATAGCCGCGCAGGGCGGCCAGTTCCTCGGCGAAACGGGGGTTGGCCTTGCCGGTGAGGTAGTCCTTTTCGGCGGGAATGGCGAGCGCCGGCCGGCCAGTGATGAAAGACACGGCGTCGGGAGCGTTGGAGTACAGGGGTTGCTCCGCGGTTGCCAGCAGCGCCGAGCGCTCCAAAGCGCCGGCGGTGTAGCCCCGCCGGCGGATGCTGTCGTCGGACAGGCCGCCGGCGGTCCAGGCGAGGGCGCCGGCCACCTGGGCGACGGCCAGGGCGCCGGCCACGTACAGCGCCGGCGGTTTCAGGCGGTGCAGCGCCGGAACGGCCAGCACGATGGCCACGACGTGGAGGGGGGCGAGGAACCGGGCGTCGAGGCGGCCGCTGGCGTCGGTGAGCACCCGGTTCCCGAGGAGCACCAACAGGTAGGCGACGGTGAAGGCGACGAGCAGCCACGTCAGCGGCGTCGCCGGCACTCGCCGGCCCACGGCCACGCCGGCGGCCACGATGAGCACGGCGAGGACGAAGCCCGCCGGCGGGCCGGGCCAGGGGACCACCCAGCGGGCGAGCGGGCGGACGGCCTGGCCCAGGTAGTCGGCGCCGAACATGTGGAAGACCACACTGCGGTCGCCGGCGCCACCGTCGGCCCACAGCAGCCACAGGGCGACAGGAACCACCGTCGCCACCCCGAACACGCCGGCGGCGAGCCAGCGCCGGCGCCACAACAACCCGGCCACGCCGGCGACGACCAGGGCGATCCCCACGTAGCGGGTCAGGAAGGCGGCAGCCACCAACGCCGAGGCGCCGGCGAGCAACGCCGGCCGGGACGAGTCGAGATACGCAGCCAGGGCGACGAGACCACCCAGGGCGAGCAGGATGAACAGCGGCTCGCTCAGGGCCGAGCCCGACAGCGCCAGCAGGTCGACGGCGGCCGCGGCCAGCACCGAGGCGACGAGCGCTGCGGGCACGGATCTCGTCTGACGCCGCACGACGAGGCCGGCCAACAGCACGATGGCCCCCAACGCCAGCGCGTTGAGGATCCGGGCACCGGTGAGGGGGTCCAGCCCGAGCCTTCCCGCCGCGGCCAGCACGACAGTGAAGCCCGGCGGGAAGTGCTCCAGCGGCGGCACGCCGGCCGGCGGGGTGAAGCCCCGACCGTCAAGCCAGTTCCGGGCCGTCCCGACGTAGAACACGGCGTCGGGGCTGACGTAGAGCCCCTTGCCGGTCGCCAGCACCACGGCGACGACCGCGGCCAGCGGCGGCAGCGCCAGCCAGGAGCGCCTCACCCGATCTGGGCGACGAACGCCTCGAGCTGGCGGAGGTTGCGGCATTCGAAGACGCCGTGGCAGTGGGGCGCGTACTCCGAGACGATCGAGTCGCCGGTGTCCCAGTACGACCGGGGCTCGGGGTTCAGCCACCACAGGCGCCGGCTCCGCCGGCGCAGCTCGGCCAGCACCTCGGCGCCGGCGGCGTGGTAGTTGTTGCGGGCGTCACCCAGGATCACGACCGACGTGCGGGGCGTGATCTCCCGGCCCCACCGGGCCCAGAACGCCGTCAGCGCCCGGCCGTAGTCGGAGTGCCCGTCGGCGGCGACCACGTCGGCCTCCTCGTGGACCCGGGTGAGGGCGGCGGCCAGGTCGTCGGTGCCGGCGAAGAGGTGGGTGACCTCGTCGATCCCGTCGATGAAGACGAACGTCCGCACCGCCGAGAACTCGCCGGCCATGGCGTGGACGAGCTGCAGGGTGAAGCGGGCGAAGGTGGCCACCGACCCGGACACGTCGGCCAGCACCACGATCTCCGGCTTATGCGGATGGGGCCGGCGGAAACGAGGGTCGGCGGGCACGCCCCCGGTCGACAGCGACCGGCGCAGCGTGCGGCGGAAGTCCAGCCGGCCGTGGCGGCCCTGGCGCCGGCGGCGAGCGAGCCGCGACGCCATCCGGCGGGCCAGCGGTCGCAACGTCCGCTGGAGGGCGGCCAGGTCGTCGCGGCTGGCGTGGAGGAAGTCGACGTCTTCGGGCAGGGGCCGGCGCACCGAGCGGGCCACCGCCTCCGGGCCCCGCTCCACCACCAGCCGCCGGCGGACCTCGGCCTCAACCTCGTCGCGAAGGCGCTGGGCCGTGACCACCAGGTCGTCGCGCTCCAACCAGCCGGCGCCGGCCAGCAGCCGGGCCAGCGCCCCGTCGACGTCGAGCATGCGCATCGTCTTGAAGACGTACGCGCTCCCCCGCACCCCCCGCCCTTCCTCCATGCCGGCCAACCGGGCGACGGCGAGGCGGGCCAGGCGCTGCACCGTCTCGGCGTCGCCCGAGCGCAGGGCCTCCTCCAGCAGGGCCGACAGGTCGTCGCCGTCATCGTCGACGAGGGCCGGCGCCAGCGAGAAGAAGGCGTCGAACACGGCGTCGAACGCCGGGCGGTGCTCCGGCCGCTTGACCATCGTCGCCGCCATCGCCGCCCGCAGGGCGGGGCGATCGTCCAGGGGGACGTGGCGCACGGCGTCCATGGCGTCGATGTTCTCGGTCAGCGACACCGGCAGTCCGGCCGCCCGCAGCTGGCCCACGAAACCCGCCAGCAGGGCGAGCATCTAGCCGGCGTTCTTGAGTTCCCGGGCCGCAGCCGCGATGTCGGCCCGGTGCTTGAGGAGGACGTGCAGCGTCGACTCGGTGACCGCGGCGTCGAGCTCTGCCACACCCAGGATGACCAGCGTGCGGGCCCAGTCGATCGTCTCGGAGACCGACGGCGGCTTGCGCAGGTCGAGCAGGCGCAGCGAGCGGACGATCCGCGCCACCTCCCCCGCCAGATGGGCCGGCAGCTCCGGCACACGCGCCAGTACGATCTCCCGCTCCCGTTCCACCGACGGGTAGTCGAGGTGGAGGTAGAGGCAGCGGCGCTTCAGCGCCTCCGAGAGGTCACGGGTGGCGTTGGACGTGAGGAACACCAGGGGGATCCGCCGGGCCGACACCGTGCCCATCTCGGGCACCGACACCTGCCAGTCCGACAGCACCTCCAGCAGCAGGGCCTCGGTCTCGACCTCCACCCGGTCGACCTCGTCGATCAGCAGGACCACCGGCTCGTCGGCCCGGATGGCCTCGAGCAGGGGACGGGACAGGAGGAAGTCCTCGGTGAAGATGTCGTCCTCGAGGTCCGACCACGAGGTGCCACTCCCCTCGCCGGCCTGGATGCGCAGCAGCTGCTTGCGGTAGTTCCACTCGTACAGGGCCTTGGACTCGTCCAGCCCCTCGTAGCACTGCAGCCGGATCAGGCGGCTCCCCGCCCACCGGGCCACCGACTTGGCCAGTTCCGTCTTGCCCGTGCCCGCCGGCCCCTCGACGAGCACCGGCTTGTCGAGCCGGTCGGCGAGGAAGACGACGCTGGCGATGGCGTCGTCGGCGAGGTAGTCGACGCCGGCCAACCCCTCCCGTACCGCGCCGATGGACTCGAATCGCCCGCCACTCGGAGAACTACGCACGCACCTGCCCATCGCCGTGGACGACGTACTTCAGGGTCGTGAGCTCGCGCAGGCCCATGGGACCCCGGGCGTGGAGCTTCTGGGTGCTGATGCCGATCTCGGCGCCGAAGCCGAACTGTTCGCCATCGGTGAAGCGGGTGGACGCATTGACGATCACCGCGGCGGCGTCGACCTCGCGGGTAAAGCGGGTCGAGGCTGCGAGGTCGGTCGTGCAGATGGCCTCGGTGTGGCCGGTGCCATAGCGGTTGACGTGGGCGATGGCGTCGTCGAGAGAGTCGACGACAGCCACGGACATGCGCAGATCGAGGAACTCTCGGCCGAAGTCGTCCTCGGTGGCCGGACCGATCGACGGCACCAGCGCCTGCGACCGCTCGTCGCCCACCAGCTCCACGCCGGCCATCGCCGCCGCCGCCCGAGGCAGGAACGCCTCGGCGACCGCGGCGTGGACGACCAGCGACTCCGCCGCGTTGCACACCGACGGGCGCTGGGTCTTGGCGTTGACCACGATGTCGAGCGCCTGGTCCAGGTCGGCCGACGCGTCGACGTAGACGTGGCAGTTCCCGTCGCCGTCGATGACGTAGGGGACGGTGGCGTTCTCCAGGATCGCTTTGATCAGCGACGGGCCACCCCTGGGGATCAGGCAGTCGATCGACTCTCGCAGGCGCATGAACTCCACCGCCGCCTCGTGGCGGACGTCGTCCACCAGGACCATGGCGTCGGCGGGCAGCCCGGCCTTGTCGAGGCC
>CAYZMG010000054.1:0-4988 GCA_964479465.1 uncultured Acidimicrobiales bacterium
CCCCGTCCGCCGCTCGATCGACCACGTCGACTTCGTGATCGTCCGGCGCGACGAGATCATCTCCGCCGAGGTGCCTATCCACCTCATGGGTGAGGCGGCGAAGGTCGAGCGGGCCGACGGCCTGGTCGAGCACACCATGTTCTCCCTGATGGTCCACGCCAAGCCGGCTGACATCCCCTCCGCCATCGAGGTCGACATCTCCGAGCTGGGCATCGGCGATTCCATCCGCGTCGCCGACCTCAACCTCCCGGCCGGCGTCACCACCGACGTCGACCCCGAGGAGTCCATCGTCGCCGGCGCCACCACCCGCATGGCCGCCGAGACGGAGGCCGAGGAGGAGGCTGCGGCCGAAGCGGCCGAGGACGTCGTGTCCGGCGGCGGCGGCGACGGCGAAGGTGCCGGCGGCTCCGAAGAGAGTTAGTGCTCCTGCGCGAACGCACGGGCGAGGCCGCCCACCTCCTTGTCATCGGCCTCGGCAATCCCGGCGACGAGTACGAGGGCACCCGCCACAACCTGGGCGCCGACGTCATCAGCCTGCTCGCCAACCGCCACAACGCCCCGCTGCGGCGGGGCAAGGAACGGGCACTGGTGGCCGAGGCCCGCATCGACGGCAAGCTCATGGCCCTCGCCTTTCCCCACACGTTCGTCAACCTCTCCGGCGAGTCGGCGGCCCGCCTCGTGCGCCGCTACGGCGTCGAGGGGGATATGAACCGGGTCGTCGTCGTCCACGACGAGCTCGACCTCCCGCCCGGCCGGGTGAAGATCAAGGAGGGCGGTGGCACCGCCGGCCACAACGGGCTGGAGTCCATCCGAGCCCACCTGCACTCGGGCGCGTTCATCCGGGTCCGTATCGGCATCGGCAAACCTCCCGGACGCCAGCAAGGCGCGGACTACGTGCTGAAGCCGATCCGCAAGGCCGACCAGGTCGAGTTCGACGTGGCCGTGGTGGAAGCCGCCGAGGCTGTGGAGCTCATCTTCACCGAGGGCGTGGCCACGGCCATGAATCAGGTCAATAGCAGTACTTGAGGGCTTGACATGGCCCTAGGGGCCAGGTTTTACCATCAAGGTATGACGATGACCGAGAACGAGACGCACACCTGTGGTTGCGGCTGTTCGGCGATGACAGACGTCACCGAGGCGAAAGAACCGTGTGGCTGTGGCTGCGAATGCTGCGGCGATGAGCAGCCCAAGACCCGGGAGCGGGAGATCGCCGAGCTCCTGACCCTCCGCCAAGCCGTTGACAAGCGGCTGACCCAGCTCAGCACCAAGTAAATCTGAGGCCGCGCAAGCGGCACCGGCGGTCCCCCCACCTTGGCCGTCGGTGCCGCTTGGCCGGCTCAGCAGTTCAGTCAACCGTTCCAGTCGCCCGCCGGCTGGGGTTCCGAGGCGACATCCCCCGTCGGCCCCGCCCCGGTCAGGCGGGCGGCTTGTTCGGAGGCCTCGGAGACGATCTGCTCGGCCTCGCGCACCGCCCTGGTCCGGGCTTCACGGGCCACCTCGGCGTCACGGCGGGCGGTTTCGATCAGCCGGGCCACGTGGTCGGCCGCTTGGGCTCGGATGGTCTCTGATTCCTGGTCGGCTTCGGCCCGGACGCGGATGGCCGCGTCCAGCTCCCGGGCGGCCACCTCGGTGATGGCTTGGGCCGAGGCCGCCGCTTCGGTCCTTACGCTGTTCGCGGCCTGGAGCGCCAGCGCTCCGAGGCGTTCGGCTTCCCGTTCGGCGGCGGCCTGGACGGCGCCGGCCTCCTCGAGCGCGGCGGCGCGCACCATGTAGGCCTCGCGCTCGGCGGAGGAGCGAACCGACGCCGCCGCCTGGTCGGCGTCGGCCAGCCGGCGGGCCACCTCGGCGTCGGTATGGGCCCGGCGATCGGCGGTCTCCCGCTCGGCCAGCTCGGTCGCTGTCCAGGCAGCAGCCGCCAGTCGCTCGGTCGCCTCCTCCTCCGCCGCCGCTCGGATCCGAGCTACCTCGTCGTCGATCGCCGCCCGCCGGCCCCGCGCCGCGTCCACCTCGCCGGCGACCCGTTCGAGTTCGCTCCGCTGCTCATCCACCGCCCGGGCGACCTCGGCGGCCCTCGCCTCTGCCGCAGCGACGACCTCGGCGGCCTGACGCTCGCCGTCGGCCCGGACGTCCTGAGCCCGGCGCAACTCCTCCTGGGCCGAGCCTACGAGGGCGGCCGCCTCCTGCTCCGCCGTCCTCCGGAGCTCGGCCGCCTGCACCTCGGCCTCCGCCCGGATGGTCTCGGCGCTCTGCGCCGCTGCCCGGGCGATGGCCTCGACACGGTCACCGAGACCGGCGATCGGCGACTGGTCGATCCAAGAGGGCTGCGGGCGCTCGCGCTCCCGGACCAGTTCGGCTGTGGCTTCCTTCAGGGCGTCGGCGACCTTCTGGTAGTCCTTCGCCACCGCAGCCAGGAACCCGTCCACCTCGTCGGGGTCGTATCCCCGACGGATGGCCGCGAAGTGTCGCGCTGCGATTTCTTCCGGGGAGATCGGCATGCCCTCTCCTTCCCCGTTCCGGAGCCAGCCGTACCTTTTCTCAACTCCTGCCCAATTTTTTATCCCCAGAAGCGTTTGAGACGGCTCCCGCCCGGAAAGGCTGCCGTCAACATACGGAGCTGGGGAGCTGGGGAGCTGAGGGTGCTGGGGACGCGGGATGAATCCCGTCACGACGTAGTGGCAGGAGGCTCTGTCGCGACGGTCGCGACGGACACCAAGAGGACAATCGAGGTGCGGTCGCCGACCGCCGGCAGCGATGCGACGGTTGCCACCGGCCAGTATCGGCTGCACACCTCGCGAGTCGAGGGTGAGGCTTCGGCGGAGCCCCAGCGTCGGCGGGACCGTTCGGCGGCTGCGCTCCCGACCACCCATTCCTCGACGGGGCTGCTGGTCGACGCCGGCATCGGGCCCCTGGCCCTGCTCCGCACCATGGCCGCGGTCGACGACGACACCACGGTGTACGTGGTCGCCGACCGGAGAACCGCGGCCGGCGACCCCACTGCGGCCGGCGCGCTGGTGCTGGCCCGCAGCGTCGGGGCGGTCGTCCTCGTGGTGGACGTGCGACCGGGCGAGTCGGCGGCCGGCCGGGCGGCCCGCGAATTCGGCCTCGCCCGCCGGCACCGCAACCTGGCCCTGCGGACGGCCACGAGCGTCCTGCGTGGCCCGACCCCGCTCTCTCCGCCCGTGGCGTTCCCCGTCACCGTCGCGGTGCAGTGCCGCATCCTCGACAGTGACGGGCGCCACATCCTCATCTCCGTGGGCGCCGACCCCGTCCACCGCCTGGTACCCCGGGAGCTGGTCACCGCTGTCTCCGGTGGTTTCGGCACCGTCCACTGCAAGGTGATCGACACCACGTGCAGCCCGATCCGCCTCGACGTGCCGGGCATCCCGGTCGACGGGCCGGCGACTGCGCAACTGAGCCTGATCCCCCGGGAGACCGACGCTCCGGTACCCCGGCCGCCGGCCGCCCTGAACGCGGCGCCGGCGATGACGGTGGCATTCCTCATCGCCACCAAGAACGGCGCCGGCACCGTGGTCGACACCATCCGCTCGGCCGAGGCCCAGGGGCCGGTGTACGTGGTGTCGGACGGATCGACGGACGACACGGAGGCCGTCGCCACGGCGGCCGGCGCCCAGGTGCTCCACCTCGAGCAGAACGTGGGCAAGCCCAGCGCCCTCCGCATGGCGATCGGAGCCTTCGGGCTCACCCGTCGCTACGAGGCCATCGCCATCCTCGACGACGACACGGTGATCGATCCCGACTTCCTGGAGCACTGCCGGTCGGCGCTGGAGCCGGGTGTCGCCATCGCCGTCGGCAAGACCCTGACCCGCTGGGACGACGACCGCCCGTGGAACCTGTGGCTCGCCTCCCGGGCCTACGGGTACTGGCGCTACCAGGCCACCCTCCGTCGGGGCCAGAGCGCGCTGAACGTCATGACCTGCATCTCGGGGTCCAACTCGGTCTACCGCTCCGAGCTTCTCGACGAGGTCCTGGTCGAACACACCCCCTACATCGTCGACGACACGTACTGGACTCTCGAGACCCACCGCCGCAAGCTCGGCCGGATCGTCTACGTGCCCGAGGCCAAGGCCCACATCTGCGATCCCACCAACCTCCGCGACTGGTACAAGCAGAACCTGCGCTGGATCTGGGGGTCGTTCCAGGGGGCTGGGGCCACAAGGTCGGCCGCAAGGCGTCTCTGTTCGACGCCACCTATGTCATGCAGATCCTCGACTGGGTCATGTACGTGCTGCTCGCGCCCCTGCTCGTGGTCCTCGCCTTGAGCCGGGACTGGGTCGAGCCGGCGACGCTGGGCCAGTTGACACTTGCGGGGTACGGGGTGGGGGCGGCCGTCGCCGCCGCCGTGCTGGGCAAGTGGCGGCTGGCGGCCATGGCGCCCGCCCTGATCCTGGTCGACTGGCTGTACCGGATCGTCTTTTTCCACGCTTTCGTCAAGACAGTGCGACAGCCCCGTGTTGAGAGCTGCCGGTGGGAATCACCCACCCGCTATGTATGAAAGGGGGGAAAGGAAGATGAGTAGTCCAGGACGACTGGCATTCACCGGCTCGCTGTTCGCTCTGCCGCTGACTGTCCTCGGCGCAGCGCTGACGCTGGCCGGCTGGGTCATGACCCGGCTCGCCGACCGCCGCACGAAGGTCGGCTGATCCGACCTCAGCCTCAGCTCACATAGACGACGCCGGCTCCAGACGCCGGCGATCGGTTGCCGGCGTGGTCAAAGGCGACCACGTAGTAGGCGTAGAGCGTCTTTCGAAGGACCGAGAGATCGAAATGCCCCGCGCTCGTCACGGTCGCGATCTTCACGAAGGGTCCCGACCGTGAGGGCCCGCGGTAGACCTCATATCCGGCGACCCCGCTCCCTTGGTCGGTGGATGCCGTCCAATACACCTTCACCTTGCCTCCGCTCGCCAACGCGTAGACGTTGGTGGGCGTGCTCGGAGCGGTGGTATCCGCGCCCGCCGGCGGCACGGTCG
>CAYZMG010000054.1:5088-14185 GCA_964479465.1 uncultured Acidimicrobiales bacterium
TCGTCGGGGCGACGGTGGTGGTCGTCGTCGGGGCGACGGTGGTGGTCGTCGTCGGGGCGACGGTGGTGGTCGTCGTCGGAGCGACGGTGGTGGTGGGGGCCGTCGTCGTCGAGGTCGAGGAGGAGGCGACGTACCCCCGGGCCTGGGCGTCTGCCACCTCCGCCGCGTAGCTGTTCAGGTAGGCGCCGGAGTTGTCCCGGTCGAAGTAGTGGTGGGCCTCGTAGCGGACATTGGCATCGGAGATCCACGCTCGCGGGTGCTGGCTGGTCCACTGCTGGGCGCCCGACCAGTTGTAGCCGGGTACCAGCACCAGCTTGGGGTCGGCATTGCCGCGGATGGCGGTGACCGCCGCCTGCGAGGCCTGCTCCCACGCCGCCGGCCCGGCCATGGCGACCGGCTCATTCATCAAGCCGTAGCCGACCACGCCGGTGTTGGCCTTGAAGGCGGTGCTCAGGTTGCGCCACAGCACGGCGAAGTGGGTCACGGTCACCTCGGCGGAGCCGATGGGCCGGCGCACGCCCTGGGTGCCGTTCGACAGCCAGTAGGCGCCGTAGTTGTGGATGTCGATGATCACCCGCATGCCGGCGGCGCTGGCCCGGGCCACGGCGTCGGTGATGCGCTGGACCTCGGCCGCGTTCAGGGCGCCGCCGAGGGTGGGCTGCACCCGCTCCCAGCGCACCGGGAGCCGGACGAGGTTGATGCCCCGGGAGGCGACGTAGCTGTAGGACTGCTGGGTGTCGAAGTGGTAGGCGGAGTTGTAGGTGCCGGGGTTGGCGTTGGAGAAGGCGGAGGTCCCATCAAGGGGGCCGGGCGTGCCGAAGTCGCCGCCGCTCATGTTCACGCCCCGGCGGTCGGGGCTGGCCTGGGCCTCGATGACCGAGGCCTGGGAGCGGGCCACGCTGAGGCTGCCGTCCATGGTCGAACACGTCGACCAGACATAGACGGAGAGCTTGTAGCCGCAGCCCCACCATTCGCCGGCCGACCACGCCGTCGTCCACAGCCCTGCTGCGGCCGCATCGGCGTACCACTTGGTGGCCAGGGCGTTCCACGAGGCGACATCGGCGTTGTTGGGCCAGCCGACCTCGCCGATGTAGCCCTGCGCGCCGTTGGCCTGGAGCCAGCCGGTGAAGACTCCGAGCTCGGACCGGACGCGCGCCTGCAACGCATCGGTGTTGTCCGTGGTTGCGCCGGATGCCGGCGAGGCCGGCGTCAGCGCCATGCCTGCGGCCAGCAGGGCCGCAGCCGCACCGGCCACCACCCGTCGACGGAAGACCGGCCCGTTCACACCCGTGGGTGACATGGTGCCCATGTCAGCCTTTCCACGCCAAAGTCGCCCCAGCGCTTGGTTTCGGGACCGGACAGACCGGCCCATGATCGGTACGTCCGCTGGTATCGGACGATGCCGCCGTTGCCTTGAGCAACCCACCTTTGTTGTAACGGTACTCGGCAGGGACGACGTCGGCCGGATGACTTCCCGACCCCGGTACCCTCGACGGATCACCCTAAGAGAGCTCCCTCCCCTCCTGCGCCACCACCCGGCCCTCGCCGGCCTGGCCGGCGCGTCCTCGGCCGTGCTGGCCGTGCCCGATGCCGCCCGGGCCTTCACCATCGCCGGCCTCGCCCTCCTGAGCGACCGCCACCCCGTCGTGGTGGCCATGCCGACCAGCACCGACGCCGAGCGCCTGGCCGCCGACCTCCGGGCCTTCCTGGGCCCCGACGACGTCGACCTCTTCCCCGCCTGGGAGACGCTGCCGTTCGAGCGGGTCAGCCCCGGCGTGGAGGCCATGGGCCGGCGCCTCCGCACCATGTGGCGCCTGCGAGACCCCTCCCGGATGCCCCGCGTGCTGGTGGCCCCGGTGCGGTCGCTGGTCCAACGGCTCGGGCCCCACGTGGAGGAGGTCGAGCCGGTCATCGTCAGCCGGGGCGACCAGGTCGACCCGATGAAGCTGGTCGAGCAACTGGTCCTCGCCGGCTACCGGCGCGAGCCCCAGGTCGAGCACCGGGGGGAGGTCGCCCGGCGAGGGTCGATCGTCGACGTCTTCCCCTCGACCGCCGAGGTGCCCGTCCGCATCGACCTCTGGGGCGACGAGATCGACCGGCTGACCACCTTCTCGGTGAGCGACCAGCGCTCGACCGGCGACGTCGACTGCGTCGAGATCTTCGGCTGCCGCGAGCTGATCCCCACCGAGGACGTCCGCCGGCGGGCGGCCAGCCTGATACGGAGCGAGCCCTGGGGCCGCGAGCAGTGGGAACGGCTGTCGGAGGGCGCCACGTTCGAGGGCATGGAGTCGTGGCTGCCGTGGCTGACCAGCACCGAGCACGTCCTGCTCGACCTGGTGAGCGACAAAGCCCTGCTCCTGCTGGTCGAGCCCCGCCGTATGCGCGACCGGGCCAAGGACCTGCTGGAGGAGGAGGCGTCGCTGGCCGCCAGCCTGGCCGTGACCTGGGGGGCCGGCGTGGAAAGGGAATGGCCCCGCCTCCACCTGCCCTTCGACCGCCTCCTGGCTCACACCTCGGCGCCGGCCTGGTCGGTCATACCCGTCGCCGAGGGCCCGGACACCACCGCCATCGAGGCGCGGGGCTGGGACCCCGTCTTCGGCGACGCCACGCGGCTGACGAGCCACGTCGCTGACTTGCTGGCCAAGGGCTACCGGGTGGTGGTCGCCGCCGATGGCCAGGGCTCGGCCGCCCGCATCGCCGAGACATTCAGAGACAACGGTGTCTCGCTGAACCTCGGCACCGACATCGTCGTTGAACCGCTGGACAAGGGTTTCATCCTTCCCGACATCAAGTTGGCCGTCCTGGTGGAGGGCGACGTCACCGGCCGGCGCCGGGTCCACCGCCGGCCCCGGCCCCGGCGCACCGACGCCGCCGGCTTCTTCGACGACCTCAATCCCGGCGACTACGTCGTCCACTTCCAGCACGGGGTGGCCCGCTACGCCGGCATGGTCAAGCGGGCCATCGGCGGCGCCGAGCGGGACTACCTGCTGCTGGAGTTCCGGGGCAACGACAAGATCTACGTCCCCACCGAGCAGATCGACACCGTCCGCCACTACACCGGCGGCGACTCCCCCACCCTGTCCCGCATGGGCGGCGGCGACTGGCAGCGCACCCGCTCCAAGGTCCGGGCCGCGGTCCGGGAGATCGCCGAGGAGCTGGTCGCCCTGTACCGCAAGCGCATCGCCAGCCCCGGCCACGCCTTCCCGCCCGACACGCCCTGGCAAGAGGAGCTGGAGGAGCTCTTCCCCTACACCGAGACGCCGGACCAGGCCAAGGCCATCGCCGATGTGAAGGCCGACATGGAGGCCGCAGTCCCCATGGACCGCCTCGTGTGCGGCGACGTCGGCTTCGGCAAGACCGAGGTCGCGCTGCGGGCCACGTTCAAGGCCGTGCAGGACGGGATGCAAGTGGCGGTGCTCGTGCCCACTACCCTCCTGGCCCAGCAGCATTTCGGCACCTTCTCCGAGCGCTTCGCCGGCTACCCCGTCCGGGTCGAGGTGCTCTCCCGGTTCCTCACGCCGGCCCAGGCCAAGAAGGTGGCCGACGGGGTCACCGACGGCTCGGTCGACGTCGTCATCGGCACCCACCGGCTGCTCTCCGGCGACGTGAAGTTCAAGAACCTGGGCCTCCTCGTGGTCGACGAGGAGCAGCGCTTCGGCGTGACTCACAAGGAAGCGATCAAGAAGCTGCGGGCGGACGTCGACGTGCTCACCCTCACGGCCACGCCGATCCCCCGCACCCTGGAGATGAGCCTC
This sequence comes from uncultured Acidimicrobiales bacterium, assembly GCA_964479465.1. Taxonomy (GTDB): domain Bacteria; phylum Actinomycetota; class Acidimicrobiia; order Acidimicrobiales; family AC-14; genus CADCTB01. Next base: position 8,844 of record CAYZMG010000054.1, read on the forward strand.
ACCGGCATCCGCGACCTGACGATCCTCAACACCCCGCCGGCGGAGCGCCAGCCCATCCTCACGTACGTCGGGCCCTACGACGACCGCGCCGTGGGCGAGGCGGTCCGACGCGAGCTGCTGCGGGAGGGCCAGGTCTTCTTCGTGCACAACCGGGTGCAGTCCATCGAGCGGGTGGCCGCCGACCTGAAGGACATGGTGCCCGAGGCCCGCATTGCCATCGCCCACGGCCAGATGGACGAGGGCCAGCTGGAGCGGGTGGTCCTCGACTTCTGGGAGGGCCAGTACGACGTGCTGGTCTGCACAACAATCATCGAGTCGGGCATCGACATGCCCACGGTCAACACCCTGGTCGTCGACCGGGCCGACCTGATGGGCCTGGGCCAGCTCCACCAGCTGCGAGGCCGGGTGGGTCGGGCCGGCCAGCGGGCCTACGCCTACCTCTTCTTCCCGCCCGAGCGGGAGCTCACCGAGCAGGCCTACGAGCGGCTCAAGACCATCGGCGAGCACACCGAGCTGGGCTCGGGGTTCAAGATCGCCATGCGCGACCTGGAGATCCGCGGCGCCGGCAACCTGCTCGGCGCCAACCAGTCCGGCCACATCGCCGCCGTCGGGTACGACCTGTACGTCCAGATGGTCAGCGAGGCGGTGGCCGAGCTGAAGGGCGAGCCCATCCGTGTGCCGGCCGAGGTCAAGATCGACATCCCCGTCGACGCCCACCTCCCGCCCGACTACGTGCCCGGGGGCGAGCAGCGCCTGGAGGCCTACCGCCGGCTGGCCGCAGTCACGACCCAGGCCGAGGTCGACGACGTGGCCGCCGAGTGGCTGGACCGCTACGGCCCCCTGCCGGCGCCGGCCGAAGCCCTGATCTCGGTTGCCCGGCTCCGGGCCGAGTGCGTCCGCACCGGGATCAAGGAGGTGACCGTCGCCCGGAACGTGCTGCGCATGTCGCCCATCGAGCTCAAGCTCAGCGCCCAGATCCGGCTCAAGCGCATCTCCCGCAACGCGGTGCTCAAGGAGGATCTGAAGCAGCTGGTCGTACCTGTGATGCCCAACGCCGACCCGGTCACGGCGGTGCTCACCCTGCTCGACCAGCTACTGCCGCCCGAGCCATAGCGGGACCACCCGGTAGCATCGATCTACCGTGAGACGTCTTTCCACCTTTTTCACCGCGACCGTGGTCGCGCTGGCCGTCCTGGCCACCGCCTGCGGCTCGGTGTCGCCCTACGCCGCCAAGGTCGACGACAAGTCGATCAGCGAGGACGACCTGACCAAGGAGCTGCGCTCGATCGCCGCCAACGGGCCGTACCTGAAGCTGGTGGAGTCCCGCCAGCAGGTGAAGGGCACCGGCGCCGGCACCTTCGACGCCGCCTTCACCGCCCTGGCCCTGACCCGGCAGATCTACTACCGCCTCATCAGCACCGAGCTGGCCACCCGCAAGCTGGCGGTCGGCCCCGCGGACCTGGCGGCGGCACGCGAGTCGGTGATCGAGCAGATCCAGGGTGAGGACGTCTTCGGTGACTTCCCCAAGGCCTACCAGGACGAGCTGATCCTCCGGCAGGCCCAGCTCGACCTGCTCACCCTGTCGCTCAGCGGGGTCACCGGCTCTGCCGAGGAAGCGGCTCGCGCCTACTACGACGCCAACATGGACGAGTTCGCCAGCGCCTGTGTGAGCCACATCCTCGTGGCCACCCGGGAGAAGGCCGACGAGGTCCGAGGCCGGATTGCCGGGGGCGAGGACTTCGCCGCCGCGGCCAGAACGGAGTCGTCCGACACCCAGAGCGCCCAGAGGGGCGGCGAGCTGGGCTGCGACATCACCCCGGCCACCGAGTTCGTCCCCGAGTTCCTCCTGGCCATCTTCACCCAGCCCGTGGGCGAGGTCGGCTCCCCGGTCCAGACCCAGTTCGGCTTCCACATCATCAGGGTGACGTCCCGCCAGACGCCGCCGTACGACCAGGTCAAGGACCAGGCCCGCCAGAAGCTCTCCACCAACGGCCAGGAGGAGCTGTTGACCTGGCTCCAGGAGACGGTCGGCAAGGCCAAGATCGAGATCAACCCGAAGTACGGCACCTTCAACAAGGAAGGCGCATCGCCAGGGGTGGTGCCTCCCGCCCGACCGGCGGACGCCACGCCCACCTCCTCCCCCGGCGCCGTTCCCGGCCCTGCCGGCGGGGCCACCCCGCCGTAACCCCGCCCGTGCGCCCCACCGTCGTGGTCGTCGGCCTCGGGCCGGCGGGCCCCGACCTGCTGACCACGGCGGCGGTCAACGCTCTCTCGTCCATCCCCAACCGCTACCTGCGCACCACACACCACCCGGCGGCGCGGGCCGTCGCCGGGGCGGTGTCCTTCGATTCTGTGTACGAGTCGGCGGCCAGCCTCGACGACGTCTACGCCGGCATCGTCGATGCCCTGGCCGAGGCGGCCGCCGAGCACGGCACGGTTCTCTACGCCGTCCCGGGGTCGCCCCTGGTCGCCGAGCGCACGGTCGAGCTCCTCCGGGCCGACGATCGGGTGCAGGTCCGGCTGATCCCCGCCCTGTCCTTCCTGGACCTGGCGTGGGCCGCCCTTCGCGTCGACCCCGTCGCCGAGGGGGTACGCGTGGTCGACGGCCGGCGCTTCGCGGTGGAAGCCGCCGGCGAGCGAGGTCCGCTGCTCATCGCCCAGTGCGACTCCCGCCAGGTCCTCTCCGACATCAAGCTGACCGTGGAGGAAGATCCGGGCGACGTCGTCGTCCTCCAGCGCCTCGGGCTGCCCGACGAGTCGATCACCACCGTGGCGTGGGCCGAGCTGGACAAGGAGGTGGAGCCCGACCACCTCACGTCCATCTACCTGCCGGCCGGCGCCCCACCGGTGGCCCGGGAGGTGGCCCGCTTCGCCGAGCTGGTCCGCACCCTCCGGGCTCGCTGCCCCTGGGACCGGGAGCAGACCCACCGCACGCTCACCCGGCACCTGCTGGAGGAGACCTACGAGGTGCTGGAGGCGATCGAGGCACTGCCATCGGAACCGGAGGCTGAGGACGCCGCCGACGCGTTCGCCCACCTGGAGGAGGAGCTGGGCGACCTGCTGTTCCAGGTCGTGTTCCACGCCACCCTCGGCGCCGAGGAGGGGTGGTTCACCCTGGCCGACGTGGCCCGGGGCATCCACGACAAGCTCGTCCACCGCCACCCCCACGTCTTTGCCGGCGTGCAGGCGGACACGCCGGCCGAGGTCGTCTCCAACTGGGAGCAGATCAAACGGGACGAGAAGGGCCGCTCCAGCATCATGGACGGTATCGACGACGCCCTCCCGTCCCTGCTGTACGCCCACAAGGTGCAGCGCAAGGCCGCCTCGGTAGGCCTGGCGCCGGAGGCCGGCGCGGAACACTCGGCTGATGCGGGGCTCGGCGCCGAGTTGTTCGCCCTCGTCGACCGCTGCCGGCGGGCCCAGGTCGATCCCGAGGCGGCCCTGCGGGCGACCGCGGCGCGGTTCCGGGACCGTTTCCGGGCCGCCGAAGCCACCGCCGGCGAGCAGGGGGTCCCGATCACCGAGGTGTGGACCGGCTGATTTCCTGATGCATCCGCGTCAGGCAAAGGCGCGAATGCGTCATCAACGGCCCTGCCGCAGGGGTCGAATCAGTCGACATGCACACCCAGGGGACTCAGCGACAATGACGATCACGCGGGACGATCAACCGCTGTCGGCGAAGATCCGTTCGTTCCTGCCCCGCGGCGGCACGCTCCCTGACGACGTCTGGCGCAGCCGCCATCGCGGCATCCTTCTCCTGCTCTGGCTGCACGTGCCGGCGCTGTTCATCTTCGCCTTGGTACAGGGCAACCGGTGGTACCACGCGCTTCTCGAGGCTGGCGTGGTCGCCAGCCCAGCGCTCGCAGCCCAGTTGTGCGCCGGCCGGCGCCGGGAGAGCACCATCTTCGCCGCCGTCGGCCTGATGACCGCCTCGGCGGTGCTGGTCCACCTCTCCGGCGGCATGATCGAGGCCCACTTCCACTTCTTCGTGATGGTGGGCGTGGTCGTCCTCTACCAGGACTGGCTGCCGTTCCTCATCGCCATCGGTTTCGTCGTGCTCCATCACGGCATCGTCGGCTTGCTGTCGCCACAGGACGTGTACAACCACGAGGGAGCATGGGAGCAGCCCTGGATCTGGGCCGGCATCCACGGCGGGGGGATACTGGCGATGAGCGTCGCCGGCATCGCCAACTGGAAACTCAACGAGCGGTCGCAGTCCCAGCTCGCCCGGATGGCGGCCATCGTGGCCTCGTCGCAGGACGCGATCTACGGCTGGACGGTCGACGGGCTCGTCAACAGCTGGAACCGGGGGGCGATGGAGCTCTTCGGCTACACGGCGGAGGAGGTCATCGGCCGGCCCTTCACCGTCCTTGTGCCCCCGGAGGTGGCCGCCGGCGTGACGGCTCGCCTCGGCGACGTGCTCGGCGGCCGGCGGGTCGAGCCGTTCGACACGTTGCGGAGGCGCAAGGACGGCAGCGTGGTGGAGGTCTCCGTCACCGTCTCTGCCGTTCGGGACGTCAACGGCAACGTCGTAGGCGGCGCCACCATCGCCCGGGACATCACCGACCGGCGAGAAGCGGAGCGCGCCCTGCGGGCCGGTGAAGAGCGGACCCGGAGGATCATCGACACCGCTCGCGACGCCTTCGTGGGGATCGACGGCGCCGGCATCATCACCGACTGGAACCACAGCGCCGAGGCGGCGTTCGGCTGGTCCCGCCACGATGTCATCGGGCGGCCGCTGGCGGAGACGATCATCCCGGCACCGCTCAGGGGCGCGGATGCCAACGACCTGGAGCGCTATCTGGCCGCTGGCGACGCCGGCCGCATCGACGGCCGGATGGAGTTCACCGCCCTCCACCTCGACGGCCACGAACTGCCCGTCGAGGCCGCCATCTGGCAGACCGGGGGCAGCGGTGGGCAGCACTTCAGCGCGTTCTTCCGTGACATCACCGAGCGCAAGCGCAGCGAGCGGGCCCTCCAGCACACCCTGTCGCTGCTGGAGGCCACCCTGGAGTCGACCGCCGACGGGTTACTCGTCGTGGGCCCGGACGGGCGCATCTCGAGCCTCAACCGCAAGTTCGCCGAGATGTGGGGCCTGTCCATCGCGGCTCTGGAAGGTCAGTTCGCCAACGACGCTCTCGCCCCGGTGCTCGACAAGCTCACCGATCCCGACGCGTTCGTCGCCACGATCAGCCAGCTCGCCACCCGCCCGGACGCCGAGAGCAACGACACGGTGTACTTCCGGGACGGCCGGATCTTCGAGCGGTACTCAGAGCCCCAGCGCGTCGATGGCGCCGTCGTGGGCCGGGTCCTTGACAACCGTCTCGATCAGCTTCTCCACC
>CAYZMG010000054.1:14195-19456 GCA_964479465.1 uncultured Acidimicrobiales bacterium
TGGAGTTTCCGGGACGTCACCGTCCGCACGCAGCTCGAAGCGGAGCTGGCCCAGGCCAGGGACAAGGCTCTGGAGTCCTCCAAGGCGAAGTCGGAGTTCCTCGCCACCATGAGCCACGAGATCCGCACCCCGATGAACGGCGTGATCGGGCTGACCGGGCTCCTGCTCGACAGCGGCCTGAACGAGACCCAGCACCAGTATGCCGATGGCGTCCGGGCATCGGGTGAGGCGCTGCTCGGCATCATCAACGACATCCTCGACTTCTCCAAGATCGAGGCCGGCAAGCTGGAGCTGGAGGCGGTCGACTTCAACCTGGCCGACGCCATCGACGATGTGGCGACCCTGGTGGCCGAATCGGCCCGGGCCAAGGGCCTCGAGCTCGTCGCCTACTCCCACCCCGAAGTCCCCCCGGTACTGCGGGGCGACGTCGGGCGCCTTCGCCAGATCCTGTTGAACCTGGCCACCAACGCCGTGAAATTCACCAGTGAAGGTGAGGTGGTGATCCGCGCCGGCCTCGGTGCCTCCCCGGGCGAGAACGAGGTGAGCGTACGCATGGAGGTCGTCGACACTGGGATCGGCATCGCCCCGGCCAGCGCCGAGCGTCTCTTCGAGCCGTTCTCCCAAGCCGACGCATCCACCACCCGCCGGTACGGCGGCACGGGACTGGGGCTGGCCATCTGCCGCCGGCTGGCGCAGGCCATGGGCGGCACCATCGGTGTGGACAGTGATCCTGGCCATGGCAGCACTTTCTGGCTCGAACTTCCCTTCGCCCGGGCGACAGCGACGAAGGCCGGGCGGCCCACCAAGCCCCATGTCGCGAATGGGCTTCGCGTGCTGGTCGTCGACGACAACGAGACCAACCGCCTCGTCCTCGGCGCCCAGCTGCTGGCGTGGGAGATCCCGGCTGATGTCGCCTCCGACGCCTTCGTCGCACTCGACCGCCTCCGCCACGCCGCCGGCACGGGGCGCCCTTACGACCTGGCGCTCGTCGACATGGCCATGCCCGGGATGAACGGCCTGGAGCTGGCCCGCACGATCAGTGCCGACCCGGCGCTGCGGTCGGTGCGGCTGATCCTGCTCAGCTCGCTCATCGTCGACTCCCAGGAGGCGGCCGACGCCGGGTTCGCGGTGCGCCTCACCAAGCCCGCCCGGCTTTCCCAACTCCACGACGCCATCCTGCGGGCACTGGCGCCGCCGCAGGTCGCAATGTCGAGGGCGGCGGCCGTTGTGCCGGGAGCTGCCTCTGCCCGCGGACGGCTGCTCATCGTCGAGGACAACGCCATCAACCAGGCGGTGGCCAAGGGGATCGCGGCCAAGCTCGGCTTCGAATGCGACGTTGCAGGGAACGGCCTGGAGGCCCTCGACGCCCTCCGCCGGCGGCAGTACGACGCCGTTCTCATGGACTGCCAGATGCCGGAGATGGACGGGTACGAGGCCACGGCTGAGATCCGCCGGGGACCGGGGCCGACGAACTGCGTACCCATCATCGCCATGACGGCCAGCGCCCTGGTCGAGGACCGTGACCGGTGCCTTGCCGCCGGGATGGACGACTACCTGCCCAAGCCCATCAAAGCCGCCGACCTGGAGGCCGTCCTCGTCCGGATGCTGCCGGCGCCCGGTCAGGTTAGAACGTCGCCGAAAGTGTCGCCGTACTCCGCTCGTAGCGCGGACATGGGGCCGGGCCGACCGAGGCGATAGCCCTGACCTGCCGGGATGCCCAGTGCCCTCAGCGAGCGCAGCTCCTCGAGTGACTCCACCCCCTCGGCCACCAGCACCGCCCCGATTTCCCCTGCAAAAGTGACGAGGGCGGAGGCGAGGGCGCGGCGGGCGGGGTCTTCGTCGATGTGTTGCGTCAGTGCGATGTCGAGCTTGACCACGTTCGGCCGCAGGCGCAGGAGGTGCTGAAGCCCGGAGTAGCCGGCGCCGGTGTCGTCGGCGGCGACGCGCACGCCTTGGGCCCGCGAGCGCTCCAATGCCTCGACCAGCGCCTGGTAGTCGCCGACCCGGGCGTGCTCGGTGAGCTCGAGCACGATCCGGTTTCCGGGAAAGGCGGCGAGGATCGTGGCCATCCCCGGGGCGATCGCCGCCGCCGGCGACGCGTTGACCGACATGTAGGCGCCGAACCTCAGGTCATCGAGCTGGGCCAGCGCGCACTTCAGCGCGTGCAGCTCCAGGTCCACGCCCCGGCCGACGGCGTTGGCTTCTGCGAACCATTCGTTCGGCGGCCGGCGAGGCTCGGTGTCGAACCGGGCCAGCGCCTCGACGCCCACGAGGCGCCCGTCCACCAGGCTGACGATGGGTTGGAACACCATCGTCAGGAGATCCTCCGACAGGACCCGCTCGATACGCTGGAGGCTTTTCCGAAGCTCCTCCGCGTGGCGGCGCTCGGCGGCCTGCTGGGCATCCAGCTCGGCCTGCAGGCGGGCGTTGTGGCGCTGAAGGCGGGCGTAGAGATCCTTGGTCTCGAGGAGGTTGCGCACCCGCAGCACAACCTCGATGGTGTCGAACGGTTTGGTCAGGAAGTCCTTGGCACCGGCGGCCAAGGCCCGCTGCTTGACCACGGCGTCGTCGTCGGCGGTAAGAACGAGGATGGGCAGGAACGCGTCCCCGGGCAGGCTCGACCGGAGAGCATCCATAACCCCGAACCCATCGAGTCCGGGCATGTGCAGGTCAAGGAGCAGCACGTCGGGCAGCGACTCCTTGCACCGCGCCAGAGCGGACGCCGGATCAGTGAAGCCGTCGACGGTGGCAACCCCTGCGATGCGGAGCAGGCGCTGGAGCAACCTGACGTTCGCGGAACTGTCGTCGACGACCATCACCAGGCTCTCGCCGAGCAGCCCGCTCATCTGGTGACGAGCAATTCGTCGAGCAGGCCCAGAAGCTGGGCCACGTCGAGCGGCTTGGTCAGGTAGGCGGCAGCGCCTGCCGACAGCAGGCGTTGCACCTGCCCCGCGGTGGCATCGGCGGTCACCATGACCACCGGGATGGATGCGGTCAGGGGGTCGTCGAGAAGACGACGGAGGATCTCTTCGCCGCTGATGTCGGGCAGGTGCAGGTCGAGCAGGATGAGCGATGGACGATGCTGGCGGGCCAGGTCGATCCCGAACCGTCCCTGCATCGCGGCGAGGATCTCGACATCGCCTCGCCGGCCGAGGATGCGCTCGATCAGACGGAGATTGGAGGGGTTGTCCTCGATGTACAGCACCTTGTGGCGCTGTCCCGGTTCGGAGTGGCTGTGCACAGGGACGGCGGCGAGTGTGGCCGGCTCGGATTGCAGCCGCTCGTAGCGCTCGACGGGACCCTCCACGCGGGGAAGGTCCACGGAGAAGGTGCTGCCCTGTCCGAGGACGCTTTCGACGCTCAATATGCCGCCCATCGCCTCGGCCAGGCTCTTGGCCAGCGCCAGCCCGATGCCGGTCCCCTCGACATCGGTCTGGCCAGCATCCAGGCGGTCGAACGGCGCGAACAACCGGTCCATGAGCTCGGGGCGGATGCCGGGGCCCGTGTCGGCCACGCTGATGCGCAGTTCTGTCGCGCCGTGCTGCCGGCACGACACAACGACCGAGCCTCGGAGACGGTTGTACTTCACGGCATTGGAGAGCAGGTTGAGCAGGACCTGCTTGGACCGCTGCCGGTCGGCGAAGACATAGGCGTCCATGCCGCCTCGATCGGCCACCAGCCGGATCTCGCGCTCGTCGGCCATCGACCGGACCAGGTCCATGGATTCCTCGACGAGCTCCGACACGAGCACGGCCTCGGGAGAAAGGAGCAGCCGTCCGGCCTCGATGCGGGAGATGTCGAGAACCTCGTTGATGAGGTCGAGCAGATGCCGGCCACCTTTGAGTATCTGGTCGACGGCCTCGGATTCCTGTTCGGTGAGCGGCTGGAGCTTCAGCAGCTGGCTGAAGCCCAGCACCGCGTTCAGCGGCGTCCGCAGCTCGTGGCTCATGCGCGACAGGAACTCGCTCTTCGAATTGTTGGCCGCCTCCGCCACCTGCTGGGCGCCCCGGAGGGCATCTTCGGCCGCCCGCCGCTTGGAGATGTCGGTGACATACACGAACACGCCGGCGTTGCTGCCCTGCTCGTCGATCTCCCGAACCGAGAGGCCCGACACCCAGAGATCGGAGCCGTCGGGACGGCGGATGCGGAACTCGATCTCGCTGGAGCCGCCGTTCGTGTCGCGCAGGTGCTCGACGGTGACCCGCTCCAACTCCACGTCGTCGGGGTGGAGGTAGGGGACCAGGCTGCCCTCGTGGAGCACATCGCCGCGCCCGAGGCCGAGGATGCGCTCGACGTTCGGGCTCACGTAAGAGATGCGCCGGTCGGACTCAGAGAGCTCAGCCCGGAGGACCACCGCCGGCCCGGAGACGAGGAGGCGCTCGAGGAACTCCCGGGTCGACTCCAACTCGCGGGTGCGCTCCTCGACCAAGGTGTCGGCGAACTCCTGGCGGCGGGCCAGGGTGCGGACGACGGCGCTGATCAGCACAGCGGCGAGGAGGCCGGCACCCAGCAGCATCCACGGTGCCAAGGCAGGAAAGTCGCCGACGAGGCTGGAACGGGCCTTGACGACCAGCGTCCACTTCTCGGAGCCGACAGGAAAGGGGACCTCCACGATGGCGCCGGTCAGCGGCAACGACTGCTCGCTGGTGAGCACGAGGCGCGCCGGGTCGGGCGTCGGAGAGGCGTAGAGCGCTCCGCTCATCCTGCTGAACGGAGACCCCTCCGTCCGCGGCAGGGGCCGGCTGGGATCGATGTCGGTCAAGAGCACGGTCACGATGCGCGTGGGCGGGGGGCCGGCGGCGGCAAAGGCCAGCCGGGTCTGCGCCCCATCCCGTACCAGATCGGCGGTGGGCACCCTCGCTTGGAGAGCACGGGCCGCCAGGGACGAAAGGTCGCCGCCCACGGCCTGCCCCGCGGCCATCGAGCCGCCGGCTGACGCAGTCACGGTGAAACCGGCGTCTCCCTCGGTCAGGGCCACGACCGATCCGCCCAGCCCCCGGGCCAGGGCGCCGGCGCCCTGGGCAAAGCCGGCCTGGTCCGGCAACGCGGCTAAGAGCGTAAGCAGGCTGAGTGTCGAGTTCGAGGACTCGACGGAGTTCCGTAAGAGAGCCGACACCTCTGCGGCTCTTTCCCGGAGGAGGCGACGTTCATTGTCATCGACGACATTGCGGGTAACGCCGAAAGCTGCAAAAGCAGCCGCGGCGAGGATGAGGAAGACCATTGTCGCCGCGGAGATCCGGCCGAGAGCGCGCGAAGAGGTC
>CAYZMG010000054.1:19466-28687 GCA_964479465.1 uncultured Acidimicrobiales bacterium
CACCCCATCAGACAGGACCCTCAATACTGGAGGGCGCCCATTCATAGTGTACCCACCGCGATTGGCGCCGGATTAACGGCTAGGCCAATGGCTCCTGGGACGGACGCTCGGCGGCGGAAATCACCGTCGAGAGCTCCCCGACCAGTTCAGCGGCCCGCCGGCCCGCAGTGCGGACTTCCATCAGGTCCTCCAGGACCTCAGGGCGGTCGGCCACCTCAGTGGCGACCAAGTTTGCGTAGTTGATCACCAGACCCAGCGCGTTGCGGAGATCATGAATGATCTCATGCGCTTTCACGCGTTCGTCCGCGCCGAGTTCCACGGCCAGATCGTAGTCGAGGCGAGGACCGGCGGCACCGAGGCCGCTTTGGTGCATTTGCATCTCCAAGGTCGGTCAGTTCGAACCTTGCCGGCATACCTCGGACCACCGATCATGAGCTGGACAGACCTCGACGAAACTCAGGAGTCGGACGTGGCGAAGACCAGGCAGATGCGGAGCAGCCCCGGTGGGCAGATCCTCGCCGATCTCCTGGCGACTCTCTCCGCGCGCATTCGGTACGCCGGCTGAACTTGTTGGGCGACGACCTCGCCGACACCAATCAGTCGAATCCGGGCGTCTTTCGGACATGAACCAGGATCCCGCTGTGCTGTAATTGCCGGCGGGAGGAATCATGGAGCCTTCAGAGGACGTGCTGCGTGGGCTGCTCGCAGCCGCGCCCGATGCCCTCCTGGCGGTGAACGAAGCCGGCGACATCGTCTTCTTGAACGACCAGGCGGAGCGGGTCTTCGGCTGGCCTCGGTCCGAACTGATCGGCCAGCCCGTCGAGCGCCTCGTGCCGGAGCGCTTCGGCCGGCAGCACCCGTCCTTGCGGGCGGGGTACGTGGGTCACCCCACCACGCGACCGATGGGCGTCGGCCTTGAGCTCTGGGCCCGCCGGCGCGACGGCTCCGAGTTCCCCGCCGAGATCAGCCTCAGCGGGTTCACCACCGCGGAGGGACTGCTCGTCGCCGCCGCCATCCGCGACGTGACGGTGTCGCGCCGCACGGAGCACCGTTACCGCGCCGTCCTCGCCTCGGCTCCTGACGCCACTCTGGGGGTCGACGCCAGAGGTCGCATCGAGTTGCTCAACGCCCAGGCCGAGAAGCTGTTCGGTTGGACGGCCTCCGAGCTGCTCGGCGAGCCGATCGAGGTTCTGGTGCCCGAATTGGACCGGGAGCAGCACGTGAAGGACCGGGCCGGGTACATCGCCGATCCCCAGTCGCGGCCCATGGGCGCGGGGCTCCAGCTCTCCGCCCGGCGCAAGGACGGCACCACCTTCCCGGCCGAGATCAGCCTCAGCGCCGTCCGTGACGTGCCGGGGTCCGTCCTGGTCCTCGCCTCCATTCGCGACGTGACCGAGCGGATCGAGCTTGCCGCGGAACGCCAGCGCGAGGCGCTCGAGGCCCAGCGCGAGCGGTCGCACCGCCTCGAAAGCCTGGGCCAGCTCGCCGGCGGCATCGCCCATGACTTCAACAACCTCCTGGGCGTGATCCTCAACTACACGGCCCTGCTCGCCCGCCGCGCCACCGATCCCACTGCGACGGGGGACCTCGGCGAGATACGTGCGGCAGCTGAGCGAGGCGCGGCGCTGACGCGCCAGCTCCTCACCTTCGCCCGCCGGGACGTGGCCAACCCGGCGCCGGTCGACGTCAACGACGTCGTGCGCAGCGTGGTGGGAATGCTGGAGCGCACGCTGGGCGAGGAGATCGAGCTTCGCCTCGAGCTAACGCCGGCGGCGCTCATCGCTGTCATCGATCGCCAGCAGCTAGAGCAGATCGTCATGAACCTCGCCATCAACTCCCGCGACGCCATGCCCGGCGGCGGTCGCATCACCATCGTCACCGAGCGGCTGGACCAGGATCTCGACATCGCCCTGCGGCTGACGGACACAGGCGGGGGGATGCCGGCCAGCGTGGTGGCGCGGGCGTTCGAGCCGTTCTTCACCACGAAGCCACACGGGCAGGGAACCGGACTCGGCCTCGCCACCGTCTACGGGATCGTCCGGCAAAACGACGGCGAGGTGGGCATCGATTCCGAGGTGGGGGTGGGCACGACCGTGAGCATCGGCCTTCGGGGTGCAGACGACCCCGGACCGGCTCGAGGCGAGACGCGCGACGACCCGCTGGGTGGGAACGAACGCATCCTGCTCGTCGAGGATGAGAAGGCGCTGCGCGTGGCGACCGCCCGGATCCTCGCCGGCCACGGCTACGAAGTCATCGCCGCGTCGGATGGGGTCGAGGCGCTGGAGTTCTTCGAGGACGATCCCGACATCGATGTGGTCGTGACCGACATCGCCATGCCCCGCATGAGGGGCGACGAGCTCGCACGACTGATAACCGCGCGTCGGCCCGGCACGCGCGTCATCATGATGACCGGCTACAACGCAGGGGAGGTCTCCACAACCGGCCGCCTCCTGTCCAAGCCGGTCGGAGAGGAGGAGTTGCTGAGAGCGATTCGGGAGGTCGTCGATGGCGGTATCTGAGGACACGACCGTCGGAGTGCTCATCGTCGACGATCACCGGATGTTCTCCGAGAGCCTGGCGCGCCTGCTCGCCGACGAGGAGGGCGTCAGCGTACTGGGCGTTGCCGCCACCGGTGCCGACGCAATCGACATGGTGAACCGGCTGCACCCCAACGTGGTGCTGATGGACTACCAGCTTCCAGACCAGGACGGCGTCGCCGTAACCGTGGAGGTCAAAAGGCAGAACCCCAGTGTGATGGTGGTGATGCTCACGGGCTCCACCGAGGACCGGGTGCTGCTGGCCGCCATCGACGCCGGCTGCTCGGGGTTCCTCACCAAGGACCGGGCCGCGGCCGAGGTGGTCCACGCCGTCCGGGCCGCCGCGATCGGGGAAGCGCTGATCTCTCCCGCGCTCCTGGCTCGCCTGCTCCCGAAGCTCAACCGAACGCAGCGCTCCCTTGGCGAGGACCTGAGCGACCGGGAGCGGGAGATCCTCGGCTACCTCGCCCGCGGCATGACCAACAAGGTCATCGCCGCCGAGCTCTTCCTGAGCGTGAACACCATCCGCAACCATGTGCAGTCGGTGCTGGCCAAGCTCGGCGCACACTCGAAGCTGGAAGCGGTCTCGACCGCAGTGCGGGAAGGCATCATCGACTACCCCACGGCGAGCAACGGATAGCCGCTCGTTTCGACGTCGCTAGCCGAGCTGCTGCCGGCTGCGTTCGTTCATTGCTGCGATGGAGGCGAACAACGCCAGCGCCGCCGCCCCCAGGCTGCCCAAGAGGAAGTTCGTGAACTGCACCCGGACATAGGTCGGCACTGCGAAGTTCTTCGCCGCGTACTCATGCAGGTTGGCCCGGACGGCGAGGAGGCTGCCGATGGCGATCATGACACCCATCACAATGGCCACGATAAGGGCCACGCCGACCACTCGGTCCTGGGCCTCCGAGAGAAGCTCGTCGAGCACTGACGGCATCGACACCAGGACTACGCCGAGCACAAGGAAGACCAGAGCGGTGGCGCCGAGGCCACCAAAGGGGTAGCCGAGCCGGTGGAAGAGGTCGTCGGGAACCTGAACGCGTTCTCCGCTCGCCAGGGTGAATCCCTCCACCAGCGACGTCAGCACCTGGACGGTGACGATTCCGATGAGGGCGGTGCCGATCGTGGCCATCAGCGAGATCCAGCGTGACGCCGGAACGTCGAGGTACTCATCGAGATCCTCGTCGTACTCGGCGGCCGGCGCCGGCCGCGCCGTGCGCACCCGGCTCGGCTCCGGCCAGTCGCTCCCCGGCTCCGTCGCCGGCGGGGCCACCACCGGGTCCGGGTCGACGACGTCCTCCCACGTGGCTTCGGGCTCGCGCTCAGGTGGGGACTCCTCGCCGGGTGACACGGCTGGTCCGACCGGCGGCCCGCCGGCGGTGTGCTCCGCGGTTGGCCCGCCGGCGGCGGGCGGCGGGGCCGGCGCCGTGTCCGGAGGATCTCCCTGCGGCCCCGGCGCGCTACTGGTGGTCGGGCGGTCCTCGGGCTCGTTCATCTCCCTAGCCTGACCGCTGGACACGCCGCTGTCACACATGCTGGGATCCTTGACCCCGATGACCATCCGCCGCGTGCACCCGGAGGAGCACCAGGCCCTCGGCGCGCTTACCGTCGCCGCCTACCGAGCACTGCTGGGACCGGACATGAGTGCCGGCTACGCCGCGGAGTTGGCCGACGTGCACGGCCGGGCAGCACTGGTGGACGTGCTGGTCGAGGTCGACGAGGGCGGGCGACTGCTCGGCGGCGTCACCTACATTCCGGGCCCGGGGCCTCTGGCCTGGTTCGCCGACGCCGGCGACGCCGGCATGCGAATGCTGGCGGTGGAGCCGGCGGCGCAGGGCCGCGGCGCGGGGGCCCGACTCGTGGCCGCCTGCGTTGAGCGGGCCACCGCCGCGGGCAAGCGCCGGCTCCTCCTCCACACCACGGCCCCCATGACCGTCGCCCACCGCATCTACCAGCGGGCGGGGTTCGAACGGGACCCCGACCACGACGAAGTCCTCGAAGGGGGCCTCCATCTCTTCGCCTACGTCTTGGACATCGACGACGGTAGGGTCGTAGGCGCCCGCCCGGGTGGCGCAACCGGTTAGACGCGGAGGGCTTAAACCCCTCTGGTCCTCGTGACCATGTGGGTTCGAATCCCACCCCGGGCACCGCGGCAGCCTGTGCCCTCACGGCGCCAGTAGGGTCGACGCGAGCGAGACCTCCAGTCGCGAGTCCGGGCCGGGAGGCTGCCGCCGAACAGCTGTGCGAGCCAACCTGGCCTTGGTCGTGTCCGTGGCCAAGAGGTACCGGAGCCCTCGCTCAGGCTGCGGTTCGGGCTCGGCGACTGTTGCCCGCTCACGTTGAGGGAGATCGCCCAGCAGTTCGACGTCACAGCTCCTGACGTCCGGACCCCCCGGTCGGGTTGCATTTGTAGTGGTAACGATCGAGTCACACCCCGCCGGCCCCGGCGTCACCCCAGGCCCGAACGGGCAGGTTCACTTGGAGCCAGCAAGCCGTTCCAAGGAGGGCCTCCATGTCCACAACGCAAAAGTCGATCGAAATCGACCTTCCCGTCTCCACCGTCTACAACCAGTGGACGCAGTTCGAGGACTTCCCGCATTTCATGGAAGGCGTGGAGCGAGTCACCCAGCTGGACGACCGGCGGCTTCGCTGGGTGGCGGAGATCGCAGGGGCCCGGGAGGAATGGGATGCCGAGATCGTCGACCAGGAGCCCGACCGTCGCATCTCTTGGCGCTCTCTCTCAGGGACGACCAACGCCGGCGTCGTGGCATTCCAGCCCCTCGGCGCGAGTTCCACTCGGGTCACCCTTGACCTCCACCTCGAGCCCAAAGGCCTGAAGGAGAAGACCGGCGAGAAGCTGGGCCTCGTTCCCAGCCAGGTGGAGGGCGACCTCAAGCGCTTCAAGAAGTACATCGAGTCCCGTACCGTCGAGACGGGCGCCCGGCGGGCGACGATCTAGGGATTCTCGTCACGACTGTGTCACTCGCATCCGGTTCCCTCGCTTCGGCGCTCGCGCTCGCGCTCGCGGTGGCCCTCGGCGCATGTGGCGAAACCGGCGGTCGCGCCGCCCCGCCGCCGTCCTCGCAACCCGACGTCGCACCGCCGGAAACGGTCACCTGTGTCGCGTCGGAGCGGGGCTACCGCCTGCAGTTCCCGAAGGGCTGGCACACGAACGACACCGGCATCGCGGAACCGTGCCGGTTCTTCCACCCCGAGCCCTTCACCCTGATGCCCGAGACGGAGGCCACTGGCGTTGCCATCAGCGTGCGGCTCAACCCGGTGGCCTTCGGCGAGGTGGCTCCGTCGCCGGAAGGCTCGGGGGCCATCGAGATCCTGGGCCGGCGCACGACGACGATTGACGGGCGGCCGGCGGTACGGACCGAGACCCGGGCCACCGGGACCGGGTTGCTGCCGCGTGGCACCCGGGCCGTCAGCTGGTTCGTGGACGCAGGCGACGGAACGCTCGTGGCCACGACGTCCGAGGCGGCCGGCGCCGGCCGCTATCAGGACAGCGTGAAGGTGCTCGACGACATGATCGAGTCGCTCCGCATCTCCGACCGGCAATCAACCGGTTCGACCGGGCGCTCGACGGCGGCGCCGACAAGGCAGGCCGAACTCCCACAGCCCGTCTCGACCATGCGGATGGCGATCATCGACGCGGCGCGGGCTTGCGACTACGACAAGCTGGCGGCGCTGGCGCTCGGGGGGGACGGGGCCTTCACCTACAGCTTCGGCGGCGGAGGCCGGCCCGCTGCCTTCTGGCGGGAGGGCGAGGCGGCAGGGCAGGCGCCGCTGCGACTCCTGGTGGAGCTCCTCAACGGTCCCTCCGCAACGCGGGACGCAGGCGGAACGGCGCAGTACGTGTGGCCGGCCGCCTACGCCTTCGAGCGCTGGGAGGACGTTCCGGCGCCGGCTCGGGAGGATGTCGGGCGGATCTACAGCCAGGAGGATCTCCGGCAGTTCGAGCAGTTCGGGAGCTACCTCGGCCACCGCGTCGGCATCACCGAGAGCGGCGACTGGATCTTCTTCGTTGGCGGTGATTGAGATGGAGACGAGATCTCTCGTTGATCCAGAACGTCGTGGTGACAGCTGGGGTGTCGGCGGGCTCCTTCAGTTTCCGGCGGCATCTGCCGATAGCCACGGCGTGAGGCTCTTCATGACGGCGCTGCTCATCTGGTGTGCGATATCGGTTCCCATCGCGCTGGCGGTCGGGCGTATGCTCGGAGGCGGTGCCGAGGGCGATCCCCCGAACCCGCCGATCGTGCGCCAACCGGCCCGGAACCACCTCGTCCGAAGCTAGCCACAGCCGTCCGGAGTTCGGGCCTTCGCTCAAGCGGCGCGCCTCCCCTGCCGATACGCACTCCATGGCCCGCCGGCACGGTTTGCGCCGGCTCGGTGCCTTCACCCTCCCGACTCTGTTTTGCGTGCTCGCCACCGCGTTCTACGTGACCTCGGTCGAGCCGGCGACGCCGAAGTCGCTGGCGTCGCTCAATGTGTCAGCGGCGGTCGCCAGCCCATCCCCCATCGATCCGCCGCCCGCGGTCGAGCCGGTCGTCGAACCCGTAGCCGCAGTCGCCGTCGAACCGCCGGCGCCTCAGCCCGAGCCGGCCCCCGAGCCCGAACCCGAACCCGAACCGTGCGCCGACGCCCGGGCCGCGGTGGCCGCCGCCGGCCTACCGCTTCCTGCCGGCGTCGACTACCGATGCCCGTCCACCCAGTTCGCCCACCACGGCGCGGCATGCTGGGACGAGTGGCCGTGCCCGGGCAGCGCCTTCATCGCCATCAACCTCGACCTGGGGGCCGGCGCCACGCCCGAGTACCTGCGCCACGTCGTCGCCCACGAGATCTGCCACATCCTGGACTTCCGGGACCGCGGATGGACGACCGAGCCCCGCGCCGACGCCTGCGCCGCCGTCTACGGGTTCTGAGGCGGGGTTAAGGAACCGTCGACGGCGGGATCGTCGATGGCAATGTCGTCGGCGGGAGCGTGGCGACGGTGCTCGGCACGAACGTCGATGACGTCGGGGGCGGTTCCGTCGTGGTCGTCGGCGGCGGCTCCGTCGTGGCCGTCGTGGTAGCCACCGGCGGCGCGGTGGTCGCCGGGGCGCTCGTGCCGAGGTTCCGGGGCGCCGTGGTCGCCACCGGGGGCTGGGTAGTGCCCGTCCCGCCGGGGGGGATGGTGGCCACGGTCGTCGTGCTCGAGCCGACAGTTGACGACGTGGATGTTGGCGCGTTCAACGTGGTCGTCGCTCCCGACGTGGTGGACGTCGGCAGGAGAGTGGTCGGCGACTGGTTCGCCACCTGCTCCCTGGGCGACGTGTCGCCGCCCGTGGCCACCTCGAAGAGCATGGCGCCCAGGGCCATGGCGGCGAGAACGTAGAGCCCCACGTTGAACCGGTAGGGGCGGTCGAGCCCCGACCACCAGCGAGCCAAGCCTTGCAAGAGAACCTCCGCGGGAAAGCTGGGGTTTTGCGACAGCGTCCCGGTGGGAGATGCTACTCCCCATGGAACTCTGGCCTGGTCGCCCCTACCCGCCCGGCGCGACCTGGGACGGCGAAGGGACGAACTTCGCCTTGTACTCCGAGGCGGCGCACGGCGTCGAGCTGTGCCTGTTCGACAACGACGGCACCGAGTCCCGCATCCCCCTGACCGAGGTCACCGCCCACACCTGGCACGGCTATGTGCCAGGTGTCAGCCCCGGTCAGCTGTACGGCTTCCGGTGCAAGGGCGCCTACGAGCCCGAATGGGGTCAGCGATTCAATCCCAACAAGCTGCTCATCGACCCCTACGCCAAGGCCATCCACGGCGACCTGGACTGGACGGAAGCGGTCTTCGGGTACGTGGTTGGCAAGTCCGACGACGTCCCCGACCCCCGCGATTCCGCCGACCACGTGCCCAGGTCGGTCGTCGCCGACACGCTCTTCCCGTGGGGCGAGGACCAGCTCCCCCGGCGCGAGTGGCACGACACGGTCATCTATGAGGTTCACGTCAAGGGCTTCACTGCCCGCCACCCCGGCGTCCCGGAGAACCAGCGCGGCACCTACGCCGGCCTGGCCAGCCCGGCGTCCATCGACCACCTCACCAGCCTGGGCGTGACCGCCGTCGAGCTCCTGCCCGTCCACCACTTCGTGTCCGAGCACGATCTCGTCAAGAAGGGCCTGTCGAACTACTGGGGCTACAACTCCGTCGGCTACTTCGCTCCCCACGCCGCCTACTCCTCCTCGGGCACTCGGGGCGAGCAGGTCCGCGAGTTCAAGGCCATGGTCCGCACCCTCCACTCCGCCGGCATCGAGGTGATCCTCGACGTGGTCTACAACCACACCGCCGAGGGCAACCACATGGGCCCCACGCTCAACTTCCGGGGCATCGACAACGCCGCCTACTACCGCCTGGTCGAGGACGACGCCCGCCACTACATGGACTACACGGGCACCGGCAACACCCTCAACGCCCGCCATCCCGAGGTGCTGCACCTCATCATGGACAGCCTGCGGTACTGGGTCACTGAGATGCACGTCGACGGGTTCCGGTTCGACCTCGCCTCTGCGCTGGCCCGGGGCTTCCACGAGGTCGACCGCCTGTCGGCCTTCTTCGACCTGATCCACCAGGACCCCGTGGTGTCGTCCGTCAAGCTCATCGCCGAGCCGTGGGACGTCGGCGAGGGCGGCTACCAGGTCGGCAACT
>CAYZMG010000055.1:0-4419 GCA_964479465.1 uncultured Acidimicrobiales bacterium
CGGCCTTGCCAGCGGCGCCCCTGACTCGCCGTGAGCATCGCCAACGTCACCTGACGGGGCACGAGTGAGAATCGGCGTCACCCTCCCGCAGTTCCGACACGATGCCGAGGCGGCGGTGGCGGTGGCTCGGCGGGCGGAGGCCGCCGGCCTCGACGGGGTGTTCGTGTTCGACCACCTCTGGCCGATGGGCCAGCGCATGCGCCCCGCCCTGCACGGTACGACCCTGCTCGGGGCGCTGGCGGTGGAGACCGAGCGCGTGGTGCTCGGGACGCTCGTGGCCCGGGTGGGCCTGGTTCCCGACGCCGTCCTGGTGCACAGCCTCGTCACCCTGCACCGGATGACCGGCGGCCGCTTGATCGCCGCACTGGGGACGGGAGACTCCCTCAACCGTGAGGAGAACGAAGCCTACGGCGTGCCCTTCGCCCCGGTGGCCGACCGGGTGGCCTCCGTCGTCGACTGCTGTCGCCGGCTCCGGGCCGCCGGCGTGAGGACGTGGATCGGCGGCCGGTCGCCGGCGGTCCGCATGGCTGCGGCCAACGCCGACGGCTGGAACGGCTGGGGCATCGACGCGGCCACCTGGGCCGACGAAGCCGCCGGCGTCCCCCACGGTGGCGAGATGACGTGGGGCGGCCAGGTGCTAGTCGGGCGCACCCGGGCTGAGGCCGACGCCAAGCTCAAGACTCACGGCCCCCGGCCCGGGCTGGTGGCGGGCACGGTCGAGGATCTGAAGGCCCACTTCGATGCGCTGGCCGCCGCCGGCGCCTCCTGGGCCGTGTGCGCTCCCCTCGACGTCGGGACTGACCCGGACGCTATGGAAATGCTCTCAGAGGTTTCGGCTGGGTACCGGTAGCCTCACTTCCATGGAGTTCCGCCGGATCAATCATCTTCCCCCGTACGTGTTCACGATTATCGACGGGCTGAAGATGGCAGCACGGCGGGCCGGCGACGATGTGATCGACCTCGGGTTCGGCAACCCCGACATCCCCTCGCCCGACATCGCGGTGGAGAAGCTGGCCGAGGCGGCCCGCAACTCCCGCAACCACCGGTACTCCGCCAGCCGGGGCATCCCCAAGCTGCGCTCCGCCGCCGCCGCCCTGTACCTGCGGAAGTTCGGCGTCGAGCTCGACCCCGACACCGAGGTCATCAACGTCATCGGCGCCAAGGAGGGCCTGACGCACCTCATGTGGGTGCTGCTCGGCCCGGGCGACACAGCCATGGTGCCGACGCCGTCGTACCCGATCCATATCTACGCCCCCCTGTTCGCCGGCGCCGATGTCCGCCGCATCCCACTGGGTCCGGACGAGGACTTCTTCGCCAACCTCTTGGAGGACTGGGAGAACGCCTGGCCCCGGCCCCGGGTCATCGTGCTGTCGTTCCCCCACAACCCCACGACCACGTGCGTGGACCTCGCGTGGTTGGAGCGCCTGGTGGCCTTCGCCAAGGAGCACGACGTCATCCTCGTGCACGACTTCGCCTACTCCGACACCGCCTTCGACGGTTACCAGCCGCCGTCGATCCTGCAGGTGCCGGGGGCGAAGGACGTCGCCGTCGAGTTCTACACCCTGACCAAGTCGTTCTCGATGGCCGGCTGGCGGGTGGCCTTCTGTGTCGGCAACCCCGAGATCGTCGCCGCTCTGGGCAAGCTCAAGTCCTACCTGGATTACGGCACGTTCCAGCCTGTGCAGATCGCCGCCATCGTGGCCATGAACGAGGCCTCCGACTACCCCAAGGAGGTCAACGAGATCTATTGGGGCCGGCGTGACGCCCTGTGCGAGGGCCTGGACCGCATCGGCTGGCACTTCGAGAAACCCAAGGCCACGATGTTCGCCTGGGCGCCCATCCCCGAGCCCTACAAGGAGATGGGGTCCCTGGCCTTCTCCTCGTACCTGGTCGAGGAGGCCAAGGTGGCGACCTCACCCGGTGTCGGCTTCGGCCCGACCGGCGACGGCTTCGTGCGCTTCGCCCTCATCGAGAACGAGCAGCGCATCGGTCAGGCCATCCGCAACATGCGAAAGGCCCTGACGAAGCTCTAGTCCCCGGGGTACTCTCCTCCGAAACGATACGGGATCGTCTCGGAAAGCAGGACCCGCTCTTGGACCCAGCAGCCATCCACGCCCGGCGGTGGTGGACGCTGGCCGTGATGTGCCTCAGCCTCATGGTCATCGGCGTGGACAACACCATCCTCAACGTCGCCCTCCCCACCCTTGTGCGCGACCTGGGCGCCACCACGTCCCAGCTCCAGTGGATCGTCGACTCCTACACCCTGGTCTTCGCCGGCCTCCTGCTCACCGCCGGCAGCCTCGGCGACCGCTTCGGCCGGCGGCGGGCACTGAGCATCGGGCTGGGCGTCTTCGGCGCCGGCTCGGTGGCGGCGGCCCTGGCCGGCTCGGCCGAGCAACTGATCCTCACCCGGGCGCTGATGGGCATCGGCGGGGCGCTCATCATGCCCGCCACCCTGTCCATCATCAGCAACGTCTTCACCGTGCCGGCCGAGCGGGGCCGGGCCATCGCCATCTGGGCCGGCTTCTCGGCCATGGGCATCGCCATCGGTCCTCTGAGCGGCGGCTGGCTGCTCGAGCACTTCTGGTGGGGCTCGGTGTTCATGGTGAACATCCCCATTGTCATCCTGGCCCTGACGGGCGGCCGGCTGTTCGTGCCCGAGTCCAAGGACCCGTCGCCCCGAGGCGTCGATCCCATTGGCGCGCTGCTGTCGATCGTCGGCCTCGGCGTCCTGGTGTGGGCCATCATCGAGGCGCCGGCCCAGGGCTGGACGGACCCGACGACGCTGAGCGCCTTCGCCGCCGCCGCAGTGCTCATCGCCGGCTTCATCGCCTGGGAGCTGCACACCGACCACCCCATGCTCGACGTGCACTTCTTCGCCAACCCCCGCTTCAGCGCCGCCAGCACGGCGGTGACCCTGGTGTTCTTCGCCCTGTTCGGGTCGACGTTCCTCCAGACCCAGTACCTCCAGTTCGTGCTCGGCTACAGCGCCTTCGAGGCCGGCCTGCGGGTGGGGCCGGTCGCCCTGGTGCTCATGGTCACTGCACCGTTGAGCGCCCGGCTGGTCGAGCGGGTAGGGACCAAGTACATCGTCGCCGGCGGCCTGGCCATCGTGTCGTTGTCGCTCGTCGTGCTGTCCTTCGCCACGGTGACGTCGGGCTACCCACTGGTGCTGGCCAGCATCCTGATCCTGGGTCTCGGGATGGGGATGACCATGGCGCCGGCCACCGAGTCGATCATGGGCTCGCTGCCCCGGGCCAAGGCCGGCGTGGGCTCGGCGGTGAACGACACCACCCGCCAGATCGGCGGCGCCCTGGGCGTCGCCATCCTCGGGTCGCTTCTGGCGTCGACCTACGCATCGTCACTTGGCGACGCGGTGCCGGCGGCGGCCAAGGCCTCGGTGGGCGCCGCCCTGGAGCTGGCCGGCGGCCTCGGAGGCGCAGACGGCGCCGCGCTGGCGGCGGCGGCCAAGGCGGCCTACGTGAACGGCATGGGCGTCGGCGTGCTCGTCGCCGCCGGCGCGGCCCTGCTCGGATCGGTGATTGCCCTGGTGTTCCTGCCGTCGCGGGCCAGAATGGAGACGGAGTCGCCGTTCGAGCACGCGGACGCGCTCGGGGCCGATCTGGAGGTCGCCTCCGCATGACCGACACCTTGGGGTTGGAGGCGCACCGGCCGCCGGGACGACCCCGCAGCGCGGAGGCCGACCGGGCCATCCTGCGGGCGGCCGTGGACCTGCTGGCCGACGAGGGCTACGGCGGGGTGACGATGGAGGGCGTGGCGGCACGGGCCGGCGTGGGCAAGGCCACGGTGTACCGGCGGTGGCCGTGCAAGTCCGCCCTGGTCGTCGACGCCGTGACCGCCTGCTGCGAGAGCGGCGTACACCCACCCCGCACCGGTTCGGCCCGCCAGGACCTGCTGGTCTTCGTGCGGGGGTTCCTGAACCACCTGCGCACCTCCGACGCCGGCCGGGTCATGCCGGCGCTGGTCGCCGAGCTGTCCCGCAGTCCCGAGTTGGCGCAGGCGTTCCGGGAGGGCTTCGTGCAGCCCCGCCGGGCCAAGGTGCTGGAGGCGGTGCGCCGGGGCGTGGAGCGGGGAGAGGTCGGCGCCGGCGTCGACCCTGAGCTGGTGGCCGACGGGGTCGTCGCCGTGCTCCTGCACCGCTTCCTGGTGACGGGCATGGAGATCGACGACGAGCTGCCCGAGCGCCTGGTCGACATGCTCTGGCAGGGGATCGCCTCCAGTTCTTGTCCACCGGAAATCCACAGCTAGTCGTCCTTCCTCCTCACAGGGGCGCCGGCGTAGGGTCGCTCCTATGGCCAGCTTCGAGATCAAGCTCAAGGACGGCACCACCGAGATCATCGAGGGCGCCGACGCCTACCAGCCCGACGGCCAGTTCACGACCTTCTTCGCCCTCGACGG
>CAYZMG010000055.1:4429-28514 GCA_964479465.1 uncultured Acidimicrobiales bacterium
CGCAGCGTCGTCGACTGCTGGAGCGTGAGGGTGGCCAGCATCCGCAGCGCCGAGATCGTGGCCGTCTGGCGGCGGGAGCCGGCGGCGGCGTAACCGAGGAGGATTGAAGCATCTCCCTCGCTGAGCGGGGAGACTGCTTCAGACCTCGCCGGTCACGGGCCGGAGGCCGGCGCGCTCAGCGATCATCGCCGCCACCTTCTCGGGCGGGATGTCGCTGTTGTCGATAGACAGGTCGCTGGCGTTGACCGGCGTGTGTAGGTCCCAGCGGGCAAGCACGTCTTGCAGTGCCGCCACGTCTCGGACCTTGTCGGCTTCGGCGCGGGGCGGCGGGAGCAGCTGGACGAAGGTCGCCCGGCCCCGGCTGCCCGCCATGGGCCTGTTCTACCGAATATCGTTCGCCGGCCGTCGAGCAATTCCGCCACCATGGGGGATGGTCCCCGAGGAGATCGACGTCGGTGCCCGGGAGCTCGTGCTGCGGCGCTGGTGCATGACCGACGCCCCGCGGGCGCTGGCGGCGGTCGAGGCCAGCCTCCCAGAGCTCCGGCGGTTCATGCCCTGGGCCATGGAGTGGCCGACGCTCGAATCGATCGGGACGTTCCTGCAAACGGTGGTCTCCGGTGCCACCCTCGGCTTCGGCCTGTTCGACGCCAGCGGTGAGCTGGTGGGCGGCTTCGGGCTCCATGACCGGCGGGGACCGGGGATCCTCGAGATCGGCTACTGGGTCCGCAGCGACCGGACGGGACGGGGCTACGCCACCGCCGCGGCCGGCGCCCTCACGAGGATCGCCTTCGAGTGCTTCCCCCTGATCCACCGCATCGAGATCCGCTGCGACCCGGCCAACCTGGCCAGCGCCGCCATCCCACCCAAGTTGGGCTACCGCCTCGAACGCACCGACGCCGTCGAGGTCGAAGCGGAAGACCAGACCGGCAAGCAGCAGGTCTGGGTTCTCGATCGCGCCGATCGGGAGCATCCTGCGCCGTGAATCCGGCTTTCGTCGGCCGACTGTCGATGCGCCGCAGGGGGCTTCAGGGGTTCTTTGAAGGATTTGGTAGTCCTGGACTACCGAATCCTTCACAGAACCTGCGCACATCCGCCGCCGCCGGCCTCCCGTCGAAGCCGCCCTACTTGGCGACCGAGCGCTGGTAGGCGCGCACGGCCAGGGGCGCGCACACCAGCACGATCCCAATGGTCCAGATGATCGAGTACTCGATCGGATGGGCGATGGACCACGGGGCGTCGGGGCCGGCGACCGTGCTGGGGTTGCCGAACAACTCCCGGGATGCGTTCGAAAGCGTGGTCACCGGGTTCCACTCGGCGATGGTCTTCAGGAATCCGGGCATGGTCTCGGTGGGCACGAATGTGCTGGCCATGAAGGTGACGGGGAAGATCACTGCGAAGCCGATGCCCTGCACACCCTCCGGGGTGGCCACGACGCTGCCGAGCAGGATGCCGACCCAGATCATGGCGAAGGCGAAGGCGAAGAGCAGGAGGTAGCCGAGCAGGGCGCTGACCAGGCCGTCGCGGATGCGCCAGCCGATGGCCAGGCCGCACAGCGACATCAGCACGATGGGCAGCACGGCCTTGATCAGGTTGGCCACCGCGTGCCCGCCGAGCACGGCTCCCCGGGCGATGGGCAGGGCGCGGAAGCGGTCGACGGCCTGGTTCTTGCGGTCGTACGCCAGCGACATGGCCACTCCGAAGGCGGTGAACACGATGGTCTGGGCGAAGATGCCGCCCATCAGGAACTCGCGGTAGTTCCCGCCGGCCGGCACCGAGATGGCGCCGCCGAACACGTAGGCGAACAGCAGCACGAACATGATGGGCTGGATGGTGGCGTCGGCCAGGGCTTCGGGCTGGCGCTTCATGTGCATCAGGCCCCGGCGGGCGATCACCCACGTGTCGTGGAGCATGCCCCGCGCCGGCGCCGGCCCCGCGGGGGTGATGGTCTCTTGCGGCAGTGTGAGCGTCATGACTGCTTCTCCTCAAGGAGGTCGTCGGCGGGGGAGCCGGTCAGGGTCAGGAACACCTCGTCGAGGGTGGGCTGGCGCAGGCTCATGTCGTCCACCGCGATGCCGGCGGCGGTGAACTCCTTGGCCGCCAGCACCAGCGTCTCCACGCCCAGGGTGGTCGGGGCGGTGACGGAACGGGCGCCGGCATCGACATGGGGCGCTACGCCGGTGATGGAGGAGATGATGCGGGTGGCCTCGGCGACATGGCCGGGCTCGACCACCACGACCTGGACCTGGTCGCCGCCGACCTCCCGCTTGAGCTTGCGGGCGTCGCCCTGGGCGATGATGCGGCCGTGGTCGATGACGATGATGTCGTCGGCCAGGCGCTCGGCCTCCTCGAGGTACTGGGTGGTCAGCACGACCGTGGTGCCGGTGCCGACCAAGGTGTCGATCACGGTCCACAGCTCGCTGCGACCCCGGGGGTCGAGGCCGGTGGTGGGCTCGTCGAGGAAGAGCACCTCGGGGCGTCCGACCAGGGTGGCGGCCAGGTCGAGGCGCCGGCGCATGCCGCCCGAGTACCCCGCCGTCCGACGGTCGGCCGCCTCGGCGAGCGAGAAGGCCTCCAGCAGCTCCGTCGCCCGGTCCCAGGCCTGGGGCCGGCTGTACTGGTGCAGCTCGCCGAGCATGACCAGGTTCTCCCGGCCGGTGAGCAGCGGGTCGACGGTGGCGTCCTGGGCGGCGAGGCCGATCCGCCGGCGCACCTCCACGCCCTGGGTGCGGACGTCGAAGCCGGCGACGGTAGCCTGGCCGTCGTCGGGGTCCGTCAGCGTGGCGAGGATGCGGACGGCCGTGGTCTTGCCGGCGCCGTTGGGCCCCAGGACGGCGGTGACCGTGCCGGTGGGGACCTCGAGGTCGACGCCGGCCAGGGCGGTCGTCTCCCCGTACCGCTTGACCAGGCCGCGTGCTTCTACGGCGTTGTTGTTCGGTGACACGTTCCCTCCATTTGCTCCCGCGTTCACGGTTGCACATACGTAGGACGTACGGCCCGTGTTTTTCTAAGCGGTCGTGCGGAGGTACTGGACCCGCACCCGCCCGGGCTGCAGGTCGGCCAGCCGGCGGGCGAGGGGCTCCTCGTAGGTGGTGACGAAGATCTGCTCCAGGCCGCCGGCGGCGCTGAGGTGGGCCAGGGTGCTGCCCACCAGCTGGCGGGAGACCGGGTCGAGGTGCTCGAGGGGCTCGTCGATCCAGCAGAACGGCACGGTGGTTGTCGCCAGCAGGGTGGTGAGGCGCATCATGAGCTTGGCGACGGTCTGCTCGCCGGCGCTGAAGGCGGCGAACTCCAGGGGGGCGCCTTCGATGTCACGGCTCAGCTCGCCGTCAGGTGTGAGGTGCAGGTTCGGGCGGTCGGGGAACACCGCCTCCCAGCGACGGTTGACCTCGGCGGCGAGAGGCTCAAGCTGGCGACCGAGCACGGTGGTGACCGTCTGGTGGAGTGCGGCCTTGCCCGCCTCGAGCAGGGCCTCGGCCCGGTACCGCTCGGTGAGGGCGTCGGCGGCGTCGAGGTCGGTCCGGATGGTCTCGACCCGGGCCAGGGCGGCGGCGGCCTTCATCTCCGCCTCCCGTTGGCCGGCGACCGCCGTCTCCAAGGCCCCCTGGGCCAAGGCCTCGGCCTCGATGGAGGCATCGAGGTCGACGGCCTCCGGAGCCTCGGGCGCCGGCCCGAGGGCGGCGGCCTGGCGGGCCAGTCCCCGCACGGTCTCCAGGGTGGCGGCAGCGGTGGTGTCGTCGAGGCGGGCCAGATCGCGGCGGACGGCTTCTACGGCGGCCAGGTGGAGGTCCTCGGCCCGGCCGCGGCTGTCGTCGTCGAGCGCCCGAAGGCACGTGGGACAGGCGGCGCCGGCGTCGTGCAGGGCCGACAGCGACGCCTCCGCCGCCGCCAGCCGGGCGCGGAGATCGGCCTGCTGGGCCCGGATGGAGTCCACGAGGGCGCCGAGGCGGTCCTCGGTGGCGAGGAGGGCGCCGGCCAGTGGCGAGCCGGGCGGGAGCGGGCCCACCACCGGCAGGGCGAGGGCGAGGAGGCCCTCGTGGCGGGCCTCCCACGCCTCGGCCGCCGCCCGCAACGCCGCCGCAGCCCGGGCCTGGTCGAGGGAGGCCCGGGCCTCGGCGTGGACGCTGCGGGCGGCGTCGACCTGCTCGCGGGCGGCCACCACTCCGGCGCCCAACGTCGCCAACTCGGCGGCCGCGGCCTCCAGCTGCTCCCGGGTGCCCGACAGCTCGGCGCGAGAGGCCTTGAGGCTCTTCGAGAGCTGGGCCAGCACGGGTTCGATCTCGGCGATGGCCCGCTGGAGGTCGTCGAGGGAGTAGGCCCGGCACAGGTGGGTGCGAAGGTTGGGGTCCTCGGCGTCGCGGCGGAGATCCTCGGTGAGGAAGGCGGTGCGGGAAACGAAGCGGGCGCCGGCCGACCACGCTTCCTCCAGCAGCCGGACGGCCTCGGGCTCGTCGACCTCCCGGCCGTCGAGGGTGGCCGTGGCCGTGGCCGTAAGCCGGGACCGTACGAGCTTGATCTCCCGGCGGACGGCCAGCTCGCCGGCGGGCAGGGCCAGGGTGACCGAGACCTGGGCGGTGGTGTGGCCCCGGCGGATCATCGAAGGCCGCTGCTCCACGTGGCCGGCGCCCAGCGCCCACCGCACCGCCTCCAGCAGCGAGCTCTTGCCGACGCCGTTGGGGGCGACGAGGAAGGTGGTGCCGGGGTCGATGTCGAGGTCGAGGCTGCGGTAGGCCCGCCAGTTCTCGAGGGCGATGCGGGTGATCACTCGTCCCTCAGATCGAGGAGAGCCTCGACGACCGACCCGCCCTCGAACGCCGTGGCCAGGGCGGCGGTGATGGCTTCTTCGGCGCCGGCCAGGGACTCATAGCCCCGGCGCTTCGGGGCGATCTTGAAGCGGGCGCCCTGGCGGGCGGCGTCGGCGGCGGCGGCGGCGGCCGCCTCGCGGAGCACGTCGGCCACCTCCACCCGGGCCACCGGGCTACGGGTAGGGGCGCTCATGGCCCGGGCGCCGGAGTGCTGGTCGAGGAACTTGGCGATGGCGTCGAAGGGCACCAGGCCCGAGATCAGTGGGCGGGGCGGGGTGTGGGCCCCGGAGGGGATGTCGATGCCGGCGTGCAGGGCGGCGGCGTCGAAGACGTCGGCCAGCTCGCTGAGCTCGCCGGTCAGCACGACGAGGGCGCTGGCGTTGAGGCGGGTGAGCACCGACCGGGCGGCGTCGAAGTCCAACTCGTCCTCCAGGCCGTGGGGGGTGTCGAACACCACGAGCACGACGCCGACCTCGTCGACGGTGGCCAACGGCACCCAGCCCCGCTGCTCGGCGAGGACCAGGTCGGCCCAGCCATCCAGCGCCCGGGCCGCGCAGGACCGGCCCCGCATCGAGCGGAGATCGGCGATGAGGGTGGAGCGGACCTGCTCGGGCCGGGGTGGTGGGGCGTCGCCGGCGCCGGCCGGCGGCGGGTCGGCGAACGCCGCTAGGCGGTCGGCCAGGTGCTGGCGCACCTCGAGGCGGGGGTCGCCGGCGCCGGCGACGGTCGCCCCCCGGTTGCCCGCCAGGGTGAGCGCGCCGACCTTGGCGGTCAGCGCCGCCCTGGGAATCTCCGTCGCCAGGGCGGGATGAACGGCCACCGCGGTTCGAAAGGGCGACTGCTCGACGACGACGGTCTCGTCGTCGGCGGCCTCGATGTCGAGGGTGACGGGGGCGGCCGTGATGCGGTCGCCGGCGACCCCCAGCACGAGCACGAGCAGGCGGTCCTCCGTACCGGCCAGCCAGAGGTCGTCCACCGCTGGCTCGCCGCCCGGTTCCATCGACGGCACGACGAAGGCCGGTCCAGGAAGGAACTCGTCCGCGGATGCAGGCGCCGGCGCCCCCTCCAGCCGCCGGCGCTTCAGCCGGCACAGCAGGCAGGCGTCGAGGTGGGTCTCGACGCCGGCGGCCCGGGCCGCGTCCAGCACCCCGTCGACCAGATCGGCGAGGTCGACGTCGAGGGGATGGCTGGTCATCGCACCGCCAGTACGTCGGAACGGCGCTCGCTGTCCAGCCATGCCCGGGCCAGCTCCATGACCAGGAGGGCCACCGCCTCGCCGTCGGAGTCGTCGAGCACCTCGACCCGGATGATGTCGACCGCCCGCTGGCGGATGAGGTGGGCCTTGGATGCACTAGTCCCGAGCAGGGGGGCGAGCTGGCGCACGGTGTACTCGGGATGGGCGACGGCCAGCCGCTCGCCGTCGTTGAGCTCGGCCAGCACCTCCGTGGCCCGGATGAGGCGCAGAGCCTCGCTGCCGGTCCGGTCGGCCCCGGCCGCGCCGGCCGGACCGGCAGCCGGGTCGTCGAGGGCGTTGACCTCCAGGGCGACCGGCGCCTGCCCGATGCCCAGGCGGTGGCCGATGGCCCGGGCCAGGCTGCGGGGGGTCAGTGAGCCGCCGGCGGCGTCCAGCAGCGAGCCGCACAGGGAGACGATCGTGGCCCGGTCGGCGACGGGAGCCGAGCGGCGGGCGTCATGGCCCCAGTTCGGCAGGACGATGTCGTGGCCCTGGATGGCCCGGCCGAGGTGGTCCGGGTCGTCATTGCCGGCGACGACCGGCTCACCGACCCGGGCCCACCGGCCCTCGACCCGCCGGAAGCCTTCCTCGCCGCCCAGGACGTCGTTGATCCGCAGCACGAGCTTGCCGAGCGGTGTCCGCCGGCCCAGGTCGGCCAGGAAGTTCCGTACCGCGCCCTGGAGACGGGCCCGCAGGGCGGAGTCGGACCCGCAATGGAGAGCGAGGTCGGTGAGGCGCCGGGGTGTCTGCCGGTCGGCCATGAACTCGGCGGCGGCGGTGTGGACGGCGTCGGCGTCCCACACCGAGTGGCCCTCGGGCGGCGGGAAGTTGCGGGAGATGCCCACGGCGCGCATCGTTCGCCGCAGCAGGGCGACGAACTCCTCGCCGGCGGCGCCGGCCTGCAGCTCGGCGATCGCGGTCATTGGGCGAGGGTCACGTTCGCCGGCGCCCAGAGGATGCCCTGCACCGGGACGCGGCCGGCGCCCGGCACCTCGACGCCGATCGTCCCCGTCGTTGTCGCCGGCACGTCGAGCACGACGACCGCCTGCTGGCCACCGGCGTCGGTGAAGGGGAGGATGGTCGCGTCGACCCAGTAGGCCTCCTGCACCCGGGGCAGGAACGGGCCGGGATCCATCATCACCCCCTCTCTACGTGGGATCCGGGGGCGCTGTCCACAGAACGTGACGGCACTGAAACCGTGCGTTCACGTCTGACGCGTAGCTTTACCCCATGGAGACCTTCGTCGTCCGCGTCTGGGTGCCCGATCGCCCGGGCGCCCTCGGCCAGGTGGCCAGCCGCATCGGCGCGGTCCGCGGCGACGTGGTGGGCATCGATATCCTGGAGCGGGGCGCCGGCCGGGCCATCGACGAGCTGATCGTGGAGCTGCCCGACGCCAGCCTGGTCTCCCTGCTCCTGGCCGAGATCGACCAGGTCGACGGGGTCGACGTGGAGGATGTGCGGCCGGCGCCGGCCGAGTTGGCCGACCCCCGCCTCGACGCCCTCCAGACCGCCGCCCTCCTGGTCGGCGCCGAGTCCTACGAAGCCCTGCTCAGCGCCCTGGTGGCTCACGCCCGGCGGGACTTCGGCGCCGAGTGGGCGGTCGTCGTCGACCTCGACGACCGCACCCTGCTGGCCTCCCACGGGTCGCCGCCGCCGCCGGCGTGGCTGGTGGCGTTCGTGGCCGGCAGCCGCTCCTCGGCAGCGGTGAGCTCGGGGGAGTGCGGCCCCGACGACGTGGCCTGGGCCGACCTGGGGAACACCCGCCTCGCCATCCTCCTCGGCCGCCAGGGCCGGCCTTTCCGCTCCCGCGAGCGTCACCAGCTCGCCGCCCTGTGCTCCATCGCCCAGTACGTGATGGCCAACCTGGGCGTCGACCGGGCGGTGCCCGTAGCGCAGCTGTAGTCGCCGGAGCGCAGCTGCCTCGCCGAGCAACCTACGGTTGCGACGGCGAAGCTAAGCCCACCGCCGGCTGCGCTCTACAGCGCGGCGCCAGGTGGCGTGGCGGTCATCGACGACCGACTGGGGGGCCCGGGGATTGAAGACCGCCTCCTGCTGCCACAGGCCCGCCACCTCCGCGGTGGAGGACCAGACCCCCTCGGCCAGCCCGGCCAGGAGGGCGGCGCCAAGGGCGGTTGTCTCCCGGACGACCGGCCGCGCCACCGGCACCCGCAACTGGTCGGCCTGGATCTGCAGCAGGAGGTCGAGGACCGAGGCGCCGCCGTCGACTCGCAGCTCACTGAGCGGCTGGCCGGTGGCCGCGGTCATGGCGTCGACTACGTCGCGGGTCTGGTAAGCCATCGCCTCCACTGCGGCCCGGGCCAGCTGGGCCCGGCCGCTGCCGCGGGTCAGGCCGACGATCGTCCCCCGGGCGCGCGGGTCCCACCACGGGCTGCCGAGGCCGGAGAATGCGGGGACGAAGGCCACGCCCTGGGCGTCACGGACCGATTCGGCCAGGGGGCCGATGTCGGCGGGGGAGTCGATGATGCCCAGGCCGTCGCGTAGCCACGTGATGGCCGCGCCGGTCGCGAAGATCGACCCCTCCAGGGCATAGACCGGCGCCGCGCCCGGCAGCGACCACGCCACCGTGGTCAGCAGCCCCTCCACCGGCTCGGGGCACGTGATACCCACGTTCATCAGCACGAAGGAGCCCGTGCCGTAGGTGTTCTTGGCCATCCCGGTCTCGATGCAGGCCTGGCCGAACAGGGCCGCCTGCTGGTCCCCGGCTACCGCGCTCACAGGGATGCCGTCGGGAGTGCTACCGAACCGCCCGCTGGTGCGCCGGACCTCGGGCAGCGACGCCGGCGGGACGCCGAACAGGTCGCACAGTTCCCGCGACCAGGCGCCGTGGCGGATGTCATAGAGCATGGTCCGGCTGGCATTGGAGGGGTCGGTGGCGAAGACCTCGCCGGCGGTGAGCTTCCACAGGATCCACGAGTCGACGGTGCCGAGGGCCAGCCGGGGGCCGGCGGCGACGCCGCCCTCGGAGAGCAGCCACGCCATCTTGGTGGCCGAGAAGTACGGGTCGAGCACCAACCCGGTGGCCGACCGCACCAGCGGCAGATGCCCGTCGTCCTCCATGCGCCGGCATCGGGCCGCCGTGCGCCGGTCCTGCCAGACGATGGCGTCGTGCAACGGCTCGCCACTGCGCCGGTCCCACGCCACCACGGTCTCGCGCTGGTTGGTGATGCCGATGGCGGCCACTGGCTCCTTGAGGGTCGACCGCAGCTCGGCCAGGGTCGTCTCCACCGCGGCCCAGATCTCCTCGGGGTCGTGCTCCACCCAACCCGGCTGGGGGAAGTGCTGGGTGAGTTCCCGGTAGGACCAACCGGCCGGCCGGCCGGCCTCGTCGACGGCGAGGGCGCGCACGCCGGTCGTGCCCGCGTCGATGGCGATCGTGAATGCCACGGCCGGTAGCGTGGCACGCATGCGCGTAGGACTGCTGACCGGGGGAGGGGACTGCCCGGGGCTCAACGCCGTCATCAGGGCCGTCGTCCGCAAGGGCGAGTTCCAGTACGGCGACGACCTCGTCGGCTTTCTCGACGGATGGAAGGGCGTGCTCCAACGCCAAACCATGCCTCTGGACGTGGAGGCGTGCCGGGGCCTCCTGCCCCGCGGCGGCACCATTCTCGGCACGTCGCGCACGAACCCCTACAAAGTCGAGGGCGGCGCCCAGCAGGCGCTCGACAATCTGCGAGCCGAGCGGATCGACGCGCTGATCGCCATCGGCGGCGACGACACCCTCGGTGTGGCCAGCAAGCTGGCGAAGGAGGGCCTGGTGTGCATCGGGGTCCCCAAGACGATCGACAACGACCTGTCCGGGACCGAGGTGACCTTCGGCTTCGACACTGCGGTGCAGATCGCGTCGGACGCCATCGACCGACTGCACACCACGGCGGAGTCCCACGACCGGGTAATGGTGGTGGAGGTCATGGGCCGCCATGCGGGGTGGATCGCCACCGAGGCCGGCATTGCCGGCGGGGCGGCGGAGATCCTGATCCCGGAGGAGCCGTTCGACATCGACGCCGTCTGCGAGCGCCTGCGGGGCCGCTCCGAGCGGGGCCGGTACGCGTCGATCGTGGTCGTGGCCGAGGGCGCGGTTCCGGTCGAGGGCACGATGGAGCTGCAGTCGGGCGAGCTCGACGCCTTCGGGCACGTGCGCCTCGGCGGGATCGGCAACCGGGTGGCGGCGAGCATCGGGGAGAAGACCGGCTTCGAGACCCGTGTCACCATCCTCGGCCACATCCAGCGCGGGGGCACCCCGACGGCGTTCGACCGCATACTGGCCACCCGCTTCGGCATCGCCGCTATCGATGCGGTGCACGACGGCGCCACCGGCCAGATGGTGGCCCTCCAGGCCGGCCAGATCGTGCGCATCCCGCTGTCGCAGGCCGTGGGCACCTCCAAGACCGTCGACCCCGAGCTCTACCACGGCGTGGCCGAGGTGTTCTTCGGTTGAGGCGCGCGTGATTAGTGTGCCCCGATGACCACCGCTGCCGAACACTGGGCGTCGGAGCTGGCCGCGTGGGCCATCCCGGAGCACATCATGGCCCAGGCCATGGAATCGCCCTGGGAGTTCACGCCGGCGCTGTTCCGACCGTCGCCCGAGCCGTCCCCCGACACCCCGTCGAGGATCCGGGCGCGCGAGGTACTTCCCGACGGCGGGTCGGTGCTCGATGTGGGCTGCGGCGGCGGCGCCGCCGGTCTGGCCCTGGTGCCGCCGGCGGGGCGGGTCACGGGGTTCGACCAGAGCCGGGACCTGCTGGACCTGTTCACGGCCCGGGCCGGCGAGCTGGGCATCGAGTTCGAGGCTGTCCAGGGGAGCTGGCCGGAGGACGCGGCCACGGTCGGGCCGGCGGACGTGGTCGTCACCAACCACGTCGCCTACAACGTGCCGGGGCTGGCGGGCTTCGCCACCGAGTTGACGTCCCACGCCCGCAACCGGGTGGTCGTGGAGCTGAGCTCGTTCCACCCCCGGTACGGGGTGAACCACCTGTGGCGGCACTTCTGGGACGTCGAGCGGCCCGAGGGACCGACGGCCGATGACGCCATCGCCGTGCTGCGGGAGGCAGGCATCGAGCCGGCGGTCGAGCGGGCGCCCCGCGTGGCCCGGTCGACCGACCGCGAGACCCGCGTGGCGTCGATCCGCCGCTACCTGTGCCTGCCGCCGGAGCGCGAGCCCGAGGTCGACGCCCTACTGGGCGACGATCAATGGGTCGTCGGCGAGGTCGTCACCCTCTGGTGGGAGGGTTCGGCGCGCTAGCGCCCCGTCAGGTAACGTCCGCCGCGCTCACGCCGGCCAGGGCCACCGCTGGCTGCGTTCTCGTCCTCGACGCACTCAATGTGCGCCTTCGTCCTGCGGCCTTGCCAGCGGCGCCCCTGACTCGCCGTGAGCATCGCCAACGTCACCTGACGGGGCGCTAACTCTCGTCCAGCCGGCGGGCCCGGCGCAGGGCCAGCTCGCGGGCCTGGGCGGCGCGCGCCTTGGCCTTGTCGAGGGCGGTGGCCGCCCAGGAGAACTCATGGGCCAGGATGGCCAGGCCGGCGATGATCACCAGCAGGCCGGGGCCCGGGGTGACGAGCATGATGAGGCCGACGGTCAGGACCGTGAACCCGAGCGCGGCAACGGAGAGCCGGACCGATTGGTGGAGCATGAACCGCAGCACCAGGAGAAAGACCCTCGCCACGCGACCATCGTGGCATAGCCGGAGGCTCTAGTCGCGGTAGTTCAGCGCGTCGGCGGCGCCGGCCCGGACCAGCAGCTCGAACAGCGCCGGCGCGATGCCCGGAGTGGCCACCATGACCGATTCGGGGGCAACCTCACCCCCGTCGAGGCCAGAGGTGGCGGCGCCGGCCTCGGTGGCGATGAGCAGGCCGGCGGCGACGTCCCACGGCTGGCCGCCGGCCTCGAAGTACCCGTCGAGCCGGCCGCAGGCGACCCAGCACAGATCCAATGCCGCCACGCCGTTGCGGCGGATGTCGCGGACCACCGGGAGCAGCTGGGGCAAGACCTCGGCCTGCCGCCCCCTCCGGCCGGCGCCGTAGCCGAAACCGGTGCCGATGAGGGCACTGGCCAGGTCCCTCTCGTCGGTGACGGCGATGGGTTCGCCGTTGAGTTTGGCCCCGTTGCCCCGGATCGCGGTGAAGACCTCCCGGTGCCCGGGGACGGCCACCACGCCCACCTCGACCACGCCGTCGACCTCGACGCCGACGGAGACCGCCCACGTCGGATGGCGGTAGAGGTAGTTGGTCGTGCCGTCGAGGGGGTCGATGATCCAGCGCACGCCGCTCGTGCCCTCCCGGACGCCGGTCTCCTCGCCGAGGATGGCGTCGTCGGGTCGGGCAGCCAGGATGCCCTTGACGATCAGGGTCTCCGAGGCCCGATCCATCTCGCTGACCATGTCGGTGCCGCTGGTCTTGGTGGTCACGTCGACCCGGAGTTCGTCGACGCCGGCCAGGAGGAGCTCGCCGGCGTCGGTAGCCACGCGCTGGGCGAGTTCGAGGAGTTCTGAGTTGTCACGCAAGTCTGCAATCGTACGGGGATGGTCGACCTGCGCTCGGACACGGTGACCCGGCCCACGCGGGAGATGCGCCGGGCCATGGCCGATGCCGAGGTGGGCGACGACGTCTACGGCGAGGATCCCACTGTCAACGCCCTCGAAGAGGCCTTCGCCCAGCGAGTGGGCAAGGAGGCGGCGCTGTTCGTGCCCTCGGGGACGATGGGCAACCAGATCGCCCTGCGGCTGCTGAGCGCGCCGGGCACCGCCGTGCTGGCCGGCCGGCGCCAGCACGTCGTCATCTACGAGAACGGCGCCGGCGAGCGCAACGCCGGCGTGCAGTTCACGGCCCTCGACGACGCCGACGGCACCATCTCGGCTGACGACGTGCGGTGGGCGGTCGAGGCCGCGCAGCATCACCAGGTGCGGCCGGCGCTGGTGTGCGTGGAGAACACCCACATGCCCGCCGACGGGGCGCCGTGGCCAATGAGCCGGCTCCAGGCGGTGGCCTCGGCGGCTGGCAAGGCCGGCCTCCCGATCCACCTCGACGGGGCCCGCCTGTTCAACGCCGAGGTGGCGACCGGCGTGCCGGCGGTCACCTACGCGGCGGCGGCGACCACGGTGATGTGCTGCATGTCCAAGGGCCTGTGCGCCCCGGTGGGCTCCTTGCTGGCCGGGCCGGCGGACGTCATGGCCGAGGCGCGGGGCGAGCGCCAGCGTCTCGGCGGAGGGATGCGCCAGGCCGGCGTGATCGCAGCGGCGGCGTTGGTCGCCCTCGAGACGATGGTCGAGCGGCTGGCCGACGACCACGCCCGCGCCCGGCGGCTGGCCGATGTCGTGGCCGAGCGCTGGCCCGACGGCGGGTGCGACCCCGTGCGGGTGCGCACCAACGTGGTGACGTGGCGACACCCGGAGCCGTTGAAGCTGGTCGACCACCTGGCCGGCGAGGGCGTGCTGGCGGGCACGATCGCTCCGGGGGTCATGCGAGTCGTCACCCACCACGACGTCGATGACGAGGGCCTGGAGCGGGCGGTCGCCGCCCTGGCGGCGGCGCCGTAGTGGTCGCTCTCTACGGCGATGCGCCGGCCCGGGCGCTGGCCGTCTATGCCCATCCCGACGACCCGGAGATCTCCTGCGGAGCCACGCTGGCCCGCTGGGCGGCGGGGGGATCGGAGGTCCACGTGCTCGTGCTCACCCGGGGGGAGAAGGGCTCCCACGACCCGGGCGCGGTGCTGGATGACCTGGCGGAGCGCCGGCGTGCGGAGATGGAGGCCGCCGGCAAGGTGCTGCGCCTCGCCGGCCGCGAGCAGCTCGAGATCGACGACGGTGAGCTGGTCAACTCCTCCGACGTGCGGTGCGAGATCGTGGCCGCCATCCGCCGGGTCCGGCCCGACGTCGTGGTCTGCCCCGACCCCACGGCGGTGATCTTCGGCGACACCTATTTCAACCACTCCGACCACCGGGTCGCCGGCTGGGCCACCCTGGATGCGGTGTCGCCGGCGGCGGGCAACCCGAACTACTTCCCCTCCGCCGGGCCGGCGCACCCGGTTGGCGTCGTCCTGCTGTCGGGGACCCTGGAGCCCAACGTGTGGGTCGACGTCACCTCGTCGCTCGACACCAAGGTCGACGCCCTCCTCTGCCACGCCAGCCAGCTCGACGGCTCCGAGGAGCTCTTCCGCGACGTCCTGCGAGCCCGCGCCGAGGCCGAGGGGGCGACGGCCGGCGTCCGCTACGCCGAGAGCTTCCGGCGCCTCACGCTGACGGGGTGACGGGCCGCTCTCAGGTCCGGACCGTCGTCGCCCACGCCGGCGGGGGCGTGAGGCGGTCATCAAACGGCGGCCCGGGGGGAGGGTCGACCGGCGGGAGCCGCCGGGCAGTGATGGCGATGAGGGTGATGAAGACGGCGACCACGACGGCGAGCCCGGAGTAGGCGGCGATGGCGGCGCCGGCGGGGCCGCCGCGCACCTCCCGCAGCAGGATGGTGGTGTTGCGCACGAAGGCCTCGGTGCGCTCGGGGAGAGCCGGCACCTCGGGGGCACCGATCTCGGGGTCGGCGGGCAGGTAGACCGGGACGGCCATGACCTCGCTGCCCCGCTGCAGGCTGACCATTGTCTTCCAACTCCCGGTGACCGGCATCGGCCGGGCGGAGACGTACCGGCCCATGGAGACCTGGTTCAGGTCGGCGGACACGGTCTCCGAGCCACCCTGCCACGACGAGACGGCGAAGGCGGTGGCGTTGCGGGCGGCGTCGGGCGGGTCGAGGGTGACGTCCACGATGGCCATGCTGCCGACCTGTTCAAGCCGGATGATGGCGGTGACAGGGCCGACGTCGCGAGGCAAGGGGAAGGCGAGGGTACCCAGGAGAGCGACGCCTGCCGCGGCCAGGGCGGCGGCAGGGATCGTCTCCCGGGCCTTGGCGATGGCACCACCGAGGGCGGTGCCCACCAAGGATGCGGCCACGGCGGCGATGGGGCCGAGGATGGCGATCTTCAGGGCCAGCGACGCCGGCAGGCGGGCCGAGGTGGAGAAGCCCCACAGCGTGACCCACCCAAGCTCGGTGACCAGGCCGACGGTGCCCACCAAAGCGCCGGTGACGACGGCCAGGCGCACCGGGCGGTGGGTGCCGAGCCAGAGGAAGGCGGCCTCGACGACCAGGGCGGAACCCAGGTAGAGCGGGAAGTGGGGGACGGTGTGGTTCATGACCCCGCCGATGGAGAAGGCGAGGAACGCCCGCAGGACGAGGTACACCCCCACGACCTTCAGTGCCCCCCCGGGCCCCAGCGCCCGCCGGGCGGCCATGAGGGTGAAGCCGGCGGCGATCATGATCAGGATGGGCAGGTAGAGCACCTGGAACTGGGGAACGCCGTAGTCGAACTCGCCCTGGAGGGTGCTCATGCCGACCAGCACGGTGCCGGCGGTGAGCACGTTGATGCTCTTGCCCAGGAGGGTCGGTTCGGCGTAGGGCCGGGCCTCGGCCAGCATGAGCCAGAGGGCGATGGTGCCGAGGGAGCCGGAGACGACGAGCTGGATGTGAGGCGGGCTCCACAGGGTGACGTCGACCCCGTAGGCCTCGTGCCACAAGGCGTCGAAGCCGAAGGCGGTGACCCCGCCGAGGCCGAGGGCGACGAGCAGCACGGCGGACCAGGGGACGTGGAGGAAGCCCCAGCGCAGGGCGGTCTGGGCCTTCTCGAGGCTGGCGAAGAGCACGGCGATGCCGGCCGCGTAGATCAGCCCGCCGAGGCCCACGAGGATCATCACGTGGGAGGGCGTGAACAGCTGCTGGTCGCGACCGTTGTCGATGTGCCAGGCGACGTCCCAATAGAAACCGATGACCACGACGAGCAGCATGATGAGGCCGCTCAGCACGCCGGCCATCGACCAGCCCGGGTACCCGGTGATGCGCCGGAGGGTGTCGCCGATCTGACCGAAGAAGAAGGTCAGCGGATTTCTCATGTCGTTGGTGCGCCCGAAGGCGAACAGCGTCAGGCTCGTCAACCCGTAGATGGCCAGCGGGATGACCAACCAGGCCCACGCGCTCCAACCCCACTCAGTGGCAGCGATCATGGGCCGAACATTACATTGATTGATGTCACGGATACAAGTGTAACCTTGAGGGCGTGGCGGAAAACCTCACCATCGACGAGCTGGCCCGGGAGGCCGGCGTCACCACCCGCAACATCCGGGCCTACCAGACCCGGGGCCTGCTGCCGTCGCCCCGAATGGAGGGGCGGGTCGGCTACTACGACGACAGCCACCTTGCCCGCCTGCGCTACATCGCCAGCCTCCAGGATCGGGGTTTCTCCCTGGCTGCCATCCAGTGCCTGCTCGATGCGTGGGAGGAAGGCCGGGGCCTCAACGACGTGCTCGGCTTCGAGGAGGCGCTCACTGCGCCGTGGAGCGAGGAGTCCCCCACGCGGGTGCCGATCGACCGCCTCATGGAGATGTTCCCCGAGGGCATCGAGAGGCCCGACCTCCTCGAGCGGTCGCTCAAGCTGGGCCTGCTGACGGTCGTCGATGGCGAGTTCGAGGCGCCCAGCCCCATCCTGTTGAAGGTGGGCGCCGAGCTGGTCGCCGCCGGCGTGCCCCTCGCCGCGACCCTCGACGAGTACGAGCGCCTGGTGGCTGACGCGGACCGCATTGCCGCCCGGTTCGTGGACCTGTTCGAATCCAACGTGTGGGAGCCGTTCGTCGCCGCCGGGATGCCGCCGGAGCGGCTGGCGGCCGTCACCGAGGCCCTCCACCGGGCCCGCCCCACCGCCTCGATGGCGATGGACGCCGCCCTGGCCCACGCCATGGAGCGGGCGGTGGCCGCCTCCGCCGCCCGCCAGGTCGCCCGGTTCCTGTCCCAGCCCCAGCCCGAGTAGTCGACGAGTAGTTACAGCTTCTCGGCGGGAGCGCCGATATCTCTCTCATGAGAGAGCAGCAGCTCGACGACGTGAGCCCCGCCCGCCTCCGCCGCATGCAGCCCATGACGGTGCGGGCGGTCTCGCCGGGGCACCTGAAGCCGGCGGCCCGGTTCGTGCTGGTCCCACCCTCCGTCAGCGTTGATGGACCCCAGGGCCAGCTCGCCACTCACCCATGGCTCGAAGTACCAGCACAGCCACCACAGCCACCCCGCCGGCGCCCAGTACCGCGCCCACGAGTGCCCCGAGCCCGACAGCTGTGGAGCATTCTCCGGAGCACTGAATCTGCACCAGGGCAGACCCGATGAGCAGCCCGCACAGACCACCGATCACGATGACGACGAAGGCGACCACCCTCGCCTTGACCGGAGGGAGGGCCGTGGGCCCCCGCTCCGGCAATCTCAGCTCCCCCGGGTCGGGCACCCGGAGATCGTAGGCTGCCGGCGTGCGCGCTCTCGTCGTGCTTCCCACCTACCAGGAGGCAGAGAACATCGCGGAGGTTCTCCGCCGCCTCCGGGCCGCCGTGCCCGCCGCCGATGTGCTCGTCGTGGACGACTCAAGTCCCGATGGCACCGCAGCCATGGCCAAGGCCGTCGGCGCTGAGCTGGGCCACATCGACGTGCTCGTCCGGCCCACCAAGTCCGGCCTGGGTAGCGCCTACCGGGCCGGTTTCACCGAGGGCATGGCCCGCGGCTACGACGTCCTCGTCGAGATGGACAGCGACCTCTCTCACGACCCCGCCCGCCTGCCCGCCCTGCTCCGGGCGGTCGAGGCCGGCGCCGACCTTGCCGTAGGGTCCCGCTACGTTCCCGGCGGGCTGATCCCCAACTGGCCGGTCCACCGCCGCTTCCTGTCCCGCGCCGGCAACCGCTACGCCGCATTGGTGCTCGGCCTGTCGGTGCATGACGCCACCTCGGGGTTCCGGGCCTACCAGGCCGACGCCCTGCGCCGGATCGACCTGAACTCAGTGCGCGCTGACGGGTACGGCTTCCAGATCGAGATGGCCTACCGGGTGGCCTCCGCCGGCGGGAAGATCGTCGAGCTGCCCATCGAGTTCGTCGACCGCGAGATGGGGACGTCGAAGATGTCCTTCCGCATCATCGCCGAGGCCCTGCTGTTGGTGACGTGGTGGGGTGTACGCGACCGGGTCTTGCGCCGGCGGCCGCTCCGGCCGTTCCGGCTCCACGTGGCCACCCACGCCAAGCCGGCGGCGGGCGATTCCAGCAAGGTGGCGTAAGGCAAACTGTCCGGATCGACCGGACGATCCTTCACGTCGACATGGACGCGTTCTACGCCGCGGTCGAGGTGCTGGCCGACCCGTCCCTGGCCGGCACGCCGCTGATCGTGGGCGGCGACGGCGCGCGGGGGGTGGTGGCGTCGTGCTCCTACGAGGCCCGGTCCTACGGGGTGCGGTCGGCCATGCCGTCGATGCGGGCCCGCCGGTTGTGCCCGCACGCAATCTTCGTCCCGGGCCGCCATGAGCTCTACGCCGAGCACAGCAAACGCCTGCACGGCGTCCTGACGTCGTTCACGCCGCTGGTGGAGGGCATCGCCCTCGACGAGGCGTTCCTGGACGTGTCCGGGGGCCGGCGGCTGTGGGGGAGCGGGGCCGAGGTGGGTGGCGCCATCCGGGCGCGGGTCTTCGAGGAGACCGGGCTGTGGTGCTCGGTGGGCGTGGCGCCGAGCAAGTTCCTGGCCAAGCTGGCCTCCGAGGCGGCCAAGCCCAAGGCTGGGCCGCCCGGGTCGGGGCCGGCGCCGGGGCTGGGGGTCAAGGTCGTGGCTCCCGGGGAGGAACTGGCATTCCTGCAGCCCCACCCGGTGGAGGCCCTCTGGGGGGTCGGTCCGGCCACCCGCCGGCGCCTGGACCGCTTCGGCATCCGCACGGTGGGCGACCTGGCGGCGATGCCGGTCACGACGGTGGTGGGCGCCCTGGGAGAGGCCCACGGCCGGCACCTGCACGACCTGGCCTGGGCCCGTGACGACCGGGCGGTGGAGCCGGAGCGGGCGGCGAAGTCGATCGGGCACGAGGAGACCTATGCCCGGGACCACTACACCATGGACAGCCTGCGCAGGGAGGCGCTGCGGCTTTCCGACGGGGTGGCCAACCTGCTCCGGGAGGCCGACGTGGCCGGGCGGACGGTCACCCTCAAGGTGCGCTTCGCCAGCTTCGAGACGATCACCCGGTCACGCACCGTGCCCCGGCCGGTGGACTCGGGCGCCGCGGTGGCCCGGGTGGCGACCGAGCTGCTGGAGGGAGTCGACCCGTCGCCCGGGGTCCGGCTGCTGGGCGTGAGCGTGTCCAACCTCGGGCCGCGGCCCGGCGAGCAGCTCCGCCTGGAGGAGGCCGGCGCCGGCGAGCCCGCCGTGGCCCGGGCGGTGGAGGAGGTCCGCCGGCGTTTCGGGGACGCGGCCGTGGGGCCGGCGACACTGCTGCGGGCCGACGGGCTGGCCGTGAAGCGCCGCGGCGACCAGCAATGGGGCCCGAGCGGCCCTGAGAGCGGGATGGCGGGCCCGAGCGGCCCTGAGAGCGGGATGGCGGGCCCGAACGGCCCTGAGAGCGGGATGGCGGGCCCGAGCGGCCCTGAGAGCGGGATGGCGGGCCCGCCCGAGCCTGGTGGGATGATGGAGGGGTAGCGCGTTGTTGAACATGTCCGGCTGTGCGAAGATAGGCGTCAGTAGCGGACCGGGTTGAAGGGGTAGTACGTGCCGCTTTCCGAGGACGAGCAGCGAATCCTCCACGAGATTGAACAACAGTTCTACGAGAGCGATCCTGCGTTCGCGCGCGGCGTCGGCAAGACCACGCTGTACCGCCACGCCGGCCGCAACCTGAAGTGGGCGGCCCTGGGGTTCTTCTGCGGGTTCGTGCTCCTGGTGGGGTCCTTCGCCACGTCGCTGTTCCTGGGCTTCGTCGGCTTCGCCATCATGCTGGCCTGCGCATTCATCTTTGAGCGCAACCTGCGCAAGATGGGCAAGGCGGGCTGGAAGCAGGTCACCGGCAGCCTCAAGACCACCCAGGTCAAGGAGCAGTTCGGCGACGTCGGCAAGCGGCTGAAGAAGCGCTTCAATCGCGAAGAGTAATCGCCTTCGGAAGCGGAGCTTCCTCGGCGAGGCAGTTGCGCTCCGGACGGCCGGCGGCGGTTAGGCAGCCCGCTGCGCGGGCGTGGGATCCTGTGCCGCCCTTCGTGCGAACAGGAGCCTGGGGTCGAGGAGCTTCTTGACGCGCTCTGCTCTGGTGGCCTGGGCTCGTAGCTCGGTCGCCACGCCGGCGGCCTCTCCCTCGGCGCGGGCCGCGACCTCCGGGGCCACGCCGCCGGAGGACCATGCCGCGGCGGTGGTGTCGTCGGCCAGGCGGATGAGGGGAGCGCCGGCCGGGCCCGCGGCCTTGCGGACGCGGTGGGCGTACTCGACGGCGGTCTCGTCGGGGCGGGGGGCGGAACCGGCGGCGGCCATGGCCTCGGTGGCCTCCTCCCAGGCCACGAGGACCCGATCGGCGGGGGTGACGGC
The DNA here is from genome assembly GCA_964479465.1 of uncultured Acidimicrobiales bacterium. Classification (GTDB taxonomy): domain Bacteria; phylum Actinomycetota; class Acidimicrobiia; order Acidimicrobiales; family AC-14; genus CADCTB01. The sequence goes on from CAYZMG010000055.1 coordinate 24,867, forward strand.
AGTGGCCCGGCGCCGGCGCCGGCGCCGGCGCTTGGCCAGGGGCACAGCGGTGACGTAGAGCAGGACGAGGGCCAGGAGCGCGCCGGCGACGACGAGCCGGCCACCAGCGGACGACGGCTCCGCGGTGATGGGGGCGGCGGAGCTGCTCACCTCGGGCTCCGGCTCGACCTGCTCGACGGGGGCGGCGGTCTCCGGGGTGGTGACCACGGTGGCGGTGTCGGCGGCCTGGGCCGGCGCCACCTGGGTGTAGTCCTCGGCGCCCGGAAGGCCCCGGCCCGGCGTCGGCTCGAAGGCCACCCAGCCGTAGCCGCTCAGGTAGACCTCGGGCCAGGCGTGGGCCTCCTTGCCGGTGACGTGGAACCGGCCGTCGGAGTCCCTGGTGCCCTCGGTGAAGCCGACGGCGACGCGTGCGGGCAGGCCGAGGGAGCGGGCCATGGCTGCGTAGGTGCCGGCGAACTGCTCGCAGTACCCCTGCTTGCTGGACAGGAACTGGTCCATCGCATTCGCGTCGTGGCCGGCCGACACCTGGATGTTGTAGGTGAAGTTGTCCCGGAAGTAGTCCTGGAGTGCCTTGGCCCGCTTGTAGGGCGATCGCTCGTTGCCGACCACGCGCTGGGCCTCCCGCTGCACCTGGCGGGAGACGCTGCCTGGCAGCTCCAGATAGCGGGCGGCGATGTCGGGCGGCATGTCGCCTCCGACCGCGGTGAGGTCGGCGGCGGTCAGGCGGGGGAGGGCCGACTCCACCGTGTACTTCATGCCGTCGGAGGTCTCCTTGTCGGTGGCCAGGCTGCCCGATTCGGGGTCGAAGCGGACCTTGCCCGAGGCGTTGAGTCGCTCGGGCCGGTAGGCCGCCGGCAGCCAGATCGACGCCAGTCCGGAGATCTCGAACTCCTGGGTGGACTTGGTGCTCCCACCCCGGCTGGCATCGGGGTCGAGGGCGGGCAGCCGGGTGCCGGCCGGGCGGTAGTTGCTGAGCGAGGACCAGATGTTGCCGTCGAAGCGGTCGAGGGCGGTGATGCGCCAGTAGGTCGGGGTGTCGGTGACGACGGTGAACAGCTCGACGCTGGACTGGCTCACCAGCCGGCCCCGGATGTCGACCAGCGGGCTGAGCGTGACCCGGGTTCCAGTGCGACCGCCGTTCTCGCCCACGCCGAGGATGCCCTTGGCGTAGGCGCCGGGAAGCTGGGGCCCGACGACCACGGCGAAGATGAGGGCGATGCCGGCCATCCCCAGGCCCGAGCGCACCAGGGCCCGCTCACCGGCGGCCCGGCGTCCGGAGAGCCACGGCCGGGGCCGAGAGGCGGCAGAGACCTCGGCCAGCACGACGAAGGTGAGGACGGCGGCCAGGAACAGGAGGGCGGCGCTGAGGCGGTGGCGATCGGAGCCGAGCAGGGCGCCGAACAGGAAGACGGTGAAGGAGGGGACGACGGCTTCCAGCCGGGTCCGGGCCCGAAAGGCGAAGAGGTCGGCCACGAAGGCGCTGATCCAGGAGCCCAGGACGGCGCCGAGCAGGAACCCCCGGGTGACCTGGGCCGGCGCCACTACCTCGCTGAATCGGCCCCAGGCCTCCTGCAGGTCTCGGGCCGCGGCGTCCCAGACGGCCGAGCCCGGCACGAGGGAGACGTGGGGCTCGATGACCCAGGTGACGAAAAGGGCGAGGCCGGCGGCGGAGGCCGCCGTAGTGGCGAGGGGGCCGATCCCGTTGCGCCGGCACGCCAGCGACAGGCCGTGGCTGGCAAAGACGGCGAGTAGCACGACGGGAAGGAACGAGGCGTCGGCGAACAGGCGGCCCATGCCGACGGCGGCGGCCACCGACATGGCGATGAGCCCGATCTCCGCCGGCCACCCCGGGGTGAGGGCGCTGTCGGCCGGCGTGTCGGTCTGCGGGGCGGGGGTACTCACCCGGCGGCTCCCCGGAGGACGCCGGCGGCGGCCATGGCCCGGTTCCACGCCGGCGCCAGCGGTTGGCCAGGCCCGACGAGGACGGTGGTGCCCGGGGCCGCAGAGCGGTCGGGGGTGGTGCTGCGGTCCACGACGACCACGGTGAGGGAGCTCGGGCGGTCGCCGAGACGGGCCAGGTGGGCCAGATCGGCGGCCGGGATGTCGGCGGTGACGACCAGGGCCATGGCCCCGCTGGTGGTCGGGAGGGCGGGAAGGTCGCCGGTGCCGGCCTCGAGTCGGGCCAGGCGCTCCATGAGCGCCTCCAGGTGGCCGGCGCCGGTGCCGAAGCCGCTGTCGGCGCCGTCGGTGGTCACCAGTCGCACCAGCGAGCCGCCCTGGCCGGAGGCGGCGACGATTGAGGCGGCGGCGGAGACCGCCTGTTCGAGGGAGTTGTCGTCGTGGTAACGGGCCCGCACGTCGAGGACGATCGTGGCCCGGCCCTGCCAGGGGACGTCGTGCTGGCGCACCGTGAGCTCGTCGCGGCGGGCGGTGGAGGGCCAGTGGACCTGGCGCAGGTCGTCGCCGACCACCCAGGGGCGCAGGGCGTAGAAGTCCTCACCGGTGGCGCCGATGGCGGACGCCCGCCGGAAGCCGCCGCGACGGTCGTCGCCGGGGGCGTGGGGGAGGGGCAGGAGGCCCTCGACGAGGGGGAAGACGACGAGCTCCGAGACGGGGGCGATGGTGGCGGAGCGGGTGGCGAGGGCGAGGGGGTCGAACCGCCGGGACTCCAGCGGGCCGACGGCGATCACGCCCCGGTGCTCGGTAGGGATGCGGTAGTGGGCCTGCTCGCTGGCGCCGGCGGGGAGTGGGGCGATCAGGATGCGGGCCCGGCGGGGACCGCCGTCTACCGGGTCGCGCAGCTCGACGACGGGAGTGCTGCGCCGGCCGCGGTTCTGGAGGGCCAGCTCGACCCGGGCTTCGTCGCCGGCCCTGACGCTGTGAGGGGTAATCGTGCGGCGGGCGGCGACGTCGGCCGGGTGAAGGACGAGGAAGGCCAGCGCCGCCCCCATCGTCGCCCAGCAGCCGGCGGCGAGCACGTACAGCTCCAGCAGGCCGAGCAGCCGGCCGGCGACGGCGAGGACGAGCCCGCCGATCGTCAGCGCCCAGCCTCTCCTTGTAAGCACTATGCCTCCACGGCGGGCACCCGGGTCCTACGGACCACGCCCGCCGTTGCCGGCGGGGGCCCCTGCCCCGCCGGCGAGCCGGAACGGTGCCGGGACTCGGGGCTCATCTGACCGACGGGACGGCGACGCTGGCCAGGACCTCCCGGAGGACGCCGGCCCGGGTGATGCCCCGCAACTGGGCGTCGGGGGTGAGGGCCAGGCGGTGCTCGAGGACGGGGCCGGCGAGGAGCTTCAGGTCGTCGGGCACGACGTACTCCCGACCCAGCGAGGCGGCCCGGGCCCGGGCCGCCCGGAGCAGGCCGAGGGCGGCCCGGGGCGACACGCCCAGGGCCAGGCTCGGGTGCCGGCGGCTGGCGCCGGCCAGGTCGACGATGTAGCCCTTCAGGGGCGGGGCGACGTGCACGGCGTGGGCCAGGGCGACCATGGCGGCCACGTCGGCGGCGCCGGCCACCGGCGCCAGCTGGTCCATGGGGGCCGCGGCCCGGGCGTGGGTGTCGAGGATGGCGATCTCGGCGGCGCGGGCCGGGTAGCCCATGGCGATGTGCATCAGGTCTATGCGTGTTTGCGATATCGGTGTTTCTTT
>CAYZMG010000056.1:0-21973 GCA_964479465.1 uncultured Acidimicrobiales bacterium
TCCACCAGCACCATGGCGTCGGTGGGCAGGCCGGCCTTGTCGAGGCCCTCCCGCAGCACGCCCGCGATGGCCAGGTTCGACGACAGGGCGGCGCCCGATCCACGGAGGAAGGCGGCGTTGCCGGACTTGAGGCACAAACCGAAGGCGTCGCTGGTCACGTTGGGTCGGTTCTCGTAGATGATGGCAACCACACCCAGCGGCACCCGCACCCGCTCGATCACCAGACCGTTGGGGCGGGTCCACCCGTCGACGATCTCACCGACAGGGTCGGGCAGCGCGGCCACCTGGCGCAGGCCGGCGGCCATGGCCTCGACGCGGGGCGGCGTGAGGCGCAGCCGGTCGACGACCGTCGCCGGGGTGCCCGCTTCCTCGGCCCGGGCGACGTCCGCGGCGTTGGCGGACAGGATCTCCTCCGTCCGCCGGACGAGCAGGTCGGCGGCCGCCTCCAGCGCCGCGTCCTTGGCCGGCGTGGACGCGGTGGCCAGGGCGCGGGAGGCGGCCTTGGCCCGCCGGCCCAGCTCTGCGACGGCGCTCACGCCATCGACGTTACCGGTCGCCACTGATCAATCCCCGCCCATTTCGGCCAGGAAGGCGTCGGCCTCCTCGGGCGACTTGCCCTCGCTGATCATGCGCTCCCGCAGGAAGCCCCTGATCTCCTCCTCGGAGGGCTGGACGCCCTCACCGAAGCGCTCCTGGACGGCCAGGGCGATCTCGACGAGCTGGTTGTGGATGTACTGAATCTCCTCCGAGTTGAGCTCGGCCTTCGGGTCCGGCTCCGTGATCCTGCCGGTGATCGGCAGGCCGGCCCACTTCCAGGCCAGCATGCCGCCGTCGAGGTTCTGGGCGTCGAAGCCCTGGCCCCGGAGCCACTCGGCGGCGTCGTCGCTGCGGGTGCCGGCCCGGCAGACAGTGATGACCGGCCGGCTGCGATCGAGCTCGTCGAGGCGATCGTCGAGGTCGTCCTCGGGCATGTGCACCGCGCCCTCGATGTGGCCCGCCTCCCACTCCTTGTCGTAGCGGACGTCGACAAGCTGCACCTGGTCGAGGCGATCGGCCACCGTCTGGGGATCCATGGCCTTCGAGCGTACGCTCCTCGCATGCGCCGCCTGCTCGCCGTGGTCGCCGCCGCGGCGATGGTGGCGGGCTCCATCGCCATCCGGTCGCGGCTGGACCGCCAGGAGGTGGACCGCACCAACCCCCTCCGGGTGGTATGTGCCGCCGAGCTCGGGACGGTCTGCGACACCCTGAAGCGAACGTCGGCACAGGTCACGGTGGAGCCGGCGCCGGCGACCGCCGACCGCCTGGGCCGGGATGACAACCCCGAGATCGACGGTTGGCTGGTGCCGGCGCCCTGGCCCCAGATCGTCGACGGCCGGCGCCGGCCGCGTGGTCTGCTGCCGCTCTTCGACGACGTGAGCCAGCCCCTTGCCCGCTCCCCGCTCGTCATCGTCATGAGCCGGGCCGTCGCCGATCGGTGTGCCAGTGGCTGGAAGTGCCTCGGCGAGGCCGTGGCGCGAAACCAGGCCAGACCGGGTCATCCCGATCCGAGAGACAACGGGTTCGGCGCCCTGATCGCGGGCCAGGCGGCGGCCTCGTTCTTCGGGCGCATCGTCGACCTCTCCACCACCGACCTCGACGACCCGGCCTTCGCCGAGTGGTTCCGCACGCTCCAGCGGGCCACGCCGCCGCACATCTCGGGCAGCTCCCTGCTCAACGAGATGCTGGGCACCAATTTCGCCGTCTACGACGCTGTCGGGACAATCGAGGCCGAGGCGGCACCGACCCTCGCCGAATCTGCGGTACGGGACCGCGTCACGCTCCTCTACCCTGAGCCCATGGCGACCGTCGATGTCGTGCTGGCCGGGCCGGGGAGCCGGCTGCGCGAGGTCGCCGGCGGCGACACGGTCCGCAGGGCACTGGCCGATGCCGGCTGGCGGATGGGTGCCGGCGCCACCCAGACCGGCCCTCCCTTGGCACCGGGGAACGGCCTACCCTCGCCGGGCTTCATCGACGCCCTACGATCCCGGGCCGAGGAGGTACGGCGGTGAAGAAGGTGGCCCTCGCGCTCGTCATGCTCCTCGCCGCCGCATGTTCGTCCGGCTCGGGCGGCGACGGGCAGACTGCGCCCAGCAACTGCACGACCATCGACGTGGCGTCGTCGCCGGAGAAGGTGGAGCTGTTCACGGACCTGGCCCGGCGGTTCAACGGCTCGCCGGCGGCCAAGGAGGGCGGCTGCACGTTCGTCCGGGTGCTGCGGAAGTCCTCCGGCGAGGCCATGCAGCTCCTGGCCGACGGCTGGCCCGACGAGGCGAACAACGGGACCAGGCCCGTCATCTGGTCGCCGGCGTCGAGCGCGTGGGGCGCCATCTTCAACCACAAGCTCTCGGTCGCCGGCCGGCCGGCGCAGGCGCCGGCGTCGCGGCCGTTCATGCGCACACCTCTGGTGATCGCCATGCCCCGCCCCATGGCCGAGGCGCTGGGGTGGCCGAACGCCCAGATCGGCTACGCCGACATCCTCGCGCTGGCCCAGGACCCCGCGGGCTGGGGCGGCAAGGGCCACCCGGAGTGGGGCCCGTTCCGGCTCGGGAAGACGAACCCCAACTTCTCGACCAGCGCCCTGTCGGCCACCATCGCCCAGTACTACGCCGCCACCGACAAGACCCGCGATCTGTCGGCCGAGGATCTGGCCCGGCCCGAGGTCGACGCCTTCGCCCGGGCGGTCGAGGCCTCCGTCGTCCACTACGGCGACATCACCCTGACCTTCATGAACAACCTCTACAAGAACGACCAGCGGGGCGCCGGCCTGACCTACGCGTCGGCTGTGGCCGTGGAGGAGAAATCGGTCATCGACTACAACATCGGCAACCCCGACGGGATCACCGATCCCGGCGAGGTGCCCCGCAAGCCTCGTGTGCCGCTGGTGGCGATCTACCCGAAGGAAGGGACGCTCTTCTCGGACAACCCGATCATCGTCCTCGACTCCCCGTGGGTGACCGAGAAGCAGAAGGAGTCGGCCCGCATCTTCGAGCGGTACCTCCAGGAGCCCGACAACCAGCGCCGGGTCCTCGAGTTCGGCTTCCGTCCCGGGAACACCGCCGTGGCCGTGGGCGCCCCGATCGAACGGGCCAACGGCGTCGACCCCGACCAGCCCCAGAACGTGCTCGGCGTGCCCGCACCCCCGGTGCTGGCCCGGGTGCTCGAACTGTGGGCCGAGCAGCGCAAGGGCGCACGGGTACTCCTGGTGATCGACGTCTCCGGGTCGATGGGCGAGAAGGCCGCCGACAACGGCGACACCAAGCTCGACCTGGCCAAGGTCGCCGCCGTCGACGCCCTCAGCCAGTTCAAGGCCGACGACCTGGTCGGCCTGCGCATCTTCTCCACGGGCATCAGCCGGACCGCGCCGACGGAGTACCTGGACCTGGTGCCCATCGGGCCGATCTCGGCCAACCGCGAGAACATCGCCAACCGCATCCGTGGCCTCGCTCCCACCCAGGGGACTCCGCTCTACACCGTCGCCGGCGCCTCGTACACCAACCTTCGAGATTCCTTCGACGAGAAGCGCATCAACGCGGTTGTCCTCCTCACCGACGGCCGGAACGAGGACCCCCGCAACAACGACCTGGACGGCCTGCTCACCACCTTGCGGGCCGGCAGCGAGGGCCAGGCGACCCAGCCCGTGCGCATCTTCCCCATCGCCTACGGCGAGGACGCCGATCTCTCGGTCCTGCGCCGCATCGCCGAGGCTACAAACGCCGCCGCCTACGACGCCAGCAACCCCCAGACCATCAGCAAGGTCTTCACCAACGTCATCAGTAACTTCTAGTTTCGCACTCGGAAGCGGAGCTTCCTCGGCGAGGCAGTTGCGCTCCGGGTGGCCGGCAGAGCCGGCCACCCTTCGCCGTTCCTTCTCTGCCGCCAGCCGGAGGTGGCCGCCTCTCGGCGGCGGCGGCGGCCAGCGGCACCCTACGCTGGCCCCGTGCCTGCCGCGACCCGTGTCGTCGACGCCCTGTCGGGCCGGGTGGCCGTCGGCGAGACCGTCACCGTCAAGGGCTGGATCCGCAACCGGCGCGACTCCAAGGCCGGCGGTGGCCTCGCGTTCCTGACCGTCCACGACGGCTCGTGCTTCGACCCGATCCAGGTGGTGGCCCGGGCCGCGCTCGAGAACTTCGAGAGTGAGGTCGCCCACCTGACGACGGGCTGCTCGGTCGTCGTCACCGGGATGCTCGTCGAGTCGAAGGGCAAGGGCCAGTCGACGGAGATCCAGGCCACCGACGTCGAGGTCGTCGGCTGGGTCGAGGACCCCGAGACCTACCCCGTGGCCCCGAAGCAGCACTCGTTCGAATACCTGCGGGAGGTCGCCCACCTACGGCCCCGCACCAACACCTTCGGCGCCGTCACGCGGGTGCGGCACTGCCTGTCGATGGCGCTGCACCGCTTCTTCGACGAGCGGGGCTTCGCCTGGGTCCACACGCCGATCATCACCGCCAACGACGCCGAGGGCGCCGGCGCCATGTTCCGGGTGTCGACCCTCGACCTGGCCAACCTGCCCCGCACCGACACCGGCGGGGTTGACTTCTCCCAGGACTTCTTCGGGCAGGAGACCCACCTCACCGTCTCCGGCCAGCTCGACATCGAGGCCTACTGCCTGGCGCTCTCCCGGGTGTACACCTTCGGGCCCACGTTCCGGGCCGAGAACTCCAACACCGCCCGCCACCTGGCCGAGTTCTGGATGGTCGAGCCCGAGATCGCCTTCGCCGACCTCTCCGACGACGCCGATCTGGCCGAGGCCTGCCTGCGGTATGTCGTCAAGGCCGTCCTCGACGAGCGGGGCGACGACATGGCGTTCTTCGCCGACCGCATCGATCCCGGCTGCATCGCCCGCCTGGAGGGCCTGGTGGGCTCGACGTTCGAGCGCATGGACTACACCGACGCGGTCGAGGCCCTGACCAAGGCCGACGTGCCGTTCGAATTCCCCGTGGCATGGGGCATGGACCTTCAGTCCGAGCACGAACGGTGGCTGACCGAGACCCACGTGGGCCGGCCCGTGATCGTCATGAACTACCCCAAGGAGATCAAGGCGTTCTACATGCGCCTCAGCGACGACGAGCGGACGGTGGCGGCCATGGACGTGCTGGCGCCCGGCATCGGCGAGATCGTCGGCGGCAGCCAGCGGGAGGAGCGCCTCGACGTGCTCGACGCCCGCATCGCCGAGCTCGGCCTCGATGCCGGCGCCTACTGGTGGTACCGCGACCTGCGCCGCTACGGCACCGTGCCCCACGCCGGCTTCGGGCTCGGCTTCGAGCGGACCGTCGCCTACATCACCGGCATGGCCAACGTGCGCGACGTCATCCCGTTCCCCCGGACCCCGAGGAACGCGGACTTTTAGCGGTGCGCTGGGTGCGGGCCGGGCGGCCATGATGGTGGCGATGCTCGAACGGCTGCCCGAGCGGGCCCGCACGCCGGCCATGGCCCGGGCCATTACGTCGCCGGGCGCCATCCTGCTGGCCGGCGCCGGCGCCTCAGCCGCCATCCTGGCCGGCGTGCCCCTGGCCGGCGCCGCCGTGCTCGGGGGGCTGGTGTGGGCCGGCCGGGTGGCGCTGGCCGTGCCCCGCAAGGCCAAGCGGGTGGCGGCCGACCCGGCGCTGGTACAGGAGCCGTGGCGGTCGCTCGTCGGCCAGGCCCAGCGGGCCGAGGCCCGCTTCGATCAGGTGCTGGCCGGCACCGACGCCGGCCCGCTGAGGGACCGGCTGGCCGAGGTCGACGCTCGAGTCGCCGTGGGCGTCGACGAGTGCTGGCGCATCGCCCAGCGGGGGGACGAGCTGAGCGCGGCGGTCGCCGACCTGGACGTCGCCGACCTGCAGCGCCAGCTCAAAGCCGCCGAGGGAGAAGCCGCCCGCCATCCCGACCGGGCCGACCTGGCCGGAACGGCGTCGGCCGTGCGCCAGCAGCTGGCCTCCGCGCACCGCCTCGCCGGCGTGGCGCGAGACGCCGAGGACCGGTTGCGCCGGCTCTCGGCCCAGCTCAACGAAGTGGTGGCCCGAGCGGTAGAACTGTCACTCCACGCACCGGACCTGGGTACCCTGCAGCCCCTGGGCAGCGACGTCGACGATCTCGTCGGCGAGTTGGAGTCGCTACGGGTGGCCCTCGAGGAGACTGCTGGGTGAGCGAAATGTACGGGGCGGGGCGCATACGCCTGGCCGCCAGCTTGGTCGTCTTCATGCTGATCGCCGCGGCCGGCGCAGCCACCGGGTCGACACCCCGGAAGGTCATGACCGCCCCGGTCAGGTTCTTCTTCCCGAGCTTCGACGGCGGTGAGCAGGTGGCGGCCACCACGACCACCACCGAGCCGGCCTGCATCCCCCAGGCGACGCTGCGCGAGCGGGCCGCCCGGGTGCTGATCATGGGCATGCCCGAGGTCACCGAGGCCAACCATCCGCTGCCCGTCGAGCTGATGCAGATGGGCGTGGGCGGGGTGCTGATCACGGGCGGCAACGTCGACACCAGAGCCCAGATCACCAAGCTCACGGGGGACCTCAAGCGCGCCGCCCGGAACGGCCTCGTCGTCTCGACCGACGAGGAGCCCGGGCGGGTGACCAGCTTCGGCCACATCATCGGCAACACCTTCTCCGCCCGCCGCCTGGCCGCGACCGGGACCACCGAGGCGATGCGGAACCTGGCCCGGGAGCAGGCCACCGACCTGGCGGCCATGGGAATCACCCTCGACCTCGCCCCGGTGGCCGACCTCGACGCCGGCCCGGCCACCAACACCATCGGTGACCGCTCGTTCTCCGCCGACCCCGCCGTCGCTGCCCGCTATGCCTACGCCTACGCGCGGGGCCTGACCGACATGGGCGTCGACCCGGTCATCAAGCACTTCCCCGGCCGGGCCCGAGCCGAGGGCGACGACCATGTGGGGCGCATCGTCTCGAACGAGTCGATGGCCGACCTCCGCGAGAACGACCTCAAGCCGTTCGCCGACCTCGTGGCCAAGGGGGCGCCGGTCGTGATGATGAGCAACATCGACTACACCGCCATCGAGCCCAACACCCCCGCCAGCCTGTCGTCCAAGGCCTATTCCATGCTGCGGGAGATGGGGTTCAAGGGGGTCGCCATCACCGACTCCATCGGGATGGGAGCGGTGAACCAGCGCTGGGACTGGTCGGAGGCAGCGGTCAAAGCGATCACTTCCGGCGCCGACGGCGTGCTCAGCACTGACGGCAAATTCGCCCGCGACATGGTGCACGGCCTAGTGGTCGCCGTCCAGAAGGGCGAGCTGAGCGAGTCCCGCCTGAACGAGGCCGCCGGCCGCATGATCGCCCTGGCCGGAGGCGACCCGATGGCCTTCGCCTGCCAGGCCGTCGAGCTCCCGAAGCTCCAACCGCAGCCATAAGGAGGCAGCCATGCCCAACCAACGCCGCTCGATCGCCTGCATCGTCCCGCCCGACCTGCTGCGCGACATCATCCGCAACGGCAACGAGGAGGAACGAGGGACGGCGGCCGACACCATGGCCGTCGACCAGACCTTCCGCACCCTGCGGACCGCATTCGCCGCCACCATCGCCGCCAACCAGGTGGCCATGCGGGCGATGGGCGGCATGGGCGGGTCGCCCCAGCGCACCATCTACGACCAGAAGAACAACAACGCCATCGCCCTGGGCACCGTCGCCCGCACCGAAGGGCAGAAGAAGGTGAAAGATCCTGCCGTCAACGAGGCCTATGACCACTTCGGCTCGACGTACAAGTTCTTCTGGGAGGTCTTCGGGCGCAACTCAATCGACAGCGCCGGCATGCCGCTGCTCGGCCTCGTCCACTTCTCCACCAACTACGCCAACGCCTTCTGGGACGGCCAGGGCCACATGTACTTCGGCGACGGCGACGGGCAGCTCTTCACCCGGCTGACGGCGTCGCTCGACGTGATCGGCCACGAGCTGACCCACGGCGTGACCCAGTTCGAAGCCAACCTCGTCTATCAGGGCCAGTCGGGGGCGCTGAACGAGTCGATGTCCGACGTGTTCGGCTCGCTGACCAAGCAGTACGCCAACAGCCAGACCGCGGAGGAGGCCGACTGGCTCATCGGCAACGACATCGTCGGCCCCGCGCTCGAGCCCGCCCTGCGCTCGATGAAGGCGCCGGGGACGGCCAACCAGTACGACAAGCAGCCGGCGTCGATGGACGACTTCGTCAACACCGCCGCCGACAACGGCGGCGTGCACATCAACTCCGGCATACCCAACCACGCCTTCTACACGACCGCCTCCGCGCTCGGAGGCAAGGCGTGGGAGACAGCGGGCCGCATCTGGTACGACTCCCTGCGCGACGAGAAGATCAAGCCCACCAGCGGGTTCAAGGCCTTCGCCCGGGCCACCGTCCGCCAGGCGGAGACCCGCTTCGGCTCCGGCGCGGCCGAGGTCGACGCGGTCCAGGCGGGCTGGGACAAGGTCAAGGTCAAGGTGTAGCCGATGGGCACCCGAGTCCGACTCACACGTAGCGGCGGGCTGGCGGGGCTCTCCATGGTGGCGTCGGTCGATCTGGACGACCTGCCGGCGGCGACGGCCAGGAAAGTGCGCGCCGCCTTGGCCGCGATGGACTTCGAGCCGAAGCCGGCGCCGGCTCCTCGGAAGGCAGGCCGGCGGGCGGCGCCCTTCCCCTTCCCCGACGCCTTCCAGTACGACCTCGAGATCAACGACGGGAAAAAGCGGTCGATCACCGTGCGCGACCCCGTCTTGGCCCCGGAGGTGCAGACGCTGCTGGACGTGCTGTTGCCGCTTGCCGAGCCGGAGTAGCTACCCTTTCACCCATGCTGGGCGGTAGGTCGAGGCGGTCACTGGTCGTCGCCGTGGTCGTGCTGGCCTTCGCCGTGCCGCTGGCGGCGGCCGGCTGGGTCCGCCTGAACCGTCCTGAGCCGACGGCCGCCGCGGGTCGCTTCGACCCCAACGTGCTCCGCACGGTGGACTCCACGACGACCACCGCACCGCCCCAGATCGTGACCACCACGGTGCCGCCGGCGGTGCCAGAGCTGGTCAGCGTGCCGGGGAGCAGGCTGCGCCGGGGCGTGGCCCGCCCGATCTCCTCGCCGGCCATGGTGGCCGACGTCAATGGGTCGACGATCGGCCTCTACAGCACGCCCGGCCAGGCCGAGGCCGACGAGGCCTTCGACAACCCCACGTGGGAGGGGCTGCCTCTCGTCTTCCTCGTCCAGCAGCGCCAGGGCGACTGGCTGGAGGTGCAGCTCAATACCCGCCCGAACCAGACCACGGCCTGGGTCCGCGCCGCCGACGTCACCCTCCGCCAGGTCACCCAGCGCATCGTGGTCAGTCTGGCCGCACGATCGATGACCGTGTACGACGGCCAGACCCCGATCATGGAGGCGCCAGTGGCGATCGGCGACCCCTCCACGCCGACCCCGAGTGGGAACTACTACATCGACGGCGCCGTGCGTACGCCTGACCCCAGCGGAGTCTACGGGCCCTACCAGCTCTCGGTGGCCGCCTTCTCCGAGGTGTTGATGACCTTCGGCAGCGGTGTGGGCCAGATCGCTATGCACGGCACCAACGCGCCAAGCCTCGTCGGCTCCGCGGTCAGCAACGGCTGCCTCCGCATGAAGAACGCGGACATCACCCGCCTGGCCAACATCGTGGCGATCGGCACCCCGGTCCAAATCTCGTAGGTTTCGGCTTCGCAACCAGAGGTTGCTCGCCGAGTTGATCGTGCTTCAGGCCGCCGGCGGAGCCGGCGGCCCTCCGCCGTCCTTTCCTCGCCGGCGTCCGGGTTGAGGCCGCCTCCGGCGGCTACCTGCGGACGCCGGCGGATGAACCTCCCCGCCGGGTTATCCGAGAGTTTCCGCCCATTCCTCGTTCAATCTGCGGAAGGCGCCGGGCGCCGCCCGCAGGTCGTCGGGGGTGCCGTCCTGGACGATGCGACCGCCATCGACGACCAGAACCCGGTCGGCGACGTCGAGGGTCGAGAGGCGGTGGGCGATGATGACGGCCGTCCTGCCGGCAAGCAGCGTGCCGAGCGCAGACTGGACCAGGCGCTCGTGGGGGGCGTCGAGGGCGGAGGAGGCCTCGTCGAGGATAAGAACCTGGGGCTGGGCCAGGAAGGCCCGAGCGAAGGCGACGAGCTGGCGCTGACCGGAGCTCAGTCGCCCACCCCGCTTGCCGACCACGGTTTCGTAGCCCTCCGGCAGGCCGGCGAAAAGGTCGTGGGCACCGATGGCCTTGGCCGCGTCCTCCACCTCGGCCCGAGTTGCGTCGGGGCGGCCGAAGGCAATGTTGTCGGCCACGCTGCCGGTGAACAGAAACGCCTCCTGGGTGACCATGACGACGGCGGCTCGCAGGTCGGGGGTGGCGAGCCGGCGGAGGTCGACGTCGCCCAGCAGGATCCGGCCGTCGGTGGGGTCGTAGAAACGGGCCAGCAGGCGGGCGATCGTGCTCTTGCCGGCGCCGGTCTCCCCCACCAAAGCCACCGTCTGGCCGGCGGGTATGGCGAGGTCGAGGCCGGCGAGAACGGTCCGGTCGGTCTGGTAGGCGAAGGCGACTCCTTCGAAGCGCACGTCCAGCGCGTTCGCGGGCAGGGCCGCACCGTCGTCCGGCTCGGCGACCGCCGACTCCTCCTCCAGCACCCCGGACAGCTTCTCCAGGGCGGCGGCGGCCGACTGGAACACGTTGAAGAACTGGGCCAGATCCTGCATGGGCTCGAAGAACCGGCGCAGGTACAACAGCATGGCGGCGAGCACCCCTACGGTCGTCTCCCCGCCGATGACCCGGTGGGCGCCGTAGAACAGGGTCACGGCCACCGTCACCGAGCCGATAGCGCGGGTGCCGGGGCCGAAGGTGGCGGCCAGGCGGGCCGAGCGGATGTTGGCCCGGGCGTAGCGGTCGTTGACCTCTTCGAAGATGGCCTGGTTGCGGGTCTCCCGGCGGAAGGCCTGCACGGCCCGCATGCCGCCTAGGGTCTCGACGAACTGGACGATGACCAGCGCCACGGCCGCCCGGGCCTCCCGGTAGGTGCGGGAGGACTGCCGGCGGAACCAGGCCGTCAGGGCGCAGAGCATCGGGAAGGTCATCAGGCCAACCAAGGCCAGGGGCACGTCGAGAACGAACATGATCGCGAAGGTGCTGACCAGCGAGAGCACGGCGAAGACGAGCTGGCTCACGCCGGTCTCCAGCAGCTCGGCGATGGCCTCCACGTCAGAGGTGAGGCGGGCGACCACCCGCCCCGACGTGTAGCGCTCGTGGAAGGAAAGGCTGAGGCGCTGGAAGTGCTTGAAGAGGCGGGTGCGGAGGTCGTAGAGGACCTCCTGGCCGATGCGGCCCGAGGTCCGGACGAAGTAGGCGGTCAGGACGGCCTGGGCCAGGGCGGCGAACACGTACGCGGCGACGACGAGGAAGAGGATGCGCGAGCTGCCACCGTCGACCAGCGGGGGGATGCCCCGGTCGATCCCGACCTTGACCAGGTACGGCCCGGCCATCTGGGCCACCGTGGTGAGCACGGCGACCACCGCCAGCCCGATGACGGCCCGGCGGTGGGGCGTGAGCAGCGAACCGAGGAGCCGGCGGCTTCGGGCCCGGAGGAAGGCGGCCAGCCCTCCCTTGGCGTCCTCGAGCGTCTCGGCGGCGACGCCCCGCCAGTCGTCGGTGACGGTCACAGTCAGGCGACCTCCTCGGCGGCCCGGGGGTCCAGGCCGAGCACGGCCCGGTAGCCCGCCAGCTCGGCCAGCTCGGCAGGGGTGCCCACCGCCCGCAGGCGGCCTTCTTCGAACCAGGCGACCCGGTCGGCCAGGGCGAGGGTCGATGGGCGGTGCACAGCCACGATGGCGGTGCTCGACGACAGCACCCGGGCCAGGGCCTGCTCCACGAGGGCCTCGGTGTGGACGTCGAGCGACGACAGGGGGTCGTCGAGCACCAGCACCGCGGGGCGGCCGACGATGGCCCGGGCCAGGGCCAGACGCTGGCGCTGGCCGCCCGAGAGGGTGAGTCCCTGCTCTCCGACCCGGGTGTCGAGGCCCCACGGCAGCTCGTGGACGAACTGGGCCTGGGCCGTGGCCACTGCGATCTCAAGGTCCTCGTCGGAGGCATCGGGCCAGCCCAGCAACAGGTTCTCCCGCACGCTGGCCGAGAACAGGAGGGGGTCGTCGAAGGCGACGGCGACGGCCCGGCGCAGTGAGGGCAGGGTCAGATCCCGCACGTCGTGTCCGTCGAGGACGACGCGGCCCTCGGTGGCGTCGTAGAGCCGGGGTATCAGGTTGAGCAGGGTGGTCTTGCCGGCTCCCGTCGTGCCCACCAGGGCCAGGGTCTCGCCCGGCCGCACGTCGAGGTCGACGCCCCACAGCGCCCACTCCTCGTTGTCGGCGTACCGGAAGCCCACCCCTTCCAGCCGCAGGTGGCCGGAGGGGCCGACCAGCTCGACGGCGCCGGGCAGAGTGGCCACCTCGGGGACGGTGTCGAAGACCTCGAAGATGCGGCCGGCGGCGACGCCGGCCTCCCGGGCGTTGGCCACGATCTTGCCCAGCGACTCCATGGGCCAGACCAGCATCAGGACCAGCGAGATGAAGGCGACGAGGCCGCCGAGGGTCAGCGACCCCTGACCTACAGCCAGGGCGCCGACGACCAGCACCCCAATCAGGGTCATGTTGGGCACCAGTTCGATCAGCGACCAGAAGGTGGCCCGGAGGTTGGCGGCCTCGATGGCCGAGGCCCGCAGGCGGGCCGCGGAGGCCGCGTACTGCTCGCTCATCAGCGGCGCCCGCCCGAAGGCCTTGATGACCCGGATGCCGGTGGCCGCCTCCTCGGCCAGCGTCGTCAGGTCGCCCTGCTGGTCCTGCACCCGGCGGGAGACGACGGTGTATCCCCGTCGGAACCGAGACCACAGGAACGCCAGGGGCAGGATCGCGGTCGCGGTCACGATCGCCAGGGGCGCATAGACCCGGAACAGCAGGACGATGACGAGCACGAAAGTGACGCTGTTCACGATCAGGAAGACCAGGCCGAACCCCACGAACCGGCGGATGACCGCCAGGTCGGCCATGGCCCGGCTAAGGAGCTGGCCCGAGTGCCAGCGGTCGTGGAATACGGCAGGGAGCGACTGGAGGTGGGCGTAAAGGTCGTTGCGCATTGACCGCTCGAAGCGGTTGGCGGCCGACCCCTGTATGTAGCGCCGGGTGAAGGCCAGGCCGGCCTCGATCAGCCCGAGGACGAGGACGAGGGCGGCGAGGGGCAGCAGCGCTCCCCTGTCGCCCCGTGCGATGGGACCATCGACGATGCGCCGGATGACGAAGGGGATGGACAGCGCGGCCCCGATGGCCGCGAAGGAGACGACGACCATGGTGACCAGCTGTGCCGTGTACGGCCGGAGGTACGGCCAGACCCGCCACAGCGCCCGGGAGTGGGAGCCGCGCACCCGCCAACGCTACGCCCGGCGCGGACCCCGCATCGGCAGATTTAGCTCAGGCGGTCGGTCTCCAGCTCATTGATGAGGGAGTCGACCACGCCGGCGTAGCTGCCGCCGGCGGCCAGCACCCGGCGCTGGCGGAGGTAGCTCGGGCCGTGGTCCACCACGGCGAGGTTGGACCGCAGCTCGTCGAGGCAGCCAAGGCGAGCGGCGACGGGGGACAGCTCCTCGATGAGCTCCCGGACCGATTGAGCGAGCAGGATCTGGGTGCCCTTGTCGTCGCCGATGATCTCGGCGTCGATCCCGTAGCGGGCGGCCCGCCACTTGTTCATGCGGATGACCCACTCCCGGGGGACGGGCAGGGTTTCGCCCCGGTCGAGGCGTGTGTCGAACCACTCGACCAGGCTCTGGGCCAGAGCTGCGAGGCCGGCGACCTCGCGCAAGGTCGGGATCCCGTCGCAGATGCGCAGCTCCACGGTGCCGAAGTCGGGGTGGGGGCGGATGTCCCACCACACTTCCCGGATGCTGGTGATGGCCTGGGCGTTCACCAGGGTTTCCATGAACTGCTCGAACTCGCTCCAGTCGTCCAGGCGGTAGGGCAGGCCGGCCGTAGGCAGGTTCTCGAACACCTTGCTCCGGCTGGAGGCCAGGCCGGTGTCGCGGCCGTGCCAGAAGGGGCTGGAGGCGGACAAGCCGAGGAAGTGGGGGATGTAGGCGGTGAGCCCGTTGGCGATGGCGATCACCTTCTCCGCCGAGCGGACGCCGACGTGGAAGTGGACGCCGAAGATCTGCAGCCGGCGGGCGAGCCACTGCATGTCGTCGACCAGCTTGTGGTAGCGGGCATCGGGGCTGATCTGCTGGTCGTGCCAGTCGGAGAACGGGTGGGTGCCTGTGCAGATCAGCGCCAGGCCCCGCCGGTCGGCGGCGGCTGCGACCTCCTTGAGCGTCGTCCCGAGGTCGTTCCTGGCCTCGGCCACCGACGAGCAGATGCCGGTGATGATCTCGATCGTGCACTCGAACAGCTCGTGCTTGGCCTTCGGATGCTCACCGCCCGGATGGCCGGCGCCCAGCTCATCGAGCACGGAGCTGGCCGCGCTGGCCAGTTCCCGGCTCTGTCGGTCGACGATCTCGAGCTCGACTTCCACGCCGAGGCTCGAGCGCTCGGAGGCGTTGAACGTGATGTGCACTTGAGGCCGGTTCTACCCCGATCGTACAGAGCCTCGCCCCCTCTCACTATCCTCGCGACCATGTTCAAACTCCTCTCGCGCGCGTGGCGGTACCTGACGGCGGCTCTCACCGGAAAGTTCAACGAGGTGGCCGATCCGAAAGTGCAGCTGGAGCAGGCAATCACCGAAGCCCAGGACCAGCACCGCCGGCTCATCGAGCAGGCGGCGAACGTCGTGGCCAACCAGAAGCAGACCGAGATGCGGCTGAACCGGTCGATGGAGGAGATGGGCAAGCTCAACGCGTCGGCCCGCCAGGCCGTGCAGATGGCCGACGAGGCCACCCGCCGCGGTGACTCGACCAAGGCCCTGGACTACACCTCGGCGGCGGAGGCCTACGCCAACCGCCTCATCGCCACCGAGAAGGAGGTCGAGAGCCTCAAGCAGCTCCTGCTCCAGTCGACCCAGGCCGCCAACCAGGCCAAGGCCGCCGTCCAGCAGAACTCCTCGGTGATGCAGCGCAAGCTGGCCGAGAAGCAAAAGCTGATGGGCCAGCTCGACCAGGCCAAGATGCAGGAGCAGATGAACCGGGCCATGGCCTCCCTGAGCGAGACCGTGGGCCAGGACGTCCCCACCTTCGACGAGGTGCGCGACAAGATCGAGTCCCGGTACGCCAAGGCCCTCGGCACCTCCGAGATCGCCGGCGAGTCGGTGGAGGTGCGCATGCTCGAGGTCGAGCAGGCGGCCATGAACACCGAGGCCACCGCCCGCCTCGACGCCATCCGGGCCCAACTCGGCATCGCCAGCAGCCCGGCTGCGGCCCCGGCGGATGCGCCGGCGGTGTCCGACGCCCCCGCCCCCGAGGTCGGCCCCTCCACCTGACCCCGAACTTGCTGCATCTGCCCGCGCATGCGGTGGTCAAGTGCAACAGGTTCGATCAGGATCCCGTGACGACGAGGTCGTCGCGGTGGACGACCTCCCGGGCACCCTCCGGCAGGTCGGCGGTGCGCCGGCCGGCGGCTTGCCGGAGTTCCTTGGCGCTCATGCGCACCAGGCCCTTGGCGAAGACCCGGCCGGCGGAGTCGGCGATCTCGACCGCGTCGCCGGCGTCGAACTCTCCCGTCACCGCGGCCACGCCCACGGGGAGCAGCGACGTGCCCCGCTCGACGAGCGCCTGGCGGGCGCCATCGTCGACCCGGAGGACGCCCTCGTAGGGCTTGGCGAAGGCGATCCAGAGCTTGCGGGCGCCCAGCCGGCGGTCACGGGGCCGCACGACGGTGCCAACGCCCGGCTCGGCGTCGACCGCGGCGGCCAGGACACCCGGGCGGTCGGCAGCGGCGATCACCGTGCGGATGCCCGACCAGGAGGCCATCTTGGCCGCTCGGATCTTGGTGGCCATGCCCCCGCTGCCCCGGACCGTACCCCGGCCGCCGGCGATCCGCTCCAGCTCATGGTCGAACTCCACGATCTCCTCGATGAGGGACGCAGCGGCGTCGAGGCGGGGGTCGGAGCTGTGGAGCCCCGAGGTGTCGGTGAGCAGGACCAGCAGGTCGGCGTAGATGAGGTGGGCGACGAGCGCGGCAAGGTGGTCGTTGTCGCCGTAGCGGATCTCGTCATCGGCGACGGCGTCGTTCTCGTTCACGACGGGAACCACGCCCAGGTCGAGCAACCGGTTGAAGGTGTCGCGGGCGTGGAGGTACTGCGACCGGTTCATGAAGTCCAGCGGGGCCAGCAGGACCTGGCCGGCGACGAGGCCGTGGTGGCCGAGGGCGGCGTCGTAGGCGGCCATCAGGCGGCTCTGGCCGACGGCCGAGATGGCCTGGAGCGTGGCCACGTCATTGGGCCGGGCACCGGACATGCCCAGCGCCGGCAGGCCGGCGGCAATGGCCCCGGAGGTCACGACGACCACCCGGTGGCCCCGGCTGCGCAGGCCGGCGACCTCGGAGGTCAGCTTCTCGATGGCGGCACGGGAGATCTCACCACGCTCGTCGGTGATCGACGACGTGCCGATCTTGGCGACCACGTTCATGAGATCCGGACATTCATCTCGGCCGCCGGCGCCCCTGCACCTCGATCTCCTGGTCGGCGTAGGTGAACTCGAACCCGCCCACCCGGACCAGGTCACCGGGGCGGACGCCGGCCCGGGCCAGCGCCCGGTCGACGCCCAGGCGCGACAGCTTGTGGCGGACGTACTCCAGGGCTTGGGGGTTGGTGAGGTCGTTGACGGCGACCGCCCGCTCGGCCGGCTTGCCGAGCACCACGTAGGCACCGTCGTCGGCCCGCCCGATCTGGACGCCCTCCGGCTCGGGCCGGTGGACGATGTGGGTCTCCGGCGCCGGCGCCTCGGCCCGGGCCTCGGCGACGAGCGCCGCCGTGCCGTGCAGCAGGTCGGGGATGCCCTCGCCGGTGACTGCGGAGATGCGCAGGCCGTCGAAGTCGAAATAGGCGGCGTCGGCCTTGGTGCCCACGACCAGGCGGGGCCGTTCCAGGAGCTCGGGCCGGTGCAGGCCGAGCTCGGAGAGCAGGATCCGCTCCTGCTCGTCGGGCGGGGTGTCGTGGGAGGAGGGGGCCAGATCGACCAGGACGAGCAGGGCCCGGGCCCGCTCGATGTGGCGCAGGAACTGATGGCCGAGGCCCTTGCCCTCGCTGGCGCCCTCGATCAGGCCAGGGATGTCGGCCATGATCATCTCGAAGCCGTCGACGACGACCACGCCGAGGTGGGGCTCGAGGGTCGTGAAGGGATAGTCGGCGATCTTGGGCTTGGCCGCCGAGACCCGGGAGATCAGCGTGCTCTTGCCGGCGTTGGGGAAGCCGACGAGGGCGACGTCGGCCATCAGCTTGAGCTCCAGGTAGAGCCACTGCTCCTCGCCCTCCTCCCCCTGCTCGGCGAAGGACGGTGCCCGCCGGCGGTTGGACAGGAACTTGGCGTTGCCCCGCCCCCCCCGGCCGCCGCGGGCGGCCAGCCAGCTGTCGCCCTCGCGGACGAGGTCGGCCAGCACGTTGCCGGCGGCGTCCTTGACGATCGTGCCCTCGGGCACGGCGACCCGGAGATCGATGCCGGCCGCGCCGTGCCGGGCGCGGCCCATGCCATGGGTGCCGCTGGAGGCTCGCCGGTGGGGATGGTCGCGGAACGCCAGCAGCGACGCGACCTCGCGGTCGGCGTACAGCCACAGATCGCCGCCCTTGCCCCCGTCGCCGCCGTCGGGGCCGCCCTTGGCCACATGGGCCTCACGCCGGAACGACACGGCGCCGGCGCCGCCGTCGCCACCCCGGACGTTGAGGTGAGCTTCGTCGACGAACGCGGACATGCTGGTCTGCTCCTAGCCTTGCTACCGGCCCTGGAGGGCCGGAGGGCCTATTCGGCCGGAAGGACGTCGACCAGGCGCCGGCCCTTGCGGGAGCCGAACTTCACCTTGCCGTCGGCGAGCGCGAACAGGGTGTCGTCGCCGCCGCGGCCGACCTGCTCGCCGGGGTGGAAGTGGGTGCCGCGCTGGCGCACGATGATCGTGCCGGGCGTGACGACCTGGCCGTCGTACACCTTTACGCCCAAGCGCTGTGCGGCAGAGTCACGCCCGTTTCGGGTGGAACCGCCACCCTTGGTCTTCGACATGGACTAGCCCTCCCGGCTGCCCGGCGAGGTGATGCCGGTGATCTCGATCGTCGTGTACTGCTGGCGGTGGCCCCAGTGCCGGCGCTGGTTGCTCTTGTTCTTGTACCGGAAGCCGACCACCTTGGGGCCGAGCGTCTCGCCGACGACCTTGGCCGTCACCGTCGCCCCGGTCAGGGCGCCCGCGCCGGCGGTGATCGCACCGTCCTCGACCAGCATGAGGGGCTCGAAGCTCAGCTCACCATCGTCGGCGGAGACCCGCTCGACGTCGAGCTTCTGGCCCTGGGCAACCTTGTACTGCTTGCCCCCGGTCTTGATAACGGCGTACATGGCTGACCATCCTACTCGACCGCTACAACAGGCTTTCGTCGAGGATGATGCCCCGGCCGTTGCAACTGGGGCAGGTGGCGGAGAAGGACTCGACAAGGCCCTCGGAGACCCGCTTGCGGGTCATCTCGACCAGGCCCAGCTCGGAGATGTCGAAGACCTGGGTGCGGGTCTTGTCGCGGGCGAGGCAGTCCTTGAACAGCTTGAGGACGGCCTCGCGGTTCTTGCGGATCTCCATGTCGATGAAGTCGATGACGATGATCCCGCCGATGTCACGCAGGCGCAGCTGGCGGGCGATCTCCTCCGCCGCCTCCAGGTTGTTGCGGTAGACGGTCTCCTCCAGGCTGGAGCTGCCCACGTTCTTGCCGGTGTTGACGTCGATCACCGTCAGCGCCTCGGTGCGCTCGATGATCAGCGAGCCGCCGGAGGGCAACCACACCTTGCGGTCCAGGGCCTTGTGGAGCTGCTCATGGACGTGCTGGCGCTCGAAGATGGGCAGCGACGGGTCGTCGTAGAGCTCGATGCGGTCGGCCAGCTCGGGGATCAGGGCGGCGACGTACTCGTGGACCTCCTTGTACAGCTCGGAGTCGTCGATCAGCACGCCGCGGTAGTCCTTGTTGAACTCCTCGCGGATAACCCGTACGGCCAGCGGCGGCTCCCGGTACAGCAGGGTGGGGGCGGTAGAGCGGGCGGCCAGGGCCTCGATCTGGGCCCACTGGCGCAGCAGGCGCTCGACGTCACGGCGGAGCTCCTCGGGGGTCGCACCCTCGGCGGCCGTACGCACGATCAGGCCCTGGCCCCGGGGCCGGACCTCGTCGAGGATGCGGCGCAGGCGCTTGCGCTCCTCGTCGGACAGGCGCTTGGAGATGCCGTAGGTCGAGCTGTTGGGGATCAGGACCACGAAGCGGCCGGCGAGGGATACCTCCTGGGTGAGGCGGGCGCCCTTGGTGCCGATCGGGTTCTTGGTGACCTGGCAGAGGACGGTCTGACCAGGGCGGAGCAGCTGCTCGATCCGCATACTCCCGTCCTTGCTGCCGCCGCCGCCCTTGCCCCCCGAGTCGACGTCCTCGGCGTCGTACTGGACGTCGCCCCGGTAGAGGACGGCGTTCTTGGGCGTGCCGATGTCGACGAATGCCGCCTCCATGCCGGGGAGGACGTTCTGCACCCGACCGATGTAGATGTTGCCGTGGATCTGGGTGGCGTCGTCGGAGGGCCGCGACACGTAGTGCTCGATGAGCGACCGGCCTTCGAGCACGGCGATCTGGGTGGCCTCGGGCCGGACGTGCACGCACATCTGGTACCGGCCGACCGGCTTGCCCTTGCGCTCCCGCCCCCGCCGCTTCTCCAGGGTCTCCTCGTCGAGCTCGACCGGCGTCTCGGGCTCCGGCGTGCCGCCGAGAGCCTTGCCGACGACGCCGGCCCCCCGACCCCGGCCGCCCCGGCGCCGGCGTTTGCGGGCCGGGCCGTCCTCATCGCCGTCGGCGGCTTCGAGGGCATCGGCCTTGTCGGCAAGTGCTTTCCGGGCGGGCTTCGCCGTTGCTGTGTCGCTGGCCGGCGCAGGCCGGGTGTCGCTGGCCGGCGCAGGCCGGGTGTCGCCGGCCGGCGCCGGGCGCGTATCGCCGATCTTCGGCCGGCGCACCAGCGCCCGGGCCGCGGCCTCAGGGTTGGCCTTGCCCTGGCCCGGCAGGTCGGGCAGATCGGGGATCTCGGGGCTCGTCGCAGCGACGGCGGCGACCCGCGGCTGGCGGGCCCGCTCGGGCCGGGGTGGCGCCTCGGCGCCGTCCTCTGCCGGTTCGCCGTCTCCGGGCTTGCGGTTGTTGCGACCACCGCGCGAGCCCCGGCGCCGGCGGTTCCCGGAGGACGTGCGCGTCTCCTCGTCGGCTGCCGACGCCGGCGCAGGGTCGCCGGCGGGCTGATCAGGAGTGCTTCGTGGGCCTCGAGGCGGAGGGTCGGCGACGGCAGGGGTGCGATCGCCGGGGTCCGCCGGGGGACTCGGGATGGCTTCGGACATCGGGAAGGTCCCTTCTGGAGGCGCACGCGCCAAGGCGTGCGACGCGCCCGTCGCGGGCGGCGGGGGTGGGCCCCCCGCGCGCGCCGAGGCGCTCGATCGTGGGCGTCCGGCCCGGAGGCGGGACGAAAAGAGGCTGATGAGGACGGGCGAGAGCGACCGGCCCGGGGCGGGAAACGGCGAAATGCCGAGCCAGGCGACCACCCCGCACGGTGCGCAACAGGCCCTGCATGAGGGCGAGCAACGGCCGGATCCGGGGGCTCAGGAGAGGCATCAGTCGCGGCATACTATCCCGACCGGCCAGAGAGACGTAAGGGCTCGTGCCCTGACCACAAACGTTCGCCGCGTTGACGAACACGAATGCCTGCGGCCGCACCCGCCGCCGCAGGCGGCCCCTTCGGCTGCGGGCCAAAGAAGGCAGGGCGGAGGCGGCGCGAGCTCTGCTCGCCCGCCGCAGCACGGTCAATTCGACCGAATGGAGTGAGCGAAGCGAACGAATGAGGTCGAGGGACTAGCTGAACCGTCGCATGTGGACGTTCAGCACCAGGCCGACGCCGGCGAAGGCGGCGATCATGGCCGAGCCGCCGTAGGACATGAAGGGCAATGGGATGCCGGTGATGGGCGTGATGCCCATCGTCATGCCGACGTTCTCGAAGATCTGGAACACAAGCATGGCCAGCACGCCCACGCAGACCAGCCGGCCGAACTGATCTCGGGCCACCACCGCCGCCCGCCATATCCGCCACACCATCACCCCGAAGAGGCCCAGGAGCGTCATCCCACCGATGAACCCCAGCTCCTCCCCCACCGCGGTGAAGATGAAGTCGGTGTGCTGCTCGGGGACGAACGACAGGTTGGTCTGAGTGCCCTGGAACAGCCCGCGGCCGGCGACGCCGCCGGCGGCGATGGCGATCTGGGACTGGCGCAGGTTGTAGGAGGACCGCTGACTGTCGGACTGGGGGTCGAGGAAGGCCGTGAGCCGGTCCCGCTGGTAGTCCTGGAGCATCCCGAGCTCCGCGACGAGGGCGATGGCGGTGATGCCGAGCAATGTCAGCACAGCGATGTGGCGGGGCCGGGCGCCGGCCACCAGCACGACGGCGATCACGACGGCGACGAACACCATGTTCGTGCCCAGGTCGGGCTGGAGGTAGATGAGGGCCATGGGAGGCACGGCGATGCCCAGGGCGGTGAGCAGGCCGGGGGTCTCCAGATGGCCCCTGGCGCCGGCAAGGATGGCGGCCAGGGCCAGGATCAGCGCGATCTTGGCCACCTCGGAGGGCTGGAACTGGAACGGGCCGAGCTGGAACCACGCCTGGGTGCCCCGGCGCGACGCCCCCAGCGGGGAGATGACCAGGAGCAGGGTCAGCACCGCGCCGCCATACAGGAAGGGCACGTAGTCACGGATGTGGCGGTAGTCGACGTGGCTGGCCGCGGCCATGATCACCGGGGAATGCTGGCTTAAAGTGCCGGAGAGCATCC
>CAYZMG010000056.1:21983-28441 GCA_964479465.1 uncultured Acidimicrobiales bacterium
ATGTCTGCTAGGCCCAGGAGCAGGAAGATCGCCTGGCGCTTGAGGTAGAAGGCCGGGTCGAGGCCGGCCGTCTCCTGGCTCTGGCGGGTCGCGGAATAGACCATGAGCACGCCCATGAGGGAGATGCCCACGGTGGACAGGAGCAGCGAGATGTCCACGTGGCGCCAGGTCGCCGCCGGGTTGCGGAAGGACTGCATCAGAGCGAGGACCGAAGCGAAGCGGAGGACCGCAGCGACCAGAGCATCAGTCCCGGCCGTCGAGGATCCGGTTGACCACAGAGGGGGCGACGCTGATCCCCTCCTTCGCTGCGATGGCCTCCAAGACGCGCCGGGCCACCGGCGCGGCAGCCGACGCCCCGAGGCCGGCCTCCTCCATGACGACGGTGACCACGTACCGCGGGGCGTCGGCCGGGGCGTACGCGATGAACAGCGAGGTGTCGAACTTGCCCTCGATCTCCGCCGTCCCCGTCTTGCCGGCCACGGGGAACTGGGCGAGCGGGAACCCGGCGAAGGCGCCGAAGCCGGTCCCGCTCGGATCGGAGATCACCCCCTTGAAGCCCGCCATCAGAGGCTGGAGGATCGACGCCGGCAACTCGGTCCGCTGCAGCACCGTGGCCTCGATCTCCCGCAGCACCTGGCCGCTCCGATCGAGCACGGCGTCGCCGAGTTGGGGGGCGAACACCGTGCCACCGTTCACGAAGGTGGCGTAGGAGTTGGCCAGCTGGAGGGGGGTGATCTGGGTGTCGCCCTGGCCGATGGCCATGTTGAGGTTGTAGCCGGTGTACCACTCCGGGAACGGGAAGGCGGTCGGGTTGTCCTTGTGGAGCTTCTCGCGGCTGGCCGGCTCGTCGATGCGCCCGTTGGACTCGAAGGGGAGGTCGACGTTGGTGTACTCGCCCATGCCGAGCGACCGGGCCACGTCCTGGACGGCAGAGGGGCCCAACCTGCCTCTGTTGTCCCAGAAGCGCTCCCCGAGCCAGTAGTAGAAGACGTCGCTCGACACGGTGATCGCCTTGGTCACGTCGACGATGCCGTTACGGGCCCCCCGGGCGTTGCTGAACGTCTGGGAGCGCTCGCCCACGACGGTGTAACTACCGAGGTCGTTGTAGGTGTCCCGGGCCGAGATGAGGCCGTGCCTCATGGCCGCCACCGAGGTGGCCAGCTTGAAGGTCGATGCCGGGGCGTAGAGGCCCTGAATGGCCCGGTTGTTGAGGGGGTAGTGCCCGGCCGGGTCGTTCAGCTCCTGGAAGCGGCGGACGGAGATGCCGTTGGTGAACTCGTTCGGGTCGTAGGTGGGATTCGACACCATGGCGATGACAGACCCGTCCCGGGGGTCGGTCACCACCACGGATCCGCCCGAAGCGAGGAACTTCTTGCCGCTGAGGAAGTCGGTGTGGTCGCGAGCCAGCTCGAGGCCCTGCGCCAGGGACTCCTCGGCCACGCGCTGGATGTCGAGGTCGATGCTGAGACGGATGTCGTCGCCCTGCACCGCAGGTTGGTTCCCGAGGGACCGCTGCACGCGCCCCATGGAGTCAACCTCGAGCTTGGAGATCTCGGGGTTGCCCCGGAGCTCGGTTTCGTAGGTGAGCTCGATGCCCGACTTCCCGATGGTGTCGCCGGCCTTGTAGTCCAGGGCCTTGCGGGAGCCGAGCTCCTGGTCGTTGATCTCCCCCACGGTGCCGAGGGCGTGGGCGGCGATGCTGCCGTTGGGGTACCACCGCTCGGTGAGCTGCACCCCGTCGATGCCCGGGAACTCCCCCTGGTGCTCCCGCACGTAGATGAGCTTGTCCTTGGGCACGTCGAGCGCGACGGGGACCGGCTTGTAGAGGCTGTAGCGCTCATCAGCAATGCGCTCCTGGAGCACGGGGACCGGCACGTTGAGCAGCCATGACAGGCGGTCCAGCACTTCGGGCTTCTTGGCGATCTCCTCCCGGTTCGCCACGAGGGCCAGCACGACCCGGTTGTCGGCCAGCACCTTGCCGTTGCGGTCGAGGATGCGGCCGCGAGGGGCCTCGGTGTAGACGACGGCGACGCTGTTGTGCTGGGCCTCGACCTTGAACGTGGGCGAGGCGAGGACCTGGAGGTACCAGAGGCGGGCGAGGAGCGCGCAGAACAGCGACAGCACGACCATGCCCAGTACGCCGAGGCGTAGGCGCGAGGAGTCCTGGGTCATACCGGGATGCGCGGGCCGGACTTCAGCGAACCGAGCGACCAGTCGGTGAACCTCACCGCCACCGGCGCCAGCACGGCGTTGGACAACCCCACCACTACCGCGATGGTAACCAGATGGCCGTTGACCATCCGTTCACCCAGCATGGAGCCGATCAGCGCGTACAGGGTCACGCCGGCCACGCTCGCCCCGCCGGCGGTGAGGACGGGGATGTACCAGGCCGACCGCAGGACGCCGGTGTTGGCCACGCCCACCCCGTAGCCGACGAGGGTGAACACCAGCGCCGACAGCCCGAGCGGCGTGGGCAGGAACAGGTCGATGAGCATGCCGGAGGCGAAACCCAGCGTCGCGCCTCGCGTGGGGCCGGCGGTGATCCCACCGGCCACCGCCAGCAGGAGCATGAAGTCGGGCATGACGCCGAAGAACCGCAAGCGGGCCAGCAGCGTCGTCTGGAGGAGCAGGGCGACGACGAACATGATCGGCAACCGGAAGCGGGGATCTTCCCTCAAGACGCCGGCTTCCAGAGGACGACGCGGACGAACTCCAGGCGGGTGAGATCGACGCCGGGCTCCAGGAGGATGTCCTTCTGGAGGGCGCCAGGGGCAGCGGTGACGTTGCGCACCGTGCCCAGCGGTATCTGAGCCGGGAACAGGCCCCGCTCCAGGCCACTCGTGACGACGGGCTCCCCCACCGCCACGGGCACTTCGGTGGTGATGAGGTCGAGCGGGAGAAGGTTGTTGTTCCCGCCGCCCCTGACCACCCCCTGCTCGCCGGAGTTGGCCAGCCGTACGCCGATGTTCGACGACGGATCGGTGATGAGCAACACCGTCGAGCGGATCTTGGAGACCTCGGTGATCCGTCCGACCAGGCCGGCGGCGGTGACCACGGGCATGCCGACATCGAGGCGGTTGTCCGTTCCCCGGTCGATCGTGATGGTGAGTTGGAAGTTGGTGGGGGCGGTCGAGATGACCCGGGCCGGGACCGAGTCGAGGCCGCCGGTGTAGTCGAGGCCCTGGAGCTGGAGGAGGCCTTGCCGCTCCCGATCGGCATCGGCGCCGCGGATGGCCTCGGCCCGAGCGGCCTCCAGCTCACGCCGGAGCCGGGCGTTCTCCCTCCGGAGGTCGCCGAAGTCGCCGATGCTGCTGAAGAAGCCGGTGACCGGTGAGAAGACCGTTTCCGCCGCCGACTGCACGGGGGCGAACGCGTCGCGCGCCGTCTGGCGAACCGACTCGAGGGCGCCATCGCTCCCGTCCCGGTAATCGAGGGTCAGGACGGTGACCGACGTGAGAGCCAGGAGGACCAGGAAGAAGCGGTTTCGCCGGGAACGCCGGTAGACCGCCACCCGTTACCTGTCGTTGTTGGGGTTCAGCACCTGCCGTAGGACGTTGAACTCCTCGAGACACTGGCCGGCGCCGAGGGCCACCGAGAAGAGGGGGTTGTTGGCGATGACGATGGGCATGCCGGTCTCCGCCCGCAGCCGCACGTCGAGCCCGTGCAGCAGGGCTCCCCCGCCGGTGAGCACGATGCCGGCCTCCATGATGTCGGCGGCCAGTTCCGGCGGCGTCTTGTCGAGGGTGACCTTCACCGAGTCGACGATGGCCGAGACGGGCTCGTCGAGGGCCCGGCGGATCTCCTCGGTGCTGGTCACGATGGTCTTGGGCAGGCCGGTGACGAGGTCGCGGCCCCGGATCTCGGCCCGCAGCTCCTCCTCGAGGGGGTAGGCCGAGCCGAGAGCGATCTTGATCTCCTCGGCCGTCCGCTCGCCCAGGGCGAGGCTGTACTCCTTCTTGATGAACTGGATGATGGCCTCGTCGAGCTCGTCGCCGCCGATGCGGACCGACTGGCTGGTGACGATGCCGCCCAGGGAGATGACCGCCACCTCGGTGGTGCCGCCGCCGATGTCGACCACCATGTTGCCGGTGGGCTCGTGGACGGGAAGGCCGGCGCCGATGGCCGCGGCCATGGGCTCCTCGATGATGAACGGGGTCTTCCGGGCGCCGGCGTACTCGGCCGCTTCCTGGACCGCTCGCTTCTCTACTCCGGTGACGCCGGATGGCACGCAGATCACCATCCGGGGCTTCGCCCACCGGCGCTGGTGCACCCGGGTGATGAAGTACCGGAGCATCTTCTCGGTGATCTCGAAGTTGTTGATGACGCCGTCACGCAGGGGGCGCACAGCCTGGATGTGGCCGGGCGTGCGGCCGATCATCCGCTTGGCCTCGATGCCGACGGCGAGCGGCCGGCCGTCCTTCACGTTCACCGCCACGACCGACGGCTCGTTCAGGACGATGCCGCGACCGCGCACGTAGACGAGGGTGTTGGCCGTGCCCAGGTCGACCGCCATGTCGCGACCCAGGAAAGCTGAAAAGAAGTTGTCGGACATGTGCAGGCTCCGCGCCAGGGGTCGGGTGTGAGGCTAGGCGTTACAGAGGGGGGTCACAACCCCGGGGGGGCCATTGCCGGGAAGAACAGTCCGATTTCCCGCCGGGCCGACTCCGGGGAATCCGACCCATGGACAAGGTTCTCGGTCATCTCGATGGCGAGATCGCCGCGGATAGTGCCGGGCGCGGCGTCCTTGGGGTTCGTGGCGCCCATCAGCGTGCGGACCACCTTGTAGGTGTCCCCCGGGCCCTCGACGACCATGAGCAGCGCCGGCCCTCGGGTGATGAAGCTGACCAGATCGTCGTAGAACGCCTTGCCCTGGTGCTCGCCGTAATGCTGGCCGGCCGTCTCGGCGTCGATGGTCCGCAGTTCGGCCGCCGCCAGCCGGAGCCCCTTGGCCTCGAGGCGGGCGACGATCTGGCCGGCGAGCCCCCGCTCGACGGCGTCGGGCTTGCAGATGACGAGTGTTCGATCCATGAGACCGAGCAGGCTAGTGGCCCGCCGGTCAATGACGAATCGTCGTGTGCTTGAACTCGTTGAGGTCGGTCCAGCCGGTAACGAGGTCCACGCATCGTTCGATGGTCGCCCGGGCCTTGCCGGCGTCGGCACCCGGGCGGTTGACGAGACGAATGAACACGGCATGGTCGCCGGCGATCACGGTCGGCACACCGAAGACCCTGTGCTGGTCGACCGCGGTCGTGTGCTCCAGCCGGAAGACGTCGCGGGGCGCGCAGCCGAGCACCTCGTTGAACACCTGGTCGGCGTCGAGGCCGTTGGCGGTCAGCACGCGGGCGACGACGTCGTGGTCACGGATGTCGAGGCCATTGTCGTGGCGGGCGGCGAACAGGCCGAGGTGGACGGCGGGGAATGCCTCTGGCCAGCCGTCCCGGACGGCGATGCCGACCTCGACGGCCATCCGGGTGGCGGCCATCTCGGGGTCGTCCCAGACGTCGGTCTCGCCCTCGCTGATCTTGGTCTGGTTGAGCGAGAACGCCAGCCATCGCACGCTCCACCCGTCGCCGGCGATCTCCTGACCGAGCAGCACGTGCTCGGCAAAGTTACGGGCGAAGGGTCAGCGGTAGTCCCAGGTGACGGCGAACTCCAAAGGCGTCATCGTCCGGCCTCCCGGCCGGCCAAGGAATATCCGCAGGACCGGCCTCTCGGGCCGGTCATGTCGCAGGAACCTTGGGCGCCGGCGGCGGGATCAGGCGGGGCGCCGGCGCCGCCGTGTCCGGCCAACGCTTGCGGGACTTCACCGAGAGCTTGCGGAGGAGGGCGATGGCGCCCGGGTCGTCGTCGCCCGGACGGCCTTCGATGGTGCCGTCCTGGAGCATCTTGACCATGATCTCCCGGCCGAGGTCGGTGCGGATGATGGTGAGTGTCCAGTCACCGAAGGCGCCGATGCCGCCGGTGGAGATGTCGGCGTGCTCGGCGGCGAAGTCGGGGCAGAGCTTGCAGCCCTCACGGGTCCAGGCGTGGCACTCCTTGAGAGGCACCTCGTGGTAGTCGCCGTTGCGCATCCAGATCTGGAAGACGCCCTTGATGTTCATCTTGACCATGTCCTGCTTGCGCAGGCCGTACTTGGCCTCGAACAGCTCCTCGAAGATGGCGTCGTCGAAGGTCTTGGAGCACAGGAGGCCGATGTTGAGCACGAAGCGGCGGGCGGGCTTGCCGGCCTTGCGGACGGTCATCACCGGCGGGACCGATGACTGGCAGCTCATGCCGACCAGGGCCAGCTTCTCGGCGCCGCCCTCCACCGCCTCGGCGTAGGCCATGGTGTTGGCCGAGTAGGTGTAGCGGCTGCCGGCGGCGGCCAGGACCTCCTCGGGCGTGCGGGCCACCCCGGGGATGGCCTTCCACGACGTGCCGTCGCCCTCCAGGTAGGAGACCAGGGCGGCGTCGATGTA
>CAYZMG010000057.1:0-26508 GCA_964479465.1 uncultured Acidimicrobiales bacterium
CGGGCTGAGCAGCACGGGCAGCGCTCTCGGCGGCCCGTCGGTCAACCTGGCCAATCTCTTCCAGGTGGTGAGCCCGTCGCTGCAGCTCGACGGCTCCCGCGAGGTTTCCGCCATCTGGACGAACGCCTCGGTCGACTTCGGCAGCGACATCGACACCACGCTCACCGCCTACGTCGTCGCCGGGACGGCGCCCGACACCATCCCTCCGAGCCAGGCCAACATCGACATCCTCTCCAACACCGTGGAGGTCACCTTCCACATCGGTGCTGCCGGCGCCGGCGTCGCGGTGGCGCCCGTCGATGCGTCGTCGACCACGTCGAGCACCGCTCGGGGCGCGACGACAACGAGCGGGCGGCCGACCACCACCACCCGGGTGACGCCGACGACGGCGGCGCCGGCGCCGACCACCACCCGGGCGTCGACGACCGTCCCGCCATCGAGTTCGACCACGAGATGCACCATCATCCTCCTGGGCACTCCCTGCTAGATATCCGCCTACGGTGGCCGGATGCCGTTGCGACGGGGCCGGAGGTCGATCCTGGGTCTGCGCCATCCGGCGCAGTACGTGGTGTTCGCCTTCGTCGTGGGCATCCTCCTGGGGACCGCGCTTCTCTCGATCCCCGCCGCTTCAGCGGGGCCTGGCAGGACGCCCCTGCTGACAGCGCTCTTCACTGCCACCTCCGCCGTCTGCGTGACCGGGCTCGTGGTGGTCGATACCGGCACGCACTGGACGGCGTTCGGAGAATGGATCATCCTCGCCCTGATCCAGGTCGGGGGCTTCGGCATCATGTCGCTGACGTCGTTCATCGTCTACATCGTCGGCCGGCGCATCCGGCTCCGTCACCGGCTCATCGCCGCGGCAGAGACCGGCTCGATGAACATCGGCGATATCCGCCACCTTCTGGTGGGCGTGGCCAAGCTGAGCTTGGGTTTCGAGGCCGCCGCTTTCGTACTGTTGACGGCCCGGTTCTGGCTCAGCCACGGCGAACCCATCGGCCGTGCCGTCTACCTTGGCGTCTTTCATGCGGTGTCGGCGTTCAACAACGCCGGCTTCTCCACCTTCAGCGACAGCCTGGTCGGTTTTAGCGGGGATCCGTTCTTGCTCGTGGTCGTCGCCGGCACCGTCGTCGCCGGCGGGCTCGGGTTCCCCGTCTGGATCCAGATCGCCCGGCAGCCCTGGCGGCCGCAGCGGTGGAACCTGCATGCCAAGATCACCGTCAGCACGAGTGTGGTTCTCATCCTGGCGGGATGGGCGCTGCTGGCGTGGTTCGAGTGGACGAACACGCGGACCCTCGGGCGGATGTCGATACCGGACTCGCTCGTCAACTCCCTCTTCCACAGCGTCGTGCCCCGCACGGCGGGGTTCAACTCCATCGACATCGCGTCCATGCGCGAACCGTCCCGCTTGCTGACGGAGATCCTGATGTTCATCGGAGGCGGGAGCGGCTCCACCGCCGGCGGGATCAAGGTGACCACCTTCGCCGTCCTCGGCTGGGTCATGTGGGCCGAGGTGCGTGGTGACCCCGACGTCGTGGTTCTCCGGCGCCGGCTGCCGGTCGGCGTCCAGCGCCAGGCGCTGACGGTCGCCCTCTTCGCGGTGGGGACCGTGATGGTGGCGACCATGGTCCTCCTGGCCACGACGACCCTGCCGCGATCCGATCTCTTCTTCGAGACGGTGTCGGCCCTCGGTACCGTGGGCATGTCGACGGGCGTCACCCCATTGCTGTCCACGACGTCGAAGTTCGTCGTCATCGCACTCATGCTCCTGGGTCGGGTCGGGCCCCCGACCCTTTTTGCAGCGCTCGTGCTTCGCGAGCGCAACCGCGTCTTCCGGCATGCCGAGGAAAGGGTCATCATTGGCTAACAAAGGATCCCGCAACCGCCGGCGTCCCGCCCGCCAGGCGGAAGCCGGGGAGCAGGTGGTCGTGATCGGCCTGGGCCGGTTCGGTGGTGCTGTGGGCGCCGAGCTGGTGCGTCTCGGGTTCGAGGTGCTCGGGGTCGACAGCGACGGTGGGCTGGTTCAGGACTACGCCGACCTGCTCACCCACGTCGTGCAGGCCGACGCGACCAGCGATGAGGCACTGCGCCAGTTGGGGATCGCCGACTTCCGCAACGCCGTCGTCGCCATCGGATCGGACATCGAGGCCAGCGTCCTCACCACTGCCGCCTTGGACGATCTCGGGCTTTCCAACATCTGGGCGAAGGCGGTGACGAAGTCGCACGGCAAGATCCTCGAGAGGGTGGGTGCCCACCATGTCGTCTTCCCCGAACACGACATGGGGCATCGGGTCGCCCACCTCGTCGGCGGGCGGATCATCGACTGGTTCCAGCTGGACGAGGATTTCGCCATGGTGGAGACGATGGTGCCGGAAGATCTCGTCGGCGGGACCCTCGGAGAGATGCGGATCCGCCAGAAGTACGGCGTCACCGTCGTGTGCGTGAAGCCACCGGGGAAGATCTTCACCTACGCCACGGTCGACACCGTGCTCGAGAAGGGCGCGGTGCTGGTGGTGGCCGGCCCCAGCGAACGGGCGGATGCGTTCGCCCATCTCGAGTGACCGCGCGCCGGCGAAGCGTTCTGCGGTCACGCCGGCCGCCTGCACCCGTCCCTACCCGAAACCTGTCATCCTTGGGAAGCGCCCTTTTCGTGGGCCGCAGTGAGGAGCTGTATGTCGTTCGACGTTGGTGACAAGGTTGTCTACCCCCACCACGGCGCGGCCGTCATCGAGCGGCGGGAGCGCCGGGGAGCCTTGGGCATCGACCGGGAGTACCTCGTGCTCCACATGGCCTATGACGATCTGACCCTGAGTGTCCCGGTCGACAGTATCGACACCGTGGGCCTCCGAGACGTCATTGACGACGAGGAGATCTCCGACGTCTACGCCGTCCTGGCGAAGAAGGACGTCCGTACCCCCACGAACTGGTCCCGGCGCTTCAAGAACCACGCCGAGAAGCTCAAGTCCGGCGATATCTACCAGGTTGCCGAGGTTGTGCGGAACCTCTCGATGCGCCGGGCCGAGAACGGCCTGTCCGCCGGTGAGACGACCATGCTCTCCAAGGCCCGCCGCGTCCTCGTGTCCGAGCTGAGTTTCGCCCTCGACGTCGACGATGAGGAGGCTGGTCGTCGCCTCGACGAGGCCATGGCCTCCGAGCCGGTTTCGTAGCCGATTGCGGGGGGTGTCGCTCAACTGCCTCGGCTGCCGAGGGAGTCGGCGATGGACTCCGCCCACGGTGTCGTGCGGCTGCTCCTCGGCGTCTTCCTCCTCCGTGCCGAGCGGTCCCACGCTGAACAGCCAGACGGGGCGTTGGGCGGGGACGACGTGGTGTCGCTCTGCGAACCCGTACGCCGGCTCCAGCCAGGAACCGAAGTAGATGGCGCTCCCAAGCACAACTGCCTCATAGCCGGCGGGGTCGGCCTCATCCACGGGCTTGGCCACCGCTTCCCGGCCACGCCCGCTCACCGTGGCCGCGATCGCCTCGGCGACCTCCCGGGTCGAGCCGTGCTTGCTCGCATCACGAGACGCATCCAGAAGTGTGCCCCGCCAGGAGACCCTTGGCAGACTGCCGAGATGGCTCAACGGGATTGGTTCGAATGGCACAGACCGTACGATGACGGCACCTCCCCACTGGCGGGGCGGCTGCGGGTTGTCCAGCGCCACGTCGTCGCGTTCCTCGACGCTGCTCCTCCCGGCGAGATCGGCGTTGTCAGCATGTGTGCCGGGCAGGGCCGCGATCTCCTCGAGGTGCTGACCGAGCATCCTCGGACACCTGACGTCGCCGCCCGCCTCGTCGAACTCGACCCTCGGAACGCCAAGGTTGCGATGGACACCATCGCCAGAGCGGGGCTCAAGCGTGTCGAGGTCGTCATCGGTGACGCGTCGATCACGACGGCCTACGAGGGCGTGGTGCCCTGCGACCTCGTCCTGGCCTGTGGCGTGTTCGGTCATGCCGTCGACAGTGACATCGAGAACATGATCCGTGACCTGCCGACGCTGTGTGCCCCGGGGGCAACGGTGATCTGGACGCGGGGCGAGCTGGGGTTCGACATTCGACCGAAGATACGGAAGTGGTTCCTCGAAGCCGGCTTTGAGGAAGTCGACTTCACGTCCGGTGAGAGCGGGTGGGGTGTCGGCGTGAACCGGCTGGTGGTCGAGCCCCAGCCCTACCGGGCGGGGATCCGCCTCTTCACCTTCGTCGATGAGCTCCCGGGCCGCGAAGAGGGGTTCCCCAGACGGCAACGGGGGGAATCCCGGATGCCCTAGGCCATAGCCACGGCCTTACGGTGCCGGTGTGGCATCACCCAACGAAACCTTCAACAGCTCGCGGTTTCATGCCGGCCTCCTGGGCCTGCTGGCAATGCTGTTCATCGGTCGTGTCCTTGCCCAGCTCATCCAGTACTTCAGCCCGGTCGACATCCTGCCCCGTTTCGAGCAATGGCAGAGTGGCGCGCTGCCCTACGGAGTCCTCGTCGTGTTGCAGCTGGCGATCATCGCCGGGCAGTTCCGCGTGGTCGCAGCGGTCAGCCGAGGCCAACGCCTCCTGGGGCAGCAATGGCGACGGGCGGTCTCGGAATTCGCGATCGTCTACCTCGCGGTGATGATCTTCCGGTTGATCGCCGGCCTCACCTTCGCCGCCGGTGGGGGCTGGCTCGACGCTCGGCTCCCGACGATCTTTCATCTCGTACTGGCCGCCTTCCTCCTCGCGTGGATGCATCACGAAACGGGCAGACGGGAGGCGGCGGCGAGGGTTCTCGTCTATCCCGTGGTGTCGGTCGGTGCCTGTGTCGCCTTCGACCTCCTGGACAGGAGCGGCACGCACATCGCGGTCGCCGCCTACGGCCCGATTCTCGTTGCAGCGATCCTGATCACAATCGCGGAGCGGCGGTGGCCGTACCGGGCCGCCTGGGGCCCCGACCGCGGCACGGTCACCACTGACGTCGCCTTCATTGCCGTTGTCCAGATGGTCATCCCGGCGTTCGCGGCGATCGCCTTCGCCCTCTGCGCCAGTGCCTTCGCCGATTCGGTCTGGGAGGGCCACCTGTGGCCCCAGCATCTCCCCGGTATCGCGCAGGTCGTCCTCATGCTCATCCTCGCTGACTTTCTCCGCTACTGGCAGCACCGGGCCATGCACCGCAG
Organism: uncultured Acidimicrobiales bacterium; assembly: GCA_964479465.1. GTDB lineage: Bacteria > Actinomycetota > Acidimicrobiia > Acidimicrobiales > AC-14 > CADCTB01. The sequence continues at coordinate 5,136 of CAYZMG010000057.1, forward strand.
CCCGACCCTCTGGCGGCTCCATGCCGTCCATCACTCACCGGACCGGCTCTACTGGCTCAACGTCGGTCGCTTCCATCCACTGGAGGAGGTGCTCCAATCCCTCGTCGAGACGCTCCCGTTCGTCGTCCTCGGCGTCGATGCCCGGGTCTTGGCCGGCTACTACGTCTTCTACGCCGTCAACGGCTTCTTCCAGCACTCCAACTGCGACGTCAGGCTCGGTCCGCTCAACCAGCTGATTGCCGGGCCCGAGCTGCACCGGTGGCACCACGCGGCTGAGATTCGCGACGCCAACCACAACTACGGGAACAAGCTCATCATCTGGGACACGCTTTTCGGCACGCGGTTCCTGCCAGCCGATCGCGAAGTCGGCGATCTCGGCAACGGCGAACCGACCTATCCGACGACCTTCGTCGGGCAGGTCGCCGCCCCCTTCCGGCGGGCGGTCGCGTCGTGAGGGACAAGGTGGTGGAGGCCTTCGGCAATGTCGCTCTGGACCTCGGTATGCGTTGGCGACGCAGGAGACTGTGGGGTGAGCTGATCGGGCAGTCCGCAGCCCCGGCCGAGACTCAGAGCAAGGTCCTGGCCGAGATCCTCGCCCGCAACGCCGACACCACCTTTGGGCGCAAGCACGACTTCGCCTCGATCCGGGGCCACGCCGAGTTCGCCAAGGCGGTACCGGTCAACGACTACGAGGCGTTGCGACCGCATATCGAACGTCAAGAGGTCACTGGGGAAGCGGTCCTCACCGCCGAGGCGCCTGTTCTGTACGCCATGACCAGCGGCACGACTGGCGAGGCGAAATACATCCCGGTGACCCCGACCGGGCTGAGCCGCCAGGCGAAGTCCCAACGACTCCTGGCCACCATGGTCCACGCGGCCACCGGGTCCTTGTCGGGTCGGATCCTCGGCATCGGCGGGCCTGCCGTCGAGGGCTATCGCCCCAGTGGCATGCCGTACGGCTCGGCCAGCGGAATGATCCTCGAGGGCATGCCGGCCGTGATCCGTCGCCGCTACATCGTCCCGCCGGTCACGCTCAGCATCGCCGACTACGACGCCCGCTACTACGTCGTCGCTGCGCTCGCCCTCGCCGGAACCGATCTCACTGCGGTCGCCACTGCGAACCCGTCGACCTTGCTCCGCTTGCGGCAGGTGATCGTCGACCGCTGGCCGGACCTCCTTGATGACCTCGCTACCGGGGAGCTGCGAGGTGCCCGGGCCCTTGATCCCGACTGCCGGAGCGAGGTCACCGCGGCCTTTGTCATCAAGGCCGGACGGGCGGCGCAGCTCCGGGCGCTGGGAGATCCAGCGGAGCTCACCTTCGGTGACCTTTGGCCCCGGCTCGCCGCCGTCACAACATGGACCCGAGGGAGCTGCGGGCTGGCCGTGGCACGATTGCGCGACCTCCTGCCCGAGGCGGCCGCGGTGGTCGAGTTGGGCTACCTGGCCAGCGAGGTTCGAGGGACGGTGGCGGTGGACGCGACCAGCGGGAAGTGTGTCCCCACGCTCGGGGACAACTTCTTCGAGTTCGTCGACAGGGATTCCTGGGAAGGCGGCGCTGTCCAGTTCCTGACCCTGGCCGACCTTGAGCAGGGTCACGAGTACTACGTCTTCGTCACCACCTTCGACGGGCTGTATCGCTACGACATGAACGACATCGTGGAGGTGACCGGCACCTTCGGCTCCACGCCGTGCCTCGCGTTCGTCCAGAAGGGCAGGGGTGTCACGAACGTCACCGGCGAGAAGCTTCACGAAAGCCAGGTTCTCGAGGCGGTCGTCGCTGCGGGCGAGGGCCGTGTGCCGGGCGGCGGGTTCTTCCTGATGCTCGCCGACACGCCGATGGCCAGCTACCGCCTCTACCTGGAAGGACCGTTCGGTCGCGGTGAGGTCGCCCGGCTGGCTCGCTCGGTCGACGACAGCCTCGCCCGGCTCAACCTCGAGTACAGCTCAAAACGAGCGAGTGGTCGACTCCATCCGGTCGTCGCTCAAGAGCTTCGGGCAGGCACCGGCGAGGCCTACCGTTCCTATTGCGTGGGGAACGGCCAACGTGACGCCCAGTTCAAGGTCATGCCTCTTCAGCGCGCTGAGGACTGCACCTTTGACCTCGCCGCTGCAGTCGTGAGCTGAGCGATGGCCGGGTCGCGCCCGATGCGGGTCGAGCTGGCCACGTTCCCGACACCGTTCCGGGTGACGGTGCGGCACGCCTCCGCCGTCCGCGCCGCCACAGAGAACATCATCGTGCGAGTCCGCACGGCCAGCGGAGCGGTGGGCATCGGCGAGGGCTGTCCCCGCCAGTACGTGACCGGCGAGACAGTGGAATCCGCTCGAGCGTTCCTGCGAGGAGCCGCACCGGGTGCGGCCGCGTCCGCCGAGACCGTTGACGGGTTGCGGTCATGGATGGTGGACCACCGGGAGAGCATCGATGCCAATCCCGCCGCGTTCTGCGCCCTGGAGGTCGCCCTGCTCGATGCGCTCGCACGTGAGCAGCACGTGTCGGTGGAGCGGCTGCTCGGGTGCCGCGAACTGAGCGGAACGTCCCGCTACACCGCTGTCATCGGCGACAGTGGACGCTGGATCTTCGCCCTGCTCCTCCAGCGCTACCTCTCCCGCGGCGTCGCCGACTTCAAGCTCAAGCTGTCGGGTGACCTGGAACGGGACCGACGCAAGCTCGCTCGGCTCCGGCGTCGAGGGGCAACCGTGCGCGTCCGGGTGGACGCCAACAACCTGTGGAGCGATGCCGACGCATGCATCGAGCACCTGAAGGGACTGAACTATCGCTTCACGGCCATCGAGGAGCCACTGACCGTGAATGATCTCGACGGGTTCGCTCGAATTGCTGCCGAGCTGGACACCCCGATCGTCATCGACGAGAGCGGACTCCGGGGCGAGCAGCTCGATCACCTCCCTGGACCCGTCGACGGTTGGATCGTCAACTGCCGGGTGTCGAAGATGGGTGGCCTTCTGCGTTCCCTTGCGACCGTCGAGGCGGCCCGAGCGCACGGAATCGGCGTCGTCGTCGGCGCCCATGTCGGGGAGACGAGCATCCTCACCCGTGCCGCCCTGACCGTTGCTGCCCAAGCCGGGGATGTGCTGGTAGCCCAAGAGGGCGCCTTCGGCACGAACCTGTTGCGCCGGGACCTGGTCTCCCCGGTCCTGATGTTCGGCCGGAGAGCGGAGCTGGACATCGCCAAAGCGCTCGACCCAGCGGCACCGGGCTTCGGACTCGTGGCCGACGAGTCCGCCTTGGCGGACCGCGAAGTCCTCGTCGCTCAGGAGCGAGTACGAACTTGCTGACCGGCGCCAGATGCGGTTGCCGGTCAGCCGAAGAACGAGGCGAGCGTCGCGACGAGGACGGGGTTGAACTGGTCGGGATCCTCAGGCATCGAGAAGTGGCCCACACCTGCGAGGATGATCGGCTCGACGCCGTGCCGCCGGAGTGACTCGACGTCGGTCGGCGACACGTCGGGGTTGATGGCAACGACGGGCGCCGAGAGTGCGGCGAGGGCGGCGATGATTGGCGGGTGGCGGTTGAGGGCGTAGCCGATGGATCCAAGGGCGACGAACCCGGCGACATCCTCGGCCGATGACGTCGGCTCGTCGCCGAGCGAGCGGAACGAACCTTCCCGCGTTCGGCGAGAGCTACCACGTCGTCGCCGTGGACCTCGGTGGCCACGGCGAGTCGGGAGGACGTCGACCTGCCGGCTCCAGAAGGTGCGGTTGCCGCCCACCCATGGGTGAGGACCACGGTGGGTGTATCGCCGTCGGTGCGGCCCTGGCTCTCCTATGCGATCTCGACGCCGTCGCGGCTCCGTGCCATGCGGGCAGCATGGCAGACGCCATTACTCCGACGCGCTCCTCAGGCTGAGCGAGGCGGTCGGGGCCCCTCCCTCACGACGCGGACACCAGTGGGCGGCGAGGCGAGCGTCCGCGGGGTGCGGGCGAGGAACTCCGGCGCCCCGGGCCCGTCTTGGAGGAGGGAACGCCGGTGCCACCGCCTTCGCCCGTGGCTGTTCGTCTCCAGAAGCAGCCGGCGGGAGGGAGAGCAGGCGCGTAGCCGAGGAGGGCCCGGTCGGCGTAGGGTCGTTGCGAGGACGATGGAGGTGCGCGAGACATGGCAATCCAAGGGACGCTCGGTGTCGGGGAGGCCGTCGAGGACTGGACGGGTGACGCTCGGTTCTTCGAGTACAGCGCCGCCGCCGATCCGATCGGCGACGGCGTCATCTCGGCGATCCAGGCGACGTCGTTCCCGGCCGAGCTGTACGCCGACGGGCCCAGCCGAGTCGTCCCCCTGGACCTCTCGGGCCAGCTCCGGACCCCCTATCCGGCCACGAGCCCGTCGTTGCTTGCCAGCTTCGTGCGGATCAACGCCGGCGACGAGCTGCGCCTGGAACCCAACGCGGCGAGCCAGCTCCTTTACTGCATCCGCGGTCGGGGGCGGTCCGAGATCGGGGAGCAATCGATGCCCTGGAAGGAGGGCGACTTCCTGACGCTGCCCGCCCAGGCCGCGGCCACCCACGTGGCCGAGGACCCGTCGGCCCTCTACCACGTCGTCGACACACCGCTGCTCGACTACTTGGGCGCCGTCGCGTCCGTCCCCCGCTTCCGACCGACGGTGTTCTCCGCCGAGGCCGTCCGCGACAGGTTGGCCGAGGTCGCTGCCGCCCCCGACGCAGATCGCAAGAGCAGGGTCTCGGTGCTGCTCAACAACGAGCGCTTCGACCAGACGCTCACCGTGACCCATACCCTGTGGGCGATGTTCGGAGTCCTGCCGGCGGCGAGGACCCAGCTACCCCACCGCCACCAGTCCGTCGCCCTCGACCTCATCGTCGACTGCCTCCCCGGTTGCTACAGCCTGCTGGGCGACCGCATCGACCCGGCCACCTGCCAGATCATCGATCCCGTTCGCATCGAGTGGGAGCCCGGCGGCGCGTTCGTGACCCCGCCCGGCACCTGGCACTCGCACCACAACGAGAGCGACCGGGACGCGCACCTCGTCCCGATCCAGGACGCGGGGCTCCAGACGTACCTGCGCACGCTCGACATCCGCTTCTCGACCACGCCGTCCTGACCATCGGCGTCACCCGCGCCGGTAGTAGTCGCGAGGTGACCCGTCGAGCCTTCCGCTCAACATGACGCGACCGAGCGCAATGCCAAACAGGTCAGCATCTGGCCGGTTCTTCCGGCTGGTGCCTCGCGCGTGGCGCCTCAACGCGGCGTTCGCCGGTGCCAACGCCGGCGACTGGCCGGGCCGGTGCCACATGGAGCCGGAGCGTGTTGCGGCGGAGGGGGTTGCCCGTCCGGCTGGTGAACGAGGCCGTAACGACCGGGGCGATACCGGGCGAGATGGGCGGCGAGAGTAGAGGACACCACCTCGGGCATGGGCACGGGTACGGAAGCCGGCGCTGGCCATCAGCTCCGCCTCACTCTCCGTGACGGGCGTTTCCGGCCTCCGCTCGGGCCTCGATCACTTCAACTAGTCCTCAGTCCTCAGAAAGTCCTCAGCTCAACGGTCATTCTCGGTTTTCTGCGGGCGACGACGGTCAGTCCTCACCACGTTCCAGGCTTCGCAGCTCGACGAGTGCCTCACGGTCCTTCGGCCGGTCGGCCACTCCTTCGAGGCGATGACGTCGTCCAGGGCGGCGACGCGAACGGCGATGCCGTGGACGCGGAGCCGGGCGTTCAGGGAACGCAGGGCGGCGGCGAGCCGGTCGAGGTTGCCGCTGCTGCGACGCGCTACACAGTCGAGGTCGGCCGTCGGCCGGCGGGCACTCCTCAGCTCTGAGGACGAAAAGTGGTCACTCACGGTGACTAGCGGTCCGTGTCGGATATTTCAGCGGGTTCACGAAGAGTGGTGACGGTGAGTCGGCCTGTAGGCGGGGTTCTGTACGTCGCCGGGAGGCGGCGCGGTGGCCATCCATCTCTGCGGCCTACCTGGGGATTGCACCTCCGAGGAGGCGCTGGACGGGCATCCGTCCCCTGTTCGGCCTTGCTCCGGGTGGGGTTTGCCGAGCCGCCCGGGTCACCCCGGGCGCTGGTGCGCTCTTGCCGCACCGTTTCACCCTTACCTGTGCCCCTCCGTTCCATGAACATCGGGGCCATCGGCGGTCTGTTTTCTGTGGCACTTTCCTGCGGGTCACCCCGACTGGCCGCTAGCCAGCACCCTGCCCTGTGGAGCCCCGACCTTCCTCGACCCGGTCACTGCCGAGCCGCGGCCACCCGGCCGACTCACCATCACCACCAATTGTCGCACGAGGCCTCTGCCCGGAGTGTGCGCAAATGGTCGTGAAAGGTAGTGATTTCGTCGAAATCACGACCATTTGGGCACAACGAGTGCCGCCGGCCCGACCCTAGGGGAAGGTGGCGGTGAGCTGAGGGGTCACCATGGCCGCTGCCCCGATGTTGCGGATACGGATGGCGACATCGCCGGCCGGCACTGTGCCGTTGAACTGTGCCTGGGTGTTGGAGCCATCGGCCTGGTTGGTCACGTTGCCGCCCTGGAGCAGTTCCAGACGCCCGCGGCTGTCCGTTCCCCCGAACACCGGGATGATCCTCCAGTTGAGCTGGGCCCGGTAGGTGCCGCTGCCCGCCGGCGTCATGGCAAACGTCGGCTGGCCGCCCTCGTCACTGCCGGCGACCTCCTGAAGCCGCAGGCTCACCTCACGCGACGATGCCGCGTAGCGGATGGTGACGTCGGTCAGGGTCGTGAGGTTGCCCTCCGGTCCGTCGCTCGACGCGCCCACCTGGGCGATCTCCACGCCTGTCGCTGCCGAGCCGAGCGCCACCGTGACCGCCTCGCCGTTGGCCGGCGTGCGGCAGGCGGCGGCGCTCAGGCGGCGGTCCAGCTCGTTGGCTTGGCACACCGAGATGACCCGGTTCGGGGAGGGCAGACCGTTGACCGTCACCGATGCGGTGGCGACGCCGGCGGGCAGCAGGACGCGCATGCCGCTGTCGGGCTCCTCCGAGTTGAGAACCCGTATGTCGGTGAGGCGAAGGGTCAGGTTGGTGGTCGGGATGGTGGTGCCTCCCGACGTGGTGGGCACCACGCTGGTCGACAAGGGAGGGCGCTCGGGCGCCGGCTCGACGTCAGTGTCCGTCTCGTCACCGCCGCTGCTTCCACAGCCGGCGGCGGTCATCACCAACAGCAACGCAAGAGTCTTGAACCGGCGCACCGGGGCAGGGTACTTCGTCGGAAGCCGGTCAGAAGTCCAGGGCGGACAGCTCCGGGATCCAACCTCGGGCGCGCTCACAGGCGTCCCGCCAGCGCCGGCGGTCCATCGTTCCCGCCGGCTCCACCGTGGCCCGGGGCGACCAGGTGGCGGCGACCTCGTCCTCGCCGGCCCAGATCCCGACCGCCATGCCGGCCAGGAAGGCAGCGCCGAGCGTGGTGGCCTCCAGCACCGGCGAGATCTCCACCGGGCGCTGGCAGGCGTCGGCAAGGGCTTGGACAAAGACCCGGTTGGCGCTCATGCCGCCGTCGACTCGCAAGGCGGGAATGTGGCAGCTGCCGTCGGCCTCGGCCGCCTCAAGGAGGTCGGCGCCGCGGTGGGCCACACCCTCGAGCACGGCGCGCACGACCTCGGCCCGTCCGGTGCCCCCCGTGAGGCCGAGCAGGGTGCCGCGGGCGCCGAAGTCCCAGGCCGGCGTGGCCATCCCGAGCAGCGCCGGGACGAAGAAGACGCCGCCGGCGGACTTGCAGGCGGAGGCGACAGCCTCGGATTCGCCGGCGTCGGCGATGACGCCGAGATCGTCACGCAGCCACTCGACGGCCTGGCCGGCGGTCAGCATGAAGGCTTCGATGCCCCAGGTCACCCGGCCCTCGCGCCGCCATCCGACGATGGGGAACGTTCCGTGGGGGCCCCGCTGCTCGAACGGCGGGCGGTCGGCACCGAGGCAGAGGTCGAGCATGCCCCCGGTGCCGAAGGTCATCTTGGCCAGCCCGGAGCGGGTGCAGCCCTGGCCGATGAGAGACGCCTGCTGATCGCCGGCGATGCCGGTCACCGGGGGCGTTCCCGGGAGCGCTGCCGCCTCGCCGATGAGGGCCGAGGAATCCACGATCCGGGGCATGACGGCCGGCGGGATGCGGAGGGTGTCGAGCACGGCTTCGTCCCAGCCAGCGCCGTCCATGCGCATGAGACCGGTCACGCCGGCATTGGAGAGGTCGGTCACATGGAGGGCACCGCCCGAGAGCGTCCACGCCACCCAGGTGTCCACCGTGCCGAAGCAGAGGTCCCGGGTGCGGTCGGGATCGTAGGTGTCGAGGAGGTAGGCCAGCTTGGTGGCCGAGCTGCTGGGGGACAGGTGCAGGCCCTGGGCCTGGAGGGCGAGGCACATCATCACCGTGCGCTGGTCCTGCCAGCCGATACCCGGCCCGACCGGCTCGCCGCTCTGGCGGTCCCAGACGATGGTCGTCGAGCGCTGGTTGGCGATTCCGACGGCGTCGACCGGGCCGCCGGCGGCCAGGGCGGCGTGGGCGACCTCCATCACCGCGTCGGCCATCTCGGGGGCGTCGAGCTCCACGAACCCGGCCGCCGGCGTGCGGGGCAGCACGGCGCGGCGGTGGATGTGGTCGACGGTCGCGTCGGCGCCGACGATCGAGGCCCGGACGCTGCTCGTGCCGACGTCGATGACGAGCACGCTCATGTCGCCCGTCCCCCTTGCCATGCGGCCAGGTACCCGCCGAACATGCCGGCGGAGGCGGCCATCAGCCCGTTGAAGACCAGCGAGACAGGGTCGGCCACCTCGCGACCGAGGGCGAGTTGGATCACGACGATGCCGAGCACCAGGGTCACGTACGCGGCGACGGCGGCGAGCGCCCCGTGCGTCAGCGGCGACTCAGGCTGGCGGAGGGCGGCCAGGCGCCCGCCGGCGCACAGGCCCCCGAGGAGGATCAGGTACAGCGGGATGACGGCATTCCCGCCGGCGGCCGACTCGAGGGCCTGGCCGAGGATGATGGCGGGCACGGCGACGATCACGGCCAGGCGGCCGCCGGCGAGCACGGCGCTGCGGTCGACGCTCAGGGCCATGCCGGACCACCGAATTCGTGAGGGAGGCCGAGCTTGCCTGGGTTGAGGATGCCGGCGGGGTCGAGGGCCCGTTTCAGGTCGACGAGCACGCCGTGGGCCGGTCCCAGGGCCGTGGGGAGGAAGCGAGCCTTCGCCAGGCCGATCCCGTGGTGGTGGCTGAGTGCCCCGCCGGCGGCCAGGATGGCGCCGGCGGCGGCGTCCCACGCCGGCACGTACCAGTCGGTCCCCATGCCGGCGATGGTGACGTACACGCAGGCCCCGTCGCCATAGGCATGGGACAGATGGCCCGACGTCCACACGGTGCCGGCGACGCCGGCCACCGCGGCCAGGACCGATTCGTACAGGGTGGTCAGCGCCGACCAGCCGGCGGCGACTTCGATGGTGTCGCCGAAGATGCCCTGCCGGGACAGCGCGTCGGTGTCGTAGGTGTCGTCCCGGTGGAGGAGCCATTGCTCGACCGGGCCGGCGCCCAGCGGATCGGCGCACTCCCCGGCGACGACCGCCATGGTGGCCTGGACCAGCAACTCGTCGCCCTCGTCCAGCACGAGCAGGACGTTGGTCGACAAGCCGAAGCTGCGCTCGGACTCGGCGACGTCGTAGAGGCGCAGGACCGCCGGCGTGGCGCCGCGCCGGAGGATGCGCCGGCAGGCGTCGACGCCGGCGGCGAAGGACTCGAAGCCGTAGGCGGCGCGCATCTCGGCCGGGGGAGTGGGATGGAGGCGGAGGCGAGCGGAGGTGATGACTCCCAGGGTGCCCTCGCTGCCGACGAACAGCTGGGTGAGGTCCGGGCCGGTGGCGGCCCGGGGCGCGCCGCCGGTGTGGATGAGCCGGCCGTCGGCCAGGGCGACGTCGAGCCCGACGACCATGTCCTCGATCTTGCCGTAGCGGGTCGAGTACTGCCCGGCGGAGCGGCAGGCCAGCCACCCGCCGACGGTGGAGATGGCGATGGACTGCGGCCGGTGGCCGAGCGTGAGGCCGTGGGCCGACCGGAGCTCGGCTTCAAGGCCGTCGCCCATGGTGCCGGCGCCGGCGTCGACAACCAGCGAGGCGTCGTCGACGGAGATCACGCCGGCCATCCCGCGCAGGTCCAGCACGACGCCGCCGTGCACCGGCATCGCCCCGCCGCAGACGCCGCTGCGGGCGCCGGCGGGCGTGACGGGCACCCGGGCGGCCGAGCACGCAGCCAGCACAGCGGCCACCTCGCCGGGGGTGGCGGGTTGGGCGATGGCATCGGGTGGGCGGGCCACGGTGGCGGCCATGGCCCAGCGGTCCCGGGCCGAGACGTCGAGGTCGGCGGGGTCGGTGGAGACCCGGGCGCAGACGGAGCGGAGTCGGTCGACGATGTCCACGGGCGATCAGCCTGCCTCGGCGCCGGCCCGGTACGCCTTCACCTGGGCGTCGACCTCGGCGTCGCTCCACCCCAGCTCCGGGGCCACGAGCTTGGCCACGCCGGCGGCGGCGTCCACCGACGCGTCCCGGGCCAGGACGAGCGAGCGGGTCCGGCGGGCCAGCACGTCGTCGACGGTGCGGGCCATCTCGTAGCGGGCGGCGTACACGGCCTCGGCCCGCTGGTAGGGGAGGGTGGGCACCAGCGGCTCGGCCAGCGCCGGCTCGGCGGCGATCATGGCCCGCACCACCCGGGCCTCGCTCCCGTAGCGGCCGGCCAGGTGGTCGGACGACGTCGAGTCGCCGGCGCCGGCGGCGCCCCGCAGGGCCAGGCGGGCCGTCCGCGAGGCAGACCGGGGCCGGCCGAGCACACCCTGGACCTCATCGACGGTGTCGGCGGCCATGGCCCGGTAGGTCGTGAGCTTGCCGCCGGCGATGGTGACCACGCCGCCGGCGCCACGGGTCACCCGGTGGCGCCGGGACAGGTCGGCGCTGCGCACGCTGCCGGCGCCGGCGCCGGCGACGAGGGGTCGCAGGCCGGCCCAGGCGCCGACGACGTCGCCGGCGGTGAGCGTGGTCGTCAGCGCCGCGTTCACGGCGTCGAGCAGGTAGGCGGTGTCCTCCGCGGTGCAGGCCGGCGAGTCCAGAGGCCCGTCGTAGTCGGTGTCGGTGGTGCCGATGTAGACCCGGTCGGTGCCGGCCCAGGGGACGACGAAGATCGACCGCCCGTCGGCGGGCACGGGCAGGACGAGGGCGACGCTGGTGGGCACGAGCGCCGCCGGCACGGTGACGTGGACCCCCTTGGCCGGGCGGATGGTGGCCGGGCCGGCGCCGGCGAGGGCATCGCCCCAGACGCCGGTGGCGTTGACGACCACCGATGCCCGCACCTCGATCTCTCGCCCGCCGGCGGCGATGACCGCCCCGGCGCCCGGGAGCAGCGCCCGCACGGGGGCGTGGTTGGCGGCGACGGCCCGGTGGTCGAGCACCGCGGTGCGGACCACGGCCAGGGTGAGGCGGGCGTCATCCGCGTGGGCATCGAGGTACAGGTGGCCCCCGACCAGGCCATCGGTGCGCAGGGCCGGCGCTCGGGTGACCGTGTCGGCCACCGACAGCCGGCGGTGCAACGAGCCGATGCGGAACCCCCCGATGAGGTCGTAGGTCCACAGGGCTGCCGAAATGGCCCGCATCTTGGCCCGGCTGCCGTAGGCCGGGATCAGGAAGGGGAGGGGTCGCACCAGGTGGGGGGCGTTCTCCAGCAGGCGCTGGCGCTCGGTGAGGGCCTGGGCCACCAGGCCGTAGTCGCCCTGGCTCAGGTACCGCAGGCCGCCGTGGACCAGCTTGGACGACCTCGACGAGGTGCCGGCACCGAAGTCGCGCCGCTCGACAAGGGCGGTACGCAGGCCGCGGGAGGCGGCGTCGAGGGCGACGCCGGCGCCCGTGATCCCCCCGCCGACCACCAGCACGTCGAAGCGGTCGGTGGCCAGGCGCTCCAGGGCGACGTTGCGGTCGAAGCTCAGCGGGCGGTCAGCTCGAGGCCTGGGTCATGGGCGCATCCTACGGGCGCCGCCGCCGACAGCCGGGTGCCCGAGCGCAAAGAAGTTGTGTTTGGCAACGGATTGGTTGGATAATTCTCCTCTGGTGGTTTCCATTCGGTGTGAACGGGGCACCAAGGTTTGGAACCGAGCCGGGAGAGGAAGGTGATACCGCAATGGATCTGTCCTGGCGTCTCCGAGGCGCGTGCCGCGGGCTGGACCCCGAAATTTTCTACGCTGCCGGCGAGGATGAAGGCGTGGACCGGGCGAAGGCGGTCTGCAACACGTGTGTAGTGCAACAGCAGTGTCTGGAGTTCGCGCTGGCGAACCGGGAGTCCGAGGGGGTCTGGGGCGGCGCCACCGAGAAGGAACGCCGCCGCATCCTTCGCCAGCGCCGCAAGACCGCGGCTGCATAGCGGGAACCCTGGGACAGGGGCCGGCGGGGGCCGCTACCGTCCCATGCTGTGACCCTCGACGATCTTGGTGGGTGGCCGGCGGTGCTCGGCCCCCTGACTGCCGGCCGTGACCTCACTGCGGAGCAGGTGACGGCGGCCGTCACCGTCATCCTCCAGGGCGAGGCGTCGCCGGCCCAGATCGCCGCCTTCGCGGTCGGCATGCGCATGAAGGGCGAGACGGTGGAGGAGCTGGCCACGCTCCTCGACGTCATGCGGGCGTTCGGCCAGCGGGTCGAGCTGGCCGCCGGCACCGACGCCCTCGATACCTGCGGCACCGGTGGAGACCGGGCCTGCACCATCAACGCCTCCACCGTCGCCGCCCTGGTCGTGGCCGGCGCCGGCGCCAAGGTGTGCAAGCACGGGAACCGGTCGCAGTCATCCCAGTGCGGGTCGGCCGACCTGCTCGAGGCCCTTGGTGTGCAGATCTCCCTGGCGCCGGCCGAGGTGGCCGCCTGCGTGGAGCGGGCGGGCATGGGGTTCTGCTTCGCCCCCCGCTACCACCCCGCCTTCCGCCACGTGGGCCCCACCCGCAAGGAGTTGGGCGTGCCGACGGTGTTCAACTTCCTGGGCCCGGTGGCGAACCCCGCCGGAGTCCGCCATCAGGTGCTGGGCGTCAGCGACCCAGCCATGGCCACCAAGCTCATCGGCGTCCTCCAGGCTCGGGGCGCCGAGCGATCGCTGGTGGTCTACGGCCATGACGGCCTCGACGAGCTGTCGACGATCACCACCTCCACCGTGTTGGAGCTGCGCGACGGCGAGGTGCGCACCTACGACGTCGACCCCAGGTCCCTGGGGCTGAAGCCGGCCACCCTGGACGACATCCAGGGGGGTGACCCGGCCACGAACGCCGACCTGGCCCGCCGCATCCTCGACGGCGAGCCCGGCCCCCGCCGGGAGTTCGTGCTGCTCAACGCGGCCGCCGGCCTGGTGGCCGCCGGCGTGGCCGACAGCCTGGCCGCCGGCCTGGAGGCGGCCACCGCCTCGGTCGACGAGGGCCACGCCGGTGCCGCCCTCGAGCGCCTGGTGGCCGTGTCCAACGAAGCGCCGGCGAACTAGCGCCCGGCCCGCACCTTCGCCGGCTCGAACCGGGGCAGGCGGGGCACCGGCATGCTCCACGGCTCCTCGCAGTGCACCAGCCGCACCGAGCGGGCCTCGGCCTCCAGCCACGAGACCACGCAGGCCAGCTCGTCGACCAGGTGGCGGGGGAGGGGCAGCGCCGGCCCGGGATCCTCGCCGTCGGGGTCGACGTCGACCAGGCTGAGCTGGCCGCCGGCCTCGGTGATCAGCCGGCCGCCGCGCAGGACCAGCCTCCGGGGCCGGGCGCCGGCATCGCCCGCCACCTCGATCTCCACCCGGCCGGCCCGGCGCAGGGCGTCGAACTGCCGCTGGCGACCCAGGGCCCGGGACAGGGCCGCGGCCCGGTCGCGCATGTCGGCCGCCTCCTCGTAGCGCTCGGCCGCAGCCAGCGCGGCCATGCGCTCCCGCAGGGGGTCGAGCAGGATCGACGGGTCGCCGGAGAGCCCCCGGACCAAACGGTCGACGATCTCGGTGTACGCCGGCCGGGAGATCCCTCCGGCGCATGGGCACACTGCCACCCCCAGCTGGGCCGGGGCGCAGGGCCCGGCCACCGGGCACTTGGGCACCTTGGCCGTGCACCGGCGGATGGGGACGGCCGACTCGATGGCGTCGGCCACCAGGCGGGCGGTACGGGTGGAGCCCATGGGGCCGAGATAGACGCAGCCGTCGCCCGCCCGGGGCGAGCGCACCACCGAGAGCCGGGGAAAGGCCTCGTCGAGGGTGAGCTTGAGGTAGGCGTAGCGGCTCCAGAGCTTGGAGCGGGCGTTGAACGGCGGCTGGTGGCGGTGGATCAGCCGGACCTCCAGGACCGACGCCTCCAGTGTGCCGGCGCACACGACGTGGTCGATGGCCTCGGTCTCCCGCAGGAGCTGGGAGATCTTGCGGCGGTCGTCGCCCCCGAAGTACGAGCGCACCCGGGCCCGCAGGTTGGTGGCCTTGCCCACGTACAGCACCCGGCCACCGCCGCCCCGGAACAGGTAGACGCCGGGCCGGCGGGGCAGGTTCTTGGTGAGGCGGAGCTTGCCCATCTGCGGGTGGGCCCGCACCGTCGGGAGCTCGAAGAGGTCGTCGAGGCCCAGCACGCCGAGGTTCCCGGCCCGCTCCAGCAGGGTGTGGAGCAGGTCACCGGTGGCCAGGGCGTCGGCCAGGGCCCGGTGGCTGGGCTTGTGGGGGAGCCGGAGCCGCTCGGCGAGGGTGCCGAGCTGGCAGTTGGGCACTTCGTCGCGCACCAGCCGCCGGGCCAGGGCGCAGGTGTCCACCCAGCGGTTGGTCAGGGGCTGGCGGCCCGAGAGCAGCAACGCCGATTGGAGGAACCGGAGGTCGAAGCGGACGTTGTGGCCCACGATCACCGCCGAGCCCAGGAACTCGAGGAACGACGGCAGCACCTCTTCGATCCACGGCGCCGGCAGCACCATGGCCTCGGTGATCCCGGTGAGGAAGGTGATCTCCGGCGGGATGCCGACTCCGGGGTTCACCAGGGTCTGGAACGTCCCCAGGCACTCGCCGCCCCGCAATTTCACCGCTCCCACCTCGGTGATGGCGCACTCCGGTGGTGCGGCGCCGGTGGTCTCCAGGTCGAGGACACAGAAGGTCACCTGGTGGAGAGGGACGCCCAGGTCGTCGAAGCTGCGCTGCACCGCGGCGCACGCTAGGCGAACATACGTTCGACACGCAAGCGAGCCCCGGGCTGCGCCCTAGAGTGGCATGCCGTGCCTCCCGTCCGCTACCGCTGCGCCACTTGCGGCAACCTGACCCGCTTCGACGTCACCGTCACCCGCCGGACCAGGGGGTTCCACCACTACTCCCTCGGGGGTGAGCTGGCCATCGAGGACGAAGAAGTTCTCAGCGAGACGGTCGAGGAGGTCACCTGCCGCTGGTGCGGCTCGGCCAAGGCGATCGAGACGCTGACCTCCGTCGAGGACTTGGAGAGCTGACGCCGGCGCTCGACAAGCTCCTGCGGCCGGCGCTCGAGGCCGCCGTGCGGGTGGCCCGGTCGGGGGAGGAGGACACGCCCATCGTGCCCGCCCCGGTCGCCCTGCGCCCGTTCCTCAACTTCGCCAAGCTGTCGTCTTCGGCGGTGTCCGCCGCCCGGCGGGCCGTCGACGGGGACGAGGAGTTCCGGGCCCGGGTGGCCGAGGACGTCTCCGAGGGCGAGGTCGGTCGGGCGGGTTGGCTGTGGCTCACGCGACCTGACGGCTGGCAGGAGGAGCTCGACGTCCTGGCCTCCGGCGCGGCCGAGGCCGGTCAGGCCAAGGTCGAACGCCGGGCCGAGAACGAGGCCCGGCGCCGGCTGGAGGGCGCCGAGGCCGCCACCCGGCGGGCTGAGGCCGCGGCGGCATCGGCCCAGGCCGAGTCGGCCCGGGCGACCACCGCCCTCGCCGAGGAGCGCCGGGCGCGCCGGGCCGCCGCCGAGGAAGCGGGGGACCTGGCCGGGCGCCTGGAGCGGGTCACCGGGGAGCGCGACAAGGCCCGCAACGAGCGCGACCGGGCCCGTGAGGAGGGCAGCCGGGCCCGTCGCCGGGTGGCCGAGTTGGGCGAGGCCCTCGATGCGCTCCGCAACGCCCCGCCGCCGGCCCCCGAGCCCCCCGCCCCCGAGCCCGCGGAGCCCGCGGAGGTCGTCGCCGCCGCCGAGGTGCGCCGGGCCGGCGCCGCCCTGTTCCACGCCGCCGGCGCCGCCGCCGGCATGGCCGAGTCCCTCCGGCGGGCGGCCGAGGCCCTGGGCGCCGGCCCCCCGCCGCCGGCGCCGGCCGATGCCCCCTCAGCCCCGCCCGCGTCCCCGCCCCGCCGGCCCCGCCCGCCTCGGCGCGTTCCCGTCCCCCTGCCCCCGGGAGTGCTCGACGACTCGGTCGAGGCCGCCGACCACCTGTTTCGGGTGCCGCGCATCATCGTCCTGGTCGACGGCTACAACGCCTCCCAGCGCGGCTGGTACGACCTGCCCATCCCCGAGCAGCGCCGGCGCCTGGTCGACGCCCTCACCGAGATGGCCATGCGCTCGGGCGCTGATGTGACGGTCATCTTCGACGGCGCAGAGTCGGCGTGGCCGCTGGCGGTCCCGAAGACCACCCCGCTGGTCAAGGTCAGCTTCTCGCCGGCCGACGTCGAGGCCGACGATGTCATCCTGGCCCGGGTGGCCGACATCGACCCGTCCCGTCCCGTCCTCGTCGCCTCCAGCGACCGGCGGGTCTCCGACGGCGCCGTAGCCCAGGGCGCCAACGTCATCTCCTCCGACCAGCTGCTCGCCGCATTGCGCCGTTGAGGGCCGGCCAGCATTTACCGGTGAAGGAAACAAAGTGTTCATCTGAAACCGGTCGACCCCAGCCGGCGGTCATGGAAAGGTTCACCGAGTGACCTCCGAGGCCGTCGCCCTCGCCTCCGACCGGCTGGTGGCCGTCCGGGCCGACCCTGCCCTGCGGGGCTTCGAGTTCTGCCTCGCCTACGCCGAGGCGGTCGACACGTGGTTGGCCGCCCTGTTCCAGGCCGCCGCCGGCGGGGCGAGCACCGAGGGCCTGGCCCTGGTGGCGGTGGGTGGCTACGGGCGCAGGGAGCTGTGCCCGGGAAGCGACCTCGACCTGATCCTGCTGCACCGCGGCGGCCGGCGGGATCGGACCGACGTCCACAAGGTGGCCGAGAGGCTCTGGTACCCGATCTGGGACCGGGGTCTGAAGCTGGGTCACGCCGTACGCACGGTCAAAGAGGCGGTCTCCCTCGCCGGCTCCGACCTCAACACCGCCACCTCCCAGCTCGACACCCGCCTCCTGGCCGGCGACCCGAACCTGGCCGAGGAGCTGACCAAGCGGGCGAGCGACCAGTGGCAGGCGACCGCGTCCCGATGGCTGGCCGCGCTCAAGGCGTCGGTTGAGGAGCGCCACGACAAAGCCGGCGAGGTCGCCTTCCTCTTGGAGCCTGATTTGAAGGAGGGGCGGGGCGGCCTGCGCGACATCCACGCCCTGCACTGGGCGGAGCTGGCCCGGCGCATCCTCTTCGCCGGTGACGCCGCCGCCCTCCACGCCGCCCACGGCGTGGTGCTCGAGGTCCGCATCGAGTTGCAGCGGCGGACCGGCAAGGGGACGGACCGCCTGCTGCTCCAGGAGCAGGATGGTGTTGCCGAGGCCCTGGCCGACGTCGACGCCAACGCCCTCATGGCCCGCCTGTCCGCCGCCGCCCGCACGATCGCATGGACCAGCGACGACGCATGGGAGCGGATCGGCTCGTCGCTGAAGGGCCCGCGCGGCCGGGTCGCGGCCCACGACCACCCTGTGGCGCCGGGGCTGGTGCTGCGGGAGGGGCTGGTCGAGCTGGCGGCCGGCGCCGACCCTGCGCAGGACCCGGGGCTGGTCCTGCGGGCGGCGGCCGCCGCGGCGCGGGCCGGCACGTCACTCGGCCGCCACAGCCTCGACCGCCTGGCCGCCGAGGCGCCGGCCGACCTGGCCACCACCTGGAACGGCGAGGCGCGGGCCGACCTCGTCGTCCTCCTCGGCGCCGGCCGGGCCGCGATCGGAGTGCTCGAGGCGCTCGACCAGATGGGCCTGCTGGTCCGCCTGCTCCCGGAGTGGGCCGAGGTCCGTTGCCGGCCGCAGCGCAACGCCTACCACCGCTTCACCGTGGACCGGCATCTGTGCGAGGCCGCGGCCGGCGCCGCCCGGCACACCGGCGACGTCGACCGACCCGACCTGCTCCTCGTCGGGACCTGGCTGCACGACATCGGCAAGGGGTTCACCGGCGTCCGGGGCGACGACCACACGATCGCCGGCGAGGTGGTGATCGCCGAGATCGCCGCCCGCATGGGCTTCCCTCCGGCCGACGTGGAGATGCTCGTCGCCATGGTCCGCCACCACCTGCTGCTGCCCGACGTGGCCACCCGGCGCGACCTTGAGGACCCCTCCACCATCGAGTCGGTGGCCGACCAGGTGGGCGACCGCCGGCTGCTGGAGCTCCTCCACTACCTGACCGTCGCCGACAGCCAGGCCACCGGGCCGGCGGCGTGGAGCCCGTGGAAGGCGGGGCTGGTGGACGAGCTGGTCGACCGGGTCGACTGGTTCCTCTCCGGCAACGACCACCACTCGACGAGTGAGTTCCCCGGCCCGACCCACCTGGCCGTGCTGGACGAGGGTCGCTCCGAGTCCCGCCTGGTCCTGAAAGCCCACCACTGGGAGGCCACCATCGCCGCCCCCGACCGGCCAGGCCTGTTCCGCCATGTCGCCGGCGTCCTCGCCCTCCACGGGCTCGACGTGCTGGCGGCGCGGGCGTGGTCGAGCGACGACGGCTGGGCCGTCGAGCACTTCCACGTGGAGCCGGCGTTCGGCAAGGAGCCCAACTGGCCGGCGGTGGAGGCCGATATCGTCACCGCCCTCGACGGCGGCGTGGCCTTCGAGGCCCGCCTGGCCGACCGGGCCCGCCAGTACGCCGGCCGCACGGGGGTGCTGGCGGCCACGCCGGCCCGCACCCAGGTCACCGTCGAGACCGAGGCCTCGACCGCAGCCACCGTCGTCGAGGTCCGGGCCCCCGACCGCATCGGGACGCTCTACCGCATCACCCGGGTCCTGGCCGACCTCGGCCTCGACATCCGCTCCGCCAAGGTCTCCACCGTCGGCCACGAAGTGGTCGACGCCTTCTACGTGGTGGAGACCGACGGCTCCAAGGTGACCGGCGAGGGCCGGGTCGCCACCATCGAAGGAGCGCTGCGGGTCGTGCTTTCGGGTATGGACGTCGCGGTATGAGGATCGCCTTCTGCGGGCTCGGGCGCATGGGCGTGCCCATGGCCGCCCGCCTCCTCGACGCCGGCCACGAGCTTCGGGTCTGGAACCGCACGCCCGCCAAGGCCGGCGCCCTGGTCGACGCCGGCGCCACCGAGGCTGCCTCCCCTGCGGAGGCCGGGGCCGGCGCCGAGGTGGTCGTCACCATGCTCGCCGACCCTGCGGCCGTCGACGACGTCGTGTCGGCGGCGGACCTGCGGGCCGGGACCACGCTCGTCGAGATGTCCACCATCGGGCCCGACGCCGTGCGGTCGCTAGCCACCCGCCTGCCGGAAGGCGTCGGCATGCTCGACGCGCCGGTGCTGGGCAGCATCCCCCAGGCAACCGAGGGCACGCTCAAGATCTTCGTGGGCGGCGATGCCGCAGTCTTCGAGCGGTGCCGGCCGGCGCTGGAGGCCATGGGCACCCCCCGATACCTCGGCCCCCTGGGCGCCGGTGCGGCCATGAAGCTGGTGGCGAACTCCACCCTGGGCGCGCTGATGACCGGCCTGGCCGAGGCGCTGGCGCTGGCCGACGGCCTCGGCCTGGTGGAGGCTGACGTCCTCGATATCCTGACCGAGTCGCCCATCGGCGTGACCGCCAAGGGCAAGAGGCCGCTGATCGAAAGCGGTGTCTACACGCCCAACTTCACCCTGGGCCTGGCGGCCAAGGACCTACGCCTGGTGATGGAGGCGGCGGAGGCGGCCGGCGTGGAGCTCCGCGTGGCGGCGGCGGCGCGGTCGTGGCTGGAGCGGGCCGACGAGCACGGCCTCGGCGACCTCGACTACTCCGCCGTGATCGCCGACGTGCGGGGCCGCTCTCTGTAGGCTCCGACCAATGGAACTGGATGAGGCCCGGGCCTTCATGCGCGAGCACCACCGCGGCATCCTCGCCACCTTCCGCAAAGACGGCCGGCCCCAGATGTCGGCCATCTCGGTGGGCGTCGACGACCAGGGCCGGGCGGTGATCAGCACCGGGGAGGGCGCCCACAAGACCCGGAACATCCGCCGCGACCCTCGGGTCTCGGTGTGCGTGATGTCGGAGGACTTCTGGAACTGGATTCAGATCGACGGAACCGCGACCGTGGTCTCGCTCCCGGAGGCGATGGAACCGCTGGTCGAGTACTACCGCACGGTCGCCGGTGAGCACCCCGACTGGGACGACTACCGCCGGGCCATGGAGGACCAGCGCCGGGTGATCCTCCGCATCGACATCGAGCGGGCCGGCCCCGCCCGCCGCCCGTGATGGAACCGCATAGTCATGGCCCGACCCGCACGACCGTTCCGCCGGCGCGCCCGTCCGCGCCCGCGCCCGGCGGCGCCGCCGGCTCCGGAGAACGCCCGCCGGCGTAGCCGCCCCCTCCCGATCCGCCGCCCGCCGCCCCTGCGGCTGCGGGCTCGGCTCCTCGCCCTCCTCGGGCCCAGCCGCGAGGTCGTCCGCCAGAGCCTGGTCAGTCTCACCCTGAACAGCAGCACCAGCCTGGTGGCCGGCGCCGTCCTCGGCAGTATCACCGACACCTTCGAGCGGCTCCCGGGCCTGCTGGTGCTCGTCCCTGCGGCGATCGGACTGCGAGGCAACGTCTTCGCCGCCCTGGGGAACCGGCTCAGCACCGCCATCCACCTGGGCAACTTCCGCATGTCGGTGCGCCGGCAGAGCCTCATGGGCCAGAACGTGGCCGCCGCCCTGGTCCTCACCCTCGTGCTCTCGCTGCTGCTGGCGGTGGTGGCCAAGACGGTGGCGGTCGCCCTGGGGGTGATGGACACCATCTCGGTGCTCGACCTGGCTCTGATTTCCATCGTCGGCGGCGCCCTGGCGTCGGTGGTCGTCCTGGGGGCGACGATCCTCCTGGCCGCCGGCTCGGTGCGCTACGGGTGGGACCTCGACAACCTGACCGCACCGCTGGTGTCCACCCTGGGTGACGTTCTCACCCTGCCGGCGCTGTTTCTGGCCAGCCTGCTGCTCGATATCGAGCTGTTCGCCAACACGGTCGGCGTGGTGGTGGCCGGCGCCGTGCTGGTGGTCTTCGCTTTCGCCTGGCGGACGAAGGAGGAGGTGCTGCGGCGGGTGGTGCGGGAGTCGATGCCCATCCTCTTCGCCGCCGCTTGCCTGAGCACCATGGCCGGCATCGTCATCGAGAAGCGGCTGGGCATCTTCTCCACCTTCCCGGCCCT
>CAYZMG010000057.1:26518-28329 GCA_964479465.1 uncultured Acidimicrobiales bacterium
GCTGGATAGGTAAGTACATATGTAGTTAAAAACTTTAAGTGCGCATATCGGTGGATTGACCATGTGATGAAGTTGGGGCATCTTCTCCACCTTCCCGGCCCTGCTCATCCTGTTCCCGGCCTTCATCAGCAGCGCCGGCGCCCTCGGCGGCATCCTCTCCAGCCGCCTCTCGACCAAGCTCCACCTCGGCCTCATGGCGCCGGCGTCGTTCCCCAACCGCGACGCCCGGGCCGACGGCCTGCTCATTCTTCTCCTGGGCATTCCTGTCTACCTGTTCAACGCCGTGGGTGCCCACTTTGTCGGCCGCCTGCTCGGCCACGCCAGCCCCGGTCTGCTCGACATGGCCGTGGTGTCGCTCGTGGGCGGCGCCTTCGCCGTCCTGTTCGTGGTGGCCGTCGCCTATTACGGCACCATCGCCGCCGTGCGCTTCGGTGCCGACCCCGACACCTACGGCGTCCCCCTCGTGACCTCCTCCGTCGACTTCGTCGGCGCCCTGGCCCTGATCGTGGTCATCGTCACCCTAGGGATCGCCTAAGGATTCGACTTCTCCCGACCCCCGCTCAAGTCGCGGATTGACGCTCGACCATCCTGTCGGTCGTCTCGACGTCGGAAGGGCGTCCTTTCCAGAACGCCGCCAGTAGCAGGAGCACCAGCCCGAAGACACCGAGTCCGGCGGCCGCGGCGCCGCCGTAACTCAGCGCAGAAGATGTCCCAGACCCCAGGCGCTCGTACTGGAGCATGCTGCTGTAGATGTCCTGCGCGTGCGTGGTGTCGTCACCGTTGCGCGTGTCGTCCCAGCCGACGAGTGTGAACTGATTCGTAGCGACGATGCCCGGTGGCTGTCGAATGTCGGAGTTGCCGTACCAGACCCCGATCCGTCGGCTGATGGACCGGTCGGTCACGCGCGCATTGCCAGTCCACGATGCGCCGTC
This sequence comes from uncultured Acidimicrobiales bacterium, assembly GCA_964479465.1. Classification (GTDB taxonomy): domain Bacteria; phylum Actinomycetota; class Acidimicrobiia; order Acidimicrobiales; family AC-14; genus CADCTB01. The sequence goes on from CAYZMG010000057.1 coordinate 27,451, forward strand.
GTCAAAGGACGTCGTGAGGTAGACGTCGGTGGCGAAGTTGCCATTGTCGTGGCGGAAGTCCCACCAGGCCACCTCGATGCGGCCGTTGGGCGCGATCGCGAGCTCCGGGTGGTACTTGCCGGCCATGTCCTGCGGAGGGTCGTCGCTCAACCGCGCGGGTGTGCTCCACGTCTTGCCCTGATCCGTCGACCGGACGTGGTAGACGTCGAAGAGCCAGTCGATCTTCTGCGGTGTCGCTCCCTCGTACACGATGTGCAACGTCCCGTTGTCTCCACCGTGTTGTGTCCACTCGATCATCGGATATCGGTAGGTCACCGGAGCCGGGCTGATCTCCGTGACCGTGAATGTGCGCCCTTGGTCCCCGGACGTGGAGAGGAATACGCCAGTGTCGTCCATCTGCGGGCCGGGGCCGAACCTGGCGTTCCAAACCGCATACAGCTTGCCTTCGGCGTCAACCGTCATGTCGGGCCAGTAGTAATTGATGCGGTTCTGGTGCGGCGTCTCGGTCAGCTTTGCGCCTTCGGCCAGTCGGCGGCGGTTGGCGTCGTTGTCGAAGTATCCGGCGGTGAGGTCTACGGGGTCGCCGAAGGTTTTGCCGCCATCGGTCGACGTCGCAACCCGCATTCCCTGGCGGTCCCGGTAGCTGACCTTCCAGCCGATGTGGACGATGTCCTCCCTCCCGCTGCGACTGTCGACGACGATGCTGTTGACGGGGCGGTTGTTCTCCTGCTCTGCGCCTTGGAAGCCCTGCGCGTCTCGGACGACCGTGGTCTCCCACGACTCACCGAGGTCGTCCGAGCGCGACAGGACCACGCTGACGTTTCCCTTCCACCCGCCGCCGGTCCCGATCGGCCAGTCGCTCAGGGTGTCCTCGGTGTC
>CAYZMG010000058.1:0-28210 GCA_964479465.1 uncultured Acidimicrobiales bacterium
GGATGGTGCCCCGGTAGCCGGCGTCGACGTCGCCCCGGTCGTTGCGGACCCGGACCCGGACGGCCACCGGGTCGCCGGCGGTGATGGAGCCGGCGTTGACGTCGACGTCGAGGTAGGCGCCCGCCGCCACGTAGACGTAGGTGGAGAACGAGTCGCCCCGGACGCTGGGGCGGCCGAGCTCGACCGCGGTCACCGACTGGTTGCCGGGGGTGGCGTAGGTGGCGCCGGTGCTGAAGGTGTGGTCGCCGTTGTCGGTCGCGGTGAAGGTGTAGTCGGGGGGGAGGGTGGCAGCCGGGTCGGTGGAGGTGAAGTGGATGGTGCCCCGGTAGGTGGTGTCGACGTTGCCGTTGTCGTCGCGGGCCCGGACCCGGATGGTCAGGGGCTGGCCGGCGGTGTTTCCGCCCGAGGTGTCGACGTCGAGCTGGGTGGCGCCGGTGGTCGTCACGACCGTGTCGAGGGAGTCGCCCCGGATGCCCGGCGCGCCGGCGTCGAAGGCGCTGATCGATTGGGCGCCGGCGGTGGCGTACTGGAGGCCACCGGGGAAGGAGTGGTCCCCGTTGTCGGCGGCGGTGAAGGTGTAGTCGGGCGGAAGGGTGGCGGCGGGGTCGGTGGAGGTGAAACGGATCGTTCCCCGGTAGCCGGGGACGACGTCGCCCCGGTCGCTGCGGGCCCGGACCCGGATGCTGATGGGCTGGCCGGCGGTGTTGTTGCCACCGGAGGCGTCGACCTGGAGGTGGGTGACCACGCTGGCGTAGACCCGGACGTCGCCCGAGTCGCCCCGGACGGCGGGCCGGCCCACCTCGGTCACGGAGACGACCTGGCTCCCGGGCGCCGAGAAGCTGATCTGGCCGGAGAAGGTCACGTCGCCGGCGTCGGCCTCGGTGAAGGTGTAGTCCGGGGGCAGGACGGCGCCGGCGTCGGTGGAGCTGAAGCGCACCGTCCCCCGGTATCCGGTGTCGAGGTTGCCGCCGTCGTCGCGGGCGCGAACCCGCAGGTCGAAGGTCTGGCCGGTGCCGGCGGTGGCCACGCCGGCGCCGACCTGGAAGTAGGTGGCGGGGGCCGCGTCGGAGCGGGCGGCACTCACGAAGAGCAGCCCCCCGACCAGCAGAAGCGCTGTTGCGACGGCTCCGAGACGCGGAGCCCTACGTCCTACCCCGGCCCCAGCCGGCCCAAACCGCACCGGGCAAGATTAACGGTTTACGGGAGCGATCGGTAGAAAAACTCAGGGCGTCCCGTCGGCCGCGGCCCGCAGGGCGGCCACGTCCAGTTTCACCATGCCCAGCATGGCGGTCATGGCCCGCTGCGAGCGCTCGGGGTCGGGGTCGTTCAGCAGCTCGAGCATGCCCACCGGGCACACCTGCCACGACAGGCCGTAGCGGTCCTTGAGCCATCCGCACTGGACCTCCTGGCCCCCGTCGGTGAGCTTGGACCAGTAGTAGTCGACTTCCTCCTGGTCCTCGCAGTTGACGAGCAGGGAGATGGCCTCAGTGAAGGTGAACTCGGGACCGCCGTTGATGGCGGTGTACTCCTGGCCGTCGAGCACGAAGTCGACGGTCAGGACGGTGCCGGCGGGGCGGGGGCCGGCCTCGCCGTAGTGAGTGACGTTGGTGATCTTCGAGTTCGGGAAGATCGAGCAGTAGAACTCGGCGGCTTCATGGCTCTGGGTGTCGAACCAGAGGTTTGGGGTGATCGTGGGCATCGCAAGAGTTCCTTTCCGGTGGGCGTCACTACCTCTGACGCCGGCGCCGGCCCGAACTCATCGGCGCGCCGGTCGGGATCAGGCCTGGGCGGGAACGGCGGCCATGCCGGTGCGCTCGCCGGCGGCGGCCGGGGCGAGCCCGGGGACGGCGACCGGGAGGCCGGCGTCCTCCCAGGTGAGCGGCGTGGTGCGGATCTCCCGGTCCGCCCAGCCCGGCTCGTCGGTCACCTTGCGGTGGTAGACGAAATAGCTGCCCGTGGGGGCATCGACGATGCAGCCGTGGCCCCCGCCGGTGAACCACGGGAGCTCCTGCTTGTCCCAGGAGGCAGGGTCGGTCACCTCGCCTCCGGTCCACGCCAGCAGCCCCGTCTTGTAGGCCGGCGTCCAGCTGGCGTCGGCCGAGTAGAGAAGGAACAGGCGGCCGGTCTCCGGATGGCGGACGACCTCGGGGCCCTCGTTGACGGGGGCCACGCTCTGCTCCCAGTCGTGCTCCGGCGTGGAGAGGCGCCGGCGCTCCCCGCTGATGGTCCACGGGTCCGACATCGGGGCGATGTAAAGGTTCTGGGGGAACCCGTCGTCCGCGTTCTCCCACCCCGACCACACCGCGTACAGGCGGCCTTCGTGGGTGAAGACGGTCAGGTCGATGGACCAGACGTCGTGGGCGGGGTCGCAGACCGGGCCCAGGTACTCATACGGGCCCAGGGGGTCGTCGGCCACCAGGGCGTAGCTGCGGTGGTTGGCCATCTTGCCGTCGCTGGCGGCGAAGTACACGTACCACCGGCCCTCGACGTGGTGGAGCTCCGGGGCCCAGAGCTGGCGGCCGGGGCCGGCGCCCCTGGGGGTCCAGATGACCGTCTCGGAGTTGCGCTCCATGTGGTCGAGGTCGTGGAAGCGCCGGACGACCAGCCGGCGATTGCCGCCGGCGGAGGAAACGAGCAGGAGCGACCCCTCGTGGGGGACGATCCAAGGGTCCTGCCCGGGGAACGGCCGGTGCTCCCGGAAGGTGTCGAGCAGGCTCATCAGAGTGACGCGATCGGCAGGGCGACCCGGTCGTGCATCAGGCCCAGGAGCCAGCCGGTGGTCAGGAGGCCCCAGACGGTGACACTGGCGGTGATGAGGGCGACGCTGTCCCTGTCACTGAGGTAGCGGGCCACCGGACCAACCCAGAACACGCTGCGCAGGATGCGACGGAAGCGCTTGTTCTGCAGGTCGGCGGACAGGGCGTCGACACACCACACGACAAAGGCCATGGTGACCTCGGCCAGAAGGAAGAAATGGGCTGCGGCCCGGTCGTACTCCAGGCTCAGGAGCCACCCGGTGGTCACCAGGAACCAGACCACGGCCCCGAACCGGCCCAGTTTGGTCACGTTCCGATGCGTGAACCACCGGGTGAGGGTGACCATCCACAGGACGGCCCGGGCGGCGCGCTCGGCGGCGGGGCGCTCCTCCTCACCGACGGAGTCGGCACAGAACACCACGAAAGCCAGGGTGATCCACGTCAGGCCCCAGGCCACGACCGCCGGGTTCATGGCTCTGTCCAACGTGGTCGGGCCCGCGCCCCGCCGCCTTGAGGACGGTCCATGGGAATGCGGCCCATAGCAAAAGAGTCGTCCATTTCCATCGCCTACTTGAACAGAACGCCCCCCCGGCGCCCTCAGGACGCGAAGCGTACCCGCAGATCGACCAGCCCGCGCAGGGTCAGGCTGTCGCGCACCGTCGGCGGGCCTCCGACCAGGTCCATGGTCCCGAACCGGTCGAGCAGGCGGTCGAGCACGATCTGGCCCTCGAGGCGGGCCAGCGCCGCGCCCAGGCAGAAGTGGATGCCCCCGCCGAAGCTCATCGGCGCCCCTTCGTCCCGCCCGACGTCGAGGCCCTCGGGATCGGTGAATCGGGCCGGGTCGCGGTTGGCGGCGCCGAGCATGGCGAGCACGAGGTTCCCCGAGGGGATGGTCTGGCCGCCGACCTGGAGCTCCTCGTAGGTGGTGCGGGCCGCGATCTGGACCGGGCTGTCGTAGCGCAGCAACTCCTCGACCCCGCTCCGGACCAGGGACCGGTCGGCCCGCAGGCGGGCCAGCTCGCCGGGGTTGCGCAGCAGGGCGAGGAGCCCGTTGCCGACGAGGTGGGTGGTGGTCTCGAACCCGGCGGCAAAGAGCAGGATCACCGTGGAGATCAGCTCACCCTCGGTGAGCTGGTCTCCCTGGTCCTCGGCCTCGATGAGCTTGGTGAGCAGGTCGTCACGGGGGTGGGCGCGGCGGTCGGCGACGAGGTCGGCGAAGTAGGCGCCGAGCTTGGCGTCGGCGTCGGCCGCCTCGGCCAGCGCCTCCGGGCTCACGGCCAGCTCCAGGATGGCGGTCACCGACCGGACCAGCGGGCGGAGGAGGGGGCGGTCCTCGGCCGGCACGCCCAGCATGTCTCCGATCACGGTGACCGGGAGCGGGAAGGCGAGGGCGTCCATGACCTCCACCTCACCCGAGTCGAACGTGTCGAGGAGCTCGTCGACCAGGGCGACGATGCGGGGCCGCAGCTTCTCCACCGTCCGAGGCGTGAAGGCCCGGGTGACCAGCCCCCGCAGCCGGGTGTGGTCGGGCGGGTCGGTGACCAGCATGTTGGAGCGGTCGTTGCGGAACCGGTCCTGGGCCTCCCGGTCGGCGTCGGTCAGCCCCAGGGAGTTCATGGCCGAGGAGAAGTCCTTGCCCACGCCGGGGTGGCGGAGCAGCAGCTGGCAGTCGTCGTAGTTCGTCAGGGTCCAGATGCCGAAGGCGCTGCGGTGCACCGGCGCCCGCTCCCGGAGGGCGGCGTAGCGGGGATAGGGGTCCGCCCGGCCCTCGGGCGTGGCAATCAGCTCGAGGAGCAGGGCGTCGGGCTCGACGGTGGACACAGCGGTCATGGACAAGCTCTACCAGCGCGGGCGCCGTTGTAGTCACCGGGGCGGTCCCTACGCCGGCAGACCGTCGCCCGAACCCATCCGCCGGTAGCGTCCGGGGCGCATGAACAGGCGCAGATCGAGCACGAGGGCCGCGGCCGCAGCGCTGGCGCTGTTTCTGGCTGCGTGCGGCGGGGGCGAATCGCCGAATTCCCAGGAGCTGCTCCCGTCACCAGGAGAGGACATCCTCGTCACCGCCGACCCCAACCCGGTGATCGCCAGGAACTCGCCGGCCCTGGCCATCAATCCCCTGCAGCGGACCAACATGGTGATTGTCGACCGCGTCGACCGGCCCGACTACTCCGCCGGCGTCCACGTCACCAACGACGGGGGGACGATCTGGACCGACGTCGCCCTCACGCTCCCGCCCGGCACCTCGGGCAAGCTCTTCGCCCCCTCGGCCGCCTACGACGGCAGGGGCGTCCTTTACGTCTCCTACGTCATCCTGAGCGGGTCGGGCAACGACCCGGACTCCTACTGGGTCGCCCGCTCCGGCGACGGCGGGCTGAGCTTCGAGGAGCCGGTGAAGATCGCCGGCCCCCACACCTACCAGACGACCCTGGCCGTCGCCCCCCGGAGCGGGCGGCTGTACGCGGCGTGGCTCCAGTCCAACCTGGAAGCCACCACGTGCCTCCTCTGCTTCGCCCAGACCGGCCTCCCGATCATGGTGAGCCGCTCCGAGGACGGGGGCCGCACCTGGTCACCGCCGGTCCAGGCGAGCGACACCGGCCGGGCGCGCGTCGGGGCGCCGGCGCTGGCCGTCGACGCCGACGGCAACCCCGCCGTCCTCTACTTCGACTACGGCGACGACCGGTGGGACTGGGAGAACCTGCCCGGCAGCTACGACGGCACGTTCAGCCTGGTGTTCACCCGCTCGGGCGACCGGGGCCGGGCCTGGGAGCCGGGCCGGGTGGTCGACGCCGAGATCGTCCCGACGGGCCGCTTCCTGGTCTACCTGCCGGTCCCCCCCGGCTTCGCCATCGCGTCGAACGGCGACCTCTACGCCGTCTGGGCCGACAGCCGGGCCGGCGACTCCGACATCCTCCTCCGTCGCTCCACCGACGACGGCAAGACCTGGAGCGCGCCGATGCAGGTCAACCGGGGGACAGCGGGCGACGGCGTTCCCCAGGACATGCCCTCGGTCGGCGTGGCGCCCGGGGGACGGGTCGACGTCGTCTACTACGACCGGACGATCGACCGCCAGGGCTCGAATGCCGACGTCCTTCTGTCGTCGTCGTCCAACTCGGGCAAGACGTTCTCCAAGGTCTTCCGATTGAGCGACGAAGCGTCGAACCGCAGGATCGGGCCGGAGGGGTCGCCGCACGCGCAGGAGGCCGATTTCGGCAGCCGCACCGCGGTGGCGTCGCTGGCCGGCGGGGTCATCGCCTCGTGGACCGACACCCGCAACGGCAGCATCGACGGGGGCAAGCAGGACATCTTCACCACCCAGGTGCCACTCGACGACAACTCCTCGTTGCCGGTGGCCAACATCCTCCTCGCCGGCTTCGGCCTCCTGCTCGGCGGCGCCGGCGTCACTCTGTTCGTCCTCTCCCGGCGGAGCCGGAACAAGATCCCTGCGGCTGAGGAGCCGCTCGACGCCCCCTGAGCGCCTTCGTCTACCTCCGTCACGATACCTACGCCCTCACCCTGCTGGGCGTGGCGGTGGTCATCGTGGTGGCGCGGGCCGCCGGAGCCCTGTTCCGGCGCATCCACCAGCCGCCCGTCATCGGGGAGGTGGTCGCCGGAATCGCCCTGGGACCGAGCCTGCTCGGGAGCTGGTCGAACGGCCTCTTCCCGCTGGAGACCCGACCGCTGCTGCAGATCCTCGCCAGCCTCGGCCTGGCCGTCTTCATGTTCCTCGTCGGCCTCGAGATGGATATCGCCCACCTGGGCGGGAAGCAGCGCCGGCGGATCTCGGGCGCGGTGGCGCTCCTGGGCACCGCGGTGCCCTTCGGACTGGGCGTGGTGCTGGCCTCGACCCTCCACCCCACCCACGGCGCAGGCGACTTCCTACCCTTCGCCCTCTTCATCGGCGCCGCAATGTCGACCACCGCCTTCCCGGTGCTGGCCCGCATCCTCCAGGAGCGCAAGCTCTACGACACCCCGCTGGGTGTGCTGACCATGGCGTCCGCGGCCGGCGACGACGTGCTCACCTGGGCGACGCTGGCCGTCGTCGTGGCCATGGTGGCCGCCACCGGAGCGTGGACCCTCCCCTACATCCTCGTGTTGAGCGTCGGGTTCGTGGTGCTGATGGTGCTCGCCGTCCGGCCGGCGCTGGCCCGCTACCGGGACCGGTCGATGGGTACCAGCGAGCTGACCCTTGTCGTCGCCGGCCTCCTGGCCGCCGCCTTCGTCACCTCCACCATCGGCATCCACGAGATCTTCGGCCCCTTCATCCTCGGGGCCGTCTTCCCCCGGGGCCCGCTGGCCGACGCCGTCGGTGACCGGCTCCGATCGGTGGCCGCCATCCTCCTGCCCGTCTTCTTCGTCACCACAGGCCTCAACGTGGACGTCGGTGGGGTGGGCATGGAGGGGTTGTGGCACCTGACCCTGATCCTGGTCGTCGCCTGCGCCGGCAAGCTGATCGGGGCCGGCGCCGGGGCCCGCATCCAGGGCCTCGCGGCCCGGGAATCGTTGGCGCTCGGGGTTCTGATGAACACCCGGGGCCTCACCGAGCTGGTCGTGCTCAACATCGGCCGGGACCTCGGGGTGCTCGAGGGGCCGCTGTTCACCCTGCTGGTGATCATGGCCGTGCTGACCACGGTGGTCACCGCGCCGGCCCTCCAGGTCATCAAGCCCGACCCCTGGCTGGGCCAGCGCCACATGTAGGAACCGGACGGGGGGTAAACAGGGTGCGTGCGCCGGCTTCTGCTTCTCCTCGCCCTCATGCTCCTCGCTCCGGCCAGCCCGGCGACGGCGCAGGTCACTTCACTCGATGCCGCAGCCTCAGCGCTGCGGAACGATGTCGCCGTATACGTCGACAGCGCCGCTGAACAGGCGGCAACGATCGACCGCGATCGCCTGCGAGCACTGGTGCGTGACGCCAAGAGCCCGATCTTCGTCGCCGTACTCCCCGCCGCTGCCGCAGGCGAGACGAACGGTGACCCAGGTGCGCTCCCCACTGCGCTCGGCAACATGGTCCGCCGGGACGGCACCTACGCGGTCCTCGTCGGGGACAGGTTCTACGCTGCGAGCACCCTCCTTCCGCCCGGCGAAGCTCAGTCGCTAGCCAGCGCTGCCACCCGAAACGCCTCTGGGCCGGCGGCAATCGAAGACTTCATCGGCCGCGTGAACCAGACGGACGCCAGGGCAAGCGGCTCGGGCGGGAGCGGGTCCGATAGCTCGGGTAGCGGTGGCGGTTCCGGCAGTGGCGGGGTACTGCTCCTGCTCCTTCTTATCGCCGGTGGCGGGTTCTTCATCTGGTCGAGGAGCAAGTCCAAGGCCCGCCGCGCCGAAGAGGCCAGGCAGTATGCCGCCGACCGCCAGCTCCTCCAGGCCGAGCTGTCCGTGCTGGGGCACGACGTGATGGAACTCGAGCCCGACGTCACCCTCCACCCTGACGCCCGCCCCGACTACGACGCCGGCGTCACCCGTTATCAGTCGGCCAAGGCGGCCTTGGACTACGCCGACGACCGCATCGACCTCGTGCGCGTCGAGCGGGTCATCGACGAGGGGCGCTACGCCATGGCCCGCTCTCGTGCCGTCGTCGACGGGCGCGAGCCCCCACCCCCGCCCCCGAGCCTGACCCAACCCGGTCGCCACGGCGAGCCGCCCATCGAGTTGGATGACCAGCGCCAGCCCGTCTACGCCGGCTACGGCGGCGGCTGGTACGGCGGAGGGGGCTGGTTCGGCGGCGGGACCGGCGTGCTCACCGGCCTCATGATCGGCTCCATGCTCGGCGGCGGCTGGGGCGGGGGATGGGGCGGCGGCTACTACGGCGGCGGCCAGAACGAGGGCGGCGGCGACTCCGGCGGCGGGGACTGGGGCGGCGGAGGAGACTTCGGAGGCGGCGACTTCGGCGGCGGCGACTTCGGCGGCGGCGGAGACTTCTAACCGCAGGGTTCCCTGCGCCGGCGGCCGCCGACGCCGCCGCAGGCGGCCCTGCCGGCTGCCGGCCAGAGAAGAACGGCGAAGGGCGGCCGGCTTTGCCGGTCGCCCTGAGCGCGATTGCCTCGGCGAGGAAGCTCCGCTTCCGAGCCGATCAGAATGCTGCTACGCCGGCGTCCCACAGGGAGGGTAACAGCCAGAGGGCGAGCCCGAAGGGCACGAGTGCCAGTCGTGCCGGTAGGCCCCGCCGGCCCCTGCCTCCATAGCGCCAGCCTTCGCCGAGGGCAGCCAGCACGAAGCAGATCACTGCTCCGAGGTAGAAGAAGAACCTGACTTCGACGTCCACGGCTTTTCGCCGCCTTTCACTCGGGGGGGGGCTTAGGTGAGCAGCAGAACCAGGATGATGATCAGGATGAGCGTTCCCAATCCGATGTACACGGCGACTCCTCGTCTTCGGTAAGAAGGTCTAGGGCTGAGATCCCGTTCGTTCCCAGTAAATGCGGCCGGCAAACACCCGCGCTAATGGCCGAAAGGGTTTGGAGAAACGGGAGGTTCGGAACAGGTTCTATAGGTCCGTCAAGCCCTCTCAGAAAGGGAGATCTCATGGGAATCGTCGTGTTGCTACTTGTGCTCGCTCTGCTGTTCGGCGGCGTCGGCTTGGCCGCGAGCGCCTTGTGGTGGATGCTGATCATCGCCGCCGCCCTGGTCATCGCCAGCGCGTTCGCCGGATTCGGTCGCCGCAGGACCTACTAGGACCAAGCGAATTGAGGCCGCGCCGCCACCGTTGCTGTCTGCGATAGTGACGGTGGCATGCCGGCCCCGATAGAACGAATAGACGGGCGTCACTCAGGCCTGGCCTTTGCCGGGGTGATCGGCGCCTTGTGTGGCCTGTCCCTGACCGCCCACCGCCGGCCCCGAGACCGGCTTCTCGGCGCTCTCAGTGGGGCCGCCGTGCTCGCCAGTGCCGAGGCCGCCGCCCGCCGGCGCCAGCGCCCCGACGAGATCCCGGCGCTGTGGAGCCGCATCCTCACCAGTGGCGCCATGGCCGCCCCCGCCGGCTGGACGGTGGGAAAGCTGTCCAGGAGCGGCCCGGTGCCTGTCGCCGCCGGCTTCGGCGCCCTGTGCGGGCTCATGGGGTTCCGTCCCCAGAAGGTGGCTTTCGGCCCCCTCTTCGGCGCCGCCGTCGGCCGGGCACTCTCCCTGGTCGACCACCGGATGCCGGCGCCCGTCGTCGCCACCGCCACGGTCGTCGCCTACCGGATCGCCTCCGCCGCCCTCTTCCGCGACGCCCAGGTTTCGCTCCTGCGCGAGCGCGCCGCGGCTGAGGATCTGCCGTTCATCGTCCCGCTGGAGTCGCGCACCCGCTACGTCGGCACCGACTACGTGCGGGCTTTGGCCGAAGTCCTCGAGGGCGACTACGAGCGCGACGCAGCCGACGCCGGCATCGTGGCTTCTCTCGACGAACTGGCCGGTCCCGACCTCGACCCTTCCACCGTCGACCCCGACGTCCGGGAGTTCTACGAGCACACCACCCGGTTTCGCCTCGACATCGTCCCCGAGTGGCGCTGGTGGGTCCGGCCCGGATACCTGCTGTATCGCACGGTCGTGGCAAGGCCCCTCGGGCAGGCGAATGTCCCGATGAACCAGCGGGAGGCGCTCCGCGGCATCCACAGCCGGATCGACACCATCGACCGCGACGGCGACGGAGTGGCCGACATCCGAGGCTGGATCCGGTCCTTCGCCGCGACCGACGCCCCCATCTACGTCGGCATCTACACGACCTACCGACACGAGGGACGGGGTTATGTCAGCGTCGGATTCCCGCTCCCCCAGGCCACGTTCACGGCCACGCTGCTGCCCAAAGGGCGCCCGGGCGGCGGGCTGACCCTCACCTCGAAGAGCGACCTACCGCATCCCGGCCACTACCTGGCCTCCATCGACCCCGTGACCCGGGACATGACCGCCCTGGCGGTCGCCGGCTTCGCCGAGGAGCTGCACGTGCAGGTGACCGAGGGCGAGTTGCGGGCCGAGCACGCGTTCTGGCTCTTCGGATTTCCCTTCCTGATTCTCCGCTACGACATCCGCAGGAAAGTCGGCGCCGGTACCGTGGACGGCCATGCGCCGGCCCCGGACCACCCGCCGCCTGTTCGCGGGGGCCCTCCTGCTGGCGACGGCGGCGTGCGGGACGGCTGAGGCCGTCCGGTCGAGCGCCGGCCCTCCGGCGACGACCACCACGACCCCTCCACCCCGGGCCGTCACCGAGACGGCGTGGCGGCCGTTCGCCACCGCCGGCCCCCTCACCCTGACCCATCCGGCGGCCTTAGTGGAGCGGGTGGCGTTCCACCAGTCCAACCACGACGGCGCCCGCCAGCTCACCGCCCTGCCGACCGCTGCTCTGGCGACGACGCTGGAGGACCGGGAGCGTGACACGGGTGCGGCCGGCGCCGCCGACATCGTGGTCGACCCGGACACCGAGATCCGCTCCCCGGTGACCGGCAGAGTCAAGCGGGCCGGCACCTACGTCCTCTACTGCAAGCACTCCGACGACTACGTGGTCATCGAGCCCGACGACCGCCCTGGCTGGGAGGTCAAGATCCTCCACATCGACGGTGTCACCGTGCGCGCCGGTAACCGGGTGGTCGCTGGCGAGACGGTGTTGGCCCCCCGGGCCACCCAGCTCCCGTTCGAGTCACAGGTCGATGAGATCCGAACCGCGGAGCCGGCGTGGCCGCACGTCCACATCGAGGTCGTCGACCCGACGGTCCGCGACCGGCCGACCGGGCCCGGCTGCCCCTAGCACCTGTGCATTTTTCGCCCCCGGAGGCGCAAAAATGCCCAAACGCCGCCAAGAGCGGTCTTACAGGAACTCGGCGAAGTCCTCCAGCAGCTGGCCCTTGCCCTTGGCGCCCACGATCTTCTTCTTCATGACGCCGTCCTTGAAGACCATGATCGTGGGGATGCTCATGATGCTGAACCGCTGAGCGATCGCCGGGGCATCGTCGACGTTGAGCTTGGCCAGGCGGATCTTGCCGGCGTTCTCGGCCACGATCTGCTCGAGGACAGGGGCCACCATGCGGCAGGGGCCACACCACTCGGCCCAGAAGTCGACGATCAGGGGCACCTCGGACGCGCCCACCTCCTCGTCGAAGGTCTCGTTGGTGAGCTCCAGAAGATTGCCTGCCATCAGCCTCGTGCCTCCTCGTGTGCGAACTGTTGAACGCCGGACGGGCCGGCGGCATTCCTGACCTCCGACGTCACCAATCCGTCGGGGTCTCGACGATCTCGGATTCATGAGGCTGGCTCTCCAACCAGCGCTCGGCGTCGATGGCCGCCATGCAGCCCGAGCCGGCGGCGGTGATGGCCTGCCGGTAGGTGCGGTCCTGCACGTCGCCGGCGGCGAAGACGCCATCAACGTTGAGGTGGGTACCCCGGTGAGTCAGCAGGTACGACGCGTCGTCCATGGCCAGCTGGCCCACGAACAGGTTGGTGTTGGGGTGGTGGCCGATGGCGACGAACAGGCCGGTGATGTCCAGCTCGGACAGCTCACCGGTCTTGACGTTCTTGATGGTGGCGCCCGTGAGGCGCTCCTCGCCGTGGAGCGCCACCGGCAGTGAGTCCCAGACGAACTCGATCTTCTCGTTCTTGAAGGCCCGCTCCTGCATGATCTTCGACCCCCGGAGTGTGTCCCGGCGGTGGATGATGAAGACCTTCTCGGCGAACTTGGTGAGGAAGGTGGCCTCCTCCAGAGCCGAGTCGCCGCCGCCGACGACTGCGATCGTCTGGCCCTTGAAGAAGAAGCCGTCGCAGGTGGCGCACGTGGACACGCCGTGGCCGATCAGCCGGCGCTCGTGCTCGAGGCCGAGCATCTTGGCCTTGGCCCCGGTGGCCACGATCACGGCGCGGCCCCGGTATTCGGCGTCGCCCACCCACACCCGCCCTGGGCGGCTGGAGAGGTCCACCTTGTCGACCTTGTCGGTGACGAACTCGGCGCCGAAGCGGGCAGCCTGGGCCCGCATGTTGCCCATCAGCTCGGGGCCCTGGATGCCGTCGATGAAGCCCGGGTAGTTCTCCACCTCGGTGGTCAGCATGAGCTGGCCGCCCGGCTGGTCGCCGGTGGAGGACAGAGCGCCCTCGAAAACGAGGGGCCGGAGGTTGGCCCGAGCCGTGTAGATGGCCGCGGTCAGCCCGGCGGGGCCGGACCCGATGATGATGACATCGCGGGTCTCGCTCGTCGAACTGTCGCTCACACCTCTCCTGTCTTCGCGGCGGGCGCCGTCTTCTTCGACCAGGCAAACAGCCCGGCTATCAGGAATATTGCCCCCAAGACGATGTACGCAAGCCACACCTCTCGGGGCAGCACGATGTCGAGGACCCGGATGAGCGTGATCAGGGCGATGATTCCCGCCATGGAGCCCAAGATGAGGGCGATCACACCGAACACCAGCACCCGGGCCACCTTGACCAGGCGGTCGGTGGTGTTGCTGCGGACCACGTCGATGTAGTGATCGAGGCGGTCCAGCAGGTCCTTGGTCCAGTCAGCGTCCTCCTGAGCCATGGCGGGAGCCTACCCTCGGCACCGTGCGCCCTCCCTTAGCCCTCCTGGCCGGCCTCGCCGTCGCCGTCGTCGCCGGCGCCGTTCTGGGCGAGTACGACTTCGACGGCTGGGCGGTGATGGGCTCCGGGCTGCTGGTCGGGCTGTTCGTGGCCGAGGCGGTGGTGAGCGTGGCCAGGGGGGGCAGCCGGCTCCGGGCCGCGGCCTCCGCGGGCATGGCCACCGGCGCCATGTTGTGGGCCGGCTGGATCGCCACCGGTCACCGGCTGGGCACGGTGGGCTGGAAGGGATGGGCCGCGGTGGCGCTGGCCGCCGGCGCCGGCGCGATCAGGGCCCGGCCGACCGCAGGAGCTCCGCACAGCCGTTCTGCGCCAGCATCAGCAGAGTGAGCTGGCCGGACGGCGTGGCGAAGCCGAGGACGTAGGCCGGCACGCCACCCAGGCGGGCGGTGGCGAAGTAGGTCACCGGGCCGAGGCCGGGCTCACGGTCCCGGGCCCGCTCCTCGCAGGGGCGGGTGCCGGCCGCGTTGGGGGCGATGAACGCCCCTGCGCTGGAGTTCGGCGCCGCTCCGCCGGCGCCGCCCGCGCCGCCGGCGGCGCCCGACGTAATGGCTGCGCCAGTGTTGCCAGAGTTGGTCGTGCTGGATTGGGCGTCGCTGGCAGCACCGGAGTTGGATCTCGACACGGTCGCCCCGGCGGAGGAGGCGGCGCCGACCGCCAGGGCCCGGGCCCGAAGGGTGGCGACATCGGGCACGTCGCCCAGGTCGCCGACGGGGGCGCTCGGCGCCCCAGGCACCGCACTCTCCGCCTTGGTGTCCAGCGCCGGCCCGGCGACCGTGGTCTCGTGGTCGGTCGAGCGCGTGCTCGACAGGATCACGCCGGCGAAGCCAAGACAGGCCAGGACGACCGCCGCGATCGCCGGCATGGCCCAGGACCGCGGTGCGGGCCGCTCGAACCGCGCCCGTTGGGCCTCGTGGCGGGCCGCAGCCGCCGGGGCGAGCGACGGCGTGGCGGCGGCGCCGACCCCCTCGCCGAACGCAGCGGCGCCGAGGGCAGCGGCGATGGCCGCCTCCCGCTGCGCCGCCGGCGGGGAGTCGGCCGGCGCCGCCACCCGGGCGGAAAGCGCCCGCAGGTCGGCCGCCGTGGCCCGGCAGCGGGGGCAGCCGGCGACGTGGTCGGCCCACTCGGGGGCCTCCCCATCGACGAAGGCGCTCAGGGCCTCGAAATCGGCGTGCTCGGTGGTCATGTACTGGTTGGACGATCGGAGGACGGTCCCGGGTTCCGGCCCGGGGCCATATGGGGCAGCAATGCGGTCCTACCCCGGGCGATGCGAGAGCGCACGGTGCCCGCCGGGACGTGGAGGGTCTGGGCGATCTCGTCGTAGGACAGCCCGCAGACGTCGCGCAGCACCACTGCGGCCCGGTAGTCGGCGGGTAGCGACTGCAGCGCCTGGTCCAGGTCGAGCCGGGTGGTCAGCCCCTCGACCGCGTCGACCGGCGCCGGCACCTCGGCCGAGCCCTCGGGCAGGCCGGGCTCGGGCCGCCGCCGGCGCCGGCGCAGCTCGTCGAGGCAGGCGTTCGTGGTCACCCGGTATGCCCACGTGCCGAACGCCGAGCGCCCGTCGAAGCCGGGCACCCCCCGCACGATGGCCATGAGAGCCTCCTGGCACGCATCCGCGGCGTCGGCGTCGTCACCGGTCATGCGCCGGCACAGGGCGTAGAGCCGGTCGTAGTGCCGGCGCAGCAGGGTGTCGAGGGCGGCCCGGTCGCCGTCCTGGGACGCCTGCACCAGCTCTGTGTCGTCGCGTTCGATCCCGGGAGGTTATGAGAGGAGGAGCTCACTGATGCTGACCACCGACTTTCCCTGGCCCAAATCCGTGATCCACAGCAGCACCGCCGTCCCGGTGCGCTCCCCGAGATCGAAGGTCGTGGTGCCCCGGTCGATGCCCCGCTTGGTGGCGACCGGGGTCCCCCACCCGGCACGAGTGGAGGGAACCGCGTCGGCAACGAGCACCTCGGCCGCCCACCCGCTGCTCGACGAGGTGACCTTGAGATTCTTGAGCTGGTGCTGCCTATCGAGCTGGAGCACGATCCCGACGCCCGGCTTCAGCCCGCCGAAGCGGTTGCTGTTGTAGTTCTCCGTCTGCCACTCGGTCGAGACGTCGCCGTCGACCAGGAACGGAAGCTCCCCGTCGTGCTCCGCGCCGTCTCCGGGTGCTGGGTCAAAGGCCAGCGGCGTGGGCTTGAGGACGACCCTCGGCTCCTCGGCGGTGGTGGCGTCGTCGATCAGGCGCTGGCCGGTGTCGGAGCGGACGAAGAGGACCCCCACGATGGCCAGGGTCACGACGACGGAGGCGAGGGCCAGCGCCGGCACCGCCCACTTCCGCTCCTGCTTGGCGAAGCTCGGCGGCACGCCTCGCGGCGGCGTGTTGTCGACCCGGTTCGCCGCCGGCGGAGGGAGGGGCGGGGCGGACACGACGGCGGTGGCCTCGCCGGCCCGGAGGTCGATGGACAGCAGGGCCGACCGCAGCTGCTCGCCCGACTGGTACCGGTGCTCGGGCGCTTTGGCCATGGCCCGCAGCACGATCTCCTCCAGCGCCCGGGGCACGCCGGGGCGGACCACTCCCGGCGCCGTCGGGTTGGTGGTGATGTGCTTGAGGGCGACGGCCATGTCGGTGTCCCCGGTGAACGGCGGCCGTCCGCACACCATCTCGTAGAGCACGACCCCCAGCGCATACACGTCGGTGCGGCCGTCGACCTCCCTCCCGTCCACCTGCTCCGGGGCCAGGTACTGGGCGGTGCCGATGATCGACCCGGTGCCGGTGAGGGCCTCCGAGGGGCTGGGGCGGTCCGGCTCGGACTCCTCCACCGCCTTGGCGATCCCGAAGTCGGCGACCTTCACCCGGCCGTCGGCGCAGATGAGGATGTTGGCCGGCTTGATATCGCGGTGGACAACGCCGGCCCGGTGGGCGTAGTGGAGGGCGTCGGCCACCTGGGCGCCCACGTGCACGGTGCGCGCCGGCGCCATCGCCCCCGCCTCGTCCAGGATCGTGCGAAGGGTGGGGCCCTCACCAGCTCCATCACGATGAAGGTGACGCCCTCGTCGGTGCCGGTGTCGAAGGTGGCGACCACGTTGGGGTGGGCCAGGCGGGCGGCGGCGATGGCCTCCCGACGGAAGCGCTCCCGGAACGACTCGTCGGCGGCCAGGTGGGAGTGGAGGATCTTGACGGCAACCGGGCGGCCGAGGATGTCGTCCACCGCCTCCCAGACCTCCGCCATCCCGCCCTTGGCGATCAGCCGCCTCAGCCGGTAGCGGCCGGCGAGGACGCGCTCGACCCCCACGCCTGCAGCCCCTCGCGGTACGGCATCTGACACCTAGCCGACGGTACCCTCCCCGGAGGCGGTCTGGAATGCCACCCCGATGGTGCGGGGCCCGGTATGGGCGCCGACGACCGCCCCCAGCTGGCCGATGACGATCTGCTCCCGGGGGAAATGGGTGCTCAGCAGGCCGACGAGAGCGTCGACGTCGGGGGCGTCCCCGTGCAGCACGGCCAGGTTCTCCACGCCCTTCTGGGCGCCCACCTGGTCGGCCAGCCATTGCAGCGACCGGGACCGGGTGCGCTGCTTGGGACCGGGCTCCACCTTGCCGTCGACCACCTCGATGCACGGCTTGATCGACAGGATGGACCCCAGCAGGGCCTGGGCCGCGCCGATGCGGCCGCCCTTCTTGAGGTACTCCAGGGTGTCGAGGCTCCCGAACACCTTGGTGCGCCGGGCCATGTCCTCGGCCAGTGCGACGATGTCGTCGAGGCCGGCGCCGGCGGACGCCCGGCGAGCCGACTCGACGACGATCATGCCCAGGCCCAGGGTGACCGACAGCGAGTCGACCACCTTGACCGGGATGACGTCGGCGACGGCGCGGGCGGCGGCCTGCGACGACTCCCCGGTGGCGGACAGCTTCGACGACAGGTTCACGCACACCACGCCCTCATGACCGGCGGCGGCGGCGGCCCGGAAGACCTCCTCGAAGGCGCCGGGGGCCGGCGCCGCCGTCGACGGCAACTCGGCCGAGGTCGAACACCGGGCCCAGAACTCCGAGGGACTCAGATCGACCCGGTCGACCAGCTCCTCGGTGCCGAAGCGGATCTTCAGCGGCACCACGTCGATGCCCAGCTCGCCGACCAGCCCATCGGGCAAGTCACAGCTGCTGTCGGTGACGATCTTGACGCTCATTCCTCTGGAACCAATCCTCTCGCTCGGCGACCTTTCATGGCATTCCGGCCCCACCACACCGCCAGGAAGGTAGCCGCACCCATGGCCACCACCAGGCTCGCACCCGAGGCGGCGGTTGACCGTACCGTGATCCGGGCCCGCCCCACCTCCAGGTGGCCGTCCGGGGACACCAGTGTGATGCGCACGGGGAAGGCTCCGGAGGCCCGGGCCACCACCGGGAAGCGCTGGGTGGTGTTCAGGCGGGTCAGCTCGAGGTCGACCTCACTGCCCCCGGGGAAGTCGAGCTTGTCGCTCTCGATCTTCACCAACACCCGGACCGGATGACCGGTGTTGTTCTTGAACGTCACCGGGATCTCGCCGGTGCGGGCCGTCAGGGTGAACGAGCGGCCCTCCGGCATCTCGATGGCGTTGAGCTGGGCCTCGACCTGGCGGTCGGCGCCGGCCACGTAGGCGTCACGCTGGCGAAGGGTCTTCAGGTCAGACGACTCCGCCACCAGCAGCTGCTCCTCGATGACTGCGGAGGTGGCGTTCCCCGAGCCCAGCACCGAGCCGAGCGAGTCCAGGTTGCGGCGGGCGTCGGCCAGGTCGGAGGCCACCTCGGCGAGGGAGCCGGGGGCCGGGATGGCGGGCCGGCGAGTGAGGTTGGCGCCGGCGTCGTCCCGTGCCGTCGGGACGGCGGCAAACAGGGTGTCGAGGGAGATGGGCTCGACGATGGGCGACAAGGCCAGCCCACCGAGGACCACGTCGGTGAAAGCACGGGTAGGCCGCCAGTCGCGAGGGGCGACGGCGGCGACGCCCCGGCGCTCGTCGTCGCCCGGGCGGTCCAGGTAGATGACGGCGAGGTCGGCAATCAGGTGGTGGGCGGCCAGCGCCTGGTTGGCAGAGCTGTCGAAGTGGGCGGCCAGGCCGGCGTCGGCCGCCGCCGCCTGGACCCGGGTCGAGCGGCCGAGGAGGACAAAGGGCCGGGTGAGGGTCAGCTTCTGGTCCGGGATGGGCGCCAGCAGTGGCTCGGCGGTCAACATGCGGTCGAAGCCCCGGCCGGCGAGCGTGTCGATCACTTTGGGGTCCAGCGCCTCCTCCGCCAGCCACGTCCGGGTGTCGAGCCGGGCGCTCAGGAGGTCGGTGAGGGCGGCGGCGCCGCGGTTGAGCTGGCTGGCGACCTCACCGTCGAGGCCGGCGCCCATGAGCGCGGGCAGGTTGGCCGGCACGTAGGAGCCGCTCAGCATGGTGCGCTCAGCCGCCGCGGCGCGTAGCGACGCCAGGAGCGTCTTGGCCTTGGCCTCGTTGCTGGCGGCCAGGGCGACCACCGTCTCGGGGGTCGGGGCAAGGGTGAAGGGAGTGGTCCGCACGGCGTCGACCCCCTGGGCCATCGCTGTCAGCACATCGCCGTCCGGCAGCACGTGCTCGCCGTCGGGCTGCAACGCCGGCGGGGCATGCACAGGGAACACCAGCGACACGCCGAGCTTGGGTGTGACGTGGACCTCGGGCGTGTGCAGGAGGTGGGTGACGAACTTGTCGACGGTGGTGCCGGCGAGCCGGTCAGGCACCTCGACCCGTACCGGGTAGACTCCGTCGCGCTGCTGCATGAGCACTCGGGACGGGTCGCGCGGCTGGTTTGGGTCGCGGATGGGAACGGTGAGGACGACATCGCCGTTGGCCTCCGGACGGAGGTCGGCGAGCGCCACCGGTTGGAGGGCGACGTGCGCGGTGTCGCCCATGCGGTCGGCAAGGGTCTCAACGAACTCCGACCTGGTGGCCACCGCGGGGAACACGGTGAGGGCGAACTCGAGATTGGACGCGCCGGCCGGCCGGTCGACGTGCACCCGCACCTGGAAGAGGCCGCCGGTGGCCACCCACGGTGTCTGGGCGACGAACGTCATCCGGCCCCGGCCCGCAGGCTGGGCGCCGGCGGCGCCGGCGCCGGCGGCGCCGGCACCGGCGGCCACCAGCAGGCTCAGCACGAGCACAGCGGCGAAACGTCTCATCCGACCCGCCGGTGGAGCACGGCCAGCTGGATCGGCTCCTCCCGGAACCCGAGGGAGAGGTACAGCCGGAGGGCGGCGTCGTTGCCCAATTGGGTGTTCACGACAGCCTCCGACACCGCCTTGCGCTTCAGCCACCGCAGGCCGTCGATAGCGAGCGCCCGACCGAGGCCGCCGCGGCGACGGTCGGGGTGGACAGCCAGGCGCTGGAGGTAGCCCTGGTTGCCGCTGAGCCCGGTCACCGCGTAGGCCAGCACCGGCCCTCCGCGCCGGGGCGAGGCCACCCGGAAACGGCTTACCGGCGTGGCCTCGATGGCCTCCCGTAGCCCGTCGTGGTCGAGCCGCCAGAACGGGGCGAAGGAGCCGGCGTCGACGTCGAGCACCGCCGGCCAGTCGCCGCTCTTGCCCCGGCGCATGGGAACGGGCGAGTCCGGGGCGCGAGGCACGTCCTCCAGGTTGTGGCTGAGCAGGTGGAGGCGCTCGTAGACCTCGAAGCCCACGGCCTTGAAGCCGCCCTGCTCGGCCGGCGCCAGGGCGCTGGTCACCACCTCTTCGAAGCCTCGGGCGGCCAGGGTCTCCAGGCACCGGTGCAGGAAGTCGACCGACGGGGCGCCGGCGGGGGCCAGGGGCGCCAGGTAGGCGATACGGCCGTCGCCCCGCCACGGTCCCGCCCTCGCCCGCTCCCACCCCCACTGGAGGACCTCGGCGGCCACGGTTGCCATTTCTGGCCAATCGTACCGGCGGAGGCTACCGGTAGCGTGGGGTCGATGGTCCCCGAACGCCTCCGACCCCTCCTTGAGGAAGCCGCACCCCTGGCCCAGCGGTTCGCCACCGCCGGCTGGCGGCTCTACCTCGTCGGCGGCAGCGTGCGCGATGCCATCCTCGGCGTGCCCCGTTCGGACAAGGACGATCTGGACTTCACCACCGATGCCCGGCCCGACGCCATCGAGGCCGTGGTGAAGGGCTGGGCCGATGCGGTGTGGGACCAGGGCCGGCGTTTCGGCACCATCGGGATCAAGAAGGGCGCCGCGACCTACGAGATCACCACCCACCGGGCCGACGCCTACACGACGGACTCCCGCAAGCCCGACGTGCAGTTCTCCGACGTCGTCGAGGCCGACCTGTCCCGGCGTGACTTCACGGTCAACGCCATGGCGCTCAGGCTGCCCGACAGCGAGCTGATCGACCCTTTCGGCGGCCTCGACGACCTGGCCGCCTACCGCCTGCGCACGCCCCTGTCGCCAGTCGAGTCCTTCACCGACGACCCCCTGCGGATGCTGCGGGCCGCCCGGTTCATCAGCGGCTACCACTTCCTGCCCGACACCGAGCTGGTGGACGCGGTGAAGTCGCTCCGCGGCCGGCTGGAGATCGTCTCGGCCGAGCGCATCCGCGACGAGCTGGACAAGCTGCTGGTGGTCGAGTCGCCGGCGGAGGGTCTCTGGTTCCTGGTCAACACGGGCCTGGCCGAGGAGTTCCTGCCCGAGCTGCCTGCCCTGGCCCTCCAGCAGGACCCCATCCACCACCACAAGGACGTGCTGGCCCACACCATCGCCGTGGTCGAGAAGACCGGCCCCGACAAGATCCTGCGCCTGGCCGCCCTGCTCCACGACATCGGCAAGCCCAAGACCCGCTCCTTCGGCAAGGGCGGCGTGACGTTCCACCACCACGAGGTGGTGGGAGCCCGCATGGCCGAGGAACGCATGCGGGCCCTGCGCTACCCCGAGAACGAGATCGCCGATGTCCGCCGCCTGGTGGAGCTGCACCTGCGCTTCCACGGCTACGGCGACGATCTGTGGACCGACTCCGCCGTGCGCCGCTATGCCACCGACGCCGGCCCCTTGCTCGACAAGCTCAACGAGCTGACCCGCTGCGACTGCACGACCCGCAACCAGCGCCGGGCCGCCGAGCTGGCACGACGCATGGACATGTTGGAGGAGCGCATCGCCCACCTGCGCGAGCAGGAGGAGATGGACCGCATCCGCCCCGACCTGGACGGCAACCAGATCATGGACCACCTGGGCATCGCGCCGGGGCGCGATGTCGGCCAGGCCTGGAAGTTCCTCTACGAGCTGCGCCTGGAGGAGGGCCCCCTCGGCGAGGAGGAGGCCAAGCGCCGGCTCGACGCGTGGTGGGCGGCGCGCCCCTGACCCTCCCCGTTCTGGCTGCACTGACGGTCGGATACGACCGTCAGTGCAGCCAGTTCGGAGGGATTAGGACAGGCGGGGCGGGCAGGCGGCGGCGGCGCCGTTGATGACGCACAGGTCGGGCGTGGCGCCCGGGGCGCCGGGGTCGATGCGGTCGGTGCCGTCGGCGGAGAAGCGGTCGGCGCCGGGGCCGCCGGAGAGGAAGTCGGCGCCACCGCCGCCGACGAGGCTGTCGTTGCCCAGCCCGCCGAACAGCCGGTCGTTGCCCTCGCCGCCGGAGAGCTGGTCGTCGCCGCCGAAGCCGTAGATGATGTCGTCGCCCCCGAGGCCGGCGATGCGGTCAGGGCCCTCGGTCCCGCAGATGATGTCGTTGCCGGCGGTGCCGAAGGTGACTGCGCCGGGGACGGCGTAGATGGTGCACACCGGCTGCCAGTCGCAGCGCTGGTCGGTGGCGGCGTTGTTGGTGATGCGCACGATGCCGCTCCCGTCAGTCGCGTTCATCGTGTAGATCTCACCGAAACCGTCGGGGCCGTTGGCCCGGCCGCTGTTCCAGACGATGCGGTTGCCGTCGGGCGACCAGGCCGGAAAGATGTCGAACGACCCTTGCACCGGGCCGGTGTTGTTGGTCAGGCGCGTGGCCGCACCACCGGTGGCGGGCATCCGGTAGATCTCCTCGCCCGCCGGGTCGTCGCGGCGGCTGTGGAAGACGAGCTGGCTGCCGTCGGGTGACCAGTTCGGCCAGGAGTCCTCGACGCCGGCGACGCCGAGCGGTCCTGAGATGTTGCCGCCGAAGGAGTCCATGAGGTGGATGTCGGCCGCGGGGTCAGTGCGCCGGCTGCCGTACGCGATCTGGGTGCCCTCGGGGTTCCAGAACGGCAGCGAGTCCTCGACCGGGGTGCTGGCGAGAGCCGTTGCCCCGGTGCCGTCGATGTTGATCTTGTACACGTCGAAGAAGACCCCTGGGATGTTCCGCTGGTAGACGATCTGCGAGCCGTCGGGGTGCCAGGCCGGGCTGGTGGCGTCGTTGGTGAAGGTCAGCTGCTGGACGTTGCTGCCGTCGGCGTCGGCGATGAAGATGTTCTGGCCGCCGGCCCGGTTGCTCTCGAAGGCGATCTTGCGGCCGTCGGACCGCCACCGGGGACGGGAGTCGCTACCGGGATGGTTGGTGATGTTCGTCACACCGGACTCGGTGGCGTCGGGGTCGAACAGGAAGACCTCGAAGTTGCCGGTCCGGTTGCTCGAACATGCGATCTTCCCGTTGGTGCCCGGAAACGCGGCATTTGCCGGCGTCGTGGACACGGCCATTCCGGACGCGACCATCGCCAGTGCACCGAACACGAGCCCGGCCTTCTTCCCGCTTCGAGTTGACATGTCTGAGTCCCCACCTTCCACCGTTGTGAATAGGCGATCAGCCTAACCAGCTGCTATGCCACCAGGGCGACCGGGAGGCCTTCGCCGTGCTGGGCGGCCAGCTGGCTGCGATCGCCGCGTCGTCGTCCTAGAGTCGCCGGTCATGCCGCCGCCGACTCCGGAACAGATCGCCGCTCGCCACGGATGGGCGATTGACTCACTCGATCGCCGCATGGCGATCGTCGAGGGGCTCGTGGCCAGAAGCCGCGGACCCCTCGACTGGTTGGAGGTGCAGCGCCTGGTTCGCCACTTCCTGGCCTACGCCGGCCCGTCGTCCCCGTCCCGGCCCCGGCCCGAGCCGGTCGCCGCCGCCTTCGAGCACCAGGTCGCCGAGCTACAGGCGGTGGCCTCGCTGGCGGCCGCCGAGCTGGCGGCCGCCGACCCCGACGCCGTGGCCGAGGCCCGCGGCCGGCTGGGACTGCGGCTGGCCCTCATCGGCAAGGGCGGTGCCGGCAAGACCGTGCTCTCCTCCACACTGGTCCGCACCCTCGCCCGCCGGGGCCGCAAGGTCCTCGCCGTGGACCTCGACACCTGCCCCGGCCTGGCCTTCGGGCTCGGCATCCCCGTCGACGACGCCGGCCTGCCGCTGGAGGCGCTGGAGGAGCAGCCGGCCGCGCCCTACGGCTGGCAGCTGGCCGCCGGCCTCACGCCCGACGAGGCGGTCGAGCGCTTCGCCGCGGTGGGCCCCGACGGGATCCGGTTCATGGGGCTGGGCAAGATCGGCGCGGTGGACAAGGAGAAGGCCCGCATGTCGGTGGCCGCCGTCCGCCAGATCCTCATGGGCTTCGCCGACCCCGCCTGCGACGTGATCGCCGACCTGGAGGCCGGCCCCACCACGCCGTTCGAGAACTACCACGAGTTCGCCGACGACGTGGTGGTCGTCGTCGGGCCGGCGTGGCGTTCGGCCATGACCGCCCGCCGGCTCATCCCCATGGTCGGCAACCGGCGCATGACCATCGTCGCCAACCGCTTCCGCGACGAGCCCGACCACCCCGGGCTGGCGCCGGCCATCCGCATCCCCAACGACCCGGCGCTCACCCAGGCCGAGCGAGAGGGCCGCTCCCCCTTCGAGGCGTGCCCGGACTCCCCCGCGGTCGAGGCCATCGGCCGCCTGGCCGACCTGCTGCTGGCGCAGGCGGCCGGCTGACCCATCCGAACTGGTGACACAAACGGGGGTCCTGACCCCCGGATCCGTCACCAGTTCGCTCGTGGCGCCGGCGCATCGGCCTCCGACGACCACCAACCGGCGGCCACGCCGGCGTGGATGGCGGCGCCGCGCGCCACGGCCGAGGTCACCGTCGACCGCACGACGGGGACCGGGAGGGAAGCGGCCTTGGCCCGCAGCCAGGGCACGCTGACGCTGCCTCCGCCGAACACCACCATCCGCCGGCGGGGGCCGAGCACGCCGGTGAGCCGGTCGTAGGCGTCGACGGTACGGGCGGTCAGCTCGTCGAGCACGCGGGCCCACTCGCGGCCGGCGGGGGCGTCGCCGGCCTGCGCCAGGGCGTCGAGCTCCGCCGGCGTCGCGCCCAACTCGGCCGCCGCCGACTCGATGATCGGCCCGGCGCGGGCCGCACTGACCATGACGGCCCATTCGGAACCGCCTGGATAGATCGACACCGCGGCCCGGTTCGCCACCGCCGCCGCCATGTCGGGAGTGCTAGCCGTCCGGCCGGCCACCGTCTCGGCCGTCCCCACCGAGTTGGCCACGTCGCCGGCGCCGGCACCGACGCCGGCCATCCCGGCCAGGTGGTCGTGGCCGGCGATGGTGACCGGCAGTCCCTCGGGCAGCCCCGACCACGCCGCGCCTTCCGCCGGCACCCGGCCCATAACCGAGCCGGCCGCACGCACGGGGGCGAAGGCGTCGGTGTTGAACCCGAGGGCGGCGGCGACCTCGGGCATCCACCGGCTGGCCACGACGTCGTAGCAGCCGGTGCGGGCCACCAGGGAGTGCTCGGTGGCCTCGACGCCGGTGAGGGCCCGGAGCGCGAGCTCGGGGACGCCGAGCCAGCGGTGCATGCCCCGCATCCCGCCGGCGACCAGCCAACCCAGCTTGGCTGCGGTCATCTTCGTATTCGGCGGCTGGCCGGTGCGCAGCGCCAGGTTCGGCCCGAACTCCCGCTCCATGACGGCCACGGCGTCGGCGCCCCGCTCGTCGTGCCAGGCAATGATCGGCGCCCGCGCCCGGCCGGCGGCATCCAGCGGCGCGCCGCTCTCGGCGATTCCGGCCACACCGGCCGCCACCACCTGCCGGCGCCGGTCACCGAGGCCGGCCAGCACCTCGCCGAGGCAGGCCAGGAGCGCGTCGACCGGCATCTCCACCCGGCCGTCCGTGGTGGCGAACGGGGTAGGCACCGTCGCCGCACCGGCCTCACGCCCGCCGGGGTCGAGGAGGACGGCCTTGGTGCGCGACGTCCCGATGTCGAGCCCCAGCAGCACTTGCCTAGTAATTCTCGGCCCAGTCCCCTTCGTCGACGTCCCAGTCGATGTCGCCCGGCTCGGTGACCTGGATGGAGAGGTGGGTCATGGAGGAGTCTGGTGTGCCGCCGTGCCAGTGCCACTCGTCGGGCGCCACCGTGATCACGTCGCCGGGGAGGACGACCTGGCGCCCCGAACGATTGGCTACGACGCCCCGGCCGGCGGCGATGTGGAGCACCTGCCCGGAACGGTGGACGTGCGGGCGGGTGCGGGCGCCGGCCGCGAAGTGGACGGCGAACACCGCCGGACGGTCGCCGAACGGGCTGGCGAAGCGCTGGAACCGGGCTGCGCCCTGGAAGTGACGCTGGTCGTCCCCGGGCAGCTCGCCGCGGGCGCCGTCGATCGTCTCGAACTCCATGGCGTCACCCTAACGGCGGGGGTTGACGCCGGCCCGCCTCAAGCTGGGCCGGGAGTGGACCTGACGAAGGAACGGTCGACCATATACCGGGTGCCGGTGACGGCGGCGTTCCTGCCGGCCGTCGTGCTTCTGCTCCTCAGCCTGTTCCTTCACACGGCGATAGGGGCCGATCTGGGCGCCGGCGCCTTGTTCGTGGTGGGCCGGTCCCGCCCCTGCCGATCAGCTCGCCGAAGTCGAGCGCTGGTGGACCGAGCATCGCGGGCGCCCGACCGCTGTCGATCATGGCCGCCGCAGCCATGATCACGGCATTCGCCCAATGGCTCGGCGTGGCGCCGGCCATCGGCTCCCTCTCCATGGTCGGCCTCGGGGTCGCCGCCACAACCGCCGGCGTGCCTCTGGCCCTCGGCGCCCGCCGCTTCGAAACGCGCACCGGCCGGCTGCTTCTCAGCACCAACCCGCTGGCCCGGGGCGTGGGCCTGGAGACCGGACCGCGCCTCTAGGCGCCAAATGAACGGCGATGAGTCCCGGGCTCACCCGACGTCCTACCTGCATGGTCCCAGCCGACGCCCGCGCCGAGGTGGTGCTCCTGCACGACGGCGCGGAAGTGGCGAGCTGGCCCCTGCGCTGCGAGGAGGGGCGGATCGACCTGGGGGCGGTCGACGCCCTGGCCCGATTCCAGCTCGAGGCCCGCCGGCAGGGCTGCACCGTGTGGCTGCGCCACGCCTGCCCGGACCTGATCGGGCTCCTGGAGCTCGCCGGCCTGGCGGGGGTCTTACAGGTGAGGCGGCCGGCCCGGGAGGCCGGCCCGGAGGAAACCGCGCCGCTACAAGCGGGGCGGGAGACCGAATGCCTCAAACAGGGTGGTGTCGAGGAAGTTGTGGTGCCCGACGATCCGGTCGCCTGAGATCTCGAGGATCTGGATGGACCACGGCGCATGCCCGCCGGCGGGATCGGGCTTGTAGGAGGCGAAGGCGGCCATCCCGTTGGCCTGGACGGCCACCAGCCGGGAGCCCTCGCATTCGTGGCCCGGGCCCACGAAGAACGCGGCCATCTGGTCGGGGCCGCTCAGCCAGAAGTCGAAGGGCGGCATGGACATGACCACGTCGTCGCGCAACAGGGCGACGAGCGAGGAGATGTCGTAGCGCTCAAAGGCATCGACGTAGCGGTCGAGCATGGCCCGCTGCTCGTCGGTGACGGGGAGGGTCTGCGACTCACCGGTATCCAGGATCGACAGCGTGGCCCGCGCCCGCTGGAGGGCGCTGTTGACCGACGCCACCGTGGAGTCCAGCAGCTCGGCCACCTCGGCGGCTTGCCAGCGCAGGACCTCACACAGGATGAGAACCGCCCGCTGGCGGGCTGGGAGGTGCTGGAGGGCGGTGACGAAGGCCAGGCGGATCGACTCCTTGGCCTCGACCAGATCGGCCGGGTCGTCGGCGGTGGGCAGCACCCGGGAGTCGGGGATGGGCGTGACCCAGGCGTTCTCCTCCCGCTTCGCCCCGGTGAAAGCGTCGGCCTTGCCTGCGGGCCCGAAATCCATGGCCAGGGCCCGCCGTTGGCGGCCCCGCAGCATGTCGAGGCAGACGTTGGTGGCGATCCGGTAGACCCACGAGCGGACCGCCGAGCGGCCCTCGAAGGTGTCGAGGTTCTTCCAGGCCCTGACCATGGTCTCCTGGACCGCATCGTCGGCCTCGAAA
Organism: uncultured Acidimicrobiales bacterium; assembly: GCA_964479465.1. Taxonomy (GTDB): domain Bacteria; phylum Actinomycetota; class Acidimicrobiia; order Acidimicrobiales; family AC-14; genus CADCTB01. The sequence goes on from CAYZMG010000058.1 coordinate 27,519, forward strand.
ACCGACCCCAGCATCCGGTAGCAGTAGCCGGTGAGCTCCCGGCGGTACTGCTCCAGGTCGTCGACCCGGAAGTCGGCGCTGACGGCCATCGGCGGGGAGTCTACGACGAGGGTCACGGGTTGGCAGCTCGGAGTGTCCACACGTGGTGAAGACGTCGAAACTCCCCGGGATTCATCGCGTTTCGTGAAGATCGGGCCAGGGCGGCAGGATGGTCAGGTGGAACCCGACATCGCCGACGCCGTCGAACAGCTCCGGCAGGAGCGCAAGATCCCCATCGAGGTCGAGGACCGCACCATCCGGCTCGTCGAGCCGGCCAACGGCGACCCCGGATCGGCCGTCCTGCGGGTCCTGGGCACGGTCCAGGCCGCGTCCCCCGTCGCCGTCGCCTCCCACGGCCCCGGCAAGCTCGCCGTCGGCGTGTGGCGGGCGCCCCATCTCTACCTGGCCCGCTGGACCAACGGGAAGCGCTGGGTGGTCGGCTACAAACTCCCCTCCGACGCTAAGCCCAACGACTACGTGCGCATGGAGGGCCGCATCCCGACCCGCCTCGAGACCGACAACTGGTACGGGCCGGTCCCCTCCGAGGTCGACGAAGCCTTCCTGGACGCCGGCCTCATGCTCGACGACCCGCCGTTCCCCGTGCCCTCGCCGCCGACCCGACCGCCGGCCCCTGGGTCAAGACCCTGAGCTGG
>CAYZMG010000059.1:0-28136 GCA_964479465.1 uncultured Acidimicrobiales bacterium
TCGAAAGGGGCGGTGCGGAAGTGCTCGTCCATGGTGTGGAAACCCTCCAGCATCTCCCGGAAGGCGGCCGGGCCGATGGCGACCATGAGGGAGAGGCCGATGGCGGAGGGGAGGGAGTAGCGCCCGCCCACCCAGTCCCAGAACTCGAACATGTTGGCCGGGTCGATGCCGAACTCGGTGACCTTCTCGGTATTGGTCGACACGGCCACGAAGTGGCGGGCCACCGCCTCCTCGCCCAGCGCCCCGGTCAGCCAGTTCCGGGCCGACCGGGCGTTGGTGAGGGTCTCGATCGTTCCGAAGGTCTTGGAGGCCACGATGAAGAGGGTCTCGGCCGGTTCGAGGTCCCGTACGGCCTCGTAGAGGTCGGCGCCGTCGACGTTGGATACGAACCGGAACGTCATCGACCGCTCCGAGTAGTCCTTCAGCGCCTCATGGGCCATGGCCGGGCCGAGGTCAGAGCCCCCGATGCCGATGTTGACCACGTTGCGGATCCGCTGCCCGGTGGCGCCCGTCCAGGCCCCCGAGCGCACGTCGTCGGAGAAGGCAGCCATCGCGTCCAGAACCCGGTGGACGTCGGCCACCACGTCCTGGCCGTCCACGGTCAGCTCGGCGTCCCGGGGCATCCGCAGGGCCACGTGGAGGGCGGGTCGGTCCTCGGTGACGTTGATGTGGTGGCCGGCGAACATGTCGTCGATGCGCCGGCGCAGACCGACCCGTTCGGCCAGGGCGACGAGGAGCTGGACCGTCTCGGCCGTCACCATGTTCTTGGAGTAGTCGAGGAAGAGGTCGCCGCTCTCGGCGGTCATCGTCTCACCGCGGGTGGGGTCCTCTTCGAACAGCTTGCGCAGGTCGGTCCAGCCGACCTGGCGCCGGTTCTGCATGAGGTTGTTCCACTCGGGCGTGCGGGTGACAGGCGTGGGGGTCATCGGGGAGCTCCTTGGAGGGGGACGGGGGGCACGGTGACGCAGCCGCCCTCCCGGCCCAGTTGGCGGAGACCGATCAGGTCGCCGACGCCCCATTCCGAGCTGCTGAGTGTCTGCTGGGTCAGGGCCTCGTTCATGATCGAAGTTCTGCTCTCCACGTGGCCGAGGCCGATCACGTGGGCGAGCTCGTGCAGGATGATCCTGCCCCAGTTGACACCCGTCCCGAAACCGTGGGGCACGGGCGCGCGGGTGTCGGTGTCGGTGACAGCGTCCAGGTTGAGGACGAGGTTGCCGGTGACAATCACCTCGGCGACGTGGGCGTCAGTCGCCAGGCCGCGGTTCAGGGCGTAGCGGACGGGCTGGCAGGGGTTGAACCGCACGGGCTGGCAGCCACCCTCCTTGACGAAGAGGAAGGTGTAGTCGAACGCCGGCCGCACGCCTTCGCGGACAATGCCGTTGGCGTCGGGGGAGAGGTGGTCCCGGGCCGGGCAGGCGGGGTCGAATGTCGATGCCTCGCCGGGCGCCGGCTGGTCCGAGGAGCCGGCGTTGCGCAGCACGACGAAGCCGGCGGCGGCGACCGCCAGGACCAGAAGAGCCGGCGCCAGCTCGTTGACCCACTTGCCAGGGCCGGGCTCGATCGCGCCCTCCGCCCGGACCGGCCGGCCCCCGCCGTCGGGTCGCACGAGCACCCCGAAGGTCCCCGCGGCTGCGCCCGTGCGCCGGCGAACCGTCACCCGGGCCGTGGCCGTGGCGCCGGGGGCCGGCGCCACCCGGGCGGGATGCGCGGTGACCGATGCGTCGTCGCCCTCGATGGTCAGGGGGACGGCGACGTTGCCGCGGTTGGAGACCTTGAGCAGGTAGCGGCCGCGCTTTCCGTCCCGGGGCTCGAGGGTGGCGAAGACGTCGGCGAAGGCGGCCACCTCCAGCGTGCCCCGCGCCTCGGCCGCGCCATCGCCGCCCGTCGCCGACACGGTGATGTCGAGCGGGCCGGCAGGAGGGTGGGGTGCCCGAGGCAGCTTGAGGGTGACACGGGCCGTCGCCTGTTCGCCGGCACCGAGGGTCATCGTGGCCGGCGTGATCCATCCCCACACCGCCGCCTCCCCGGTAAGCGACAGGCGCACGTCGACGGCCTGGTCGCCGGCGTTCTCCACCGTCAGGTCACCGCTCGAGAGCTCGCCCGGGACCGCGGGGGCAAGGGAGCCGAACGTGGCTCGTAGGCCCATTTCGCCAGCCTACGATGGACTTCCTGACCCGACGACTCCTGGTGATCGGCGCCGACGCCGCCGGCATGAGCGCAGCGTCTCAGGCCCGGCGCCGGTGCGGTCCGGACGACCTGCAGATCGTGGCCTTCGACCGCGGCAACTTCTCGTCGTACTCGGCCTGCGGCATCCCGTACTTCGTGAGCGGCGTGGTCGACGAGATCGAGTCGCTCGTGGTCCGAACGCCGGAGACCTTCCGCACGAAGCAGTCCATCCACGTGCATCTGCGCCACCAGGTGCTGGAGATCGACCTCGACCGGGGCGTGATCCTGGTCAATCACTGCGAGAGCGGTCACCAGCGAGAGGAGGCCTTCGACGACCTCATGGTGGCCACCGGCGCCGTGCCGGTCCGCCCGCCGCTGCCAGGGGCCGAGGCCGACGGCGTGTTCGGGGTGCAGACCCTCGATGACGGGTTGGCTCTGCGGGCCCTCGTCGCCGACCGCGCGCCCCGCCAGGCGGTGATCGTGGGGAGCGGCTACGTCGGCCTGGAGATGGCGGAGGCGCTCTGCGCGCTGGGGGTCGAGACCCACCTCGTCGACGTCGCCCCCCAGCCCCTGACCCGGCTGGACCCCGACATGGGTGCACTGGTCGCCGGCGCCCTCCGAGACTTCGGCACCGTGCTGCACCTGGGCCAGGAGGTGGCCGGCTTCGAGACCGGCGCCGGCGGCGAGGTGTCGGCGGTGGTGACGTCCGAGGGCACCATCCCGGCCCAGGTGGTCGTCCTCGGTCTCAGCGTGCGGCCCAACGTGGCGCTGGCCGCAGCCGCCGGGGTCGAGATCGGGCCCTCCGGAGCCATCGCGGTGGACCGGCGTATGCGCACGTCCCACCCCGCCGTGTGGGCCGCCGGCGACTGCGCCGAGAAGCGGCACCGGGTCTCCGGCGCCCCGGTCGCCGCCGCCCTCGGCACTCACGCCAACAAGGAGGGCCGGGTGGCGGGCATCAACCTCGGCGGCGGCTACGCCACGTTCCCCGGCGTCATCGGTACCGCAGCCACCAAGGTCGGGCCCTTGGAGGTGGCCACCACGGGTCTGAGCGAGGCGGGGGCGGCGGGCGCCGGCTTCGTCGTCGATGCGGTGACATCGGAGTCGACCACGCGCGCCGGTTATTACCCAGGAGCGGAGCCCATCACCGTCAAGCTGGTGGTGGAGCGGGGGACCGGCCGCCTCCTGGGGGCGCAGATCGTGGGCCGGGATGGAGCGGCCAAGCGCATCGATGCCCTGGCACTTGCGGTGTGGAACGAGATGACCGTCGTGGACCTGCTGGCTGCCGACCTGTCGTATGCGCCGCCCTACTCGCCCGTCTGGGATCCGGTGGTGGCCGCCGCCCGGCGGGCGGCGACCACCTGTCGTAGCACGTCCCGTACCACGTACGAAATTGCGTGCGCAAAAAAGTACAGCGCAGCTATCGACGGGCGGCTCTACCACGTTCGAAAACTTCTTTGCAAGAAAGCATTGCTATCAGTGTTGCTGACAGATAGCCTTTTCTCTGTCAGAAGCGGTGGTAGGGGCTGTATCGATACGGTCGCTCGGGCGACCGGGGGGAGGCACTCGCGTGTGCTTCAAGAATCTGCCGATTGAGTTCGACGCGGGCGGAAAGGCCAAGCTGAAGGAGGGGGTTGCCAACCCCTATTCAGTGACCATGGCCGAGCCCAAGGGCTATGTCCGCCGCAAGGAGGGCCCGGGCGCCCAGTTGGCCGCCCCGCCCCGCCTGCGGGACTGGAACATCGACCCCATGACCCGGGTGGCCGGCGCCCTCGCCGTCCACACCGTGTTGGACCTGGAGAACCGTCGGGCCGTCGACGCCCACTCCCGGGCCATGCTCTTCCGGGGTTATGAGGTCATCCTCGAAGGCCGTGACCCCCGCGACGCCATCGACATCTCCTCCCGGGCCTGCGGGGTGTGCGGTGGTGTGCACGCCACCTGCTCGGCTCTCACCATCGAGATGGGCTTCGGCATCTGCCCGCCGCCGCTGGGCGTGGAGGTGCGCAACCTGGGCGCCGTGGCCGAGATGTTCTACGACCGGCCCCTCCACCTGGGCCTGCTGGCCGGCCCCGACTACTCCACCGCCCTGGTGTCGGTGACCAACCCAGAGCTGGTCACCCGGGCCGAGAAGACCCTCGCCCCACACGGCGACATTCACGGCTACATCACCATCAAGGACATCATGGATGCCCTGAACCCCCTCACCGGGAAGATCTACCTCGAGGCCCTGGAGTGGACCCGGGTCGGGCGCATCATGTGCATGCTCATGTTCGGCAAGTACCCGCACCCGAGCACCATCGTGCCGGGCGGCATGTCGACCACCGTCACCACGTCGACGTTCAATGAGTACTACGGCCAGCTCGGCAAGATCCTCGACTGGTGCAAGGTCATTTGCCGCATCTGGGACGATCTGGTGGACTTCTTCCTCGACGCCAACCCGGCGTATGAGCAGGTGGGCGCCCGTGCCACCAACCTGGCCCAGCCCGGCATCTGGGACAACTCGGAGTACTACGACGCCACCTATGCCAACTGCAACGCGTGGGGCAACAAGCGGTGGGCGACTCCGTCGATGATCATCGAGGGCAAGCTCGTGACCACCGACCTCACCGACATCAACATCGGCTTCGAGGAGTTCATCGAGCACTCCTTCTACGACGACTGGACCAAGACCGGTCCCCAGCGCTACCGCACCGACCCGCTCGGCAACCCCCTGTCGCCGTACCACCCGTGGAACAAGACCACCCTGCCCAAGCCCACCGGCACCAACTTCAAGGAGCGCTACACCTGGGACACCGCGCCCCGGTGGGACCGCCAGGTCATCGAGACCGGCGCTTACGGCCAGCTGTGGGGCACCGCCCTTCGCGGTGACTACACCGAGAACCCCTTCTGCGAGCCGACCGGCGACGGCCTGCGCATGCTCATCCCCCGCCACGCCCTGCCCGAGACCGAGCTGTTCTGGCCGCTTCCCCGCACCCTGTGCGCCCTGGAGCGCAACCGGGCCCGGGCCTACTCCATGGCCTTCACCGCCACCATCGGCATGAACTGCCTCCTGAAGGCCTTCGAGTACTGGCGCCAGGGCAACACCCGGGTTCACACCCCCTTCAAGATCCCCCGCGACGAGCGCATCGCCGTGGGCTTCTGGGAGGCCGGCCGGGGCTGGCTGCTCCACCACATGATCATGGACAAGGGCAAGCTGGTGAACTACCAGATCACCACCCCCTCCACCCTGAACGCGGCGCCCACTGACCCCTTCGGCGGCCTCGGCCCCTACGAGCAGGCCATCGTCGACACCCCCATCCTGGAGTCGGTCCCCGACGACCAGATCAAGGGCATCGACGTGCTGCGGGCCATCCGCAGCTTCGACCCCTGCATGCCCTGCACCACCCACATGGACACCGGGAAGGGCATCATCAGCCGGGAGATCAACTCCTGCGGCTGCACCCTCGAGTAGGGAGCGCTGCGGGTCCCAAGTGTGTCGCCGGCCGGCGGGCCACCCTGGCAGGTTCTCCTGCGGGCCGGCGACATACATGTTTCGCCTTCGGAAGCGGAGCTTCCTCGGCGAGGCAATCGCGTGAAGGGCCGCCGGCAAAGCCGGCGGCCCTTCACCGTTCTTCCTGGCCGGCAGCGGGGTGGGGGCCGCCTCCGGCGGCGTCATGCCGCCGCCGGCCGACCGAGCGCCGCTAACTCGCCGAGCAACCTCTGGTTGCGAAGGCGAAACTACGGCATGGCGTTGAGTAAGCGCTCCTCGTAGCCGTCGGCCAGGGCCTGGAGGGCCTCCTGGCAGTCGCCGGCGAAGGCGGAGCCGTGCATGGTGGCCAGGGTGCTGGGGTCGAGGGAGGCCAGCTTGCGGATGGTGGGGGCGGTATGGGGCGTGAGCGCGGTCTGGCCTTTGAACAGCTCCTCGGCTACGAAGGCCCGCTCGACGATGTCGTCCTCGGTGACCGGGGGGCCGCCGCCGGTGTGGGTGAACAGGTCGCCGCACAGCAGGGTGCCGGTGATCTCCTCGAACACCAGGCCGGCGTCCCAGCCATGGAGCACGTGCGGCGTGTCGATGCGCCGCACCCGCTTGCCGCCCAGGTCGATCACTTCGTCGTCGTGCCACTCCTGGGGCGTCTTGTTGGCCAGGTCGGCCACCGATACCTGAGCCGTCACCTGGCCCACGATCAGGGTGGCGTCGGGGGCGGCGGCCAGCCACCGGTTCATCGACCCGCACTCGTCGGACTCGAAGTGGCCGAAGGAGATCCAGCGGATGCGGTCGAGGTTCATGATGCGCGACGCCGCCTCCTCGATCTCGGGGAACAGCAGCCGGGGGCCGCAGTGGAAGAGCAACGGATCCTCGGCGTCGAGGAGGAACTGGTTGAAGGTGAAGCCCCCGCCCGGTGAGGCGTCGGGTAGGTACGAGCAGATCCGGTAGATGCCCTCGGCGATCTCGTCCACGGCGGTCTTCATGGGCCCAGGCTAGGGGGGTACCGTCGGTCCCATGGCCGACGACGGCGTCGTGCTGGAGGCCGCCGGCCACCAGGTCACGATCACCCATCCCGACAAGGTGTTCTTCGCCGAACGGGGGGAGACCAAGCTCGACCTGGCCCGGTACTACGAAGCGGTCGCCGGCCCGCTGCTGGCGGCCATCGGGGGCCGGCCCGTCCTGCTTCAGCGCTTCCCGAACGGGGCCGGCAAGCAGTCGTTCTTCCAGAAGCGGGTGCCCGAATCTCGCCCGGAGTGGCTGCAGACCGCGGTGGTCAGCACGCCGAACGGCACGACGTCCGACGCGCTGGTGGTGGCCGACTTGGCCCACGTCTACTGGGCCGTGAACCTGGCCTGCCTCGGCTTCCATGTGTGGCCCACCCGGGCCACCGACCTCGAGCACGCCGATGAGCTGCGCATCGACCTCGACCCCACCCCCGGCGTCACCTTCCCCATGGTCCGGGAGGCAGCGGTCGAGGTGCACACGCTGTTCGAGGAGCTGGGCGTGCTGGCCATGCCCAAGACCACGGGCAACAAAGGCATCCATGTGTACGTCCGCCTCCAACCCCGGTGGACGTCCTATGAGGTGCGGGCCGCGGCGGTGGCCGTCGGCCGGGAGCTGGAGCGGCGCCGGCCCGAGCTGATCACCGCCGCGTGGTGGAAGGAGGAGCGGGGCAGCCGGGTGTTTGTCGACTTCAACCAGAACGCCCCCCACAAGACGATCTTCGGCGCCTGGTGCGTGCGGGCCCGGCCCGGTGCCCAGGTATCGACGCCCTTCGGATGGGAGGAGCTGCAGACCATCGACATCGACGCGCTCACCATGGCCACGGTGCCGGCCCGGGTGGCGGCGGCCGGCGACCCGTGGTCGGCCATGGACGCCGAGCCCCAGTCGCTGGAGCCGGTGCTGGAGCTCCACCGCCGAGACCAGGCCAACGGCCTGCCCGACGCCCCGTGGCCCCCCGTCTACCCGAAGATGCCAGGGGAACCGCCCCGGGTGGCCCCCAGCCGAGCCCGCAAGCCGTGAGGGCCCTCTTCACCTGCAACCCCGGGTTCGGCCACGTGCACCCGATGATGCCCCTGGCCCAGGCGCTCGCCGCCCGCGGCCACGAGGTCCGGTGGGCGGCGGCCCCCGAGGCCTGTGGCCGGATCGAGGCCGCCGGCTTCGGGACCTTCCCGGCCGGCATCGCCGGCGCCGAGCGGGGGGCCGAGTTCGAGCGGTGCCTGGCCGGCGTGCAGGCGCTGCCCCCCGACCAGCGCCCCGAGCGGATGTTCCCGGCGTTCTTCGGCGAGGTGTGCACGCCGCCGATGCTGGGCGACCTCCTGGGTGTCCTCGACGCATGGCCGCCGGCGCTCATCGTCAACGACGCGTCGGAGCTCGCGGCGCCGCTCGCCGCCCAACTGCGAGGCGTACCGCACGCCACCCACGCCTTCGGGGCCCTTCTCCCTGCGGGGCGGGTGGCTGCGGCCGGCGAGGTCGTCGCCCCCTTGTGGGAAGCGCATGGTCTTGAGCCCCGGCCCTACGCCGGCTCCTACGACCACCTCTACCTCGACATCTACCCGCCGTCGATTCGGTTCGGCAGCTATGACCACGTGCCCCAGGTGCAGGCGCTGCGGCCCGTACCCTTCGACGCCATCGAAGGCGACCTGGGTGAGCCGATGGTCGCCGGCGACCGGCCGCTCGTGTACCTCACCTTCGGCACCGTGTTCAACGAACCGCGGTTGTTTGCCGCGGCCGTGGCGGGCGTCGCCGCCCTTGACGTCGATGTGCTGGTCACCGTCGGCCCGGCCGCCGATCCTGGGGCGCTGGGCGCCGTTCCGCCCAATGTGCGCGTCGAGCGGTATGTGCCCCAGACGGCGGTGCTGCCCCACTGCGCGGTGGTCGCGTCCCATGCCGGCTCGGGGACGTTCCTGGCCTCGCTCGGCCTGGGCATCCCCCAGCTGTGCCTGCCGCAGGCCGCCGACCAGTTCATCAACGCCGGCCAGGGCGCAGCCAGTGGCGCGGCCCTCACCCTTGGCCCCGACGAGGCGTCGCCCGATGCCATCGCCGACGCCCTGGGGCGGTTGTTGCACGAGTCCGCGTTCGCCGGCGCCGCCCGCCGGCTGGCCGGCGAGATCGAGGCCATGCCCAGCCCCGACGACGTGGCCGGCGTGCTCGAGAGCCTCATATGACCCGCCCGGGAGGCGGGTCCAGGAGGCATTCACTGGGCGCCATCCGAAGGATGGCGGGCCTGTGACAGAGCTGGTCCTGGAGCCGACGGCCATGGCCGCCGGCGGGGCCGCCCTGGCTCGCGAGGCCGGCGGCCGGGTGGTGTTCGTCGAGGGGGCGTTGCCGGGCGAGCGGGTGCGGGTGCGGGTCACCGACTCCCGTAAGGACTTCGCCCGGGCCGTCGCCGTCGAGATCCTTGACCCGTCCCCCGACCGGGTGATCCCGCCCTGCGCCGCCCTGGCCGCCGGCTGCGGCGGCTGCACCTGGCAGTACGTCTCCGCCGCCGGCCAGCGCCGGCTCAAGGCCGAGATCGTCACCGACGCCCTGCGCCGGATCGCCAAGCTGGCCGACCCGCCGGCGCCGGTGCCGGCGCCACTCGCCGGCCCGGCGCTGCGCACCACGGCCCGCCTGGCAGTGTCGCCCGCCGGCCGGGCCGGCCACCGCCCCCACGCCGGCGCGGGCGCGGTGGAGACCGACGCCTGCCTCGCCGCCCACCCCCTTCTCGAGGAGCTGATCGTCGCCGGACGCTACCCCGGCGCCGGCGAGGTCCTGCTGCGGGTGTCGGTGGCCACAGGGGAGCGGCTGGTCCTCGTCGACCGCGCCGCGTCGCGGGTGCAGGCGCCCGAGGGCGTCGGCGTTTTCGAGGAGGGCGACCGCAGGCCCGCCAACGTCTCCGAGGACGTCGCCGGCCGGCGCTTCCGGGTCTCCGCCGGCTCGTTCTTCCAGTCCGGACCGGTGGTTGCCGGCGGCCTGGTGTCCGCCGTCGATGCCGCCATCGGCGAGGGTATGGCCCGAGGTGGCGTTCTTGTCGACCTCTACGCCGGCGTGGGCCTGTTCGCCGCCACCATCGGCGCCCGCCATGCCGCCAAGGTGGTGGCCGTCGAGAGCGACCCATCGGCGGTGGCCGACGCTCGGGTCAACCTCGCCGGCCTCGACGCCAAGGTCGTCGCCTCCGAGGTCGGCCACTGGCGCCCCCGGCCGGCGGACGTGGTGGTCGCCGACCCGTCACGCTCGGGGTTGGGCCGCCCCGGCGCCGGCGCCGTGGCAGCCACCGGCGCCGCACGCGTCGTCCTCGTCAGCTGCGATCCGGCGTCGCTGGCCCGCGACACCGTGTTGCTCGCGGAGGCCGGCTACCGGCTGACGTCGGTCGCTCTCATCGACGCATTCCCGCACACCTTCCATGTCGAGACGGTCAGCCGTTTCGACCGCTCTGAACGGATCGATGCAGTAGCGGCCCGGGCGTGAGAAGGTGACGCCACATAACCTGCACACAAGGAGCGTGGGCGTGTCTGGATCTGCGAAGCGTCGCTGGCGGTGGTCGGCCATCGTGGCCCTCCCGCTGTTACTGGCCACGGCGTGTGGAGGCGGTGACGAGGAGGAGACCGGCGGGGCGGCTCAGGGCACGAAGGTGGTCAAGATCGGTGTGATCGCACCCCTCTCGGGCGACCTGACCGCCACCGGCACCGGCATCAAGAACTCCGTCGAGCTGGCCATCCGGCAGGCCAACGAGAGGAACAAGGTGCCCGGCTGGCGCATCGAGCTGGCGGCCGAGGACGACGCGGCCAAGCCCGACGTCGGCGCTCAGGCCGCAGCCAAGCTGGCCTCCGACGCTGCGGTCGTCGGCGTGGTCGGCACCTACAACTCCAGCGTCGGTCTCCAGGTGGCGCCGGTCCTGGAGCGGGCCAACATCGTCCAGGTCTCCCCGGGCAACACCAACGACACCCTGACCCGGGGCCAGAACTTCAAGACCAGCCCCGTCCGGCCGCACAAGAACTACTTCCGCACCGCCACCATCGACTCCCTCCAGGGCGGGTTCGCGGCCGACTACGCCTACGACGACCTCAGGGCCAGGAACGTCGCCATCATCCACGACAAGAAGGCCTACGGGCAGGGCCTGTCCGACTCCTTCCGGAGCCAGTTCGAGAAGAAAGGCGGCAAGATCGTCGCCACCGAGACGATCAACCCGGGCGACAAGGACTTCTCGGCCGTGCTCTCCAAGATCAAGCCCCTGAACCCCGACCTGATCTTCTACGGGGGCGAGTACCCCGAGGGCTCGCTCATCTCCAACCAGGCCAAGGGTCCCCAGGCCATGCGGGTGCCGGTCATGGGCGGCGACGGCATCGTCGACGCCACCTACGGCAAGACCGCCGGCGCGGCGGCCAACGGGGACTACGCCACCTCGGTCGGCGCCCCGCCCGAGCAGCTGGACTCGGCCAAGCAGTTCCTGGCCGACTACAAGGCCGCCGGATTCAAGGACTCCCACACCGCCTTCGGCGCCCTGGCCTACGACGCCGCCAACGCCATCATCAACACCCTGCCGGCGGCCCTGGGCTCCGCCTCCGCGGTCGACGACAGCGTCCGGCGCAAGGTGCTCGAAGGGGTGGCCAAGGTCGACTTCGGCGGCGCCAGCGGCAAGGTGGCCTTCGACAGTTTCGGTGACAACGTCACCAAGACGCTGACCATGTACAAGGTCGAGAACCTCGAGTTCAAGCCCGTCAAGACCGGGGAGTTCAAAGGCTGAGACAGTTCGTCCAGCAACTCGTCAACGGGACGGTACTGGGCGCCACCTATGGCCTGATCGCCCTCGGCTACACGATGGTCTATGGGATCATCAAGCTGATCAACTTCGCCCACGGTGAGATCTTCATGGTCGGTGCCTTCGGCGGGCTGACCGCTTACCGGTACCTGCTGCCCGAGGCCTGGGCGTCCAACGTGTGGGTGGCGCTGCCGACGGTGCTTCTCGTCGCCATGATCGTCTCCGTGGCGACGGCCGTCCTCGTGGAGCGCCTGGCCTACCGGCCACTGCGCAACGCGCCGCGGCTGGCGCCTCTCATCACGGCCATCGGGGTGTCGATTGTCCTCCAGGAAGCGGTCCGCCTCTTCTACCCCGATGGCAAGCGCCAGCAGGCGTTCCCCCAGCTGATCTCCAGCGGCACGTTCGACGTCGCCGGCGTCACCGTGCCCTGGGTGTCGGTGTTCGTGGTGGTGGTGGCCGTCGCCCTCATGATCGGCCTGCAGGTCTTCGTGAAGAAGACGAAGACGGGCAAGGCAATGCGGGCCACGTCGCAGGATCCCGAGAGCGCCAAGCTGATGGGCATCGACGTCAACCGGGTCATCGTCGTCACCTTCGTGATCGGCGCCGCCCTGGCGGCGGTGGCCGGCGTCATGCAGGGCATGCGCTTCGCCCAGATCGACTTCCGCATCGGGTTCATCTCGGGCCTCAAGGCGTTCACCGCCGCTGTCCTGGGCGGGATCGGCAACATCACCGGCGCCGTCCTTGGCGGTTTCCTGCTCGGCATCGTGGAGGCGATGGCGACCCAGTACGTTCCTCACGGGTCGTCGTGGAAGGACGTGTGGGCCTTCGTGGTGCTCATCGCGGTGCTGGTGATCCGCCCGGGCGGGTTGCTCGGCGAGCGGGTGGCGACGAGGGCATGAGGTTGCCCCTCCAAAGGCCGCCGGTGCCGGCCGTAGCCGGCGCTGCGGCACTGGTGGTTGGCACCATCTCGCCGTGGGCGACCTTCGCCGGCTTCCCCGGCAAGATGAGCCTTGGCGGGTTCCCCGGCGGCGCCCGCCTGTTCTGCCTCCTCCTCGCCGCCGGTGCCCTGCTCTTCGCCATCGACGTCGCCGGCCGGCGGCGGGCGGCGCTGTTCGCCGCCGCCGGCGCCGCCGCCGTCGCGGCGGTGAACATCGTCGCCATCGCCGACCAGGGCGGTGGCCTCGGGTCGGTTTCGTGGGGGGCGTGGCTGTCGCTGGCCGGCGCCGGCGCCCTGGTCGCCGCCGCACGCGGGTTACCAGCGGGGGAGGCGGCGCCGGAGGAGTGGCCGCGGCGGGCGCCGGCGCTGGAGGTGGCGGCCATCGCCGTCGCCCTGCTGGCGGTGCTGGGCGCGGTGGTGTGGGGCTTGGAGATCGAGGAGTCCAGCCGGTTCGTCTCCTTCATGGTGTTCGTGATCGCCGTATCGCTGACCGTTCACCACCTGGGGGTCTTCTCGGGTCTGGGCGTCCTGTTCGCCCGCCATCACCGGATGGCCATGCTGCTCGGGGCGGCGGCGGCGGTGGCGTTCCCGTTCACCCAGCAGGGCAACGCCTACTGGATCCGGGTGTTCGCCTCCATCGGCGTGTTCGCGGTGGCGGCCATCGGGCTCAACGTGGTGGTGGGGCTGGCCGGGCTGCTCGACCTGGGCTACGTCGCCTTCTTCGGCGTGGGTGCCTACGTCGGCGCCCTGTTCTCCAACGCCACCTTGACCACAACCAACATCCACCTGCCGTTCCTGGTCGTGGTCATCCTCGGTGGTTGCATCGCGGCGGTGTTCGGCCTGGTGATCGGGACGCCGACGCTGCGATTGCGGGGCGACTACCTCGCCATCGTCACCCTCGGTTTCGGCGAGATCTTCCGGATCACGGCCAACAACTGGGACGGCCTCACGCGCGGTCCCAACGGGATCTCGGGGATACCCGACCTGGCCGTCGGCGGGTTCGACTTCGGCGAGTCGCACGAGCTCTTCGGCATCAACTTGCCCGGCTTCGCCAACTACTACTTCGTCGAGCTGCTGCTCATCGCCGCTGCGATCCTCGTCTTCACCCGCCTGAACGACAGCCGGATCGGGCGGGCGTGGGTGGCGATACGCGAGGACGAGCTGGCCGCCGCGGCCAGCGGGATCGACACCATCCGCCTGAAGCTGCTGGCCTTCGCCATCGGCGCCTTCCTGGCCGGCGCCGCCGGCACGGTGAACGCCCATGTCACCACGCAGGTCTCGCCCGACTCCTACACCTTCCTCGAATCGATCCTGCTGGTGGCCGCTGTGGTCCTGGGCGGGATGGGCACGGTGCCGGGAGCGCTGCTCGGGTCGACGGCGCTGTTCGTCATCCCGGAGAAGCTGCGGTCGTTCCAGGACAAGCGGCTGCTCCTCTTCGGCGCCGCCCTGATCCTCGTCATGCGCTTCCGCCCCGAGGGCCTGGTGCCGAGCCGGCGCCGGCGGCGCGAGCTGCGGGAGGAGGCGCCCGAGGGCTTCCCCGGATTGGCCGGCGCCACCGGCTCCGCGCCGGGAGGCCCGCTCTCGTGAGTTTGCTCGAGGTGCGCGGTGTCACCAAACGCTTCGGAGGGCTGCTGGCGGTCGACGCCGTCGACCTCGACGTGGGCGAGGGCGACATCGTCGGCGTCATCGGTCCCAACGGCGCCGGCAAGACCACGCTGTTTAACTGCATGAGCGGGTTGGATGTCGCCACCGCCGGCGAGATCCGGTTCAGGGGCGAGATCCTGGGTGGCCGGCCCGACCGCTTCACCAAGGCCGGCGTGGCCCGCACGTTCCAGAACATCCGCCTGTTCCCGCACATGACCGTCTTCGAGAACGTGCTCGTGGGCCGGCACTGCCGCACCCAGGTCGGGCTGATGTCGGCCATCGGGCGGGGCCCGCGGTTCCGGCGCGAGGAGCGCGAGTCGGAGGAGAAGTCCGACGAGCTGCTCGGCTTCGTCGGGCTGCGGCGCCAGGCCGGCACGCTGGCCCGGAACCTCTCCTACGGCGACCAGCGCCGGCTGGAGATCGCCCGGGCCCTGGCGAGCGAGCCGGCCGTCCTCCTGCTCGACGAGCCCCGGGCCGGCATGAACGCCCAGGAGACGAAGGCGGCGGCCGAGCTCGTCCGGCGCATCCGTGACCGGGGCGTCGCCGTCGCCGTCATCGAGCACGACATGCGGTTCATCTTCGGGCTGTGCGACCGGGTGGCCGTGCTCGTCCAGGGGCGCAAGCTGGTGGAAGGCACGCCGGCGGAGGTGCAGGGCGACGCCCGAGTGGTCGAGGCCTACCTGGGCGCGCCGACGTCCTGATGGCTCTGCTCGAAGTCCGCGACCTGCGGGTCGCCTACGGGCAGATCGAGGCCGTCCGCGGCATCAGCTTCGACGTCGACGCCGGCGAGGTGGTCGCCCTCATCGGCAGCAACGGCGCCGGCAAGACGACCACCCTGCGCACCCTGTCGGGCCTGCAGCAGCCCAGCGCCGGCGAGGTCCGCTTCGACGGGAAGCGCATCGACGGCGAGCAGGCGCACGAGATCGTCGCCCTGGGGGTGGCCCACGCGCCCGAGGGCCGGCGGCTGTTCCCCCGCATGACGATCCGCGAGAACCTGGATCTCGGGGCCTACCGCCGCAACGACGGTGAGGTGGAGGCCGACGTGGCGATGGTCTATGAGATGTTCCCGGTCCTGGCCGAGCGGCGGACCCAGACCGCCGGCACATTGTCCGGCGGGGAGCAGCAGATGCTGGCCATCGGCCGGGCGCTGATGAGCCGTCCCCGTCTCCTGATGCTGGACGAACCGTCGATGGGCCTGTCGCCCCTCGTCATGGCCACGATCTTCTCCACCCTCGCCGACCTGAAGGCGCGGGGCACGACCCTGCTGCTGGTCGAGCAGAACGCCCAGGCCGCCCTGGGCCTGGCCGACCACGGCCACGTGCTGGAGACCGGCCGCATCGTGCTGTCGGGGACCGGCGCCGACCTCCTCCAGGACGAGGGCGTGCGCAAGGCCTACCTGGGCGAGGACTAACCAGTCCGCCGACACCCACCCGCCGTGGGAGGCTCGGCAGGTGCGCCCGAGCCTGTACGACTTCGCCGGCGGCGAGCATGCCTTCGTGGCGCTGGCCGCCGCCCACCACGCCCGCTGCCTGGCCGATCCGGAGCTGAACCATCCTTTCTCGCACCCGGACCAGCATCCCCAACACGTCGAGCGGTTGGCCGCTTACTGGGCGGAGGTGATGGGCGGCCCGCCGGCGTTTTCCGGCACCTGCGGCGATCACTCCTCCATGTTGGCGATGCACGCCGGCAACGGCGACCTCACCGATCTCGGGCGGCGGTTCGTCGACTGTTTCGTCGCCGCCGCGGACGACGCCGGCCTGCCGGAGGATCCTGAGTTCCGTGCCGCGCTTCGCGCCTACATGACCTGGGCGGTGGATGAGGTTCTGGTGTTCGGGCCGCAGGACGCCACCGTCCCGCACGGCTTGCCGATGCCGCGCTGGAGCTGGGAGGGCCTGGTCGTCGAAGGCTAGAAGCTCTGGCGGAACAGGTCGCCGGCCGCTTCCCTGGCCCGCTGGGCCAGCGACCGCCGGCGCCAGCGGTCGCCCGGTCCACCCCTGTGCTCGTCACCTCGCCGGCGGCGCCGGCGTGGGCAGGCAGCCGGCCTCGCGGCCGATGAGGCGCAGGCCGGCGAGGTCGCCGGGTTGGTACTCGGCCGGCCCGCCCTGCACGCCCAGCTCGGCGAACATGAGCTGGTCCGACCGGGCCACGTGGCCGAGCCCGACGAGGTGACCGAGCTCGTGCAGGAACACCCGGCCCCACGTGGTGCCCGGCCCGAAGCCGTTGGCCAACGGTCGACCGTCGGCGAGGGCATCGACGTTCACGATGAGCACGCCGGTGACCGAGACGGTGTTGACCGGCGTCGACCGCGCACCGGCGGGGTTGGTGACGTCCATCCGGAAGCGCTCGCCGTTGTCCCATGCGAACAGCACCGGGGCCCACCGGGGCCCGTAGCGCTCGGGCTGGGAACGGGGCCGGGAGACCTCGGCCCGCTCGTCGGTGGGCCCCTCGTTGACGAAGGTCAGGCCGCTCGCCGCCTCCAGCCTGCGGATCGCCTCCTGGAGGTCATCGACGGCCCCCGGCGGCGCCAGGGCGGCGTTGAGGACGTAGTGGATCGGCTCGCACGGGTTGAACCGCACCGGGTGGCAGCCGCCTTCGCGGGCCTCCAGGAAGGAGTAGTCGATGGGCTCTTCCACCCCACCCCGGCGCCGGCCGTCGACCTCCGCGGCGAGGTGGTTGCGGACCGGGCACTCGGCGGAATCCGGTCCGGGGGCCGCGATCTGGGTCTCGTCCTCGAGGGGGCCGGCGTCGTCGGAGGAGCCGCCGCATGACGCGCTCACGGCTGCGGCCAGGAGCGCTGCCGCCAACCACCGCCGCTTCCGTGAAGACGTGTCCGTGGGTGTGCCTCCTCGCCAACCGGCCCTCAGACTGCCACTATCTCCTCCGTCGTGGACTATCCCGTCATCGCTTTCGAATCGCCGGCGGCGTGGGAGGAGTGGTTGGCCCGCGAGCACGGGACCCAGAACGGGGTGTGGGCCAAGATCGCCAAGAAGGCGACTGGTATCCCCACGGTCACTTACGCCGAGGCTGTCGAGGTCGCCCTCTGCTACGGATGGATCGACGGCCAGCGGAAGAGCTTCGACGACCGATGGTTCATTCAGCGGTTCACTCCCCGCCGGGCGCGCAGCAACTGGTCGAAGATCAACCGGGACAAGGTCGAGCGGCTCATCGCCGAAGGCCGCATGCAGCCGGCCGGCCACCGTGAGATCGAGCGGGCCAAGGCCGACGGCCGCTGGGACGCGGCCTACGACCCCCAGAGCACGGCGACGGTGCCGCCCGACCTCCAGCAGGCGCTCGACGCCAACCCGGCGGCGGCCGGAGTCTTCGCCACGCTGAACAGCCAGAATCGCTTCGCCATCCTCTACCAGGTGCAGGACGCCAAGCGTCCCGAGACCCGCGCCCGCCGCATCGAGACGTTCGTCGCCATGCTCGCCGGGGGCAAGAAGTTGTAGTGGCCGACGACAGGACGCAGCGCCAGCGCATGCTCGACGGCGACCTGTACAACGCCGACGACCCGGAGCTGGCCGCCGATGCGATGCGGGCCCGCCGGCTCTTGGACCGCTTCAACCGCACGTTGGCCGAGGAGGCGGATGAGCGCCGGCGCATCCTCGAAGAGCTGCTCGGCGGGCTCGGCGCCGAGAGCGAGATCCGCCCGCCCTTCTTCTGCGACTACGGCTACCAGATCCGCGTGGGCGCCCGGGTCTTCGCCAACTTCGGCCTGGTGGCCCTCGACGTGGCGCCCATCACCATCGGCGACGACGTCCAGATCGGCCCCAACGTGCAACTGCTGACCCCGACGCACCCGGTCGAGGCCGACCTGCGCCTCGCCAAGTGGGAGGCGGCCAGGCCGATCACGGTCGGGGCCAACGTGTGGCTCGGCGGCGGGGTCATCGTCCTCGCCGGCGTGGACATCGGCGAGAACACCGTCGTCGGCGCCGGGGCGGTGGTCACGCGCAGTTTGCCGGCCGGCGTCGTCGCCGTCGGCAGCCCGGCCCGCGTGACCCGGTCGCTCTAACCGTTCTTTGTCGTCTCAGGTACGCCTGAGGTACACCAGCCGACAAAGAACGTTGTCAGCGGTCGCTGCTGATGGCCTTCAGGACTTCCAGGGAGGCGGCTTTGCGGGCCGGGAGGATCGCGGCCAGGACGCCGGCGACGGTGGCCAGCAGGGCCAGGCCGGTGAGCTGACCGAACGGGAAGACGAGCTCGGTCACGCCGAGGCTGCCCATGGATGAGACCAGGGCCCAGCCGAAGAACAGGGCCACGGCCACGCCGAGTCCGCCGCCGAGGCAGGCGATGATCGCCGCCTCCGAACGGATCATGGAGCGGAGCTGGGTGCGGGCCATGCCGAGGGCCCGCAGGAGGCCGACTTCCCGGGTCCGCTCGGAGATCGAAAGGGCCAGGGTGTTGGCGATGCCGAGCAGGGCGATGAGCACCGACAGGGCGAGCAATGCGGTGACCGGCACCAGCAGCCGGTTGACCTGGTCGTCGGCCGCGGCCAGGACCTCGGCGTGGTCCATCACCTTGACCACCGGGTAGTCGGCCAGCGCCTTCTCGATCTCAGCCCGGCCGGCGGCCGCTGACACCCCGGGCGCCAGCGCCACGTCGACCTCCAGAGCGAAGATCTGGGCGTAGTTGGCCTTGTAGGCCCCGAGGGTGATGACGAAGTCGGTCCGCACCGCGGTCGAGGAGAACACCCCCTGCAGCTTCATCTGGCGGGTGCCGGTGCGGGCGAAGGTCATGGGCACCTTGTCGCCGACGGCCCAGCCGTAGCGCTCGGCGACGGTGTTGCGCACCAGTACGCCGGAGTCGTCGAGCCGGCGCACGGCGGCAGCCGAGGTGTCGTCGACCTCGTGCATGGCCGTCACCGTCTTCGGGTCTACGGCCAGGAGGGTCTGCGTGCGCCCGTCGAGGCCCCACTGCCCGCCGCGGATCTCCGACACGGTGGCGATGGCCGGCGTGTCCTTCAGGCGTTCGACGACCACCGGGGGCACGCCGCTCACCGCCCCGCCGAGGCCGGCGGGGGTGAGGACGAAGTCGGCCCGCAGGCTTTCATCGACGGTGCGGCTGGCCGACTCCTTGACCGATGCGGCCAGGATGGCGACCACGCCGATGAGGCCGATGCCGATCATGAGGGCGGCGGCGGTGGAGGCGGTGCGCCGGGGGCTGCGCATGGCGTTCTCGCGACCGAGGAACCCGGGCTCGCCCATGAAGCGCACAAGGGGCGAGCCGAGGAGGAACGCGGCCGGGCGGGCGACAAGCGGCAGAAGCACGAACAGGCTGGCCAGCAGGGCGGCGGCACCCAGGCCGACGGCGACCATGGGCCGGGTCCCTCCACCGAACACGCCGGTGAGCAGGGTGGCCAAGCCGGCGGCGCCCAGGCCGGTGCCGAGGATGAGCCGCGGGCGGCTGGTGGTGCCGGTGCGGGCGCCGGCGGTGCCTCGAAGCACGCCGACCGGCTCGGCCTTGGTGGCCCGGCGGGCGGGCGGGACGGCGGCGACGACGGTCACCACGACGCCGGCGATCACCGCCACGATGGCGGTGCGGGGCAGGAAAACGGCCTGGGTGCTGGGCAACTCGTAGCCCATCCGGTCGAAGAGGGCCAGCAGACCACGCGCCGCTCCGAAGCCGGCCAGGACTCCGGCCACCGATCCCACCACACCGACGGCGACCGCCTCGAACAGCACGGAAGCGGTCAGCTGGGCCCGGCTGGCGCCGAGGGAGCGCAGCAGGGCCAGTTCCCGGGCCCGCTGGCCGACGAGGATCGAGAAGGTGTTGCAGATGATGAAGGCGCCAACGATCAGCGCCACCGCCGCGAACAGGAGGAGGGCGGTGGGCAGGAAGGCGACCGACTTGGTCCACGACTCGGCCGACTCGGCCGCCACCTGCTTGGCCGTCACCGCCTCGTACTCGTCGGGCAGTACGGCGTTGATGCGGGCCCGCAGCTCCTCGTGGCTCAGGCCGGGCTCGGCCTTGACCGGGATGGTGTCGACCTTGCCCTGCACGCCGAGCACCCGCTGTGCCGTGACCGAGTCGAAGATGGCCTTGGTGGAGGCGACGACGTCGCCGGCGGCCTGGAGGAAACCCCCGATGGTGAACTCCTGGGTCGTGCCGGAGAACAGAACCTTGATCTTGTCCCCGAGGACCAGCCCGTTCTGGCGGGCGGTCTCGATGTCGATGGCGATCTCGTCGGGGCCGGATGGCGGCCGCCCGGAGGCGAGGGCGACGTCGGGGGTCACGCTGCCGCCGACGGTCGGCAGGCCCTTGGCCTGGATGGCCTTGCCCTGCTTGTCGATGAGCTCGGCGTAGCCCTGGATGGCCGCCCACGCCGCCTTGACCCCGGGGATGGCGGCGATCTTGGCGACCAGCGACTCGGGGACCGGCTCACGCTCCGGGAGGCTGTTGGCCTGGGCCGCGAAGTGGGCGGTCGAGCGGATGATGAGGTCGGACGTGCCGCCGACGTCGGCGGAGGCCTTTCGGAAGGCGCCATCGACAGTGTCGGTGAGGATAAACGTTCCGGAGACGAGCGTGACGGCCAGGGCGACGGCGAGTGCCGTCCCGAGCAGCCGGACTCCCTGGTGCAGCGCTCCCCGCAGCAGCCGCCTCATGGCCTCTTACGCGCCCAGGTGCTTCATGTGGTCGATGGCCCGCTCTGCGGTGGGCTCGAGCATCTCATCGACGACCTTGCCGTCGGCCAGGAACACGATGCGGTCGGCGTAGGCCGCAGCCACGGGGTCGTGGGTGACCATGACGATCGTCTGGCCGAACCCATCGACGGCCCGGCGCATAAAGGCGAGGAGCTCGCCGCCGGCCTTGGAGTCGAGGTTGCCGGTGGGCTCGTCGGCCAGGATGATCTCCGGCCGTGAGACGAGGGCCCGGGCGGCGGCTACCCGCTGCTGCTGGCCACCGGAGAGCTCGGCCGGCCGGTGGGTCAGGCGGTCCCGGAGACCGACGACGTCGATCACCTGGTCGAACCAGGACTGGTCCGGCTTGCGGCCGGCGAGGGCCAGGGGAAGGGTGATGTTCTCCGCCGCGGTCAGCGTGGGCAGAAGGTTGAAGGCCTGGAAGATGAAGCCGATCCGGTCCCGGCGCAGGCGGGTGAGCTGGCGCTCCCGGAGCGTGCCGAGGATGGTCGAGCCGATGGAGACCGAGCCCGAGGTCAGGGTGTCGAGGCCGGCCAGGCAGTGCAGCAGGGTGGACTTGCCGGAGCCGGAGGGCCCCATGATGGCAGTGAACCGGCCTCGCTCGAACTCGACATCGACGCCATCGAGGGCCCGGACCGACGTGTCGGCGTCACCGTAGATCTTGACTGCGTGGGTGGCCCGGGCGGCGGGGGTGGAGTCGACCAGGTGCAGCGCCGGCTCGAATGCGGTGGATGGGGCTCTCAGCAGCATGGCCATGGTGAGGGTCGGCTCCTAAACGAGCTTGTTGGCGTGGCCCGGGCAGTACAGGGCGACGGCTTTGCGGACGGCCCAGTCGTCGGTGCCTGCCGGTACCGATACCCCGGCTGGGATCATGGACAGCCCGGTGACCTTGACCTGGGCGAAGCTCTGGCCGTTGTCGAAGGCGGTGCAGACCTGGTCGCCGATCTGGTCGATCTGGGTCGGGGCGACGGAGACGAAGCTCAGGAGCGGGACCCGCTTCTTGAGCTCGGCGATCACGCCCTGGACCTCGGCCGCAGTGGGCACGCGCCGGGCGACCTTGGCGACGACGGCCGCCACCGGAGCGGCCGGCGCGGCGGCGGCGGCGACGGGTGCGGCGGCGACGACCTTGGGGGCGGCGGCGACCTTCGGAGCCTTGGTCGTCGGCGGGGTGGTGACCTTGGGCTTGGCCACGGTGGTGGCCGGGGCGGCGGTCGTGGGGGTGGGAGCCGGCGCCGGCGCCTCGACCGCCGGGACCGCCTGGGCGGCCTGGGCGGCGACGTCGCCGGCCTGGCGGGGGGCGGGGGCGGCGATCTCCTCGACCTGGCTTGTCGCTGCGGCGTGGACGTTGTCTCCGAGTTGTGGCACCGCGCCGGCGCTCACCGCCAGGGCGAGGGTGAGGTTCACCCCGACCACGCCACCCAGGACCCGCCTCGTCAATCTCGTGTTCGCAAGCATGCTGGGAATATCGACGGAGCCTGCGAGTACCTGAAGAAAGCCTTTGCTAAGGGCTTGCTAAAGCGCGCGTCGGCACTAATGCAGGTTCTGGCTGCAGTGACGGTCGCATGCGACCGTCACTGCAGCCAGAACGGACTTACTTGCGGAAGCCGGCGACGGTCTCGGCCAGAGCTTCGGCCTCGAGGACGTCGGCCATCACGCCGATCTGGGCTTCCCAGACGTCGTCGGGGATGTCGGCGTGCACTTCATCTTCGAGTATGTGGTAGGTGAGGAGGCCCAACTGGGCCCCGGCCAGGGCGCCTGCGTAGGACGGGTCACCCATGACAACCGTCTCGGCGGCGATGGTCGCGCTCTCCGGGTCGGGAGAGCCGAGCAGCACCAGGAGATCGGCCTTGTCGTGGGTCTGGCTGGCCTTGAGGATTGCCTCTTGGCTCTGCAGGTCCATGGCCCCGGCTGCGGTTCAGACGAAGCACTCAGTGGCCACGAAGACCACCTCGGCTCCCGCAGCCTTGGCGCAGGCGGCGATGGCGGGGCCGGAAATCCCGTCCCGCTCGCCGACGGCGATCACTTTCTTGCCTTGGAGCATGTTTGCTATTTCACCTCCCCAGCAGCGTTTCTTTCCAGCAGGACGCTCATCCCGTCGGAGAGCTGGCACATGCGGCCCAGGAACAGGCTGCCCTTGGCCAGCATCATGACCTTACGAGCGTCACCGGTGGTCAGTCGATCCAGAGCGTGGGGCGTGTAGCAGAGCGCGGATGCGAGGTGCCCCTGGGTAGGGGCATACCCGGGCATGCCCCGTTCCGTAACGAACGACGCGATGTCGGCACGCTCGATGTCGCCCTTGGCTGCGGAAAGGGCGGCGATGGTGCGGTAGTTGCGCTCCGGCACGTTGCCCGAGCCCTGGGGCTCGGTGATCTCGGGGTTGTGCAGCTCGGTGGCGAAGTCGTCGATGTCGGTCATGGCGATGCCGTGGCGGGCGAGAGGTTCTACGGCCAGCGCCTTCATGACCTCGGCCGCCGAGCCGCCGGCGGAGACCCGGTGGCGGCCGACCACGTCGAGACGGACCCGGGGCGACCTGCCGTCGTCGGCCTCGACGAGGGTGGCGGTGCCGCCCAGCACGTCCTCCATGACGGGTAGGTCCTTGGCCAGGTGACCCTGGAACTTCATGCCCAGCTTGGCCAGCGACCCTCCGGAGACGATGGCCACCCGACCGAAGACGCCGGCGCTGACCAGTGACGAGGCCACGACGAGGGCGGGTACGAAGGCGGCGCAGAAGTTCTTGACGTCGGCGCCGGAGGCATCGGTGAGGCCGGCGGCCTCGGCCACCGCTTTGGCCAGGTTGCCGCCGCCGCGCTGGTAGCGGTCACCGATGGCCTCCTCGCCGCAGCCGATGACGTACTCGACCGACGACGGGTCGATGCCCGAGCGATCGAGAAGGTGGAGGAGCGCCAGGGTGGCGGTGGCCTTGGCCGCCAGGTTGTCGATCAGGACATGGGCCGACAGCGACTCGTCGTCGGCCTGGGCGCAGCGCATCGCCGCGCCGTCGGTCAGCCGCAGCGCCCTGGCCTCACCGGCCACGGCATCGATGTCGGCGGTGGCCTTCTGGATGCGGTCGAGGTCGAACGCCTTGGCCAGGGGATGGGCGCCGAGGGAGGCGGCCGCAGCCTTGGCCGCCTCCGGCGACAGGGCGAAGAGCTCGAAGTCGTCGACCGCGGCCAGGAGGCCGAAGAACTCCTCCTCGGGCATGACCTCGCCGAAAGGCCCGGCTCGCTGCGACTCTCCCGCGTGTGCGCTCCACGGCCGGGCCGGGAGGTCGCGAGGGTGGATGTTGCCGATCCAGGCCTGGTGGGGCGGGTAGGCGGCGGCCTGGTCGAACGTGCGCAGCGAGGCGGCGAACCTCTCGGCCACCTCGGCGTTCTTGGGCAGCTCCCGCCGAGGCTTGGAGCCGTGACGGGCCAGGCTGGGCACGTGGGCCAGGACCTGGGCGGCGGCGCTGATGACGACGTCGGGCATGCGGTCAGTTCACCTCGAACAGGGTCGGTTCGTGGACGGGTGTCGACACTGCCTCCAGGGCGCGCTCCAGGAGCTTCTGGCGCCACGCCCTTTCCTCCTCCGGCTCCAGCGACGGGTCGCCGGCCGGGAAGGGGATGCCTCGCGTCGGCACGATGCGTGGCGCGCCCACCCGCTCGGCGATTGAAGTCAGGTTGCACAGCAGGGCAGTCGGGATACCCGCCCGCTCCAGCTCCTTTGCCAGCGTTGCCCCGCAACGCGTGCCTGTTCCTCAGGTGGCGGTGAGGATGGCGGCCCGGGCGCCGGAGTGACGCAGGTCGGCGGCCCACTCGACCCCGAAGCGGCGGGCGTTGGCCACCGACGTGCCGTTGCCGGCGGTCACCAGATACTCCTCGTGCAGGCGGCCGATGGCGCCCTCGCGCTCGAGCTGGCGGGCGGCGTCGAGGGGAAGGATGCGGTGAGGATCCGCGTTGGCCCACACGGTGGAGAAGCCACCGTGGACCGACCGCCACTCGCCGGCCTTGAGCTCGTCGCGACCCTGGAGGGAGTACCGCAGCCACTTGGTGGCCCGGGCCGACTCCAGGGCGCCGGGGTTGTCGTCGGGCACGAGGGCGCCCTCGGTGAGGATGGCCAGGGTGGCGTTGGCCAGGTCCTTGATCGGCGGGGCCGGCGTGACCTTGTCGAAGCGCGGAAGAGGGACCTCCGTGGCGTCGCGGTCGCCGGCCAGGCGGGCCAGGGCCAGGTCGACGGCCCGCTCGGCCGCAGTGAGATTGGCCATCCGCGGCTGGCGAGGGGCCAGGCCCACGAGCCCGTCGGCAGCTGAGAGCACCTCGCCGGCGAGCAGCTTCGTCACTGCGGCCGCCAGGGTGTCCAGCGCCGGCCCCATGAGCCGGGCCGCCTCACCGCTGGCTACCACGGGCGCGCCGCCGGCCTCGTCGAGGCCGGGGTTGTCGGGGTGCATGGCGGCCACCGAGTTGAGGCCGGCGGCCTTGGCCGCCGCCGCCACTCGGGCGCACGCCAGCCCGTAGCGGCCGCTGGTGAAGGCGGGGCCGGCGACGACGAGGTCGGGCGCGGCCTCGGAGATGAGGGCGATGATCTCGGCGACGGCCTCCGGGCGGCCGGCGGCGTCGTCGTCGCCGCAGGAGACGGTGGCCACGATCTCATGCTCGTCGCCGAGGAGCTGGGCCAGGCGCCGGCCCGGCCCGACGGGGCCGGGCTGGGACGACGGCGGCTGGGCGGCGGCGTCCTCCCCGCCGGCGCCGATGAAGAACTGGTTGAGGTAGTGGACGATGCGGGCCATATCAGACTGTGCCAGTCGCGCGGGGAGCGCAGGTCAGGCGGCCGCCGCCGAGGCAGCCGAGCGAGGCCAGGATCACCGCAGTGGGTAGCTGCATGGCCGACGTCGCCGGCACGCCGAGCAGGGCCAGCTCCTCGCCGCCGAGGGCGCGCTCCATCTCCGGCAGGTCCAGCCGGGTGTCGTAGTTGCCGGTGCTCACCATGGCCGTGGCCCTCTCGGGGGCGACCACGATGGGCGGGCCGGTGCCGTCGGGGCCGGCCATCTCGGCGAACAGGCCCACCGTCGTGATCCCCATGTCCTCGAGGGCGTCCATCTTCAGGGCGACGTCCGCGTCGGCGTTGCCCCCGCCCTCCTTGGTGAGGATCACCGCCTCGAAGCCGGCGTCTGCGCACACCTGGGCAGCTGCCGCGGAGATGCGGGCCTTCTCCGATGCGCTCACCGGCTCCGGCGACAGGACCACGCCGGCGAAGGCCAGATCCTTGCCGTGGCGGGCCCGGAGGGCGTTGGCGATCGGGTGGTTCTGGTGGACCCAGGTCGGGTTGCGCAGCGACGGGTGGCCGAACTGGCCGCTGACCACCGCGCCGTCGTCGATCTCGGCCGGATCGATCAGGGCCGGCGCCTGGCCGTTGAAGCTTTCGCCCCGCACGAAGACGTCCTTGAACACTCCCTGGGTCTGGAGGTTGGTGATGGCCCCGATGCGGGGGAGCCCGTCCACCGCTGCGGGGTCGGGCACCCTCTCCTCGGTATCCGGCGGGGCGTCGAGGGCGGCCTCGGCCAGCCGGGCGGCGAGGGCCAGGGAGCCCCGCCGGAGGGCGTCGTCAACGTCGGCCCAGTCGGCGTCGGGCGCGGGCGTGAACTCGATGACCAGGTTGTGTGTCGAGCCGAAGGGCGACAGCTCGGCCGCCGGCCCCGACATGTCGATCACCGCCTCCTGAGCCCGGGGCAGGTACCCGGCGACGACAACCGCGGCGCCGCGGAGGACGTGAGTGGGGCCTCCGCTGGGCTCTCCGGAGAGCCATCCTGGGAAGACGCCGCCGCCTCCTGGGCCCTTGCTGCGGGGCTCGACGACGTCGAGCACCTTGACGAGCCGCGCCGAGTCGCCCGGGGAGGCCCATGACACCTTGACCTCGGCGAGCGACGGCGCGGCGACCAGCGCCTGCGCTTCCTCGGCGGAGACGGTCAGTACGCCGTCGCGCCACGTCGTGGCGTCGCCCAAGCCGACGTCGCGGACCTGATGGATCGACCTGATCAGCACCTATGAAAGGTACTGCCCAGAGAGGGGCCTCAGTCCACCCAGCGCGGTTGCAGCCGTTCGGGCCGGAAGACCTGGCGCGGTGGCTCGGCGGCGAGGACCACGACATGGTCCACCAGGGCATGCACGATCGTCCGGCGCTCGTCGATGGTCAGCGCCGGCCACCTCGCCGCCAGCGCCTGCCCGGTCCCAGCCAGCGCTCGCACGGCAGCCAGGCGATTCTCGCGGGCGACCTGGGCCTCGGCAGCCTCCGCCCGTTCGCCGACGCTGCGCCGCAAAGCCAGCCACTCCTGGCGGCTGATCTGCCCCGACGCCCACAACTCGCCCAGCTCGGCCAGCCGCAGACGATGGTCGGCAAGCTGGCGGGCACTGTCGGGGCCGGCGGCCGCCGGCCGGGGGAGAGAGGCGCAGTCGAGGCGGGCGAGCACCATGGCTCCCACCGCCTCCTCGGCATGGTCGGCGGTCACCGCCGTCCCCGAGCACCCGCCGTGAGGGGGGCCGGGGCAGACGTAGAGGTCGGCACCCTTGGACCGCGGCATGCCCCGCATGCTCCCGCCGCAGCGCCAGCACCGGAGGAGCCCGGTCAGGAGGTAGCGCCGGGTCGCCCGCCGGGAGCCCTTTCCCCGTGAGGTGTGCAGGGCGACCAGCCGGGCGTGGGTGTCCTCGTCGAGGATCTGCGGTGGACCGACGAGGCGAGACTGGACCAGCAGGCTGGACAGAGAGTTGACCCGCCACGGCCCGCCGGCGGCGGTCGTGAGGCCGCGGTCGTTCCAGTCGCGCACGACGGCAGACAAGGTCTCGCCGGCGAGGACGCGGGCGGCGGCGTCGACGATGGCCGCGGCCTCGGACTCGACCACGCCGGCCCGGCCGGCGGTATGGCCGAAGGCCCGCCGGCCCGACGGGAGGGGAGGGGTGTCGGGAACCGCGCTGAGTGCCCTGACAGGCTGTGGCCGTTGCCTCACCGGCTGCACGGGCGACTCCTCGGGTTCCGGATCGGGGCGGCCGTCCTCTCGGACCGGCCGGCGTGGGTCAAGGGCGCGGACATCCCGACCCTCCTCGTCTCTTCGGAACCGCGCCGGCGTTCGGATGGCGGATCCGAGCGGGTGCTTGCCTATTTCACCATGAATGAACGAAATAGATAGTCGTCCCACCTTGAACTGTCACTGTCTATTTCAATCGCTAATAGAGCGAAATACCATGCGTGAGAATATCCAGGTAAGGAAGTATTGCCACCGAGAGAAGCAGGCAATACAGTGCCGAACACATCCAGTGGTATCTGCCCGGACCCGCACCGCAACGCAACGCTTCACAACGTCACAAGCCGTGTGCGCGTGGGGGTTCTGGCCCAACCTATGCAGGGGGAATCGTATGACGAAGCGGTGGAGGCCGGCTGATAGCCGCCCATCCAGGAAGCCGCCATTTGGAGAACGGGGCCAGGCCACGTTCTCATTGCTGATTGTGGTGGCGGTCGTGGCCGCCGCCGTGATCCTGCTCCAGCGCACGGCCTGGCACGCCGAGCACATCAACGACAAGG
>CAYZMG010000060.1:0-27622 GCA_964479465.1 uncultured Acidimicrobiales bacterium
TAACCCGAGGAGAGGAAAACAACTGTGACTCCCTGAGTAGCGGCGAGCGAAACGGGATCAGCCTAAACCGAACTGGTGCAATAGCCTGGTGGCGTTGCCAGTTCGGGGTCGTGGGACCAGCAGCCGGGAGCACCAGACCCCGGGATCGAGTTACAAAATTGATGCCTAGCGGAAGCGTTTTGGAAAGGCGTGCCGTAGTGGGTAAGAGCCCCGTACGCGAAAGGTAATCAATCTCGAGCTGTGTTCCCAAGTAGCGCCGGACCCGAGAAATCTGGCGTGAATCTGCGAGGACCACCTCGTAAGGCTAAGTACTTCCAGGCGACCGATAGCGAACTAGTACCGTGAGGGAAAGGTGAAAAGTACCCCGGGAGGGGAGTGAAATAGTACCTGAAACCGTTGGCTTACAAACAGTCAGAGCGTCGTTCCCGGGTAACCGGGAGCCGTGATGGCGTGCCTTTTGAAGAATGAGCCGGCGAGTTACCGTTAGTGGCAAGGTTAACCCGCGAGGGGGAGCCGGAGCGAAAGCGAGTCTGAATAGGGCGTTTAGTCGCTAGTGGTAGACCCGAAGCCGAGTGATCTATCCATGGGCAGGTTGAAGCGGGGGTAAGACCCCGTGGAGGACCGAACCCACCATGGTTGAAAACATGGGGGATGACCTGTGGATAGGGGTGAAAGGCCAAGCAAACTCGGTGATAGCTGGTTCTCCCCGAAATGCATTTAGGTGCAGCGTCGGGTGATCAGCGTTGGAGGTAGAGCACTGAATGGGTTAGGGGGCCTACAAGCTTACCGACCCCAATCAAACTCCGAATGCCAACGCTTCAATAGCCCGGCAGTGAGACCATGGGGGATGAGCTTCATGGTCGAGAGGGAAACAGCCCAGACCGCCAGCTAAGGCCCCTAATTCTAGGCTAAGTGGAAAACGATGTGGGATTGCACAGACAGCCAGGAGGTTGGCTTAGAAGCAGCCACCCTTGAAAGAGTGCGTAATAGCTCACTGGTCGAGTGGTCCTGCGCGGACAATGAAACGGGGCTCAAGCCTAGAGCCGAAGCTGCGGATTTCTTCGCTTTGCGAAGGAGTGGTAGGGGAGCGTCGAGCGTGCAGCGAAGCGGCCGCAAAAGCGGTCGTGGAGCGCGTTCGAGAGCGAATGCCGGCATGAGTAGCGAAAGAGGAGTGAGAAACTCCTCCGCCGAATGCCCAAGGGTTCCTGGGGAAGGCTAATCCGCCCAGGGTGAGTCGGGAGCTAAGGCGAGGCCGAAAGGCGTAGTCGATGCACAACTGGTTGATATTCCAGTACCACCGTGTCCGCGCCCATTCCAAGACGGAATTGCTAAGGGGCTGCTCCTTCGGGAGCGAACCGACCCATTCCGTGGCGGACAGCGACGGGGAGACGCAGGAAGGTAGATGATCCCGGGCGTTGGTTGTCCCGGGGTAAGCGTGTAGGGCGGGGTTCAGGCAAATCCGAACCCCATGAAGCCTGAGACGCGATGCCGAGCCGATCTAGGCGAAGTCATTGATCCTATGCTGCCGAGAAAAGCCTCTAGCGAGCTGACACGGTGCCCGTACCCCAAACCGACGCAGGTGGGCAGGTAGAGAATACCAAGGCGATCGGGAGAACAGTGGTTAAGGAACTCGGCAAAATACCTCCGTAACTTCGGGAGAAGGAGGGCCTCATCAGGGTGAAGCACTTCGCGTGCTGAGCTCGAAGAGGTCGCAGAGAGCAGGGTGAAGCGACTGTTTACTAAAAACACAGCAGCGTGCGAAGTCGCAAGACGATGTATACGCTGTGACGCCTGCCCGGTGCCGGAAGGTTACGGGGAAGGGTTAGTCCGCAAGGGCGAAGCTCTGAACCTAAGCCCCGGTAAACGGCGGCCGTAACTATAACGGTCCTAAGGTAATGGACTCGGGTGTCGTGCCCCGAGGTTGCCCCTGTCGGGAGTGATCCCGAACAGTGCAGCTGGCTAAATGCTGGAAACCCCGTGTATCCGCCGGTACTCGTTCATGTCACACCCCCTCTTTAGGATGTGTGAGGTGAGCAGTGACAATCCGGCCGGTGCGGCCAATCAGCAGGAAAGGCCAGGTTTCGCGCAGTGGATCGTCGGCTTCGTCGACGGCGAAGGCTGCTTCAGTGTTCCGATCTTCCGGAACCGCAGTTGTCGTCTGGGTTGGCAGGTTCAACCCGACTTCAGCGTGGTCCAGGGAGCGAGGAGCGTGCATGTACTGCACGAGCTGGAGAGGTACTTCGAATGCGGCCACGTCGGTCGCAACGCTCGTCACGATGACCACCGGGAAGACCTGTACCGCTACAGCGTCAGGTCCTTCGGTGATCTCATCGCAACGATCGTTCCGTTTTTCGAAGCACATCCACTGAGAACGGCAAAGCGGGACGAGTTCGTCCGCTTCGCGCAGGTCGTGCGGCTGATGAGCCAGAAGGTCCACCTCACGGTGGACGGGCTCGACCAGATCGCCCGGATTGCGCAGACGATGAACTTCCGTAAACCGTCTCGATTCCTGGAATCCTCAGAGGCCATACGCCAGCCACCTCATCTCGACGGATGAGGCGAAGATATGGTCCAAGCCGTATGGCGACATACGGAACGACTTGAGCGAAATTCCTTGTCGGGTAAGTTCCGACCTGCACGAATGGCGTAACGACTTCACTACTGTCTCAACCACTGACCCGGCGAAATTGAAGTCCGAGTAAAGATGCTCGGTAGCTGTGACAGGACGGAAAGACCCCGTGGACCTTTACTACAACCTGATGTTGAGTTTTGGTACATATTGTGTAGGATAGGTGGGAGGCTTGGAAGCTGCAGCGCCAGCTGTGGTGGAGCCAACGTTGAAATACCACCCTGTATGTACTGGGGCTCTAACCCAGACCCGTGAATCCGGGTCGGGGACAGCGGCAGGCGGGTAGTTTGACTGGGGCGGTCGCCTCCTAAAGAGTAACGGAGGCGCCCAAAGGTTCCCTCAGGCTGGTTGGCAATCAGCCGTCGAGTGCAATGGCACAAGGGAGCTTGACTGCGAGACACACAGGTCGAGCAGGTGCGAAAGCAGGGCATAGTGATCCGGCGGTTGCGTGTGGAAGCGCCGTCGCTCAACGGATAAAAGGTACCCCGGGGATAACAGGCTCATCTTCCCCAAGAGTCCATATCGACGGGAAGGTTTGGCACCTCGATGTCGGCTCATCGCATCCTGGGGCTGAAGCAGGTCCCAAGGGTTGGGCTGTTCGCCCATTAAAGCGGTACGCGAGCTGGGTTTAGAACGTCGTGAGACAGTTCGGTCCCTATCCGTCACAGCCGTAGGAAACTTGAGGAAGGCTGTCCCTAGTACGAGAGGACCGGGACGGACGCAGCTCTCGTGTGCCAGTTGTCCTGCCAAGGGCACGGCTGGTTAGCGACCTGCGGGTGGGATAAGCGCTGAAAGCATCTAAGCGCGAAGCTCGTTCCTAGATGAGGTTTCCCACAGCACAAGCTGGTAAGGCCCGTGGCCAGATGACCACGTTGATAGGCCGGAGGTGTACGTACCGCAAGGTACTTAGCCGACCGGTACTAATCGGCCGAGGGCTTGGAGATTTATAATTAAGTTGTTCGTGCTCGCTCTGAAAGGCTCAAGAACAGAGCCCTAGATTTCCGGTGGCCTTAGCGGCGGAGTCACACCCGTTCCCATTCCGAACACGGAAGTTAAGCCTGCCAGCGCCGATGGTACTTGGGGGGCATCCCCCTGGGAGAGTAGGTCGCCGCCGGATTCTTATTGAGAAGGCCCCCACCTCGGTGGGGGCCTTCTTCATTTGAGCGGCCGGGAGCCGCTCCTGTCGACATTCCATTACTCTCGCTTCGTGGCCCCTCCCCGACGTCAGCCGTCCGACCCCCGTGGCGGCCCCAGGGGGGCATCGGCGGGACGGCAGGGTGCAGGCAGGGGCGCTGACGCGAACGAGCGGGGCGGCCCGAAGCCCGGAGCGTCGCGCTCTGGGGCGCGCACCGGCCGGCCGGCCGCGGCACCCGGCCGGGGCGCACGTACTGCGGATCCGGCAATGCCGCCGACCTGGGGCAAGGTGGCCCGGGCCGGCGCCCGCACGGTCAAGCCGGCGCCCGACCGGGAGGACCGGGAGCCGGAGCGCCGTGACCGGGGCCGTCCGCCGGCGTGGGAGCCCGAGACGTGGACAAAGGAACCGAGCCCCGGCCGGCGACCCGGTGCCCGCAAGGCCGAGCCGCCGGCGCCGGCGGTGTCCCGGCCTCGTGGCCGCAAGGTGCCGAAGCTCATCGCCCAGGAGGTGGCGGGCGCGGTCGAGCCGACCCGCGCCCCCCGGATCGAGCGCCGTCTCGGTCAGGCCGCGGACGCCTTCGAGCGGGACCACGTCGCCGATGCCATACGGATTCTCCGGCCGCTGAGCAAGGAGGCGCCCGGCGTGCCCGCAGTGCGTGAGCTCACCGGTTTGGCCTTCTACGCCGGCGGGCAGTGGGCGCTGGCCGCCAAGGAGCTGGAGGCGTTCCGGGCCCTCGGCGGGTCGGTGGAGCAGCATCCGGTCCTGGCCGACTGCTATCGCGCCCTCAAGCGCTACAAGGCGGTGTCGGAGCTGTGGGAGGAGCTCCGGGAGGCCTCGCCAGGGGCGGCCCTCGTCACCGAAGGCCGCATCGTCGCCGCCGGCGCCCTCGCCGACCAGGGCGACGTCAAGGGCGCCATCCAGCTCCTCGAGCGAGGCCCGGTACGCCCAAGGCGCGCTGCCGCCTCCCACCACGCCCGGCTCTGGTACTCCCTCGCCGACCTCTACGAGCGGGCGGGCGATGCGCCCAAGGCCCGGGAGCTGTTCGAGCGGGTGGTGGCCGTCGAGCCGGCCCTGGCTGACGCCGCGGAGCGCCTGGCCGCCCTGGGCTGACGAGCACCCACACCGGCGGCGATTGTCCTACCCCCTCGGTAGAGTTCCTGGCGGCGCTTCCCCCTCGCCTCGCAACAGCGAACGAAGAAGGGGATTGTGATGACCAACGTGGTGGTGCTCATGGGTCGGCTGGCCAGGCCACCGGAGACGCGGGAGTTGCCGTCGGGCGACCGGCTGGTGGCCTATGAGGTCACGGTCGACCGGCCCAATGAGCGGGCGGAGACCGTGCCCGTCGTATGGTTCGGGGCGCCGGCCAGCGCCGCCGACCACGATGTCGACGAGCGCATGCTGGTGGTGGGCCGGGTCCGCCGGCGCTTCTTCCGCACCGGGGCCGGCACTCAGAGCCGTACGGAGGTGGTGGCCGAAGCCGTGGTCAACGCCCGCCACGCCAAGCGGGCGGCGGCCGCCCTGGAGCGGGCCCAGGGCCGGCTGGCCGAAGCGCTCACATGAGCGCTTCGTCGGCGGAGAGCCGCCATGTACTTAGCCGGTGAGGCGGCGGAACACCATCCCGGTGCGGGGCTTGGGGTGGAAAAACGTCGTCTTGGTGGGCATCCGGCGGCCGGCGACCGCAGTACGGGCGATGTCGTGCACGTCCACCGGTCGCAGGAGCACGCCGGCCGAGGCCTTCCCGGAGCCGACCTGGGCCAGCACCGAGTCGAGGGAGTGCTCGAAGCCCAGGTTGTGGTCCGGAAGGGTGGCCAGAGCGGCGTCGAGCAGGGCGGCATCGGGCGGCGTGCCGTGCTCCGAGTCGCCGGCGCCGGCCCGGGGCAGGAGCAGCCAGGCCTGGTCGGTGCCCACCACCAGCCCGAGGCCGCCGGCCTCGGCCATGCGCTCGGGGAGGGTCGAGGGGGAGCCGGCGTCGGCCACCGGATCGAAGAAGGGCTCCAGGGCGGCGAGGAGGTCGAATCCCGGAGACAGCCCGGTCACGAGCCGGTGGATGGGGCGCACGCCGGCCTGGCTGTCACCTAGCTCGCAGACCAGGGCCAGGAGTAGATCCTCGTCGCCGCCGGCCCGGCCCTTGGCTGCCCGCACCTCGTCGCGGTGGGCCAGGGCCACCGAGTACCGGTGGTGCCCGTCGGCGATCACCACCGGCGCCGACCCCACGGTGGCCGTCACCGCCTCCACGACCCCGGGTTGGGTCAGGCGCCACAGCCGGTGGTGCACGCCCTCCTCGTCGGTGCAGCGGGCCACTGGAGCGCCGGGCGCCGCCGCGCACAGCTCGCTCAGTCCCTGGGCCATGGACAGCCCCCAGACCGGCGACAGGTCGGCCCGGCAGGCCCGGAGCAGCCGCAGGCGGTCGTCGCGCACCTTGGACTGGGTCTCCTCGTGCGGGAGGACGTCGCCCTCACCAGGCCTCACCAGCTCGAGGGCGCCGAGCACGCCGGCGATCTGGCGGCTGTTGCCATCGACGTCGTGGTAGCCCATGCGGTAGGCGTAGAACCCCGGCTCGGGGTCGGTGCGGAGGACGCCGGCGGCCAGCCACTCGTCGAGGAGGGCACCGGCCACCGTGTACCGGTCCCGGCCGTCGCCGGTATCCCGGGGCAGGTCGATGCGGACGACGTTGTAGGGGCTGCGGGCCTCCAGCGCCGATTGCTCCTCGGGCCCTATCACGTCATAGGGCGGGGCGACTACATCATCGACGTCCAGGTCGTCGAGGGAAAGGCGGTCGAGGTCGTAGCGGAGGCCGGCGAAGGGCTCGAAACGGGGCACGGCCCCTGCCTAGCAGAGCAGCGTCACCACGTCGGATCCGGCTCGGGCTCGAAACGGGACACCCGTGACGGCCGCAGGCGGTCCCGGAGGAACAGCGCCACCAGGGCGCCGAATGCGAAACCACCCACGTGGGCCACCCAGGCCACGCCGGCGTTGGGGTTGGTGAAGAACTGGGTGACGAACCAGATCCCCAGCAGCCACTTGGCCGGGATATCGCGGAACAGGATGATGAAGAAGATGATCAGGGACCTGATCTGCACGTTGGGGAACAGCACCAGGTACGCGCCCATCACGCCGGCGATGGCGCCCGAAGCCCCGACCACCGGGATCGTGCTGTCGGGTTGGACCAGGATGTGGGCGAACGAGGCCACCAGGCCGGCGAGGAGGTAGAAGCCGACGTAGCCGGCGATGCCCATGCGGTCCTCGATGTTGTTGCCGAAGATCCAGAGGAACAGCATGTTCCCGGCGATGTGCAGCAGGCTGCCGTGCAGGAACATCGAGTACAGCAGCGCCAGCCAGACCGATTTCTCCGGGTACGCCTCCACGCCGCCGGCGGTCCGGCGCTCGCAGGCCGAGTCGTCGCCGGTCCGGAGGGTGGTGAGGATCTCGTCCTCCGTGAGGGGCCGGCCCTGGGTGACCTCGCAGGGGATGGCCGCCACCTCGAAGGGATAAAGGGTCTGGCGGACCTGGTTGCCGTCGAAGGGCCGCTGGACGAAGAAGTACACCCCGACGTTGATAGCGATGAGCACCAGCGTGATCACCGGGAAGCGGCGCGTCGGGTTGTAGTCCTTGAGGGGGATCACCCCTCGGAGCTTAGGTCCGGCCTTCGTCGGTTCCGGGACCGCCGGGTAGTCTCGTCCCATGCCTGGCGACGATCTTTTCAAGCGGTACCTGGAGATCGGCGCGTCGGTGCTGGGGATGAGCCGGGAGCGGGCGGAGAGCATCGTGCGCGATCTCGTGGCCTCCGGCGAGGTGGCCAAGGGCCAGGCCACCAAGGCGGCCGACTGGCTGGTTGAGCGGGGCAGGACGGGCTCGGAGGAGGTCGCCGAGCTCATCCGGCGGGAGATCCGCTCCCAGATCGCCGCCCTGGGCGTGGCCACCAAGGACGACATCACCAAGTTGGAGGCGCAGATCGAGGAGTTGCGCACGCCTGCTCCGCCGACCGTGGCCGCGACCAAGCCCCGCACCCGGGCCGCCAAAGCGCCGGCCGCAGGCACCAAACCGGCCGGCATCACCAAGTCGGCCACCGCCCGCAAGCGTCCTGGCGCCACGAGCTCGTCCGAGCCCGGAGCCGCCCCGCCAGCCGGCGGAGCCGACCCCTCGAAGGGCTGACTGTCCTGCGCCGGCGGCTCGACACGGAGCTGGTGCGCCGGGGACTGGTCTCCAGCCGGGATCGGGCGCAGGCCGAGATCACTGCGGGGCGGGTGATGGTGCGTGGCGTCCCGGCGACCAAGGCGGCCCGCATGGTCGACGCGGATGACCCCGTCGCCCTGCGCGGCCCCGGGCCCCGCTTCGTGAGCCGGGGCGGCGACAAGCTCGACGCCGCCCTGGAGGCGTTCGGCATCGATGTCGCCGGCCGGACCGCCCTCGACGCCGGCGCCTCCACCGGCGGCTTCACCGACTGCCTGCTCCAGCGGAACGCGGCCCACGTCGTGGCCGTCGACGTGGGCCGGGGCCAGCTCGACCTGGGCCTGCGCAACGACGAGCGGGTCACCGTGCGGGAGCGCACCAACGTTCGCCACCTCACGCCGGCCGACGTCACCGGCCCGTTCGACCTGGTCGTGGCCGACCTGGCCTTCATCTCCCTCCGCACGGTGGCACCGGCGCTCCTCGGGCTGGCCACCGCCGGCGCCGACCTGGTCCTGCTGGTCAAACCGCAGTTCGAAGCGGGACGGGCGGAGGCCAGCCGCGAGCGAGGCGTCATCCGCGACCCTGAGGTGTGGCACCGGGCCCTCGGGGGCGTGGTTGCCGCCTATGACGAGGGTGGGGCGGCCATCATGGGGCTCATGGTGTCGCCGTTGCTCGGGGCCGAGGGCAACGTGGAGTTCCTGGCCCACCTGGTGGCCGGCGCCGCTCCCGGAGGAGATCCGGCGGCCCTGATCGCCGACTCGGTGGCGGCAGCCATCGTCCGCGGCGAGGAGGCCTGACGTGGCGACTATCGGGCTGGTCGTCCACGAGCACCGTCCAGAGGCTGCGGCGCTGGCCCGGGAGGCCGCCCGCTGGCTGACGGAGGGCAAGCACCAGGTCCGGCTGCCGAAGGGCGACGCCGAGAACGTCGGGCTGCCGGAGTTCGGATGTCTTCCCGAGGAGCTGGGCGACGGCCTCGACCTGGCGGTCACGCTGGGTGGCGACGGCACCATCCTTCGTGCTGTAAATCTCCTGAGCCGGGCCGGCGTCCCCCTGCTGGGCGTCAATCTTGGACGGCTGGGTTACCTGGCCGTCCTGGAGCCCGAGGGCCTCACCGGCGCCCTGGAGCGGGTGATCGCCGGCGACTACGCGCTCGAGGAGCGCATGATGCTCTCCGTCTTCGTCCAGCGGGCCGGAGAGCCTCCGGTGATCCCGATCGTCGATGGCGACATGTGGGCCCTGAACGAGGTGGTTGTCGAGCGGCCGGCGGCCGGGCACACCGTGCACGTCGCCGTGGAGGTCGAGGACCGGTTCTGGACCACCTACGCGGCCGACGGCCTGATCGTCGCCACCCCCACGGGGTCGACGGCCTATGCGTTCTCGGCCGGCGGTCCGATCGTGTCGCCCAACGTCCGGGCCCTGATCATGACGCCGGTGTCGGCCCACATGCCCTTCGACCGGAGCCTCATCGTCGATGCCCGCGACGCCGTGCGCATCGAGGTGACCGACCGGCCCGCCGCCGTGGTGATCGACGGCCGGGAGGTGGGTGTGCTCGAGCGGGGCGACGCCATCATCTGCACCGAGGCGCCCGGATCAGCCCGTTTCGTGTCGCTGAGCCCCCGCGACTTCTACGGCATCCTCAAGGCCAAATTCGGCGTGGCTGATCGCTGATGCTGGCCGAGCTCCACGTGCGCGACCTCGGCGTCATCGCCGATCTCCACCTCTTGCTGGAGGACGGCATGACCGCCCTCACGGGGGAGACCGGCGCCGGCAAGACCCTGCTGGTCGAGGCCATCGAGCTGCTGATGGGCGGTCGGGCCGACGCCGTCCTCGTCCGCCCCGGCGCCGAGGAGGCCCGGGTGGAGGGCCGGTTTCTCGCCGGCGAGTCCGAAACCGTACTGGCCCGGGCGGTCCCCCGTAGCGGGCGCTCCCGGGCCTACATCGACGGGCGTCTGGCGACCGCCGCCGAGCTCGCCGAGGTGGGCCGGGCCCTCGTCGACCTGCACGGCCAGCACGCTCACCAGTCCCTCCTGTCGCCCCGCACGCAACGGGCGGCGCTGGACCGCTTCGCCGGCGTCGACCTGGCACCCCTGGAGGCGGCCCGGGACAGGGTGAAGGCCATCGACGACGCGCTCGCCGCGCTGGGAGGCGACAACCGGGCCCGGGCCCGCGAGCTCGACCTCCTGCGGTTCCAGCTCTCAGAGCTCGACGCCGCCGGGCTCGAGGATCCCGACGAGGATCTGGCGCTGGAGGCCGAGGAGGACACTCTCGCCGACGCCGCCGCCCACCGGGAGGCCGCCGAGGCCGCGAACGAGGCCCTGGGCGGCGAGGGTGGCGCGGTCGATGCCGTGGGCCAGGCCATGGAGGCCGTCGCCGGCCGGCGGCCGTTCGCCGCCATCGAGGACCGGCTGCGGTCGCTCCAGGCCGAGCTGGCCGAGGCGGCGTCCGAGCTGCGCCAGGCCGGCGACGCCATCGTCGAGGAGCCCGAGCGCCTCGACGAGGTCCGGTTACGCCGGCGCCTGCTCCGCGACCTCTGCCGGAAGTACGGTGAGCAGTTGTCCGAGGTGATGGCGTTCGAATCCGAGGCGAGAGCCCGGCTGGCCGAATTGGAGTCGCACGGCGTGAGGGTGGAGGCCCTGGAGGGCGAGCGGCAGGTGGCTGTCGACGCGGTCGGGAAGGCCGCGGCCCAGGTGGCCGGCGCCCGCCGGCAGGCGGCCCCCAAGCTGGCCGCCCAGGTCCAAAGGCATCTGCGCACCCTCGCCATGGCCGGCGCCCGCCTGGAGGTCGCCGTCGAGGGGCCGGGCCCGGCGGACGACGTCGAGTTCCTCCTGGCCGCCAACCGGGGCGCGCCGCCGCTGCCCCTGGCCAAGGTGGCGTCCGGCGGCGAGCTGGCCCGGGCCATGCTGGCCGCGCGGCTCGTCCTAACGGATGCTCCGGGCACCCTCGTCTTCGACGAGGTGGACGCCGGCGTGGGCGGCGAAGCCGCTCTGGCCGTGGGTCGGGCCCTGGCCGACCTGGCCGGCGAGCACCAGGTGCTGGTGGTCACTCACCTGCCCCAGGTGGCGGCCTTCGCTGACCACCAGGTGGTGGTGGCCAAGGACGACCGCCGAGGCACCACGCTGGCGTCGGCCCGCCGCGTCGCCGGCACCGACCGGGTCGTCGAGCTCTCGAGGATGCTGTCCGGCCAGCCGTCCTCGGATACCGCACGTGACCACGCCGAGGAGCTCCTGGCCACCGCTGCGGCGCAGCGAAGGGCTCGTTAAGTGGCCCGCGAGACCATCCGCCAGCGCTTCGGACGCCCATCGCTGCGCCCCGTCCCGGCCGAGGGCGTGGTCGCCGGCCGGGCCCGTCTCGACCGGCGGACCAAGAACCTGATCATGCGCATCCAGCCGGGCGAGATCGCAGTGATCGACCACGCGGACATCGACCGGGTGGCGGCCGAAGGCCTGATCCTGGCCAAGGCCGGCGGGGTGGTGAACGCGGCCCGGTCGAGCACCGGGCGCTACCCCAACCTGGGGCCGCTCCTGCTGGCTGCCGCGGGCATCCCGGTGGTGGACGATGTCGGGCTGGCCGTCTTCTCCAAGGTGCGCGATGGCCAGCTCCTGGAGATCGACGGCACCGAGGTGCGCCGGGACGAAACCGTGGTCGCCACCGGGGTCCGTCATACCCTCGAGTCGCTCGAAGCCCAGCTGGAGACGGCGCGGCAGTCGATCGGCGACGAGCTGGAGCGCTTCGCCGAGAACACCCTCGAGTACCTCCGCCGGGAACGCCACCTGCTGACCGACTCGCCGGTCCTGCCCGACCTCGACGTCGACCTGGCCGGCCGCCACGTGCTGATCGTGGTCCGGGGAGGCACCGACGCCCGGGCCGACCTCAACACCCTCAGCGCCTACATCAAGGAGATGCGCCCGGTGATGATCGGCGTCGATGGTGGCGCCGACGTCCTGCTCGACTGCGGCCACAAGCCGGACATGGTGATCGGCGACTTCGACTCTGTCTCGGCCAACGCCCTCGGGGAGGGATCCCAGCTCATCGTGCACGCCTACCCCGGCGGTTCGGCACCGGGCGCCGCACGCCTGGAGGAGATGGGCCTCCGCCACAGCACGTTCGAGGCCGCCGGGACCAGCGAGGACGTGGCCATGCTGCTGGCGTATGAGAAGCGGGCCGAGCTCATCGTCGCCGTCGGCACCCACGCCTCGATGATCGAGTTCTTCGACAAGGGTCGGGCGGGCATGGCCTCGACCTTCCTCGTCCGGTTGAAGGTGGGCCCCATCCTCGTCGATGCCAAGGGCGTGAGCCGGCTCTACCAGAGCCGGGTGCGGACCAGTGACATGGTCCTGCTGGTCGTGGCCGCCCTCTTCGCCATGCTGGTGATGGTCGCCGTGGCCCAGCCCCTGCACGTGTTCGTCGAGGCGACGTGGTTCACCCTCACCGAGACCTGGAACGCGATCGTCAGTTGATCAACCTCCGCTACCACATCGTCTCCCTGGTCGCCGTGTTCCTCGCCCTGGGCCTGGGCATCGTGATGGGGACCACCGTCGTCAGCCGGGTGACGGTCGACGCCCTGAACGACCGGCTGGACACCGTCCAGCGGTCCCAGGGCGCCATCCGGGATGAGAACGGGCGGCTCAAGGCCCAGGTGGACCAGGGCCAGGACTTCGCCGTCGGCACCCGGGACCAGCTCCTCCGGGGTTACCTCCGGA
Source organism: uncultured Acidimicrobiales bacterium (assembly GCA_964479465.1). Taxonomy (GTDB): domain Bacteria; phylum Actinomycetota; class Acidimicrobiia; order Acidimicrobiales; family AC-14; genus CADCTB01. The sequence goes on from CAYZMG010000060.1 coordinate 12,635, forward strand.
ACATCCCGGTCATGATTGTCGCCGTGGCCGGCATCGACCGTCGCCCCGTCGACGAGCTGCGCCAGGCCCTGGTCGGCGCCCAGGCCAACCTGGAGGGCACCATCTGGTTCACCCCCAAGATGCGCCTGAACAGCGACGGCGACGTCCGGGCCCTGGCCACCGCCCTCGACCTGCCCGTCGACCGGCCCGAGGTCGTCCGCCGCCAGGCCCTGGCCAAGGTGGCCTCGGCCCGGGAGACGGCCGCCGCCGAGGCCAGCCCTCTCGCCGCCCTCCAGATCGCTGGGTTCCTCACCTACGAGGCCCCGCCGCCGCCGACGTCGACGTCGACGTCGACGACCACCACATCGGCGCCGCCCACCCTCGCCGCCCTGCCCCTGGCCAACACCCGGTACCTGGTCGTCTCCGGCGCCGGCGCCGAGGTGGGCGACGACGTGGTGGCTATTCCCCTCGTGCAGGCCTACGCCCAGACGACGGGCCGGGTGGTGGCGGCGGAGTCCGGCGTGGACACCGACGGCGGCCGGGCGGTCTTCGTGGGCCTGCTCCGGGGTGACTCACTGGCGGCCCGGATGTCGACGGTCGACAACATCGAGTCGCCCATGGGCCAGACCGCAGCGGTCATGGCCCTCGAGGATCTGGGCGTGCCGCAGTTCGGGCACTACGGCGTCGGCCGCGGCGCCCAGCACGTGCTCCCACAGCCCACTTCGTGAGCCTCCGGGGACCTCGCTGGCAGTGGCGGCCAGGGTGGCCACCGTGCTGGCCTGGGCGGCCAGGGTGGCCACCGTGCTGGCCTGGGCGGCCAGGGTGGCCACCGCGGGCCCAGGTCACCGCCGGCAACCTCGCCGCTCGCATCACCGGGCTCCTGCGGGTGGTAGCCGTCGGGGGGGCCCTGGGCACCACGTACCTGGGCAACACCTACCAGTCGGCGAACCTGGTCTCGAACCTGCTCTTCGAGCTCCTGGCCGCCGGCATCCTGTCGTCGGTACTGGTGCCGCCCTTCGTCGCCCTGCTCGACGAGGGCAAGAGGGAGGAGGCCGAGCGGCTGGCCGGCGCCGTCCTCGGGTTGGCCCTGGCCGTGCTGGGCGCGGTGACGGTCGTGGGGCTGCTGGCCCGGCCGTGGATCATGCGGGCTCTCACCGTCGCGGTGGCCGACGAGGCCGTGCGCGAGGCGGAGGTGAAGCTGGGCGGCTTCCTGCTGTGGCTGTTCGTGCCTCAGATCCTGTTCTACGCCGTCAGCTCGGTGGCCACCGCCGTGCTCCACGGGTCCCGGCGCTTCGCCGCCGCCGCCTTCGCCCCGGTGGCGAACAACGTGGTGGTCATCCTGACCATGGTGACCTTCTGGGCGCTGGCCGGATCCGGCAGTGGCCTCGACCTGCCCCTGTCCCACCGGCTGGTGCTGGGCGTGGGGACGACCGCCGGCGTGGTGGCCATGGCCGCGGTGCCGTTGCTCGCCCTGCGCCGGGTCGGCGTGCGCCTCCGGCCCCGGTGGGAACCGTCGCACCCCGCCCTACGGTCCCTCGGCCGGTCGGGCATCTGGGGCATCGTCTACCTCACGATGAGCCAACTGCTGGTCGGGTTGACGTTGGTGCTGGCCAACCGGGTCGAAGGAGGTGTGGTCGCCTACCACATCGCCTTCACCATCTTCCTGCTCCCGTTCGCGCTGCTCGCCCACCCGGTACTGACCACCGTCTACCCGGGGCTGGCCGCCGACGCCCACGCCCGCCGCTGGCCTGCATTCGCCGACGCTCTGGGCCGCAGCGTCCGCAGCGTCGCCTTCCTGGTCCTGCCCGCCGCTGCCCTGCTCGTCGCCCTGGCCCGGCCGGGGCTGCGCCTCATCGAGCTGGGCGCCCTCGACGACGCCGGCGGCCGGCTGGTGGCCGGCGCCCTCGCCGGCTACGCCCTGGGTCTGGCCGGCTACGCCGGCCTTCACCTGCTGACCCGGGCCTCTTACGCCGCCGCCGACATGCGGACGCCGGCGCTGGTGAATGTGGGCGTCGCCGTGGTCGGGTCCGTGCTCATGGCCGTGCTCAGCGCGGCCGTGTCTGAGAGCGGCCGGATGGTCGCCATCGGCGTCGCCCACTCCGTGGCCATGGTGGCCGGCGCCGTGGTGCTGGGCGTGGTCGTGCGCCGGCGGGTGGGCGTGGGCTGGCCGGTCGCGGCCACCCTGGCCCGGAGCGCGGCCGGGGCGGTGGCCGCCGGCGTCGCCGCCCGGGTGGTGGCCGATCTGGTGCCGGTCGACGGGCGGATGGGCGCGGCGCTGGCCGTCGCCCTGGGCGGGGCCGCCGGCGTGGGCGCCTACCTCCTCTCCGCGTGGGCGCTGCGGGCGCCCGAGCTGCACGTCCGCCGGGTGCCGGTGGCGCTGTGAGGAGAATCGCCTCGCAACCGGAGGTTGCCCGGCCCCGAATCGTCGCCGTGGTGCCGGCCAAGGACGCCGCCGGCTCCATCGTCGAGACGGTAGCGGCGTTGGTCGGCGTGGCCGGGATCAGCGAGGTGCTCGTCGTCGACGACGGCTCGACCGACGCCACGGCCAAGAAGGCCCGAGCCGCCGGTGCCTGGGTGCTGACCCTGCCGGAGAACCGGGGCAAGGGCGGTGCGGTGTCGGCGGCGGTGGTGGCGACGCCGGAGACCGACGTCTACCTGCTCGTCGACGCCGACACCGGCGCCACCGCGTCGGGCGCCGCCGAGCTGCTCGGCCCCGTGCTGGCCGGCGAGGCCGACATGACCATCGGGGTGCTGCCCTCGGCCGGCGGCCGGGGCGGGTTCGGCACGGTGCGCCGGCTGGCCGCCGCCGGCATCCGGCGGGGTGCCGGCGGGTTCGTGGCCAAGGCGCCGATCTCGGGCCAGCGGGCGGTCCGAGGCCCGCTGCTGCGCTCGCTCGAGCTCGCTCCCCGGTTCGGGCTGGAAGTCGGCCTGACCATCGACGCCGTCCGGGCCGGCGCCCGGGTGGTTGAGATCCCCGTGGTCATGGACCACCACCACACCGGCCGCAGCTGGTCGGGCTTCGCCCACCGGGGCCGCCAGGGTGCCGACATCGTCAGGGGCCTGTGGCCCCGGCTGACGACGTCGCGGGCTCGGATGGCCGCCGTGGTGCTGCTGGCGCTGCTGATCATGGGCACGGCGACGTGGTCGGGCAGCCGGTCGGCGCCGGCCAGCGTCGCCCCCACCGCCGGCGCCGAGAAAGTGCTGCTCGTGGGCCTGCCGGGGCTGCGGTGGGACGATGTGGGCACGGGGGTCATGCCGACCCTCGACCGGCTGGCCGCCGGCGGGGCGGTGGCGGCGATGAGCGTCCGCACTCGGTCGGACACGCCGACGGTCAGCGAGGGCTACGCCAGCCTGGGCGCCGGCAGCAGGGTGCACGCCGGCCCGGTGGCCGACGCCGCCGTGGGGCGTGACGGGGCCGTCCTGGTGCCGGCGGCGGCGGAGATCCGCGCCGGCGCCGGCCGTCACCTCCCGACCGGGCCCGGCGCCCTGGGCGACGCCCTCCACGCCGCCGGCCGGCGCACCGCCGTGGTGGGCACCGCCGACCTGGCGGCCGGCCTGAGCGAGCTGTCCATCCCTGGCCATCCCAACGTGGCCCGGCCGGCAGCGGTCGCCCTGATGGACAGCCGGGGCATCGTCGATGGTGGCAGCGTCTCGGCCGACGAGCTTCTGGTGGACGATCGTCCCGCCCCGTTCGGCCAGCGGGCCGACGTCGACGTGATGGCGTCGCGCACGCTCGCGGCCCTGGCCGGCGCCGACGTCGTCCTCGTCGACCCTGGCGACCTCTCACGGTCGGCCGCCCTCATCCAGATCGACGCCGCCGAGGTCTACGTCGAGCGCACCCGGACCGCGGCGCTGGCCAACGCAGACGATCTGCTCGGCCGCCTCCACGCCGGCCTCCCGCCGGGCACGCTCCTCCTGGTGATCTCGGTGACGCCGCCGGCGGCCGAGTGGCGGCTCACGCCGGTGGTGGCGTCAGGGGCGGGCGTCGTGGGGGGTTACCTCCACTCGCCCTCCACCCGCCGCGTTGGTCTGGTCACCCTCACCGACCTGGCCCCCACCGTGCTCGACGCCATCGGCGCACCGGTGCCCGACGCCCTCACCGGCCGGGCCCTGCGCTACCACCCGGCGCCGGCCAGCCCCGACCGCTACGACCGGCTGGTGCGCCTCGACCGTGACGGCGCCTGGCGGGAGCGGGTATGGCTGCCGGTGACGACGGTGTTCATCGTGGCCCAGGTCGGCCTGTGGTTCCTCATCGGCTACGCCGTGTTCAGCCGCACGCAGTGGGTCCCCTGGCCAGGGCTGCGGTTCGCCGCCATCGCCGTGGCCGCCTTCCCGCTGGCCACCCTCCTGTTGCGGGCCCTCCCGAACGTGGCTCGCATGGGTGACGCTGCGCTGGCTTTCCTCGTCGCCCTCGATCTGGCAATCGTCGCGGTGGCGTGGCGGGCCCGCCGCCGCCCACTGTCGCCTTTGGCCTGGATCTTCGGGGTGACGGTCGCGTTGCTCGTGGCCGACGTGGCCACCGGCGCCCGCCTCCAGCTCGCCGGCATCCTCGGCTACTCGCCCCAGACCGCCTCCCGCTGGTTCGGGATCGGCAACACCGCGTTCGGCGTGCTCGCCGGCGCCTCCCTTCTCCTCGCCGGACTTCACGTGGCCCACGCCCCCCGCCGCCGTGAGGCCCTGGTGGCGGTGGCCGCCATGATGGCGGTGGTGACCTTCGTCGACGGTGCGCCGTTCCTGGGCGCCGACGTCGGCGGCGTGGTCACGCTGGTTCCCATCGGCGGGCTGGCTCTGCTGGCCCTGGCCGGCGGGCGGCTGACATGGCGGCGGGCATCGGTCGCAGGCGGGGCCACCGCCGGCGCCCTGGCGGCCCTCACCGCGCTGGACCTCCTGCGCCCTCCGGAGGCTCGAACCCATCTCGGCCGCCTGGCGTCGGAGACCCTGAAGTCAGGCGACGGCAGCCTGTTCGCCACGCTGGCCCGGCGAGGCGGGGTCACCCTCGACGGCATCATCCAGAACGTCTGGACCGCGGTGACGCCGGTGATCGCCGTCCTGGTCCTGGTCACGCTGTTGCGCATGCCGTGGGCCCGCACCCGCGTTCCGCCGGGCACGCCCATCCGGGTCGGCCTGCTCGCCGCCATCGTCGCCGGCCTCGTGGGCATGGCGGTGAACGACTCGGGCGTGATCGTGGTGGCCATGGTCATGGTGTGCGTCGGGCCGCTACTCGCCCTCCTGGCCCTGACGGAGGGGCCGGCGGGTCTCGGCGCCCTGCTCGAACCGGCGGGGAAGCCGGCGCGGACGGCGCCGCAGTGAAGTCGATGTCGCCGTGATGTCGATCCTCGCTGCGCTCCTCGTCGGCTACCTGGCCGCCCGCCTCACCTGGCTGTCGACCCGCCCGCTCTTCGCCCTGCCGGCGCTGACCCGGCACAACTTCCGGGGCCGTTCACTGCCCACGGCGGCGGGCATCGTCCTGCCCCTCGCCGCCGTCCTGGTGGAGGGAGGGCGGGCGGTCGTCGCCTCCTTCGGTGTGGGGGACGGTCCGGCGCGGGGGGCCCGCCTCCTGGTGCTGGCGGCGGCTGTCGGGTTCGGTCTCCTCGGGCTCATCGACGACCTGGCCGGCGGCGGCAACGACCGGGGGTTCCGGGGCCACCTCGGGGCCCTGGCCCACGGCCGGGTGACCACCGGCGTCCTCAAGCTCATCGGCGGGGGGGTGGTGGCGCTGATCGTGGTCGCCCCTTTCGACGTCGAGGCGCCGGCGCGGCTGCTGGCCGATGCCGCCCTCGTGGCCCTGTGCGCCAACCTGGCCAACCTCTTCGACCGGGCGCCCGGCCGGACCATCAAGGCCGGCCTGGGGGGGTTCGCTCTCCTGCTCGTCGCCGTCCGCAGCTCGGAGGATCTCAGCGGCATCGCCGTGGTCATCGGCGCCTCTTTGGGCCTGTTCCTCGACGACCTGCACGAGCGCCTCATGCTGGGTGACGCCGGCTCCAACGTCATCGGCGCCGTCCTGGGCCTCGGGGTGGTGGCGGTCTGCGCCCCGGCGACCCGCGACCTGGCTCTGATCGGGGTGGCCGCCCTGAACCTCGCCGGCGAGCTGGTGTCGTTCAGCAAGGTGATCGACGCCGTGGCGCCGCTGCGGGCCATCGACCAGGCCGGCCGGCGGCCATAGGGGCCATGGTCCCCACGCGGTGACCGCGCGCCGGCTCGCGGGGCTGTTCGTCCTTCTCGTCGTCGCGTGCGCGCCGGTGGTCGCTCTCTCGGTCGACCGGAACCCGGCGCTGTTCGTGCTCGACGAGTTCGCCTACGCCGACTACCTGTACAAGATCGACGATGGTCATCTCATCGTCCGCCACGGCGAGCTGAGCGGCGAGCGAGGGCTGCGGGCACTCGCCTGCCGGGGCTACACGCCCTCGACGTGGAACGACCGCCCGCCGTGCGACGCCGCCGGCTTCGACCCTGCGGTGTTCCCCAACGCCGGCATCAACAGCGCGGACATCCACCCGCCGACCTACTTCCTGATCACCTACGCCGGCGCCCGCGCCGTCATGGCGCTGGGGGTGACGGACGACCTGATCGACGCCGGCCGGCTCTTCGGCGCGGTGTGGATGGCCGCCGGCCTCCTGGCCCTCTGGTGCCTCCTGCGGGCCCTGGGCGCTGGCAAACGGGCGGCGGCGTGCGGCCTGGCCCTGGTGGCGGCGAGCCCCATGCTCCTGCAGCAATGGCACTTCCTGACCCCCGACGCGGCCAATGTGCTTGTCGGTTCCCTCGTCATGGGTGCCGCCCTGCGTTGGGAGCGCGCCGGAGGGAACCGGGCGTGGCTGATCGGCGCTGGTGCCCTGGCCATGGCCGTCAAGGCGCCCAATGTCGTGGTGGTGGTGGCCGCCGGCCTCTACCTGATCGTCCGGGCCACGCTGGCCCGCCGGCATCCCGACGACACGTCGCCCCGGTCGCCTGGCGAGTACCTGCGGGCGACGGCCGCTCTCGTGGGCGGGGCCGCGCTCACCAGTGCCGTGTGGCTCGCAACCCGGGCCGCGCTGGCCGGCCCCGGGACGTCGCCGATGGAGCGCGACGAGCGGGTGTCGATCCTGCGGCCGGCGCAGATCATCGAGAACGTCGCCCGCTTCATCACGCCCTGGGACCGGGAGCCGTCGTCGCTCTACCCGCTGGCCGTCCTGACGTCGTACCTGTTCGTGGGGTCGTTGCTGATCGCCCTGTTCTCCCTCAAGGCCCGCGACCGCCGGTATGCCATGGCCATGGCGACCGGCATCGTGCTGATCGCCGGCCCCCTCCTGCTGGTGAGCGTGAACTTTCTCGTGCGGGGCACCTATACGATCATCGAGCCCCGGTACGGCAGCACGCTCGTGCCCATCCAGTGCGCCCTGGCGGCCACGTTCTGGACGGGGCGGGCCCGGCACCTCGTCGCCGTCCTGGCGGTCGTCGCCCCCCTCGCGCTCGTCGCCCGCCTCCTGTTTTAGGGTGAGCCTGTGCTGACCGGGTTCGCGCTTCCGGTGTCGGGGTCGTGGGCCACGCCGGCGAACTGCGTGCGCATCGCCACCCGGGCGGAGACGCTGGGCTACGCCTCCCTGTGGACCTACCAGCGCCTCCTGTCGCCGGTGGACGCCGCCGGCGCGCCGGCGCTGGACCCGCAGTACCGCAGTGTCCACGACCCCCTCGCCGTCCTCGCCTACGTCGCCGGCCACACCACGAGGGCGCGCCTCGGCGTGGCCGTGGTCAACATGCCGTACTACGCGCCGATCGTGCTGGCCAAGATGCTCACGACGCTGGACCATGTCTCCGGCGGCCGCCTCGACGCCGGCCTGGGCATCGGCTGGCTGGCGCCCGAGCTGGAGGCGGTGGGAATGACCACGGCCCAGCGGGGCGCTCGGGCCGAGGACTACCTGCGCTGCCTGCGGTCCATCTGGACCGACGACATCGTGGACTACCGGGGCGACTTCTACCGGGTGCCCCGCTGCCGGGTGGATCCCAAGCCCGTGCAGCAGCCCCACCCGCCGGTGCTTCTCGGTGGCATGGCGCACGCCGCCCTGCGCCGGGCGGGCCGGATGGCCGACGGGTGGATCAGCAGCAGCCGGGCCGACCTGGCCCGCATCGAGACGTCGATCGCCACCGTTCGCCGCGGCGCAACCGAGGCGGGCCGGGATCCTGGCCCGCTGCGGTTCGTCTGCCGCGGGGTGGTGAAGGTGCGGGCCGGCGAACGGGCACCGCTGGTGGGCTCGCTCGAAAACATCCGGTCGGACCTGGCCGAGCTGGCCGCCAAGGGTGTGACCGAGACCTTCGTCGACCTCAACTTCGATCCCGAGATCGGCTCTCCGGATGCCGACGCCGGCGAGTCCATGCAACGGGCCGAGGTAGTCCTCGAGGCGCTGGCGCCTACCCGCGAGCTCAGGTGACGGTTACTCCGGGTCGATCTCGGGAGGTGACCCGGCGGCTGCCGCGCTCTCCGGGTCGGGCGCCGCCACTGGAGGGGCGGAGGGGAGGACGTTCAACGCATCGATGAGGGCCCGGAGGCGGCCGTGGCTGGCCCGGTCGAAGTGGAGGGCGATGCGGGGCAGGTGGAGGTGGTCGTTGCCGGACACCTCGGGCGGCTGTGGCGGAGTGCTCTCGATGCGCCCGCGGGTCACGATGTCGGAGAAGGACTCGTTCAGCTCGGCCAACTCGGCCTTGCTCGGCGCGGCGCGGAGGCGGATCACCAGGCGGGCGCCGACGTAGCGGATCGAGTGGTAATTGCGGAAGAAGCCGAAGAGCTCACCGCAGGCGGCCTCGACATCGTCGGTGATCTGCACCAGCGTGAGGTCCTCGGGGGACACCAGGCCCCGCGCCACGACCTCCTCGGTGACGAACCCCTCCCAGGACCGCCAGTAGGTGCCGCTGGGGACCTCGAGGAGGACAATGGGGGCCGGCGCCGCCTTGCCGGTCTGGAGCAGGGTCAGCAGCTCGAAGATCTCGTCGAGGGTGCCGAAGCCCCCGGGGAGGGCGGCGAACCCGGCGGACTCCTTCATCAGCATCAGCTTGCGGGTGAAGAAGTACTTCATGGTGACCAGCCGGTTGTCGGAGTCGAAGGCGGGGTTGTGCTCCTCGAACGGAAGGCGGATGTTGACGCCGATGGAGTGCTCCGGACCAGCGCCCTCGGCTCCCGCGGCCATGATCCCGGGGCCGGCGCCGGTCACGACGATCCAGCCGGCGGCGGCCAGGGCGGCAGCCAGGTCACGGGCCTGGAGGTACAGCGGGTCGTCGGGCAGGGTGCGGGCCGACCCGAAGATCGTCACCTTGGGGACGTCGCGGTAGGGGGCGAAGACCCGGAACGCCTCCCGCATCTCTTTCAAGGCGGCGTTTGTGATCTTCAGGTCCAGCCGGTCGGCACCGTCGCCGGCCAGGAGAACGCCCGAAACCAGGATCTCGAAGAGCTGGTCAACATCCGCGGTTGCGCCGGCGTCGGCCAAAATGTCGAGGAGCCGTTGGTCAAGGTCGGGATCCGCGGTCCGGTACCGCTGGCGATCGGTCATGCCCCACCTTCTCACGGCGGCATCCCCGTTTCGCCCCGGCTGGATGGGGCAAGATGAAGACATGTTGTCCCCGCTGGTCCTGGTCCCCCTGTCGCTGGGGATCATCAGTCTTCTGTTGTTCGGCATGTCGTGGTTCGAGCAGCGCGTACTTTCCCCGAAGGCCCTCATCGTCCACGCCGCCCGGTCGCGCCAGGCGGCGCCTGAGCACGTCGAGAGGCTGGTGGCCCACCAGTCGGAGCGCCTGCTCCAGGGACTGTCGTTGAGCCCGGCCGAACGGGCCGAGCGCGCCAGCTAGCTGGTCGCCGCGGCCACCCGGCCGTACAGCGTTGTGCGCTGCTCGAGCGGGCGACCCAGAGGGTCCACGATGGCTTGAAAGGCTTGTTCGTCCATTCCCTGTCCATGGGCGGCACCGGCGGCCCGGGAGATGTTCTCGTCCATGAGCGTGCCGCCCAGGTCGTTGGCTCCGGCCTGGAGTATCTGGCGGGCGCCGGCGGCGCCGAGCTTGACCCAGGAGACCTGGACGTTTTCTACGTACCCCCGGTACGCGATGCGCCCGACGGCGTGCATCAGGAGGGTCTCGCGGAACGTGGGCCCCCGGCGGGCGCGCCCTTGCAGGTACAGCGGCGTGGCCATGTGGACGAAGGGCAGAGGCACGAACTCGGTGAAGCCGCCGGTCTCGGCCTGGAGCGCCCGGGTGCGCACCATGTGTCGGGCCCAGTGCACGGGCTGCTCGACGGCCCCGAACATGATGGTGATGTTGGACCTCAGCCCCAGGGAGTGGGCGGTGCGGTGGGCTTCCAGCCACTGCTCGGTATCGATCTTGTCGGGACACAGGACGGCGCGGACCTCGTCGTCAAGGATCTCGGCCGCGGTACCGGGCAGCGTGGCCAGGCCGACGTCCATGAGCCGGCGCAGGTAGTCGCGGAGGGGCTCGTCCAGCCGGCGGGCGCCCTCGGTGACCTCCAGGGCCGTGAAGCCGTGGACGTGGATGGCCGGCGCCGCTTCCTTCACCGCTCGGCAGACGTCGACGTAGTAGTCGCCGTCGAAGCTGGGGTGGATGCCCCCTTGGAGGCAGACCTCGGTGGCGCCGGCCTCGACCGCTTCGACCACCCGGCGCTGGATCTCCTCCACGCCCAGGAGGTACGGGTCGCCCCGGAGGTTCAGGGAGAGCGGGCCTTTGGAGAAGGCGCAGAACCGGCACTTGAACGTGCAGACGTTCGTGTAGTTGATGTTCCGGTTGGCCACCCAGGTGACGGCGTCGCCCACGATCTGGCGCCGGAGGTCGTCGGCCACTTCGGCGACGGCGGCGACCTCCCGCCCCCGGGCTGAGAACAGGGTGACGATCTCGCCGACGGCGACCTGCTGGCCGAGCAGCACGCCGGCCAGCACCTCGCCGACGCGCGATCCGGCCCGGGGCGTTGCTGGGAGGAGGCGGGGCGGCGGGATGGTGCCGCCGGCGTGCCAGTCCGGGCGGTCCCGGCCGAGGCCCTCGGCGTCGGACCGGACAAGAACAGACTTGTGGAGTTCTGGATCGAGCCACCGGTCGGGGTCGAGGGCGTAGCGGGGGTAGACGGTCAGGCGGGGCGCGAGCTCGAAGCCCCGGGCCTCGGTGACCTCGGTCAGCCGCTCGATCTCGGGCCACGGGCGCTCGGGGTTGACGTGATCGGGCGTGATGGGGGAGACGCCGCCCCAGTCGTCGATGCCGGCGTCGAGGAGGCGCCCGAAGTCCTCGGAGAGGTTGGGCGGGGCCTGGACGGACACGTCGGGCGGGAGTAGCAGGCGGGCGGCGGCCACGGCCCATAGCTCCTCCTCGGGCGGGCAGGCCGGCGCCGCCCACATGGCCGTGCCCGGCTTGGGCACAAAGTTCTGGACGATGACTTCCTGCACGTGCCCGTGCCGGCGGTGGCTGGCGGCGATGGCCTCCAGCGCCTCGAGCCGGTCGGCCCGGCTCTCGCCGATCCCGACGAGGATCCCGGTGGTGAACGGGATGGCCAGCTCGCCGGCGGCCTCGAGGGTGGCCAGCCGGCGGGCGGGCTCCTTGTCCGGCGCCCCTCGGTGGCAGTCGAGCGCCGGGTTGAGCGTCTCGATCATCATCCCCTGGGAGGCCGACACCGCCCGCAGTCGGGCCAGCTCCTCGGGGGAGAGGGCGCCGGCGTTGGCGTGGGGGAGCAGGCCGGTCTCGGCCAGGACCAGGCTGCACATGGCGGCCAGGTAGTCGACGGTGGACCCGTAGCTGTTGGCGTCCAGCCACTCGCGCGCCGCCGGGTACCGGTCCTCCGGCGCCTCGCCCAGAGTGAAGAGGGCCTCGTGACAGCCGGCGCCGGCGCCGGCGGTGGCGATGGCCAGCACCTCCTCGGGCGACAAGTAGGGCGAGGGCAGGCGGGCCGGCGCGGTGGCGAAGGTGCAGTAGCCGCAGCGGTCCCGGCACAGGCGGGTCAGGGGGATGAAGACCTTCGGGGAGTAGGTGATCCGGCGGCCGTGCGCCGCGTCCCGGACGGCGCCGGCGGCGCCCAGCAGATCGGGCAGCGATGCGCCCAGGAGCTCGGCCGGCGTCACGCCCCCACAGTAGGTGGCCGGCTCGTTGGACCGATACGGATCCTCAATCGCCGGCGCCCCGGTCTGTCCAGACCCGAACGTGTTGGTGACTCACCGTCTCGATCGCGGTCGGATGTTCGCGATCGCGAGTATCGCCGGTGTTCGACGAGCACGACGTCGCCGCCACGGCCCGGACCCCCGAGCGGTAAGAGCGGGCACCGTAGATCCCGGTCGGGTTGCGCGTCGACCGCCCGATGCACCACGGCACTTCCCGCTCGTAACTGTCACCGCTAAATCGGCACGGCAACGCCCGGAATCATCGCTACGGCGCAGGCCCTGGGGATTACGAAGGACCGCGCATGCCAACGACTAGATACGCCGACCCAGGATCGTCGTCGAGTGCCGAGGCGGTCGCGTTCGTTCGGCGGCCTCGACCACCACGGTCCGGCACACTCGGTCAGCAAAGCTCTGGTGCAATGGCCCCCGTAGCGCTGGCGCGCTCAGGAAGGCCCGCGCCAACAGCCCTGGAAGGATGGCCCTGAGCGAGAGCGAACACCCTTCCATTGGATTGACATTGCGATCCTCGTAGAGCGCCATCAGGGCTTCATTGAGTCCTTGCCGATCCCTTCCATACTGCTCCCTCAGGCAGTTGACTTCCTCTCCGAGGTCTTTCATCGCGGCCGATACGCTCTCCGTCCTGCGTGTCGTGAATCGGCGTCCCAACAGCGACAGGCCCTCCGGTAGGGCCAGGATCGCCCAGCGCAGAGCGGCTTGCCTCCATGTCGGCACGCGACCGGTCCTCTGGTCTACGACGCGGATGCCGAGCGCTCGCTGGCCAAGCGTCTGGCCGACCAACCGCGTGGCCGACACTTGGTACGCCCCGCTCAGAAACGCGGGAAGAACATCCAGCACCCCGGGCAGGCGTCGCTGCCGGTTCCGCGTACGCAGGACGAGCAGAAGAGGAGGGAGCCCAACTAGCGCGTCGAGGGTATCGGCGAGCCACCGCTTACGGAACGAGGCGATCACTTGTCTTTCCATGGGGTGCCCATCGACATGCTGCCATCTGTGTAGGGGGTGTTGGACGTGCATGACGTCGCCGGCCCGGCCATGGGGCGAAGAGCCGGTAAAGACCGGGCGCCGTCAATCCCGGTCGGGTTGGCGGGCCGTCCGACCGGTGGACATCGGCACGTCCCGGTCGGGAGGGTTCCCACTCATCGTCTGGCGTCCTGGCGTAGCGTCCTGCGAGTGAGGGTCCGACGCTCCGGCCTCGTCGCGGCGGGCGTCGTGGTGATCCTGGTGGGAACGGCTCTCCTCCTGGTGAGCGTGATGTCGATGGGATCGGTCGAGGCATCCCGCGCTCCTTTAGCCTTAGCGCTCGTGCTGCTCGCCTCGGGCCTTGGACTTATCGTCGGAGGCATTCCCTCCCGCTGGTAGCGGTCCAGGCAAGCGGGATCGGCACATCCAGCTTCATCCGCCAGGACGACCGCATAATCACGGCGGGGGCAGCAGCTCTCCGAGGGGACCCTCCTTCGGACACGGCCTCCAGTCCCCGCCCTCCTTCTTCATCGGCGTGTGCGCCAGGACGGTCTTTCGTTCCCCGGTGATGACTGTGGAGCCAAACTCATCATCACCACGAAGTGCCCGGAACTTGGTGATCGTCCCAATCTCACGACGTTGTGCGTCGAAGGCCGCGCTGAACTGCTCCATCGACTTTTCTCGCTTGGTGTCCGTACATAGCGCCTGATAGGCGTCAGGAATGTAGCCTGCGCGAAGATTATTGAGATAGGAAGATAGAGGTTTGCTGAAATTGCCGCGGATGACTACCGATGCGAGTACGGCAAAGGATACGACACCGGCGACGAGCGCGATCAGGAATATCAGTCGTCGTCGGCTCTCGCTCACTGGACTGAATGTACCTCTGATTCTCCACGTATGCAGGGGACTGGACGGAGCGCATGACCGGCCTTCGTCGTCCGGTCGGAAACGCCGGATACCGCCGGAGTCCGGCGGAGCCTCACTGAGCGATAACACGCGCGCTGCCGGCAATGCCTACACGGATGCAGTTCACAGGCCCAGCTCGAGCCTCTTTACGACGGGCGGGGCTCAGGGGCCGGGCCGGTCGACTACCACCACTCGTCCGTCACCCTGCGGCCGCGCCTAGAAGCGGTCGTCGAACGCTTCTCCGGGGGTGTGCTTGTGGGCTTGGGCGCTCAGGCCGCCGGCTGGTGGAAGGAGACCGCCCCGGGCTCCAGGCGCTCACCGCTGGGGTGCGACCACGCCCCGGCCGGGATGCCGAGGCCGGCGGCCGCGGCCTCCACCGCCCGGCGTGGTGGCACGGGCCGACCAGAGCTGTCGAGGCGGTAACCCCGGTGATCGGTGAAAACGACGCCGTCGGGATCATCCGCGTCGCCACGTATCCCCAAATGGCCGAGGTGGTGCAGGCGATGATGTTTGCGGCACAAGGCCAGGAGGTTCGGGGTGTCCGTGGTCCCGCCGTCTTCCCAGTGCTGCATATGGTGGATATGGAGCCAGCGACTGCGGTCACAGCCCGGCACCCGACAGCCCCGGTCTCTCTCCTCGATCACCATCCGGGTGCGCTCGGGAACGGTGCGGAAGGCCCGGCCCACGCTGACCGCCTTGCCCCCGGCCTCGAGGACGGGGCGGATGCGGGCATCGCAGCCCACGAAGCGGCGCAGGCCCTCGCTCAGGCCCGGGCCCAGGTGCAGGTGGGCGCCGGTGGTCCCCTCGGCCTCGGAACCGACATGCAGCAGGACCATGTGGCGCTCGTGGTGGGGGCGCTGAGTGGCGCCGGCGCCGAGCGAGCGCTCGGCCATGGCCACGAACGCATCGGCCCAGCTCACGCTGTCGGGCCTGGAGGGCATGTCCGGAAGCGTGCAGGGAGCGGGCTCGCCCTCCCCGGCGCGGAACAGCTCGTCTCGGGCCGCGGTCAGGGCCCGCT
>CAYZMG010000061.1:0-340 GCA_964479465.1 uncultured Acidimicrobiales bacterium
CGGGTTCGTGTTCGAGGCGTTCGACCACGAGTTGGATCGGGCGGTGGTGCTGAAGGTGCTGCGACCGGAGTTGGCGGCCGACGACGAACACCGCCGGCGGTTCATCCGCGAGGCGAAGGCGGCCGCCGCCGTCCAGTCGGATCACACCGTGCCCATCTTCGCCGTCGGCGAACACGCCGGACTGCCGTTCATCGTCATGCCCCTGCTGGCCGGCGAGTCGCTGCAAGCGAGACTGACGCGGGTGGGGGTGATGTCCGTCGCCGAGGCGGTGGAGGTGGCCCGGCAGACGGCCCTCGGGCTGGCCGACGCGCACGCCGCCGGGCTGATCCACCGCGACCTC
>CAYZMG010000061.1:350-27600 GCA_964479465.1 uncultured Acidimicrobiales bacterium
CGGCGGTCGCAACAGGTCGGCCACCTGACCGAGTGTGGGGTGGTCCTCGGCACCCCGCTGTACATGTCGCCCGAGCAGGCTCAGGGCGACCCGGTCGATCACCGCTCCGACCTGTTCGCCCTCGGGGTGACGCTGTACGCGATGCTCACCGGCCGCACGCCGTTCGCCGGCTCGACGTCCACCGCCATCCTGGTGGCGTCGGTCACCCGCCCGCACCCGCCCGTCCGCCAGGTGAACCCGCGGGTGCCGGCGGCGGTGGCCGACCTGATCGACCGGCTGCTGGCCAAGCGGCCCGAAGACCGCCCCCGTTTCGCAGGCGATGTGGCGGTGGACCTGGAGCAGGCGCTCGTCGGGTCGGGGGATGACCTCCGCCCGCGGGGGGGATCCTGCCCCACCCCCTTCCCCGCCCCGCTGCCAACCCCGCCGTCCGACGCCCAACCGGTGTGGCGGCCGGAGCCGGCCGCGCCGGGTCCAGGTCGAGGCCGTGCCGGTAGGCGACGATCGACTTCACCGCCACTGCATCCCGGCAGGCGGCGTCGAGCCGCTCGGCGAAGGCGGCGGCGAAATCGGCCGGCGTGACGGCGGTGGCGGCCAGCTCCTCAGCCACCAGTTCCAGGCGCACGACGTCGTGCACGGCCCCGACCGCCGGCAGGGCGAGGTCCGGGCCGCTCGGTCCGGTGTCGACCAGCAGGTGCGACAGGCGGGCGGCGCCCAGCAGCCGGGCGGTGACCGCGTCGTGGCCCAGCTCGGCCCGGCGCTCGAGATAGGCGGCAGGTGTGGCCAGCGGCGGGAGGTCGAGCGCCGGCCCGCACCACCGCCGCACGGCCAACCCCACCGCGGTGTCCCAGCCCGGTTCATCGCCCTCTGTGAGGAGGCGCCCCATGTCGTCAGGCGCCTGCACCAGCAGCTGGTGGCAGTGGGCGTCGACCAGGGGCAGGTGGCGCAGGACCGCCGTCGCCGGCCCGCCGGCCACCTCAGGGGATCCAGCGGGTGGCGGCGGCCACCTCCTCGTCGCTGTGGCCGGCGAGGCGCTCGACCTCCGCCCGCCGCACCGCGACGAAGGCTTCGAACAGCACCTCGCCCATCGCCTCGCGTAGAACCCCGTCGCCCTCCATCGCGTCGACCGCCTGGCCCAGCGATTCCGGGAGGCGCGCCGGCTGCTCGCCACCAGGCAGCGACGCCGGGTCCACCGTGACCTCCGCCGGCAGCCGGGCCCCTGCGTCGGACGATGCGCAGACCACCGCCGTCACCGCCCCCACGACGAGGTAGGGGTTGGCGCTCAGATCGAAGCACTTCAGCTCGGCGTTGGCCGCCGCCGGCTCCGAGCCCCGCGTGCCGGTGACCAGCCGCACGCCCGCCTCCCGGTTCTCCAGGCCCCAGCACGCGAAGGCGCCGGCCCACCGCTGGGGGACCAGCCGGAGGTAGCTGGCGACACTGGGCGCGCCGACCGCGCACAGCGCCGGAAGGTGGTCCAGCAGGCCGGCCAGGGCGAACTCGCCCCGGGAGGTCAGCCCGTGTGGCCCGTCCCCGCCGGCGAACAGGTTGCCGCCGCCCGACCACACCGAGAGATGGAGGTGGCCTCCGTTGCCGACGCGGCCGGCGACGACGACCGGAGCGAACGACGGCCGCAGCCCGTAGGAACGGGACACGGCCCGGATGGTCTGCTTGACCAGGACCAGGCGGTCGGCGGCCTCCACCGGCTCGGCAGCCGCGACCGAGAGCTCCATCTGCCCCGGTGCGTACTCGGGGTGCACCTGCTCGACCGGAACCCCTTCGGCGGCCAGAGACTCGAGCAGGTCGGCCAGGTAGTCGGAAAGCTCGATGACCCGGGTCATGCCGTACGCCGGCCCCCGGCACGCCGGCGTCGTGCCGTCGCCCTCGTCGTAGCCGACGAACCACTCCACCTCGAACGCCATCTTCAGTGAGAGGCCGGCGCTGGCCGCCCGGGCCTCCATGGTGCGGGCGAACGAGCGCTGGCAGCCGTCGTAGGGGTCGCCCTGCTGGGTCCGGCGGTCAACCGGCGCCCACGCCCACCGGGGATCGGGGTGGAGCCGGGTGAGCCGGTCGAGGTCCGGGAACAGTCGTAGGTCGCCCACCGGGCCCCCGGTGTGGGCGCTCGCAGTCATGGAATCGTCGCTGAGGTAGACGTCGAACACGGGCGACATCCCCACGCCCCAGGTCTCGGCCGCCTCCAGCCGGTCGATCGGGACCGCCTTCACCCGGGTGACGCCGGCGTTGTCCACCCACGTCAGTGCGACCGCCCGCACACCGCTGCGGGCCAGTACGTCGGCCAGCTCCCGAGCCCGCGGCACGACAGCAGCGTAGGCCCTCAGCCACGGCCGAATACGGGGACCATCGGCCCTGGCCGGGCGGGGCCGAGATGTCGACCATGGGCGTATGAGGATCGCGACATGACGACCCGCGACGTCACCCTGTTGCTCGCCATGCTCGCCGTCGTCGCCCAGGCCGGCGTGGTCGTCGCCGTCGTGGTGGTGATCGGCGCCCGGTGGTCGACCCGCCTCGCCGGCTGGCGGGACTCGTTGGTCGACCTATTCGGCCCCGTCGCGATCCAGTTGGCGCTGGGCGTGGCCCTTGTGGCGACGCTCGGCAGCCTCTACCTGTCCGAGGTCGCCAACTTCCCGCCCTGCCGCCTGTGCTGGTACCAGCGCATCGCCATGTATCCCCTGGTCGCGATGCTCGCCGTGGCCATCTGGCGGCGCGACGCCGGCGTCCGGTTCTACGCCCTCCCCCTCGCTTTCATCGGGGGCCTGATCTCGACCTACCACGTCGTCCTCGAGCGGTACCCGAGCCTGGAGAGCGGCGTGTGCGAGGTCGCCAATCCCTGCACGCTGATCTGGGTACGCCGGTTCGGCTACCTCACCATCCCGACCATGGCGCTCTCCGCCTTCGCCCTCATCGCCGTGCTGCTACTGGCCGCCGGCGCCGACGAACGGGCGACCAGGTCATCGGCGCCGACGGCGTCGGCGGCGGGCGGCGCCGGCGCCGAGTCCGAAGACCAGACCGAAGAAAAGGAGTTCGCCTGATGTCCAAGGCATCGACCCGTCCGCGCCCCGCACGTGGCCGCCCGCCGGCCCGCCGCCGGCCCGACCGCTCCAGGAAGGTGGTGCCCGCCGTCGTCGGGCTGGTCGGCGCCATGGCCGTCATCGCCGTCCTGATCGGGATCACGATCGGCGGTTCCGAGAAGGTGTCGATCGAGTCGCAGACCGGCGAGGTCCGCGTGGCCGGCGCCGGCCTCACGCCCTACAGCCCGGGCGCGGCCGACCCGTCCGTCGGTCGCCAGATACCGGAGCTCCGGGGCTACAGCTTCGACAACCAGCCCATCACCGTCGCCCCCGCCGGCGACGCCAAGATCGTCATCTTCGTCGCCCACTGGTGCAACCACTGCCAGGCGGAGGTGCCCCGCATCGTCGACTGGCTGGCCGCGGGACAGCTGCCCGGGGCGCAACTGGTGGCCGTTTCCAGCGGCGTGGACGCCACCGCTCCCAACTACCCGCCGGCGGAGTGGCTCGACCGGGAGGACTGGGCCATCCCGACCATCACCGACGACACCGACGGGACGGCCGCCCAGGCCTTCGGGCTCACCGGCTACCCCTACTTCGTCGCCGTGAAGGCGGACGGGACCGTGGCCGCCCGGGCGAGCGGCCAGCAGCCCCTGGAGCAACTCCAAGCCATGATCGCGGCGGCGAAGGGCTAGAACAGTCTCCCTCAGGACCGTGAGGAGGCCGTGCTGCTCACTCCACGCTTTGTCGATGCGCTGGCCTTCGCCATTGCCGCGCACGGCGACCAGACCCGCAAGGGTGGCGACATCCCCTACGTCAGCCACCTGCTCGGCGTGGCCTCGCTGGTGCTCGAGGCCGGCGGCGACGAGGACATGGCCATCGCCGGCCTCCTCCACGACACGATCGAGGACACGGCCACGACGGCCGCCGACATCGAGGACCGGTTCGGCCGCCGGGTGGCGCTCATCGTCGTGGGTTGCACCGACACCGACGAGCACCCGAAGCCGCCCTGGCGACCGCGCAAGGAGCGGTACATCACCCACCTCGTCGCTCCGTCGACGCCGTCAGACGTGCTCGCCGTGTCCCTCGCCGACAAGCTCCACAACGCCCGTTCCCTTGTGACCGACTACCGCCACGCCGGCGAGGAGGTCTCCCGGCGCTTCAACGCCGGCCCCGCGGAGCAGCTCTGGTACTACCAGACGCTCGCCGGCATCTTCCAGAACCGGATACCCGGGCCGATGACCAACGAGCTCCGGCACACCGTGGAGCAGTTGCGGGAGCAGATCCGCCAGCACGGCCCGCCCCGCCCGCTCCCATGAGCACGTCTCTGCGCAAGGAGTTCCGGGAGCGTCAGGCGGCGGACCTGGCCCGCCAGGCGGGACTGCGCCGGCCCGAGCCGTGGAAGAAGCGGGGCTCGGACCGCTTCGCATGCTTCATCGACGCCAGCCGGTTCGTCATGGTCGCCGGCCCGCACGAGGAGAGCCACGCCGACCTGGGCTTGGCCTACGGGCTCACGTGGGCCGAGGGCCGGCGGCTCGTGTTGGTCCTGCCCGAGGACCACGCGTTCCCCACGCTCCAGCGCGCCCCGTGGCTGACACGGGAGGCGCGGCCCCAGGTCTTCACCCACGACGTGCGGGTGGATCGGGAGTCGTTCGCCGGCGGCACGGCGAGCACGGTCCGGCTGCCGTCACGGAAGGCCACGCTGCAGGCGTTCTCGGCGCGGCTCAAGGCCGGGCAGAACCTCAAGGACGAGCTCCGGGTGGCGGCGACAGCAGCTCACTTCGGCAAACGGTCGCACGACGTCGCCGAGCTGATCCAGTGGGCGACCAACCACCACCAGCTCGACCCCGGCCACCGCAAGAGCGAGCGCTCCTGGCACTGCCGGGGCCAGCGGGTGCTCTCCGTTCACGGCGCCGGCGGCGGGCTGGTGGTGCGGGCGGGGGTTCACGCCGGCGACGTGGCCGACCCAGCTTCGACGGTCGTGCCGCTTGGTACGCCGCTGACGGGGCCGGCGTTGCGGGCGGTGCAGGCCCAAGTCGAGGAGGGCATCGCGGCGCGGCTCAGCGGCGCCTACCACCGGGCCGACGAGCACTGGCTGCAGGCGGTGATCCGGCGCGACCCCGCACTCGTCGGTGTGGAGCACCCGGCACTGCGGGAGCTGCCGGCGTGGCGGCCGCACGGCGGGAAGTCGGCCTGGGGCCGGGGGTTCATCGACCTCATCGGCACCGACGGGCGGGGCGACATCCGCATCGTGGAGACGAAGCTCGCCGCCAACCTCGACGAGCTCTTCTTCCTACAGGGGCTCGACTACTACGTCTTCGCCTGCGCCTACCGCGACGTGCTGCTCGAGTGGCTCAACGCGCCCAAGACTGCGGACATGGCCCTCCATTACGTACTCGGTGCGTCACCGGGGACGACCAGGGCCCGTCCCTCGCCGTACGCCCGGGCCCAGGCCCGCGCCCTCGACATCCCGTGGCGCTTCCAGGAGATCTACGACTGGTTCGACCCGCCGGCGCCGGCCGGCGGCACCCGCACCGTGCTGCAACCGCTGGGATGGGCGCCCTGAGCTGACCGCTCCGGGCTCTCCTCCCGCGTTGGTGTATCGTTGGTGTATGTCCCGAACCAACATCGACATCGATGAGGAGGCATGCCGCGCCGTCATGGACCGGTACCACCTGTCGACCAAGCGTGCGGCGGTGAACTTCGCCCTGCGGATGTTGGCCGCCGAGCCCCTCGACCTTGACGCGGCGCGCCGGCTGCGGGGGTCGGGGTGGGAGGGTGACCTTGAGGACATGCGGACGAACCGCACCGGTTGATCCTCATCGACACCTCAGCCTGGGTGGAGTTCCTTCGCGACACGGGTAGCCCGACCTGCACAAGGGTGGACGTGCTTCTCGACGGCGACATCGCCACATGCGACCCGATCCGGATGGAAGTCCTCGCCGGTGCCCGAGACGAGAGCCACCTCAACGACCTCCGCAGATTGCTGGCCAGAGCCTCTGTCGTCGAGCTGGTGCCCGGCGACTACGAAGCTGCCGCAGCCCTCTGCCGGGCCTGCCGGCGTCGCGGCGAAACCGTTCGCAAGTTGATCGACTGCCTCATCGCTGCCACTGCCATTCGAGCCGACGTGCCTCTGCTGCAGGCCGACAGCGACTTCGACGTGCTGGCAAGGCACACTCCGCTGCGACTGGCCGACCTGTAACACCGTTTCGCATCCGCGGAAACCCGGCCCTCACTTCGCCCGCGTCGATGAGCCGGCAGACGCCCGGTGAATGACGATGTCACCGATGGCCGACCGAGCCCGCACCTCGACGGTGCCCTCCGATTGACCAGGGCCGTCGGCAGTGTCGAGGCTGCTGCGCACCGAGCCGAACCGAGTGCTCACGTCCAGCCACGCCGCCACTCCCGGGACAATTCCCACCTCGACCTCGCCGGCTGCCGTCTCGACCACCACCTCGCCCCGCCCGACCTCGGCCACCCGCACATCGCCGTTCGCGGTGCGCGCGGTGACCCCGGCGCCGGCGTGGCCGATCAGCACGTTTCCGTTGGCTGACTTGGCCTGCACATCCCCGGCCACCCAATCCAGCTGGGTGCTGCCGTTCGAGTTCTTCACCACCGCGGTGCCCTCGATCTCGCCGAGGCGGATGTCGCCCGACGACGTGGACACGTCGGCGTTGCCAACGACCCGATCCACCGTCACGTTGCCGAAGGACGTCTTGACCCGCAGCTCGCCAGTCAGATCGAGCCGGACGTTGCCCAGCGCCGTCTTCACCATGGTGGCCCCGAGCTCGCCCTCGACACCGAAGTCGCCCATCGGCGACGTGCCGTCGAGCGCCGAGCCGGTAGGCACTTCGATGTTCACGACCACCGTCTGGCTCCCACTGAAGGGCCCCCAGTTCCTCGGCGATCTCACGGACAGCTGCCCGCCGGAATAGTCGACCGCCGTCTGCTCGGCGGCCTTTACGTCGGAAGCCTTCGAGGGATCCTTCGGTCCCACGGTGACGACGGTGTCGGTGCGGTCGCTCGCGGTGATGTGGGTGTTGCCGACGATGTCAATGGTCATCGAGATCGGGCCGGGGGAATCGAATCTGGGCATGGAGGTTCTCCTCGAATGTGAACGGTGTGAAAAGGGGGGGCCGCTAGCGGGCCCACCCGGTGAAGCTCTGGCCACCGCGGCGACTCGACAGCACGCTGCGGCGTTGCGGGTCGGTCGCCCCGACGGCGGCGGAGACAGTGCGCACCAACCACGAGTTGACCGAAAGGCCATCGCGCCCAGCGGCCTCCTCGAGACGGCCCTTGAGCTGCTCGGGCAGTCGCAAGGTGATGCGCGACGGACCGGCGTCGTCGCCGTCGGTGACCGGAGCCGCAACGGTGGTCGTCGGCGGGGTCACGGCGCCAGTCAGATCGCCTTCTGCGGGATGGTCGACCGGTGGTGGCGTCACGACGAACTCGGGTTCGCGACCACGCAGGCGCACGTCGACCGAGCCGGGCGCCAGATCGAGCGTGATCTCGGCCGCGGCCGCTGAGATCGCATCCAGCAGGACCAAGCGGGCCGCCGATTCAAGCGCGGCGGTGAGCCGGCCGGCGACGACCCGGGCGTCATCGCCGCCGGCCTCGGCGGCGAGCTCAAGCTGGTGCCGCAGGTCGTCGACGTAGTGCGTCAGCTCCATGACGTCATGGTGACGTCATCGATGACGTCTTGTCAAGAGTGAACGACGTCATCGTGACGTCGCGTCCACCTTGGCCTGCCTCTTGACGCCGGCGGTGGTGCGGGCGAGAGTTGGGGGCGCCCGCTCGCCGGGCCGGCCCTTCGCCCGTCGAGGCACGACGAGCCTCCGTTGGATCCCTCTCCTGAAGGACGACGCGCGCCGTGCCCGAACCCGATCTCCATGCCTTGCTCTGCCTGCTGGCGGAGTCCCTCGTCTCGTCCCTCGCCGGCGGCGGGGACTCGGCCCTGGTCCATGTCATCGCCGGCGACGAGGGTCCCGACGTCGGCATCCTCCCCCTCGACGGCGCCGCGCCGGCGGAGCTCCTGCTGGGCGAAGTGGCGCCGGCGGAGTGGTCGGCGCTGGGCGTCGCCACGCGGGGGCGAGCCGGGCCGCTCTCGGGGCACGGTCCTTCGTCGACCGCCGAGGTGGTGGTGCTCGTGCCCCGTGTCGGCGAAGTGGTGGGGCGGATGCGCCACGGCGGCCAGATCATCACCGATCCGCCGGAGTACGGCCTCACCGTCGACTGCATACAGCGGGCGCTCGGGCTGCCGACGGCGCCGCCCCAGGTTCCGAGCGCCCACTGGCTGGCCACGGCGTGGCTCGAGGCGGTGCTGCGCTCCCCCGATCCCGGTGAGACGGCCGCCGGGCTCCACGCCGGCTTGGAGTGGGGCTCCCTGGGGTGGGACCGGATCCGCGAGCTCGTCGCCTGCGGCCAGTTGCCGGACCCGGCCGTCGCACCGGAGGACGCAGCGTGGTTCGACGAGGGCAGCTTCTCCCGGTGGGCCCTCGCCGGCCGGCCGTCCCTGCCCTCACTGCTGCGTGAGGTTGCGGCCGTGGTGGGGTTCGCCGAGGCCCGCCAGTGCGCCGGCGTGCTGGCCGACATGGGCCTCGACGTGAGCCCGACGACCCTGCCCTCCCGGCGCGAGCGCCGGCGCCGGCGGGCGGGGTAGCCGCCGCGCGACCGGCGCCAGTCAGACGCAGTGCCCCGAACCGATAGGTTCGAGGCTCACGGTGAAGCACGACCCACACCTCGTCGTTCACCGCTCCGAACGCGCCGACGCGCTGGTGGAGGCGCTGGGCGACGTCGTCAGCGCCGGCCTGCCGGACCCACTCCAGACCGAGGTGATCTCCGTCCCCACCCGGGGCGTGGAGCGGTGGCTGACCCAGCGGCTGTCCGGCCGGCTGGGGACCTCGCCCGGCCGGGCCGACGGCGTGTGCGCCAACGTCGACTTCCCCTTCCCCGGGAGACTGATCGGCGGGGCGGTGGCGGCGGCGTCGGGAATCGACCGCGACGAGGACCCGTGGCTCCCGGAGCGGGCGGTGTGGCCGCTGCTCGACCTGATCGACGCCGGCATGGAGGAGCCGTGGCTGGCCACCGTCGCCGGCCACCTCGCCGGCAGCACCCGCTCCCGCCGCTTCAGCACCGCCCGCCACCTCACCGACCTCTACGACCGCTACGCCGTCCACCGGCCGTGGATGTTGACCGCATGGGTCACCGGTGAGGACGTCGATGACGCCGGCGCAGCCCTTCCCGCCGACACCCGCTGGCAGGCCGAACTGTGGCGCCGGCTCCGGGCCCGCATCGCCACGCCGGGGCCGGCCGAGCGCCTCGAGCACGCGTGCGCCCGGCTCGAAGCCGACCCCTCCCTCGCCGAGCTCCCCGAGCGCATCTCGCTGTTCGGCCTGACCCGCCTTCCGGCCAGCTACCTCCAGGTGCTGCGGGCGCTGGCCGCCGACCGCGACGTCCACCTGTTCCTGCTCCACCCCTCCCCCGCCCTGTGGGACCGGGTGGCCGGCGCCGGCCCCCCGAGCCGGCGCCGGGCCGACGACCACACGGCCGACCTGGCCCGCCACCCGCTGCTGGCGTCGTGGGGCCGCGACGCCCGCGAGATGCAGCTCGTCCTGGCCGATCGTCCGGTGACCGACCGCCACCGGGCCATCGCCACCGGCCAGACCGACACCCTTCTCCGACGCATCCAGGCCGGCGTACGCGACGACCAGCCGCCGCCGGGCGAGCCGCTCCCCGGCCAGCCCGACCGGCGCCCGAGCCTGGACCCCGACGATCGCAGCATCCAGGTCCACGCCTGCCACGGGCGGGCCCGCCAGGTCGAGGTGTTGCGTGACGCCATCCTCCACCTGCTCCTCGACGACCCCACGCTCGAAGCCCGTGACGTCATCGTCATGTGCCCCGACATCGAGACCTTCGCCCCCCTCATTCACGCCACGTTCGGCGCCGGCGCCGATCCCACCGACGGCGGCGGCGATCACGGCGCCCCGGTCGACCTCCGCGTCCGCCTGGCCGACCGGTCCCTGCGCCAGACCAACCCCGTGCTCGGGGCGGTGTGGAACCTCCTCGCCCTGACCGACAGCAGGGTGACCGCGTCGCAGGTGCTCGACTTCGCCGGCCGCGAGCCGGTCCGCCGGCGCTTCCGCCTCGACGACGACGACCTGTCCCGCATCAGCGAGTGGGTGGCAGCCACCGGCATCCGATGGGGCCTCGACGGGCCGCACCGGGCGCCGTTCCACCTCGACGGGCTGGCCCAGAACACCTGGAGCTCCGGCCTCGACCGGGTGCTCCTCGGCGTGGCCATGGCCGACGAGGACCAGCGCCTGGTCGGCGGCGTCGTTCCCCTCGACGACGTCGACAGCGGGTCCATCGACCTCGCCGGCCGCTTCGCCGAACTGGTCGACCGCCTCACCGCCGCGGTCGACTCGCTCGCCGGCCGCCAGGACACGCCAGGCTGGGTGCAGGCGGTCGCCGGCGCCGCCGACGCCCTCACTGCCACGACCCACGACGACGGCTGGCAGCGCAGCCAGTTGCAGCGCATCCTCGACGATGTGGATGCCGAGGCCGGCGCCAGCCCGGCGCAGCTGGAGCTGGCCGAGTTCCGTTCACTGCTGGCCGACCGCCTCCGGGGCCAGCCGACTCGGGCCAACTTCCGCACCGGGCACCTCACCGTGTGCACGCTGGTCCCCATGCGGTCGGTGCCGCACCGCGTCGTGTGCCTGCTCGGCCTCGACGACGGCGCGTTCCCCCGCAAGACAGAGCGCGACGGGGACGACCTCGTCCTCGTCGACCCCCACATCGGCGACCGCGATGGTCGCAGCGAGGACGTCCAGCTTCTCCTCGACGCCCTCCTCGCCGCCACCGAGCGCCTCGTCATCACCTACGCCGGCCGTGACGAGCGCACGAACGCCGAGCGCCCGCCGGCGGTGCCCGTGGGCGAGCTGCTCGACGTGATCGACCGGACGGTGCAGGTCGACGGCGCCGGACCCGCCCGCGACCGCGTCGTCGTCCACCACCCGCTCCAGCCCTTCGACGGCCGCAACTTCACTCCCGGCCACCTGATCCCCGACCGCCCCTGGAGCTTCGACCCCGTCACCCTCGAAGGCGCCCAGGCCCTCGCCGGCGAGCGCACGCCGCCAGCGCCGTTCCTCGCCGCCGCCCTCCCGCCGAGGCGCACCGAGATCCTCGAACTCGACCACCTCGTGCGCTTCGTCGAGCACCCGGTCCGGGCCTTCCTCCGCCAGCGCCTCGAGATCTCCCTCGGCGACTGGACCGTCGATCTCGCCGACGCCATGCCGGTCGACCTCGACGGCCTCGAGTCGTGGCAGGTCGGCGACCGCCTCCTCCAGGCCCGCCTGGCCGGCGCCGGCATGGACGCGTGCATCGAGGCCGAGCTGGGCCGGGGCCAGCTGCCGCCGGGGGCGCTGTCGACATCCGCGCTGGCGAGGATGCGGCCGAGCATCGACCAGCTCATCGCGGCCACGCCGGCCGGCGATCCCGACAGTGTGGAGGTCAACGTCCGTCTCGACGACGGGCGGCTGCTGATCGGGACGGTGGCGGGCGTGGTCGGCAACGTCGTCCGCACCGTGACATACAGCCGGCTCAAGCCCAAGAGCCGGCTGGCAGCCTGGGTGCGCTACCTCGCCCTCGACGCCCGCTATGACGTCGTCAGCATCGGCCGCCGGCGGGCCGACGGCACGCCCCGCACCCACATCAGCGTGGCCCGCCTGGCCGCCGGCGGGCTCGACCCCTCGACGGCGAGACGTCACCTGCACGACCTCGTCGCCATCTACGACGCCGGCCTGTGCGAGCCGCTGCCCATCTACTGCGCCACCTCCGCGGCCTACGCCGGCAAGCGGGGCGCGGCCGCGGCGGCCAAGGCGTGGAACAGCGGGAAGTACCCGGGCGAGTGCGCGGAGGCGGAGCACCGGCTCGTACTCGGGCGCATCGTCCCGTTCGACGAGCTCGACGGGCCACGCTTCGTCGAGTACGCCCGCCGGCTCTGGACCGGCCTCCTGGCCACCGAGGAGGTCGAGGACAGATGAGCGTCGCCCCCTTCGACGCCTGCGGCCCGCTGCCCTCCGGCGTCACCGTCCTGGAGGCCAGCGCCGGCACCGGCAAGACGTTCACCATCGCCGCCCTCGCCACCCGCTACGTCGCCGAGGGCATCCCGCTGGAGCACCTGCTCATCGTCACGTTCACGCGGATGGCGACGAGTGAGCTGCGCGACCGGGTGCGCGAGCGGATGGTGTCGGCCGAGCAGGGCCTCACCCGGGCGCTGCTCGGCGTCGAACCCGACCCCGCGGACGACGTGCTGCGCCTCCTGGCTTGCGGCCCCGACGACGAGGTCCGCCGGCGGCGCGACCTCCTGACCCGCGCCCTTTCCGACTTCGACGCCGCCACCATCGCCACCACCCACGGCTTCTGCCAGCACGTGCTCGGCGGCCTTGGCGTGGCCGGCGACGTCGAGCGCGATGTCGCCTTCGTCGAGGACTCCCGCTACCTCGTCGACGAGGTGGTCGCCGACCTGTACGTGCGCTTCTTCCACCGTCCTCAGCACCCGGCGAAGTTCACGCTGGCCCAGGCCCTCAAGATCGGTGAGCTAGCCGTGGGCAATCCCGATGCCGCCCTCATGCCCGCCAACGCGCCGCCCGACAGCGCCCCCCAGCTGCGCTACCGGCTGGCGTGCCGTGTCCGCCAGGAGGTCGACCGCCGCCGGCGCATGGCCGCCGCCCTCACCTACGACGACCTGCTCACCCGCCTGCGCGACACCCTCGCCGACCCAGTGCGGGGCGAGACCGCGTGCCGGCGCCTGCGGGAGCGGTACAAGGTCGCCCTGGTCGACGAGTTCCAGGACACCGACCCCATCCAGTGGGAGATCATGCGCCGCGCGTTCGTCGAGCCGGGATCCACGCTCGTGCTCATCGGCGACCCCAAGCAGGCCATCTACGCCTTCCGGGGCGCCGACGTCTACGCCTACCTGGAGGCGGCGCAGATGGCCGGCACCCAGGCCACGCTGGAAGTCAACTGGCGCAGCGATCAGGGCCTGCTCGACGCGTACGACGCCCTGTTCGACAGGGCTCGGCTCGGCCACGAGGGCATCGTCTACCGCGACGTTCGAGCCACGCCGGCCAACGTCGCCCGGCGCATGCCCGGGCCGCCGCTGCGGGTGCGGGTGCTCCACCGCGACGACGGCCTGGTCACGCTGACCCCGGCGGGATTCGCCAGCCTCAACGAGACCCGGGCGGTCATCGCCGCCGACCTCGCCGCCGACGTCGTCCGGCTGCTCACCTCTCGGGCCGAGGTGGCCGGTCGCACCGTGCGCCCGGGCGACGTCGCCGTGCTCGTCCACCGCAACCGCGACGCCCTCGCTCTACGCGACGCCCTCGACGGCGCCGGCGTGCCGGCGGTGGTCAACGGCGCCGGCAGCGTGTTCGGCACGTCCTCGGCCCAGGCGTGGCTCCGTCTCCTGGCCGTGCTCGAGCGGCCGGCGGCAGGCGGCACCGCCCGGCTGGCGGCGATGAGCCCGTTCATCGGCTGGTCGGCCGAGCGAGTGGCGCTGGCCGGCGAGGCCGAGTGGGAAGACCTCCACGCCCGGCTGCACCGGTGGGCGGCGGTGCTGCGGCTCCGAGGAGTCGCCGCCCTTTTCGAGACGATCAGCCGCGTCGAGCGGCTCGACCGGAGGGTCCTGCAACGGACCGAGGGTGAGCGCCAGATCACCGACCTCCGCCACGTCGGCCAGTTGCTCCACGGCGTCGCCACCGCCGAGCAGCTCGGCGTCACCGCCCTCACGGGCTGGCTGCGGGAGCGCATCGACGAGGCGGGCGAGGAGGACGACGCCGAGGACCGCAGCCGGCGCCTTGAGTCCGACGCCGAGGCAGTGCAGGTGCTCACCATCTACCGCAGCAAGGGCCTGGAGTTCCCCATCGTCTACTGCCCCTACCTGTGGGACCCCGGCTACATCCCCGAGGACGAACCGCCGATCTTCCACGACGCCGACGGCCGGCGCACGATCGACGTCGGCGGCGACGGCGGGCCGGACACCGACACCGGCTGGGCCCACATCGTGGAGCGGCGGGGCGAGGAGCTGCGCCTGGCCTACGTCGCACTCACCCGTGCCCGCCACCAGGCCGTCGTGTGGTGGGCGGGGACGTGGGCGGTGCGCCAGTCGGCGCTGTGCCGCCTGTTGTTCTTCCGCGATGCCGACGGGAACGTCAAGCCCGAGGGGAACCGCACGCCGGCCGACGACGAAGCTGCGGCCCGGTTCGAGGCGCTGGGCCTCAGCGTGGAGCGGGTCGACGGAAGCGCCGGCGCCGTGTGGGTGGACCAGGCGCCGGGCGACGTCGAGCTGGTCGTCGGGAGGTTCGACCGCACGCTCGACCCCACATGGCGGCGCACGTCCTACAGCGGGATCACCTCCAGCGTCCACGAGGCGCGGGTGGGCAGCGAGGAGGAGGAGCGGCGGGAGCCGGACGAGGTGGCCGTGGTGCCTCGCGCCGAGGACGTGGCCGCGGAGCCGGCGCTGCGCGCCGTTCCCTCGCTGCTGGCGGCCATGCCCGGCGGCGCCGACGTGGGCACGTTCGTCCACGGCGTGCTGGAGAGCGCGGACTTCACCGCCGGCGATCTGGACGCCGAGTTGTGGGCGTCGATCGAGCAGACGGCGGCACGAGAGGCGGTCGAGGTGGGCGACCGGTCGTTGATCGTGGGGGGTCTGGCGGCCGCCATTCACACGCCGTTGGGGCCGGTTGTCGGCGGCATGCGGCTGCGCGACATCGGGAAGCGCGACCGGGTCGACGAGCTCGGCTTCGAGCTGCCGCTGTGCGGCGGCGACACGCCGGCGGGCACGCTCGCGGTCTCCGAGATCGCCGCGCTTCTTACCGAGCACCTGCCCGCCGGCGACCCCTTCGCCGGCTACGCCCCCCGGCTCTCCGACCCTGTGCTGCAGAGCGACGTGCGGGGCTACCTGTCGGGAAGCCTCGACCTCGTCTTCCGCACCGCGGACCGCCGCTATGCCGTCGTCGACTACAAGACCAACTGGCTGGGCGTCGAGGGCGAGCCGCTCAGCGCCTGGCACTACCGGCCGGCGGCGTTGCTCGACGCCATGTACGCCGCCCATTACCCCTTGCAGGCCCTGCTGTACACGGTCGCCCTGCACCGCTACCTCCGCTGGCGCGTCGCGGGGTACGACCCCGCCCGTCACATCGCCGGCGTGCTCTACCTGTTCGTGCGGGGGATGGTGGGCACCGAGACGCCGGTGGTCGACGGCTCGCCGGGTGGCGTCTTCGGCTGGCGTCCGCCGGCTGCGCTGGTCGAGGCGTTGAGCGACCTGCTGGACCAGGGAACGTCATGATCGTCGTCGAGGAGCCGTTCGACGCCGGCGTGGCGCTCGGAGCGACGGGCCTGCTGCGGACATTCAACGAGGCCGGCGTGCTTTCCGCCGCCGACGTGCACGTGGCCAAGTGCCTCGGCCGGCTGTGTGACGAGGAGTCCGAGCCGGCGCTGCTGGCCGCCGCCTTCGCCGCTCGGGCGCCACGGCTCGCCCACGTGTGCGCCGACCTGTCGACGGTGCGGGAACGAGTGTCGGTCGACTCCGACCTGCCGGTCGACGTTGGGTCGTTGCCGTGGCCCGAGGGCTGGGTGGACGCGGTCGCGGCCAGCCCGCTGGCGGCAACCGGCTGCCCCTTGGAACTCGACGGCACCCGCCTGTACCTGGACCGCTACTGGCGGGAGGAACGCCAGGTCGCCGCCGACCTGCGGGCCCGGGGACAGCAGGAGGCGTCGGAGGTCGACCGCGATCTGCTGGCCACCGGGTTGTCTCGGCTCTTCACCGGCGACCCGCCGGACTACCAGCGCCTCGCCGCGGCCACGGCCGTCCTGCGCCGCCTCGCCGTCGTGGCCGGCGGGCCGGGGACGGGCAAGACCACGACCGTGGCCCGGGTGCTGGCCTTGCTCCACGAACAGGCCGCCGGCGCCGGCCGGCGCCCACCGCTCGTGGCCCTGGCTGCGCCGACGGGCAAGGCCGCCGCCCGGCTGGAGGAGGCGGTGCACGAGGAGGCGGTCCGGCTACCCATCGCCGCCGAGGCGCGCGACTGGTTGATGGGACTGTCGGCGGTGACGCTGCACCGTCTCCTGGGCTGGCAACCGGGCAACCGGGCCCGCTTCCGCCACGACCGCCGGAACCGTCTGCCCCACGGCGTCGTGGTCGTCGACGAGACGTCGATGGTCGCCCTGACGATGATGGCCCGACTCCTCGAAGCCGTTCGACCCGCCGCCCGCCTCGTCCTGGTCGGCGATCCGGATCAGCTGGCATCCGTCGAGGCCGGCGCCGTGCTGGGCGACATCGTCGGCCCGGCCGCAGAGGGTTTGCTGCTCGGTGCCACCGCCAAGCGGACGCTGTCCGATGTCGCCGGCCAGCCGGTGGACGCGTCCGACCCGCCGGCGGGCGCGGCGGTGGCCGGCGGCATCGTCGTGCTGCGCACGGTCCACCGGTTCCGGGGTGCCATCGCCGAGTTGGCCGATGCGATCCAGCGGGGCGACGCCGGCGCGGCGGTTGAGGTGCTATCGGGCGATCACGACGACGTGCAGTGGCTGAAGGTCGATGTCTCTGGCGCAGGCCGGGGCGCCTTGCATCCTGTTCGGGACGCGGTGGTCGAGGCCGGCACCCGGGTCGCCGAAGCGGCGGCCGCCGGCCGGGGTCGGGAGGCCCTGTCGGCCCTGGGCGGGTTCCGCCTGCTGTGCGCCCACCGCCGCGGCCCCTACGGCGTCTCCACCTGGACGGCCCAGGTCGAGCGCTGGCTCGGCCTGGCGGGCGCCGCCGGCTGGTACGCCGGCCGCCCGCTCCTCGTCACCGAGAACGACTACGGGCTGGGGCTCTATAACGGCGACAGCGGCGTGGTCGTCGCCCACGGCGACGCCGGCGGCGTTCGGGCCGTCTTCGAGCGCCGCGGGGAGCTCCTAGAACTCAGCCCCCAACGGCTCGCGTCCGTCGACACCGTCTACGCCATGACCGTCCACAAGGCCCAGGGCTCCCAGTTCGACCAGGTCGCCGTCCTCCTCCCCGACCCCGCCTCCCCGATCCTGACCCGGGAGCTGCTCTACACCGCCATCACCAGAGCCCGCCGGCGCCTGATCCTGGTGGGCACCGAGGAGGCCGTGCGCGGCGCCGTCGAGCGGCCCATCACCCGAGCGTCGGGCCTCCGGGAGTCGCTGTGGTCTGACTTGCTACCGAAGATCGTCGGGTAGCCAATGCGGCCACGGCCCGGGTTCGGGGTTCGCCTTGGCCCACCGGTCCAGCGCCGACGCCAGATTGGAGGCCAACGACCCCGCCGGCCACCAC
Organism: uncultured Acidimicrobiales bacterium; assembly: GCA_964479465.1. Taxonomy (GTDB): domain Bacteria; phylum Actinomycetota; class Acidimicrobiia; order Acidimicrobiales; family AC-14; genus CADCTB01. The sequence goes on from CAYZMG010000061.1 coordinate 17,703, forward strand.
GATTTCAAGACGAACAAGACCGGGCAGTCCGTTACGGCGGCAAAGTCGCTCGCATTCTCGGTCACGATGACACGGCCGTCGACGCTGGCCAACTGCACGAGCACGTCGTCGGCAAGGTTGTGAGCGCTGAGCTTGGACGGCGTGGCGCAGTCGTGGCCGAGGGCGTCGAGAGCTTCAGCCACTGCTGGCGGCAACATGGCGTCGATCAAGAACCTCAAGCAAGAAGCCGCTCACGCTCGGCGGCGATACGTTCGGCCTCCGCTAGCGCGCGGTCATTGGCGCGGACTCGCGATTCGATCTCGTCCCGGTGAGCGGCGGCGTAGTTGAGCGCGATCACGACCTGGCGCTCGTGGAGTTCGAACTGTTCCGCCAGTGCCGCTACTCGCTTGGCCTCACGGCCGGTGACGTGGCGGAGGGCGGCCGCGATCTCCCACACGTCGGGTCCGCCGGCCAGCGCCGCTCGCCGGCCGGACGGGCCTGGCTTGAACACGATGCCAGGGTGCGCGGCGATGGCCAGCCCCTCTCCCACATAGCGCTCGATCAGCTCAGTGACGGTCGTGCCTTCTGCTGCCGCGGCGGCAGCAAGACGGTCGCGGAGCCCATCGTCAAGACGGACACTCGTGGTTGACCGTGTCATCAGTTTCCTCCTGCCATCTGCAATCTGATATCGCAACACAGTGCAATGCGTTAGCTTACAGAGCACAGCCCTTCGAAGGGAGTCGCTCTGGGTTCGAAGCTGATCAGCCGGCGCGTTCGTTGAAGTGCACCCACCACGGCTCGAGCCGCTCGCCGGTGGGGTGCGACCAGGCGCCGGCGGGGATGCCGAGATCACGAGCGGCGACGTCGAACCGGGCGCCGGGCAGGATGGGACGCCCGGTTGGGTCAAGGGTTCGACCTCGCTCATCGGTGAAATGGATACCGTCGGGGTCATCCGCGTTGCCTTCAATACCGAGCTTGCCAACATGGTGGAGTCGGTGATGTCGATGGCAGAGGGCGATCAGGTTCTCCGTGTCGGAGGCGCCGCCGTCTTCCCAATGCCGGACGTGATGAATATGCAGCCACCGGCTCCGGTCGCACCCCGGCACCCGGCAGCCCCGGTCACGCTCCTCGATCACCATCCGTGTGCGGTCGGGCAGGGTGCGGAAGGCCCGGCCCACGCTGACCGCCTTGCCGCCGGCCTCGATGACCGGACGGATGCGGGCGTCGCAGCCGACGAAGCGGCGCAGGCCGGCGCTGACCCCGTGGCCCAGGTGGAGGTGGCCGTTGGGCTCGCCGCCGGCGTCGGTGCCGATGTGGAGGAGAACGAGATTGCGGTCGTGATGGGGACGCGACGCCCCGCCCATCGACCGGTCGGCCATGGCCACGAACGCATCGGCCCAGCACACATGGGCGGGGCGGGGGTTCGCCGCTGCGTCGTGCTCGCCGGCCCGGAACAGCTCGTCGCGGGCGGCGAGGAGCGCCCGCTCGATCAGCGCTCCCTCATCCGCCGGCAGCTCGGCGGAGAGCTGCCAGGTGCCCCGCTCGGCGGTGCCGAAGCTCACGTTGCGGGGCTCCGCCGGCGCCTCCGGCTCATTGGGCTCGGTGGGATCGGCCTCGGCCTCCTCGGCGAAGGGGTAGCTGCCCAGCACCCGCCGCAACTGGACCACCGTGGCCGACTTCGCCAGCTCGGCGACCTCGGCGTCGAACGCCGGCGGGGCATGGCGGCAGATGACCGCCACCTGGTCCTCGCACAGCGCGCCCTCCTCGAAGGCGGCCCGGGTCTCGGGCAGCTCGGCGAGGCGGCGGGCCATCAGCACCAGCCGCTTGGCCCGCGCCGGCGACACCCCGCACTTCCACGCCACCCAATGCGAGGCGGAACGGATGCCGAAACCCTGCCAGGCCTCGGTCTCCAACACCCGGGCGATGAGGTGGACGAGGCGCGCCGTGGCCGCATTGATCACGCCGGCGACCTGAGCGATTTCGCCCTCCAGCTCGGCTGCCTCCGCCGCATCTGTCACATGTCTATTGTACCAAACGCACGTTCGATCGGCAACCCTATAGACAACACTTTCAGCGAGCAGCGCCTCGCATATTTACGCCGGAATGCGCGCCGGCCCCGAGAACACCTGGTTGTGATGCCACTCCACATGCGCCGGCGCCGGCGGATCATGGCCCCGCTGCGGCTCATGGAGCGGGCGACCCAGGATGTCGAGGACCAGCACCTCGGCGGCTCGGCCTCGGCCGACGAAGCGGGCGGAGACGGCGACGGTGTTGCCGGCGTCGATGCCGACGACTCCGCGGTCGAGAAGCTTGTGGTGCATGCTGCAGAGGCAGAGGGAGTTGTCGACGGTGTCCGGGCCCTCGAACGCCCACCACCGCACGTGGGCGGCGTCGAGGCCGACCGCTTCGGTGCCGAGGCGGCCGTCGTAACCGCACATGGCGCAGCGGTACTCGTACGCCATGAGCACGAGCTCGCGGAACGCCGGGTCGCGCCGGCGGAGTGAGGACGCACGTTGCCTGGCGGCCTGCGCCTCGACTGCTTGGAGGTCGAGTCCCACCCAGTCGCATATATCGGCGTGAGGGACTCGGGGAAATTCGCATCGAGGAGAGAATGGGCGGCCAGCACAAGGAGCGCTGGGTCGGTCCGGAGGGCGGCCTCGAACTCCGGCGCCAGGCGGCCGACGGCACCCCCGTCCCGTAGCTGAGTGGGGCTGCTGCCCGGGATCGCGCCGGTCGCGGTGGTGACCGACCACAGGCCGTCGCTCTGCAGGTGATGGAACGGATAGGCCGGCGTCGATTTCCGGCCGGGCGGACCGAAGTCCTGGAGGAGATGGGCCAACGCCGGCTCCGCCTCCAGGTACGTGACCTCTGTGGTCCCCGTCCGCTGGAGCCGACCGAGAGAGTAGAGCAGGAGTAACGGCTTGTGGGGCGCTCGCTCGCCGTTGCGGGTCCACTGACGAATGCTGGCGACCCGCTCCAGCCAGCCTTCCGTCGCAGGCACGTCGTCAGGTTACGCATGGGCCAGACTCTGCGCCGTGGAACCGGCGCCGGTGGCAGGGCTGTACGAAGCCCTCCTGACGGGCCGGCTGGCCGGGATCCTCGCCCTGCTACCAGCAGATCGGCTGGCAGCCGAGCTCGCCGACCTGCTGGACGCCGAGTCCGCCGACCGGGTGTCCCGCCACGTCGCCGTCCTCCTCGCCCGCGCCATCGACGCCGCGCCCGAGCGGGAGCGGACCGCCGAAGGCGTGCGGCTGGCGACCGCCCTGCTCGCTGAGCTGCAGGCCCTCGCCGGACTCCGGCTCGACGACGAGGTACCACTCGAGCCGGGGAGGGTGCTGCACGCCGTGCTCCGGCGCCGGCCCGACGGCACCCCGGACACCGTCGAGCGACCCCTCACCCCCCTCCTCGACACGACCGTGCTCACCAATGCGCCCGGGGAGCCAGCGGTCGCCCACGAGCTGCGGGCCGAGGTGCCTTCCGCCGACGCCGTCGACGTGGTCATGGCCTTCATCCGCTTCAGCGGCGTCCGCTCACTCATCGGCGTCCTCCGGCGGCATTGCCGCGAGGGACGGTCTCTGCGGGTGCTGACGACCACGTATACCAACAGCACCGAACAAAGGGCGCTCGACGCTCTCGCCGAACTTGGCGCGGAGGTTCGGGTGTCGTACGACACGTCTTCAACGCGCCTCCACGCCAAGGCGTGGATCTTCCATCGAGGCAGCGGGTACTCGACGGCCTACATCGGCTCCTCCAACCTCACCCACATGGCCCAGGTGACGGGCCTCGAATGGAACGTGCGCATCTCGGGCGCCCGCAACCCCGACGCCGTGGCCAAGATGGCGGCCGTCTTCACCAGCTACTGGGCCAGCCGGGACTTCATCGCCTACGACGCAGAGGAGTTCAGGCAGCGGACGGCCCAGCAGGACCAAGGGCCCGGGCTCATGCTCAGTCCCGTAGAGATCGAGCTGCGCCCGTTCCAGGACCGGCTGCTGGAACGGCTCGCCGTCAGCCGGGACCAGGGCCACCACCGGAACCTGCTCGTCGCCGCCACGGGCACGGGTAAGACGGTGATGGCCGCGGTCGACTACGCCCGCGTTCGCACGGCGCTCCCCCGGGACCGCCTGCTCTTCGTCGCTCATCGGGAGGAGATCCTCGACCAGAGCCGGGCGACGTTCCGTCACGCCCTGCGGGATGCGACGTTCGGCGAGAAGTGGGTCGGCCGCGACCGTCCGACTCGATTCGAGCACGTCTTCGCTTCGATCCAGAGCCTCAACGCCAGCGGCATCGACGCCATCGACCCCGCCCATTTCGACGTCGTCATCGTCGACGAGTTCCACCACGCCGCCGCTCCGTCCTACGAGGCACTGCTGGCCAGGGTCCAACCGCACGAGCTCGTCGGCCTCACCGCCACACCGGAGCGCGCCGACGGTCTCGACGTGCTCCGGTACTTCGACGGTCGCATCGCCGCCGAGCTGCGCCTCTGGGACGCCATCGACCAGCATTACCTCGCGCCCTTCGACTACTTCGGCATCCACGACGGGATGGACCTTCGAGAGGTCCCGTGGCGGCGGGGCCGCGGCTACGACGTCGCCGAGCTGACAAACGTCCTGACCGCCGATCACGCCTGGGCCCGGCGGGTGATCGAGCAGGTCCGCCAGAAGGTGACGGACCCGTCGAGGATGCGCGCCCTCGGGTTCTGCGTGAGCATCGAACACGCAAGGTTCATGGCGCAGCGGTTTTGCGACGCCGGCCTGCCGGCGGTCGCCATCTGGGGCGACAGCCCCCGCGGAGAAAGGCGGTCTGCCCTCCGGGACCTCGACACCGGCAAGGTACGGGTCGTCTTCACCGTCGACCTGTTCAACGAAGGTGTCGACGTTCCCACCGTGGACACGCTCCTCCTGCTGCGGCCCACCGACAGCCCCACGCTGTTCCTGCAGCAGCTGGGCCGCGGGCTCCGCAAAGCCACGGGCAAGACGGTGTGCACCGTTCTGGACTTCGTCGGCACCCACCGCAAGGAGTTCCGCTACGACCGCCGCTTTCGGGCGCTGCTCGGCGGCTCCCGCAAGGACGTCGAGCGCCAGGTCGAGCAGGGCTTCCCGTTCCTCCCCGCCGGCTGCAACCTCGAGCTCGATCCGGTGGCGCAGGACATCGTCCTGCGGAGCATCCGCAGCGCAATCCCCAGCGTGTGGCAGGACAAGTGGCGGGAGCTGCGGTCCCTCGGCGACGTGTCGCTCCGGGAGTACCTCGAGCACACGGGCCTCGACATCGACGACGTGTATGCCGCCGGTCACAGCTGGTCGGAGATGCGGCGGGCCGCCGGCTTACCGGCGGCCCCGGCCGGACCGGCTGAGCTGGCGCTGCTCCGAGCCGTCGGGCGGATGCTCCACGTCGACGACCACGAACGCCTTGTCGCCTACCGTTCGTTCGTCGCCAGCCGTCCGGAGGTGGACGGCCTGGACGGCCGCCGCCGGCGCCTGCTGCGCATGCTGGTCGGGTCACTCACCACGCTGGGGAAGTCCGGGACACTGCAGGAAGCGGTCGACCAGCTGTGGGGACACAAACAGGTCCGCGCAGAACTCGCCGAGCTGCTGGACATGCTGCCCGGCGGCGAGCACCTCCAGCCCGCCCTTGATCTCGACGCCCGGGTGCCACTCCGGGCCCATGCCCGCTACACCCGCAACGAGATCCTCGCCGCCTTTGACATCGGCGCCGGCGCCAAGCCGCCACCGTGGCAGACGGGCGTGCTGTGGGAGCCGGGAACGAGGAGCGACCTGTTCGCCTTCACGCTCGACAAGAGCGTCGGTGGCTTCTCGCCGACCACCCGCTACCGCGACTACGCCATCAGCCGCGACCTCATCCACTGGGAAAGCCAGTCGGCGACATCCGTCGACAGCGACACGGGCCGGCGCTACATCGACTCGTCGACGAGCGGGACGAAGGTCGTCCTCTTCGGTCGGCTCCGAACCGACGATCGGGCGTTCTGGTGCTTGGGCACCGCTCGCTACGTGAGCCACGACGGCGACCGTCCGATCGCCTTCGTGTGGAAGCTCGACCATCCGTTGCCGGCCGACCTCTTCACGTCGTTCGCCGCCGCGGTGGCGTAGCGCCGGCGGCATGATGACCGGGTGTTCCCACTTGACTGGCTGATCCGACAGGTTGCCTCCGCCAACCCGTACGCCCTGGCGGTCAACCTGCCCTACGCCCTGGCATTCGCGGCCGTGACCGCCGAGGTGGCGTGGCTGGCCCGCCGGCCCGGACCGGCGCGCCGAGCGATCCTGCGCTCGGCGGCGACGGCCACGACGATGGCGTTGGGGGCGCTGGCCGTCGGTGTCGCCTACACCGCCGCGCTGCGGTTCCTCTGGAACCTCGTCGCCACCCAGCGGTTGGACGCGGCGGCGGGGTTCTGGTCGGACCACCCGCTGCTCGGGGTTGTCGCCGCGTTCATCGCCTGGGACGCCTCGGGATGACTCTACCACGTGATCGGCCACCGGACCCGGATCGGCTGGGCGGCCCACCAGCCGCATCACTCGGGTGAGGGCTACGACGCCACGCTCGGCCTGCGCCAGTCGTGGGCGCCGTTCCATGGCCTCGTCCACCAGCCGCTGCTGGCCCTCGCCGGCTTCGACCTGCGGGTCATCGTCGTGTGCGCCGCCGTCTCCAACTGCTGGCAGGTGCTCGAGCACACGAGCCTGCCGGTCCGGTTCCCCCGCTGGTTCGAGGCCCACGTGATGACGCCGGCCGCCCACCGCCACCACCACGGGCGCCACGGGGGCGCGGTCAACCTCGGGCCGTTCTTTACCTGGTGGGACCGTCTCGCCGGCACCTGGGTGTCGCCCGACGTGCCGGCGCCGGCGGCGTACGGCCCGGCGGCTCCGGCGCCGGCCAACCCGGTGACCGTGGAGCTACGGGGCTGGGTGGCTCTGGTCGCCGGTCAGCGGCCGGCATCCTTGCGGGCGTAAAGGAACAGCGCCACCTGGCCGGCGATGATCGCCGGCGGCACGATCGCGAACAGCGAGAAGTCACCAGCCAGGAGGGCGGCCACGCCGCCGAGGGCGTAGAGCGACTCCAGGGCGATGATCACGATCCACCACCCCATGGCCGGCCCCGATCCCCTGCCCGCCTTTGGCGCCAGCACGAAGCCGAACACCACGATCGCGATCGAGAGCGCCAGAAGGACCACGAGCGCAGCCAGGATGAAGAGCAGCGTCCCGCCGTCGATCGACACCGTCTCCGCCAACATGCGGGACACCCTGACATATCCGTTGACCTTCCAGCCGCTGGAAGCGCCAAGGTGTCCGGCATGACGATCGGGGAGCTTGCCGCGCAGGCCGGCGTATCGACGCGCACGCTCCGCTACTCGGCGTCATCAACGGCTGGCCGGCGTGGCCGTCGCAGGTCCCCGCCTTCGAGTGGTTCATCACCGCTCTCCGGGCGTAGGGGTCGAGAACACCTTCAGCCGGAGACGCCCAGCCGGCCGACCTCGGCAGCAGCCCGCAGGAGCGTCTTGGTGTAGTCGTGCGACGGTGCCGCGAACACCTCTGGCGTCAGCCCGCACTCGACCAGCCGGCCCCTCTGCATGACCGCCACCTGCTCGGCCACCGCCGCGGCCATGTCGAGGTCGTGGGTGACGACGAGGAAGGCGATGCCGTGGTGGTCTCGCAGCTGGCGGATCAGGGCGACGATGCCGGCGCGCAGCGTGGCGTCGACCATCGACGTGGGCTCGTCGGCCACCACCAGGCGGGGCCGCCCGACGAGCGCCCGCGCCAGCACGACGCGCTGGCGCTGGCCCCCGGAGAGCTGGTGGGGGTACCGCGGCAGGAAGTCCGACGCCGGCGCCAGCCCCACCTCTTCCAGGGCCTCGGCCACCTTTGGCGACTTGGCGTTCCCGGTGCCGGCGATCTCCAGCGGCTCGGCCACCGCAGTGGCGACGCGCATGCCGGGATGCAGCGACTGGTACGGGTCCTGGAGGACGAGGTGCATCTGGGGACGGAGCTCGCGCAGGGCCCGCTCCGACATGCTCGCATACTCGACACCGTCGAACATGGCCTTGCCGTCGTCGAGGCGTTCGAGGCCGACGACCGCTCGCCCGAGCGTCGACTTCCCGGACCCGCTCTCGCCCACGAGGGCCACGATCTCGCCCTCCGCCACCGACAGGGACACGTCGTCGAGGGCCATCACCCGCCGGCGACGGGCGCCGGCGCCCGTCCGGAACGTCTTGCACGCGTGCTGCACTTCGAGCAGCGCGCTCACACCTTCACCGTCAGCGGCGACAGCCGGGTGTCGAGGAGCCGGCGGGTGTAGTCCTGCTGCGGATCGGCGGCCACCACCTCGACCGAGCCTTGCTCGACCACGCAGCCGCCTTCGAGGACGACGAGCTCATCGGCGATGCGCATCACCATCTGCACGTCGTGGGTGATGAGGAGCACGGTCAGGCCGAGCCGGTCCTTCAGGTCGAAGAGGAGCTTCAGGATCGAAGCCTGGGTGACCAGGTCGAGTCCGGTGGTCGGCTCGTCGGCGACGAGCAGGTCGGGCTTGTTGGCCAGGGCCATGGCGATGATCACCCGCTGGCGCATGCCGCCGGACAGCTCGTGCGGGTAAGCGCCGTGGTCGGCCGCCGGCAGCCCCACGGTCTCGAGCAGCTCGGTGGCCCGGCGGCGGGCCTCACCCTGGGACATGGTCAGCGCCGCGGCCTCGGCGACCTGGAAGTGGATGGTGTACGCCGGGTTCAGCGCGTTCATGGCCGCTTGGGTGACGAAGCCGATCTGGCGACCCCGCACCCGGGCCGCCGACGCGGCGCTGAGGAGCTTGCGCCCCTCGAACGTGGCCTCGCCTTTGACCAGTGGGTCCCCGGGGAGCAGCCCGAGCAGAGCCAGGACGACGGTACTCTTGCCCGACCCCGACTCGCCGACGAGGGCGGTGACACGCTCGCGCTCGGCGTCGAAGCTCACGCCCCTGACGACCGCCGGCCCCTCGCGGTCGTAGTGCACGACGAGGTCGCGCACTGAGAGGATGGGTCCGGTGGCCGGCGCCTCGACCGCAGCCGCAGCCGGAGAGGGCCGGCGCCGGCGGCTGCTCAGGAACCGGAGGCGGCCGTTGGAGCCGGCCAGGCGGGGATCGGCCCACTCCTCGGACGCGTAGCCGGTGAATGCGAACCCGAGGACGACGAGCGTGAGGGCCATGCCGGGGGGAACCATCCACCACTTCCACGCGCCGGTCAGCAGGGCGTTGTTGGAGCTGGCGTTGGACAGCATGATCCCCCAGCTCGCCTGGTTTGGGTCGCCCAGGCCGAGGAACGCCAGCGCGGCCTCGGAGATGATGGCGGCGTTGGCGACGCGCACGAACTGGGCGGAGATCAGCGGCGTGAGCCGGGTGAGGACATGGCGCACGACGCAACGGCTACCCGTCGCCCCCATGGCCCGGGCCGCCTGGACGTGGGGGTACTCCCGCAGCTTCAGGACCTGGGCCCAGAGGACCCGGGCGGGCCGGGCCCACGTGACGGCGGCAATGACGAGCGCAGTGACGATCAGGCCCCGGCCGAAGAACGCGGCCAGCACGAGCACGAGCGGGAGGAACGGGAAGGCCAGGGTGACGTCGGTCAGGCGCATCAGCACCGCCTCCGCCCACCCCCGGCGCCAGCCGGCGACGAGGGCCACGACGAGCCCAACTGCGACCGCAAGCACGGCGGCGCCGAGCCCGATGGCCAGGGAGATACGGGAGCCGTAGACGAGCTGGGCGAAGATGTCCACGCCGAGGTCGTCGGTGCCGAGTGGGTGGCCAAGACTGGGCTTGACCAGCGGTCGGGCGCTGGGCCGGGTCGGCGAGTGGCGGGCGATGAGAGGAGCGAACACCGCCGCCAGCGCCGGCACCGCGAGCAGCACCAGTCCCACTCGCCCGAGAACCTGCCCTGGGCTGCGCCGCC
>CAYZMG010000062.1:0-27458 GCA_964479465.1 uncultured Acidimicrobiales bacterium
ACCCCCAGGGATCACCGCGCCGTTAGGTTGCGGCCGGAGGCTGCGCTAAGTGACACCAGAGGTCAGCCGGCCGCCGCGGGGTTATGGGACGGCGACCGCGGCCGCATCGGTGCCCGGATGCGCGCTCAGGATTGTGCGTGGCCGCCGTGTGATCATTGTCTCGTGGCCGAGAGCGAGCGGAAGTGGGTACAGCTGCTCAGCGCCAACGTGTGGACGACGTACGGATCTTGGATGGTCCTGCACTTCGGGCTGGGGCTTCTCTTGCGGATGTTTCCCCTGCACCAGGCGGGTGACTACATCGGCTTCTGGGGGTGGTTCCTGCTGGTCTCGCTTTCGGGAGCCGGCTACGGCGCCCGGCAGGACGCCGCCGCTGGGCTCGCACACCGCCCCATCAGCCGCACCGAGTACGTGCTCGCGGCCGTCTTTGCTGTCTCCGTGATTGTCATCGTGTTCGCCACCGACAACACCTCGGCACGGATGCCAGGGCGATATCTCGTCGCCCTTCTCCTCGCGGTGCTGACCGTCGTCGACTCGATCTCCCGCCGCTCGCGGAGAGGGGCGACGCAATCTGCTTGAGCGCGTGGGGACTCGCCTGCTCCTCCAGTACCGTGCCGACGTCGTCCACGACGTCGCGCGTGTCGCGATCCCGAGGGGTACGACGGTCGAGGGCCGAAACCGACTCGTGGCCGTCCAGTGGCGGGAGGCCCCGGTCGCTCGCTGCGCTCTGAGGCGCCGGACCGCTTGCCTGCGAGGGCGGCGTACGGCCGCACAACGGCCCGATGGAGCCGCCGTATCTCCGCCCAGTCCCCCACGTTGATCACCCTTCCTTCTCCCTGGCTCGCATGGGGATCAGAGTCCGAGTTCCATACGGTCAGTGGTGGACACGGGGAAGGGGGAACGTTTCACATGCCGCGGACAACGGGCAGATGCGCACAGCCGTCCCCGTGGACAGATGCGTCCGAAGCGCGGCGATCGGGTCCAGCGGGCAGCAGTCAGGCGATTCGTCCGGCGATGTGGGCAGCCAGTTCGCGGTCCGGACTGCCGTGGCGACCGTACAGCGGTCCGCACGGCGTCCTGGCCAGCCACAGCGACAGATCCACGAGGTCGACGGCGTCCTCGGACTCGGCGTAGGCGCCGGCCAGGAACGCGAACTCGGTCATCATCCCGACCATGCTGCGGTTCTTCGTCGTGGCGAGACGGTGGTCGGCCATCGCTTCGCACTCGGCCTCGATGAACGCCTCGGCGATGCCGTGTCGTCGCAGCACAGTCGCCAACACCGTCGGGAACCGGACGACGACCGTGGCCGCGGGGGCGAAGGGCAGCAGCACCGGCAGCAAGGTCGACTCGCTGACGAACAGCCCGACCTGGGGCTTCCAGAACAGGACGGTGGCGTACCAGTCGCCGAGGGAGGTCGTCGGGTGCCGGACCTCGGCCCGGGACGGAGCGCCCACCCGTCCGAGGAACTTGCGGGTCCCGTGAACGACGTACACGGTCCCGAGTCTCGCGTGGCGCTGGGTGGGTCGGTTGGTTTGGGGCCAGTCTCCGAGCCGGCGTTTCGGGGCGCGCTGGGCACGGTCTCATGGACGTGTTACTGGGATGGGTTCCACGCATCGAAGGGGGAAGCGAGCATCGGCATCTCACTCCGCCGATCGGTTGGCGGCCTGCCAGGCCAGGAACGCCTCCGGCATCGTCACGTCATGGTCGACCACCGCTTCGTAGATGTCGACGCCGGGCGATTGCAGTTCACCAATGGCACGAGCCCGCTTGAGGCGCAGGATCGCAAGCCGTTGCTCTCCCGTGATAGCGGCCATCTTCGGAGCCCAGAGGTCACCGGCGTACGCACCGTGATCGAGCACCCACGCATCGACGTTCCAGTACCTATCCTCGAACGTCGCCCCGAGCTTGAGGAGATACCCCCTGGGGGCCCTCCCGCCGACGGTCGCCCGGAACCGCTCCTGCACCCAGTCGCCGAAGGCGTAGGTATTCCACCAGTCCTGACGAATCAGGGCATCGAGGACCTCGACCGCGCTCTGGCGGGAGAAGACGTCGAGGAGCAGATGGAGATCAATGTCCGGCGACATCATGGTGTCGTAGGCGTAGCTCCCGGAGAAGACGATCCTGCCGTGGTCGCCAAGCAGCACCGGGAGGTCAGACGCTTCGAGCAGCCGGGAGGCTCTCTCCCGCCAAGCCCTTGCATCGGCGAACAGCGGCTGATCGTCCACCGTCGCTCAACGATAGGCGGCGAGCAGGAACCCTTTCCCACGGTCGGCGATACGGGGCGATTCAGCAGAACCCGTTGCTCGGGAATATGGGACGCCTGACAGGTGTGGAGATGAACGAGTCGGACTGGGAGTGCCCAGCTGAACACCCGGCGAAAAGAAGATCGCTCACCGCCGACATTACGACGCGGTCTCGTTGGAGCTATCGACCATCAGGGTGGCGACGCTCGCGTCGTAGAGACGGATCAGTGCGTCAAGCGTCTCCGGCGCGTGGAACTGCGGGTCCCAAACGAGTTCGGCAAGGGAGTCGCTCACGACGAAGCCGGCGGCCACATCGACGTTGCGGTAGGCGGCGACGGCGAACAAGGCCGCCGCTTCCATCTCGACGCACAAGACGCCGTCGGCCTGGTAGTGACGGAGCTCCTCGACGGTCTCGCGATAAGGGGTGTCGATGGTCCACGAGCTGCCGACGGCGTGCTCGACCTCGCGGCTGTGGAGCTGTCGGATGAGGGAGGACGTGAGGCCGGGAGCGGCAAATGCGAACTTGCCGGGCGGGAGGTAGTGATGCGATACACCCTCGTCGCGCACGGCCCTCTCGCAGACGATCGTGTGACCGACCGGACAGGAGCGCTGCAGGCTGCCGGCGGTTCCGATCGAGATGAACCGGCGGGTGCCTTGCGCTACCAGCTCCTCTAGGAGCACCGCGGCAACGGGGGCCCCGATTCCGAACCCACCCACCACGCCGACGCGGTGGTCGGTCGCCCGTAGGGTGACGAGTCCTCGGTAGGTGCGCGGCGGGTGGTCAGGATCGAGACCTTCGACATCCAGCACGTGGTTGAGCAGTCGGCGTTGGTAACACAGGATGATCCCCTCTGGGGCCGTGGAGAGATCGAGCCCGCCGGTCTGTCGCAGGTATGCGAGAAAATCGCTCGGCGCGAAGAACGCCTCGTGGGCGTGCTTGCCGCGGTAGTTGGGATAGCTGACTTCCTCCGTCGACACCGGCCCATCATGTCGCCCGGGGGCTTTCGGCGTCTCACGAGAATTAGGTTGCGGGTCGGCTGGCAGTCACTGGCCGGAGGGACGGACCCCAGCGACCGCCGTGGGCCACCTGCTGTTGCTTCTCCGGCGCCTGAACGCCGGTGGTCCCGCATCTCCTCGCGTGTTCGCTGTGGTAACGGCGGTGAACGAACGTCGGCAGCAATACTTGACTGCCATGGTCCTGTCCGGCTCCGGCCCCGTCGAAGTCTTGGACTACGACCCGTCGTGGGCGACGCGGTTCCTCGATTACGCCGCACGCATCCAGCGGGTGCTCGGCGCCGTCACCGTCCGAGTGGAGCACATCGGCTCAACGGCTGTTCCGGGGCTAGCGGCGAAGCCGGTGATCGACGTCCAGGTGTCGGTTCCGGAGGTCGCTGAGCTTGGCCTGTACAAAGAGGCACTCGAGTTGCTGGGGTTCTTGCATCGCCCCCATCCGGAGAACGACGAAGCTCGAGAGTTCTTTCGCCCGCCCGGGCCTCGCGTCGTGCACGTCCACGTCGTCGGGGCGGGCAGCGTGGAGGAGCGGCGGTATCTGCTCCACAGAGACTTCCTACGCGCTCATCCGAGTGTCGCTTCCGAGTACGGAGCGTTGAAGAGGCGGCTAGCGCTAGCCGGACAGCTGGCGGACGCCCGCCAGGAATATCAAATGGCGAAGGACCCGTTCCTCAAGCAGATGGACCGCAATGCGAATGAGTGGGCCGTCCTGACGAAGTGGTCCCCTGACCCATGTCGTGACAAGGACGTCCCGTGAGGTACTTCCTCGACACGGAACATACCGACGACGGCGAACGCTTAGAGCTCATCTCGATCGCTGTCGTCTGTGAGGACGGGCGTGAGTACTACGCCGCCGTCGAGGACTACGACGACGCCGCGGTCACACCGTGGATCGCCGAGCACGTGTTGCCAAAGCTCCCGCCTCCGGGCGATCCGCTGTGGAAGCCACGGCGGCAGATCCGTGATGACTTGGCCGAGTTCGTGGTCGGGGAGGAGATCGAGTTCTGGACGATGTGTGCATGGCCGGACTGGTCGATCGTCGTGCGGCTCTTCGGACGATTCGAGGACGTCCCCGAGTCGTGGCCGATGGCGTGTTGGGACCTCTGGCAGCTCGAGGCGGAGCTCGGCGTCACGGAAGCGGACCGACTCCCTGAGCCAGAGGGTGTTCACAACGCATTGATCGACGCTCATTATCACCAGCGGATCTACGAGTCACTCCGCAGGCTGCGGTCCGTGACAAGGCCCTGATCCGGCCACTGCCGGAAGACGACGTTCGACGAGGGGACAAATACGGCCGCTATCGTCGTTTTCGCGCGACAGATTTCGCGCCGACACGGATGCCCGATCGGATGAGACACGGGTCTCACCCCGTTGAGCCGTCACTCGCCGGGACGGCCGATGCAGAAGGGATGACCGGCCGGATCTGCGTATACGGGGAACCCATCGCGCGGGCGGAGGATCGAGCCGCCTAACTCGATGACGCGCGCGGCGACCGGTGCCGGGTCGTCGAACATCAGATCGACGTGCACCTGCGCCGGATACGCCGGGTCCGGCCACCGGGGCGCCTCGGCACTCGAATGCTGGAACGCGAGCACCGGGGTGGTATCGGTGCCAAGGAGGCGTTCGTAGAACACCTGCAGCGCCTCCGGGTCGGGTGCATCCATCACGAGGCGCCATAGCTCCGGCTTCGCCACAGCCGCCTGATAGAGGCAGAAGGGGTGACCGATGATGTCCCCGTAGACCCGATGGTCGTCAAAGTCCGCGAGTCGAGTGGCACCACGCTCCACGACCAGCGCGTCGACGGCTTCGAGGTCAGCAACTCGGATGTCGAGGTGCATCTGCTGCGGGTAGGCGGGATTGGGCCAGCGCGGCCGCGGGTCGTCGGGTCTCCCCTCGTCGAACACGAGCAGCGGAATGCCCCACCGATCAGGATGGAGGAGATCGCCGTAGAGGGCCAACATCGCGTCGCGGTCCTCGTTCCAGGGACACTGCAGGACGATGTTCGCGATCCCCTCCGCGGCGCTGCGCTTGAGCTGCGCCCCGAACCATCGGCCGTCGTCGTCCACGATGACCGTGGCGACAGCGCTACCTCGCTCGCCCTCGAGGTGAAATCGCGTGAGCGTTGACGACACCTGCGTCTCGCTCGCAACCGAGCGGGGCGACCCGAGCAGGGAGTCGAGCCCGGCAACCCAGTCCCGAACCCAAGGGTCGGCATCCCATCCCTCGAGTCGTGGTGCGAACAGAAAGGTGAGTGCCCTAACCGCGCCCACGTCAAGCAGGTCGAGGACCTCTCGTGCCTCCGCCATAATGCCCACGCTAACCATGTCGCGAACCGCACTGACGCAGAGACCGCTGACCTCAGCTCCAGCCCGAGAGGTCGTCGTGGTCGAGGCCCCGCAGCAGGTTAAATGGACCGGAGGGGTTGCTCTCGCCGACTGATCTGGCTTGTCGACGCCAGATCGCCGATGCGTCGTTGACCGGCACGCCGAATCGGTTTCCCCGGCGGGGGGCGCAGCATCTGGCGAAACTCGGACGTAGCGTCGCGCCGATGGGGTCAATCTGGGTCGAGAGTCTCGGTCGCAACTTCGATGCGGCGTTGGACCTGTTGGCCGACGCGGTGCGGGACTGCACGGACGAGCTGTGGGAGACCAGCATGTGGGACGTCCCCGCGCCGGACGCGAACTACGAGCTGCGCGGCCCGGACGGGAGGGCCGTCACTGAACCCATGGAGCGCCGCGCCTTGGTGCAGCGATGGTCGGCTCCGTGGTCCGTGGCGTGGCACGTGCTCGAGTGCTTCGACTACGACCTCAACGGTGACCTCGCACCATGGACCCCGCCGGATCCGTTCGCCGGCAAGCCGCACTGGCGGTTCTGGAGCTCAGTTCCACCTTGGTCCCGGACCGAGATAGTCGGTTACCTCGACTATTGCCGCCAACGGGCCCGCGACACACTGGCCGGCGTGACGGAGGAGAAGGCGGCCACACCGCTGCCACCCTCCCACCGCTACCGAGGCCAGCCGTACGCCTGGGTCATCACGAGCCTCGTGGGCCACACCACCGAGCACGGTTCGCAGATCCGGCAATTCATTACGGCAGCTGGCGTCGGGCGCGGTACCCAGGGCCAGATCGAGGGCGACACCGCGCCGGCGACAAAGTGATGGGGCCCGCGGCGGAGCGCACCGAACGATGGTTCCGGTGACTGCTCGGACGCGACAGATCATCGGCTCGATGGCCGCTCGGCGACTCGGCGCGGAGGGCCGGAGCCATCTCCTCGCCGTGGTCACGGCGCGGCATGGACTCGCTATCGCAGCCGACGCGCGACCTCCTCGAGTCGCTCGATCCACGCCACAGCCGGTGGCGACCCGGGCTCGTAGTCTGAGAACGTCAAGATCGCCTGAGTCAACGCGTGGGGAAACGCATCTTCGATCTCGGCCTCGTCTGGACCGTAGGCATCCAACACCGCGTCCCACAGCGGGGGCTCCACCGATGAGACCAAGTACCAAGTCAGATCGATCGCGCCGCCCGCGAGCCGCACGTCCTCCCAATCGACGAGGACTACCTCGCCCCCTGCCGAAGATCGGATGTTTCCTGACGAGGCGTCGCCGTGAATGACCGTGAGGCGACTGAACGCGACCTCGTCGCGTTCGAGCTGTGCAACCCGCCCGACGTAGCGCCTCCCGGCATTAAGGACGGCCGACGTGACATCTGGGCGCTCGCAAAGCGAGGCCCAGACATCGTCGTAGAGCCGCCCGATCGCTTCTGCGGCGCCGGTGGACCGCTTCAACCATGGCCACTGATCTTCTGCGCGATGCTCCCAACGACGGTGAAGGTCAGCGAGCAGTGCTGCGACCGACATCGGGTCGGCGCCCTCGCGCCAGGTCGACAGATCCTCGAGAACGAGGCGGTAGCCGCTCGCTGTCTCCTCGGCCTGGTAACAGGCGGGAACACGCACGCCGACATTCGGCGCCACTTCGCGATAGAAGCGCAGCTCGCGCTCGAACATACCGAGCAGCGCAGGGATCGAGCCCGGTCCCGGCCGCATCCGCTCCTTGATGAAGCCCTCCACCGCGTCAAAGTACGCCTTGACGAGGAATGGCTCGCGATAGATCAACGGCGATGCGCGCAGGCGAGGCGGCCCAGAACGATGCCCGTCATGGGGTCAATCGTCGTGCCGGCGCGAAGAACAGCGGACACGCCGCTGTTCCGTGAGGCCCAGGTGGCACGATGATAACCGTGCGCGGCGTGGTCATCGACATCGGCGGTGTGCTCGTGCACGACCGCCTGCTTGACACCGCCAGCCGATGGGCCGGTGAACTGGCGCTCAGTCCGGCAGAGATGCTTACGGCGGTATATGGCGGCAACGACGACACTGTGCTCATCGGCCGCGTGAGCGAGGACGAGTGGTGGGAGGTCGTCCGGAGCCGACTCGGCACCGACACGTCTGGACTTCGTGCGGCACTCGAGTCCGGCCAAACATGGCAGGACGAGCTAGTCGCGGTGCTCCGTGAGGTGAAGCCCTCGGCTCGGACGGCGATCCTGAGCAACGCTTGGCCCTCGCAGCGTTCCCGGATGGCCGAGCTCGAGTTGACCGATGTCGTTCACGAGTTGTTGTTGTCGTGCGAGATCGGCTGCGCAAAGCCAGATGTCAACGCCTTCAAGATCACTCTCCAACGTCTCGGGACCGCGCCGGAGGAGACCCTCTTCATTGACGACACGGCCGGTCACGTTGAGGCCGCCGCCACACTCGGGATCCGCGGGCATGTTCACACGACGACCGAGGAGACCGTCAACGTCATCCGCCGCTTCCTTGCCCGGGGGTGAGTTCACCAGTACCGCCAGGTCGCGTGATGACTGTCGCCAGGTCAGCTCGCCGCCGTCAGGTAAGCTCGCCGCGTCAAGCGGAGCCCCGCAATGCGATGCGCGGCAAATGTCGGCCGGACAACGTTCCGGGCGCTCGCATGTCCGGAGTCGAAGCATGTTCGGTGCACGGGCAAGCCAGCGGCCCCTCTGCCACGCGCTGCCGGCGATAGTGGGCACCGGCACCGCTGGATTCCGCCTGTCCTTATGGGGCAGAGGCAGACGCCCCGGAGGCCGCCGCGGAATGGAGCCGAGTGGGAAGCGGGTCGGCGGACCGAGCCAGACCGGGGACGAGCAGATCACGGGATAGGTGGCAAGTCCGCCGATCGGACCAGGGACACCAGGTTCAAGTCGACCCGAGCGTCAGCCGTCGTCTCGTCCACGATGACCGACGTCCCAGCGAAGCGTGCTCCGCTCGTTTCCACGCCCTCCTTGATCGCTCTCGCCTGACTGCCGGTCTGGATCCAATCGTCTACCAACAGGACCACGTCCTCAGACGTCAAGATACGAGCCAGCCGGAATGTCACCTCTCGTCCCCGCCAGTCCGGTCCGGAGACCACCTCGGTCTTCTCGCCGGGATGCACGCTGCCGGGCTTGCGCGCCAGGAGAAGGCCGACGCCGAGGTGCTCGGCGCACAAGGCTCCGAGAACGAAGCCACGGGCCTCAGGCGCGACGACGATGGTCACTCCCGCGGCGCTGAAGGGCCCGGCGAGGGCGGGTCCGAGCAAGGAAAGGGTGCCGGCGTCCGCGAACACTGCGGCCAGGTCGGCATGGCCTCCCGACCACCGAAACGTTCGCAGGAAGGCGGCGCGAGCTTCGACGGCGCTCATGTCGTGATGATGCCCGAGAGCCGGCGTTGCGCGCGGAGCGGATCCCGAAGCCGGCGAGCCCGCGACCATCCGAATGGTCGCCGCAGTACCGTTCGGCTCGTGCCTGGCGACGCCATCCCACCGGAGCGAGATGACGTCTATGAGGCCTTCGGGATCGAGGTCGGCCATGCTCGGCGTCACCCCTACGGCTTCGAGAGTGAGTGTTGGGTCCTCGACGACCGATGGCTCGTCAAGGTCTGGCGCAAAGACCCACCGGCCAATCTGGAACTCCTCGAGCAACTCGACCTGCCCGTGCCCGTGCCCCTTCGGACCCGGGATGGGAGGCTGACAGCGCAAACCGGAGGTCGCTCATTCGCAGTGTTTCCGCTCATCAGCGGCCGGCCCGCGACTTGGGACGACGCCGCCGAGCTCGGGTCGGTAATGCGGCGCATCCATGACCATCAGACAGAGGTCCCCGGCCTGAATCGAGGTGACCTCGACTCCGCGGGCATCGAATTCCTCCGCCAGAACCTGGCCCACCCCTGGATCAGCGATCGGCGCGGCGAGGTGATGGAGATGGTCGATCGCCTGGAGGCGGTGATCCAGCGAGTGCAGCACGTCGAAGTCGACCGGGTGTTGTGCCACGGCGACCTCATCGGCGACAACGTGCTCATCGGAGACAACGGCCACGTCGTCGCCATCGTGGACTGGGACGGGGCCGCACTGGCTCCTCGTGAGTACGACCTCTGGATCGCGACCGAGGGACCCCGACCCGGCACCTTCCTGAACGCCTACGGCCCCGTCGACCTCGATCCGGACCACCTTGAGTACGCACTTCTGGGCCGTGCGGTCGGCGACCTCGCGGCCCGAGTCGAAGAACAGCGAGACCGCCCAGGTATCGACACCTGGGGCTTCGACCGCTGGCGTCGACTCGACGAGAACCTGGGCGTGATGCTGGGATGACCGCGCCCGCGGAACCGAGGAGCATTTCGCAGGCAGCGGGTGCTGGCCCTGGGTGCCTCTTCAGCCGAGCTCCAGCGCTGCCAGCTCGCGTTCGAGGCGACTCGCAAGTCACTAGCCTCCCAACAGCTCGAGACGGAGGCACGCACAATGAACGGCGCTCCGAGCCGCAGCGGCAGCATCACGATCCGAACCCTCGTCGTCGTGCTGATGGTCACCAACGGGGTTCTCGGTTTCATGGTGGTGACGCTGAACGGCGAGGTTTCCCGGCTCGGCAGAAAGGCGGTGACGAGCCAGACGGTGCAGGCCATGAATGATCGAGTCACTTCCTTAGAGATGGCAATCATCACGGCAGCGCAGAGCTCGGGTCGTCAAAGCCGCACCGTCACGGACGTGGACAGCGACCTCAAGGACTTGGAGAGGGCGTTGTTTGGCTATACAGGCCCCTCAGCCGTCAGCGACACCATCGGGCTACTTGAGTCCCGAGTGGATGATCTTGAGTCCTGCATCAATCGTGTCGTGTCGCAGGTCTCGACTCAATTGTCGTTGCCGACCCGGTTCCCCTCGTTTTCTCGCTGCTGATCGAGAGTGCGCCGGTGCAGATCCGTGAGCTGACGGCCGAGGATCGCGACGACGTCGTCGACCTCTGGCACGAAGCGGGATTGACGCGACCCTGGAATGACCCGGCGGGCGATTTCGATCGCGCTCTTATCGGCGCCACATCTGCAGCAATCGGTGCCTTCGACGCGGTGGAGCTCATCGCTACTGTGATGGTCGGCCACGATGGCCACCGCGGGTGGGTGTACTACCTCGCCGTGATGTCGACCAGACGCAGGGCAGGACTCGGTCGTCGCTTGATGAGCGAGGCCGAGAGCTGGTTGCTGGCGCGGGGCGCCGTGAAGGTGAACGTGATGATCCGTCATGACAATGTCGATGTACTTGGCTTCTACGATCGGCTGGGCTATTCGGACGACGAGGTTACGGTCCGTGCTCGCTGGCTTCGCGAACCGACCTAGGCAGTTCACTGGTGGGCGCGGACCCGGCGATCGGGCGGGCCCAACAGGCGATCGCGCCCTTGCCGTTATGGGGCTGTCGGGTGACGCTGCCGGTCAGCGGTAGGCCCGGGCCTGGATTGAGTACAGGTCGGAGTAGAGGCCGGGGGTGGCCATCAGCTCGTTATGGGTGCCGGAGGCCACGATCCGACCGTCGTCGACCACCACGATGAGGTCCGCCAGCCGGACGGTGGAGAACCGGTGAGAGATCAGCAAGGTGACCGCGCCGGTGTTGGCGCCCGCCTCCGCCGCGGCCCGGGCGTACCGCTCGAAGAGGGCGTGCTCGGCGGTGGCATCGAGCCCGGAGGTGGGCTCGTCGAGAATGAGGAGGAGCGGTGCCTCGTCCATCAGGGCCCGGGCGATGGCGACCTTCTGCCACTGTCCCTCGGACAGCTCGGCCCCGCCTTCGAACAGCTTGCCGAGTTGGGTCTCCAACCCCTCCGGTAGGGTCGCTCCGAGGCCGGAGGCCTGGCTGCGGGCCAGGGCCAGTTCCACGGCGGCGATGTCGTCGATCCGGTCGAGCTCGCCGATTCCGACCGCCTCGCGCAGCACGAACTGGAACCGGGCGAAGTCCTGGAAGCCAGCCGACACCCGTCGCCGCCACCCGGCGACATCGAGGCTGGCCAGGTCCACGCCATCGACGAGGATCCGCCCCACCGACGGCTCATAGCAGCGTGACAGCAGTTTGACCAGCGTCGTCTTGCCGGCGCCGTTCTCACCGACCAGCGCCACCACGGAGCCCGCCCGAAGACGCAGGTCGACGTCGGTGAGCACGTCTGCCTCGGTTCCCGGATAGCGGAAGCCAACACCAACCAGATCGATGCCGACGCTGAGTCGTTCCGGCGGGGGCAGGAGTTGGTCGCCATGCGGAATGACGGCGGCGGCATAGTCGCGCAGCCACAGCAACCGCTGCACCGCCCGGTAGATCCCCGCGCCGTCCGCGGCCAGGGCGACGGCCCGACCGACCTGGCCGCTGACATCGCTGGCAAGGGCAACAACCAAGAGCACGTCGCCCGGCGTTGCCTCTCCCCGGGCTGCGAGGGCGACCGCGAAGACGATGGCGCCGACGTAGCCGGCGGCGAAGGCCAACCACCCGGCGACCCGAACCAGTCCCGACCGCAGCTTGGTCCGGGCCATGGTGTCGGTGACCTCGTTCCACAGCCGGTTCTGGCGACCGATGACCTCGGGCCCGAGGCCGAAGATGCGCAGTTCCTTGGCCGGCGCCGACGCCGTGGCCAGATCGTAGAGGTGGTTCTGCTGGCGCACCCGCTCGGCGGTCGCCTCGTTGGCGACCTCCACGATGCGGTTGGCCCGGCTCCCGGTCCATATCGACGGCAGGGCCAGCAGCGGCAGGGCCAGCAGCAGCGGGTGGATATAGGCCAACAAGACGGCGGTCATGCAGATGCGGGAGGCCAGCGAGATGGCTCGGCTGCCGGTCCCGATGTAGTTGGTGAGGGTCCGACTCTGGCTGCGCAGCAGGGCGATGCGGTCGGCGTACTCGGGCCGCTCGTGGTGTTCGATGCCGGGGACATCGGCGGCAAGGCGCATCACGTCCTGCATGAGCACGAGCGATCCCGACTCGTGCAGGTCCTGGAAGCGTGAGCCGGACCAGGCGCTCAGCGCCCCCGACAGGCTGAGCGACAGGGCCAGGGCGACGCCCCCGACGGCCACGCTGCGCCCGTCACCGGCTGCCGCCCCGTCCACCATCAGCTTCAGCCACAGGGCGAGCAGCGGCGCACCCGCCATGCTGACGGCCACGTCGACGGCGACGGCCGCTGCTGCGGTGCGGGGTGCGTCCTCGCGGAGGGCGTCCCACAGCAGCGCCGACACCCGACGGAGGTCACCCATCGAAGCGCGACGCCTGCAGAGAGAACATCCGGGCATAGAGGCCGCCGGCACGAACGAGCTCGTCGTGGGTCCCCTCCTCGACCACCCGGCCGGCGTCGAGCACGCAGATGCGGTCGGCCCGGCGCACCGTCGAGAACCGGTGGGAGATCAGCAATGTGGTGACCGGGCGGCGGTCGGGCTCGCCGGCTCCGGGCGAGACCACCTGGAGCAGGTGCTCGAAAAGCTCGGCCTCGGCCCGCACGTCCAGGTTGGCGGTGGGCTCGTCCAGGGCGAGGATGCCGGCCCCACCATCGACGGCGAACAGCGCCCGGGCCAGGGCCACCCGTTGCCACTCGCCGCCGGAGAGGTCGGCTCCGCCCGTGTAGCCCCGGGCCAGAACGGTGTCCCAACCACGGGGCAGGTCCTCGGTGACGGCCAGGCTGCCCGCACGCCGGGCTGCGCTGCGGAGGGCGTCGCCGTCGTCCATTCGGGACACGCACCCGAAGCCGACGTTCTCGGCCGCCCCCAGCTCGTAGCGCACGAAGTCCTGGAAGATGACCGCCAGCTGCGCCCGCCACGACGCCAGGTCGAGCTCGCGCACGTCGACGCCGTCGACCAGGATGCGGCCCGAGGTCGGCTCGTAGAGCCGGGCCAGCAGCTTGACGAGGGTGGTCTTACCCGCGCCGTTGGCGCCGACGATGGCCAACGACGCCCCGGCGGGCACGGTCAGGTCGAGGTCGTCGAAGACCTGCCGGCCGCCGGGATAAGCGAAGCTCACGCTCTCGAAGCGAATGGCGGGTGGACTAGTCGCGGCGACGAGACGCCCGCCCACGGGCTCGCCCGCCCCGACCTCGGCCGCCCGGTGCTCCAGCTCGGCCAGGGCCGGGAGGGCGGCGGTGCCGAAGTCGATCTGGTACTCCTCGAAGCCGAGGCCGCCGAGGGCCAGGAGCTGGAGCGACGCCTGGAGGACGACGGCGAGGGTGCCGACGTCGATTCGGCCGTCCAGCGCGGCCCGGCCGGCGATCAGGAACGCGAGCAGGTTCAGCGGCGCCATCAGCAGGTGGTACGCGCAGATCCGCCGGGTGGTCCGGTGGCGCAGCACCGACATGGACCCCGTGACCTGCGTCCACACGCGGGTGTGCCGGTCGAGGATCCACCGGCTCAGGCCGAAGACCCGGGTTTCCTTGGCCGCCGGCGGCTCCACCACCAGTCCGCTGAGGTAGCCGGCCTGCCGATACGACGGGAGATGGTCGTCGAAGGCACGGGCCAGCGCCAGGTTGTCGCGGTGATGGGGGCGCCGGTAGAGGGCGACGCCGACCAGCATCGCCGCGGCCAGCCATCCGGAGAACCGGGCGATGAGCAGGGCGGCTCCCACGCCCTGGGCATACTTGGCGCCAAGTCCCACCATGCCCACCGCCGCGCCCCCCGGGGTGGCCGGCCGGAACGGCCCTGGTCGGGCCGCGCTTTGCGTCACCAGGTCCTGCATGGCCGGGTCCTCGAGAACCGCCACTCCCGCCGTCCGGGTTGTCGCGGCCATGACGCGTTCGCGCAGAGAGCCGTCGATCCGGCTGGCCGCCAGGTAGACGAGGACGGCCCGTATGGGGTCGAGGAGCTGGCGGGCGGTGAAGAGGGCGGCCAGGAGAATCAGCGGCCCCATGACCTGGGGGACACTCGGCGTCGCCGTCACCCGGGCAATCAGCCGGCCCGTCGTGGCGATGATGGCCAGCGGCAGGACCGCGTCCACCGCCGCGGCAGCGATCACCCCGAACAGGACCGCCCGGCCCGCATGGGGCAACAGCCGAAACAGGTCCCGCCATCGCGCCACCCGAGTTCCCCGCACGTCCGCCATGGCCCGCATCCTCGCGCCCTACGGAGCCCGTGGCAGGCGAGATTTCGGCCGGTAGAATGGAACCAGCGGCCGGCATTCAGCGGGGGCGTCGTAGACGTTTGGTCTCGGGCGTCGTGGCGCCTCTTGGTACCCCTGCTCCGGCGGTAGGGGGCGTACTCGCCGACCGAGGCAGCCGGGATCATGGGCGCCCAGGGGCACGGCCCCCGCTCCGGCGTCGTGTTCCCCGATTATCACGTCCGAGGCTGGCTGCGGGTCACGGATCAAGGTCCCACAGAACTCGGTAGTAGTGGGTCCGCCCCGGGTCGGCCTCGATGCCGTAGGCGTCGAGCACGGACTGCTCCCAGCCAGGCCCGTAGTTCCATGTCGTACTCAGGGTGGCGATGGCGAGGTCCGCCCAGCGGTCGGCGACTCCCATGCTGCCGAAGTCCACATGTCCCGACCAGTTCCCCCGGTCGTCGATGAGGGTGTTCGGTGCGCAAGTGTCGCCGTGACACACGACGAGCTTGTCGACCTCGGGGATGTCCCGGACGAGGGCGAGCGCTGCCCAGAGGTCGAGCGGTCGGTGTGTCTGCTCCCACTCGACAGGGTCGATTTGTCCGGCTTCGGCCCGCTGGTGCGCGTCGGCGACCCGATCGGCCGCTGACCAGGAGAAGGGGCAGCGGGCGACGGGCAGTGTGTCGTGCAAGACCCGGAGGCCCTCACCGATCGCTCTGGTAGCGGAGGCTGGATCGGCAACCCAGCGCTTCGTCACGGCATTCTCGCCGGCGAGGGGCAATGTGATCATCCAGGAACCATCGCCGTCCGACCCGGCGTCGACGACCACCGGGACCCGGACGAACTGCACTGCCCAGTCGAGCCGAGCCGCTTCAGCGGCCAGATCGAAGCTGCCGACAGGTGTCCATTTCACGAAACGCCGTCCAGCGCCCTCGCCGTACTCGCACGTAACGCCGCCGACGCCGTTGCGCCAGACCACCCGAACCGGCCGGCCACGGGCCAACACGAGCACCTGGGTGGGGATGGCGACATCGGTTGCGCCGGACGCGGATTCCACCGTCGCCACCTTGCACGCACCGGCCCGAATCCGCCAGCCGCCATGGGGGACACGTGCGATCAGGCGCGCACTAGCGCTTCGCCCAATGATGCCCCGCGGCCGACATCTCATCGCCGCGCCGAAGACGTCTATCCGCCGGCAACTTCGTGCTCCTGGTCCGCTACATCACAGCCCGTGTGGCCCTGTGCAGAGACCTCAACCTCCCCGCGGCCAGGGGGTCGCCCGGTCAGCCCAGGACTTCCCCGAACCGGATCAGGTTGTTGTTGCAGTCGAGGAGCGGGAACTCCCGAATCCCCCATGGCTGGTCGACCAGCTCCCCCATGCGGGCGATGCTCTTGCCGGCGTCCCACCTGGCTCGGAGCTCGTCACGAACGCGCTCGGCGGGCCGCAGCTCCGAGCGCGGCAGGGCCACGAGCGGCACCACCCCGGCGGCGAGGAACTCCTCATACAGCGCCGAGGCGTCGTTGAGGCGCACGAAGGCGATCCCGGCGCCGCTCCACGGGTCGAGGTCCCGGCTCGCTGTGAAGTGCAGCTCGATCGTGCCCCGGCGAACCATGGCGTAGTCGTTCTCCTCGTCGTGGCGGACGGTGAAACCGAATCGCTCGAAGAGGGCCAACGTCTCGGGGATGTCGCGGGCCGGCAGGACGGGGATCGAGGTCCCCTCGCCAGCGCTCGGCGCCGCGGTCGGATCAGGCTCGGTGTGGGTCATGGGCGGTTCTCCTTGCTTGGTCGACGGTGCAGGAGCATCCGGCCCGCGGAGCGCGCTGAGGGCAGCGGTGTACGGCTCGCCTGTCGCCTCCATGCGGTCACGCACCAACCGCTTGAAGTCTCGCCGTCGAGTCATCTCTCACCCCGCTGATCCGCAACATGCTCTCCAGCAGCACCTTGCAGCAGCAAAGGCCGGACGACTTCGACCCGAGGGGCTCCTCCCCCCTTCGCCCGGCGAGGCCCGGCTGGAGCGGGACCTCAAGGCTCGGCGTTGGGCACGCCACACGAAGGCTACAGCGCAACAAACCGCGCCAGGCGACGGACCCGACTCAACCCCTGGAGAGGTGCGAGGCAGAGGTGCCCGCTCAGTCCGTCGGGGCGACTCCGATGAACAGGCCCCGACCGATCAGGCCCACGGGATCGTGCTCGACCGCGAGACCGGTCGACTGCATCGCTGCGCTGTACTCCTCGACCGTCCATAGGCCCATGACATGGGGTTCCATGAAGGTGTCGATACCCTCGGGGCGGGCGACTGCGTAATGGAACTCGAACCGGCTGATGTTGCCGTCACGGGTGGACCGGCTCACACGGGCGACCGCGAGACCGGCCTCGTTGGCGGCGTCGGCGACGACGTGACCGTCGAACCACTGCTCTGGATGAAACCAGGGTTCGACCACGAGGACCCCTCCGGGACTGAGATGTCGAGCCATCGTCGCCATGGCGAGGTCGAGGTCCGCACGTCGCAGCATGTAGCCGATGGCCGAGAAGAGGCAGATGACCGCGTCGTAGCGACGGCCCATGTCGAAGGTTCGCATGTCGCCGGCGTGAAGCTCCACATCAGGAAGACGGCCTCGGGCCACCTCGAGCATGGATGACGCGAGTTCGACGCCACTGACGGAGAAGTGCCTCCTCAGGTGTACGAGGTGGCTTCCAGTCCCGCAGGCAACATCGAGAAGCGATGACGCGCCTGGGTGACGCGCTCGCACTTCACGGGAGACTTGGGTGGCCTCGACGGCGTAGTCCTTGCCCCTGGCGCGGTGCATCAGGTCGTACACATCTGCGCTGAGCTCGTACACCGGGCCAGGATGACGCACGTGGGCCTGTAGTCGCCGGCAATTCCCCGGGGCCTCCTCAAGCCGGTACCCACTGCGACGGAAACCCCGTGTAATTGGGCGTCATGGCGTACGTGCACGGCGTTACGGTCGTGCTCGTGGTGCTACCGCAACCCTCGGACGATGAACGAGAACTGCTTCTTGCCTGGCTCCAATGCCTTCGGGAGGCGGTCCTCCGCAAGGCGGAGGGCCTGGATGAGACTCAGGTGAGATGGCGGCCCGACGGCAAGCTGATCTCCATCGCCGGCATCGTCAACCACCTCGCCCACGTCGAGTGGCGCTGGATCGACGGAGCGCTTCGCGGTCAGGCGGTCTCAAGGAGTGAAGGCGAGTTCGTGGTTCCGACCGAGCGACCGTTTGCCGACGTGGCCGCCACGTATCGGGGACGGGCCGATCGCACGGATCATATCGTCCGCGCCGCTGATCTGGCTGACCCCTGCGAGCACCCAAAGCACCCAGGGATCACCCTGAGATGGGTCCTCCTTCATCTCATCGAAGAGACAGCCCGCCATGCCGGTCATGCCGACGCTACTCGGGAGCTTCTCGACGGACGGACCGGAGTCTGAGCCCTGCCACGAGCGCTGCGGCGTCCTCCCGCGGCCTGGCTAACCCGACTCGGAGTGGTGCACAGCCAGCGGTATACGGGACAGTCGTAGCCGCCCGCGAGGGCTGCACATCATGGGCGCATGCTCGGTATGGCCAAGGGCCGGCTGCACGTCACGAATATCCGTCGTTCGGTTAACCGTGCCCGATGGCAGCGGATCGGGAACTTCGCGATGCCTCAGAGTGATCGTCGTGGGAGGCTTTCCGACGTGGGGAACCAGTGGATCGGGCTCACAATCGACTGCAATTGGGCTGGGCCGATGGCGCGCTTCTATGAGGGGCTCCTTGGGTTCGAGGTCCGTGACCTTGGCCCAGGCGGGAGGTGGGCGCAGCTGTTCCATCCGGACGGAGGCGTGCACATCAACATCCAGGGCGACCCGGGGTACGAGTCACCGACATGGCCAGAGCAGCCCGGGGAACTCGCGAAGATGATGCACTTCGAGGTTCGGGTCGATGATCTCGACGAAGCTATCAATCGCGCACTGGAACTCGGCGGCGCCGAGGCTCCTTGGCAGCCACCCGATCGAAACAGGGAACGGATACGCGTGATGCTCGACCCTGCCGGTCACCCGCTCTGCCTGTTTCTGCGCGGCGAGTAGCGCCGGCGATCTGTATCTGTCGAGCCGCTGGAGCCGATCGCGGGAACCGTCGATCCGTTACCGTGCCCGGCTCCGGTGCCAGCGGTGATCAGTCTCGGACCCCGCTCGGTCTCACGCCCCGCCCGACACGCCGGGCCAGTCGGCGAAGCGCAGGCCCGTGATGCGCTCGTACGCGGTCACGTAGCGCTCGCGGGAGGCAGCGATGACCTCGGCTGGCAGCGCCGGAGGTGGCGGCGTCTTGTCCCAGTCGAGCGTCTCGAGGTGATCGCGCAGCGGCTGCTTGTCGAACGACAGCGGCGTGGCGCCGGGCTTCCACTCGTCGGCCGGCCAGAACCGCGACGAGTCGGGCGTCAGCACCTCGTCGCACAGCGAGAGGCGGCCGTCGATCATCCCGAGCTCGAACTTGGTGTCGGCGATGACGATCCCGCGCTCGCCCGCCAGCGCCGCGCCCCGCTCGTAGGCGGCCAGCGACAGCTCGCGAGCCTCCTTGGCCAGATCGGCGCCGACCATGTCGCAGGCGGCCTCGAAGGAGATGTTCTCGTCGTGGCCGCTCGCCGCCTTGGTCGACGGGGTGAACACCGGCTCGGGCAGCTTGGAGGACTCCTGCAGCCCGGCGGGCAGCGAGGCGCCGTGCATCGTCCCGCTGGAGTTGTACTCCTTCCACGCCGAGCCGGTGATGTAGCCCCGCACGATGCACTCGATCTGCAGCATCTCGGCCTTGCGCACGAGCATCGACCGGCCCCTCAGCTCCGCCTCCCCGCCGGGCACGCTGTCGACCGCATCGGCCGGGTAGTCGGCCACGTCGAGGGAGACGAGGTGGTTGGGGGCGAGGTCGGCCAGCCGGTCGAGCCAGAACGCGGTCATGGCCGTGAGCACACGGCCCTTGTCGGGCACGGCCTCGCCCATCACGACGTCGAAGGCCGACATGCGGTCCGAGGCGACGAACAGCAGACGACCGTCGCCGGCGTCGTAGACGTCGCGGACCTTGCCGGAGTACAGGTGGGTGAATGACACGATGGTCTCCATTGCGTCGATGAACTGCTCGTTGGTCAGGTCCTGGTGTCGGTCGAACTGGTCGAGAAGGCGTCGCAGCTTGTGCTCGAGGTGTTGGCTCAGCGCCACCTGCCGCTGCACCTCGGCCAGGTGCCCGGCGATGGCTTGGCGTAGGTCTGCCCAGTCCCCAGCCAACGCGGCGTCGATGTCCTTCAGGCTGAGCCCGAGCTGACGCAACGCCAGGATGCGGTACAGGCGTTGCACGTCCTCGCTGCCATAGAGGCGGTAGCCCGACGGGGAGCGGTCGGTGGGCTGGAGGAGGCCGATGTTGTCGTAGTGATGCAACGTTCGGACGGTCAACCCAGTCGCGCCGGCCAGCGCGCCGATGGTGTACCGCTTGGCATCCATGTAGCGAACCGTAAGACCTGTCGCGACGTCAGGGTCAAGCGCGAAGGCGTGGGTAGGCGGCGTCCGGGCTTCTCGCCGTCGTCACGAAGTGTGACTGCCGACCTCCGCCGGACTTACGTCGACGACCATGGCGCTCCGCCCGCGCCTCGGTGCCCGCCGGCCTCGGTGACCGCACCTATGCGGCGATCCCGGGCACGCCTCACACGCCGGTGTCTCCCCGGCGACCGTCCCGAACGACGGCCACGCCCGCGACCTAATCGCAGCCCGCAACCTGGAGCATTCGGTGTCGTTGGTTTCCGAACGCCGCACCGTCGTTCGGGTCACATGGCGGATCGAACTACCCCGCCCCGAGCGCAATGCTGTCCAGCACGGCCTCGAACTGCGCCCGCGAGGGCAGGTGCTCGAGTAGCCAGGGGACCTCCTTGGCCGCAACCGCCCGCCGGTCGGCGTCGTCTGCGCAGAGCGACAGGCGGATACGCGTGAACAGCCAGCTGTGGTTCGCACACACCGCCGACGTGAAGATGCCCAGGTTCAGCGGCTGCGGCACGCCTCCGGCGGTCTCGGCGTAGCCCGCGACGAACGCCGACACCGCCGGCGCGTTCACGGCGTCGTCCACGCCTCCCGACCACGCTGCCAGCAGAGTGCCGACCTCCCACCGGACCGGGGTGGCTCCGGCGTGCTCCCACGTCGTGACGGCCAAATCGTCGGGTCCCATCGTGGCGAAGGCGAAGTGGCAGGCCGAGAAGACGACCTCGCCGGCCGTCTCGAGGGTCTCGACGACCCCGTAGGCGTCCATGATGTCGGGGATCGCTTCGTCCATGCGATCCGCCCAGCCCAACCCATGCTGGGCCGCGGCCCGTTGCAGCTCCCGCCACTGGGGCTGGGGCCGCACGTGCGAGATCCACGGCACGACGGGCACCGGAGGGGTGAGCCGTAGAGCGTGGACCGTGCCGATGATCCGTCCCGCCGCCGCCGCGTGACGTGGGTCGGCGGGCAGCGCCGGGTCCGGCCCGAGCGGCGGGAGCGTGTAGACGCGCCAGCGTTCCTCGCCGAGCCGCTCGACGATCGCCCCCGCCGTGGACCGTACCGGCTCAAGGGTGGTGATTCCCGCCTTGACGGCCGCCTCAGCCAGCGCCACCTCGCTTTCGACCCCGGCCTCCTCGTGCCAGTCGAAGAGCCGGCGCGCCAACCACCGGCCTCGGTCGGTCGTGAGAGCCCAAGCTTGGCCCGCCCACTGGCGGGTCAGTGCCTGCAGCGGTCCAGCTGGAGCGCCCAGGTCAAACGCGGCTGCGACGGCTTGCGCCATGCTCCCATCCCCATCGACGGGTCCGGTCGCGGCGGTGCGGCGCTCCACCTCGGCCTTGAGGTCAGGCCAAGTCCTGAAGCCGTACTGCTCGGCCACGAGCGCCTGGGCGTCGGACAGACTGGCGCCCGGCCGCACCGTCCGCAGGTGCGGCAGAAGGTCCTTGGCCTGCTGGCGGAGGTGGTCAAGGTTGGGGGTGTCGGGCAACGTCTTCAACACACGCCTCGCTTCTCGCCCGGACTCGCACGGGCGGAGCCGAGGAACGTGTCAACGTCGCTCACTCCCATTTCATCGAGGTGGCTTCCAGCCTTCCGGCGAGTCTCGGCGCGTCCCCGAACGAGCGCTGCCGCGAGACTACTCCCGCACCTGGCAGACGCGCCGGGCAACCCGGAACCTGCTCCACTGCACCAGCTGGCGAGCGATGTCTCACGAGTTCGGCACCCGGAGCCGTCCTTTGGTGCGCGCCGCCGAGGGCTCATCAGTTTGCCGCCGGAGCGGGTGCCGCCCTCGATCTAGCTGTACCCCTGCGTACCGCGCGCGATGCCAGCTGCGGTGATGAATTGCCGGATCTGCGAAACATGCTCGGTGGTGTGGCCCACGAGGCTGGTGATGACCCAGGCGTACGGCTGGCCGCGGTACCGGTGGGAGGGTGGCAGCGGTGTGGCTGCCTTGTCCTCCGTCATGCCGGCGAGCGTGTCGCTGGCCCGTTGGCGGCAAAAGTCGAGGTATCCGACAATCTCGGACCGGGACCAAGGTGGAACTGAGCTCCAGAACCGCCAGTGCGGCTTGCTGGCGAAGGGAGTCGGAGGGGTCCATGGTGCGAGGTCACCGTTGAGGTCGTAGTCGAAGCACTCGAGCACGTGCCACGCCACGGACCACGGAGCCGACCATCGCTGCACCAAGGCGCGGCGCTCCATGGGTTCAGTGACGGCCCTCCCGTCCGGGCCGCGCAGCTCGTAGTTCGCGTCCGGCGCGGGGACGTCCCACATGCTGGTCTCCCATAGCTCGTCCGTGCAGTCCCGCACCGCGTCGGCCAACAGGTCCAACGCCCCATTGAAGTTGCGGCCGAGGCTCTCGACCCAGATTGACCCCATGCGGCGCGACGCTACGCGCGAGTGTGGCCAGATGCTGTTCCCCCCACCGGGGAGATCGATTCGACTTTCCTTACCTGGCGAGCAGGCGCCAACCGCGCGACAGAAAGACGTCGTCGCAGTTGCTACCACCCGCTGCGATGGGGTGACCTCGGCCCTGGGCCGGCTTCCCACTGCCAGGCTCTCGTGTGACTTCCTGCCGGCGATCAGGGCGACCCTGGCAAGCCAGTCCCGCCCGTGATTATGGGGCGCCGTACCGAAGTGCTCGGCCGTCCGCTCGACTATCCAATCCATACGTACGCTGGAGGCCGGAGGGGTCGCCGTGTCATAAAGCGGTGTGCTCGTCCTGACTCCGATTCCCGCCGCTCCCCGTCCTCGCCGCGGCAATCTCGACGCGATTGCCAAACGCTTGCCATCGTGAAGATCTCCCCCTTGCCGGCACGCTCTTGGTGCTCACGAGGAACGGAGGTTCCCTCAGGTCTCCGTGTCTGTGTCGTCGGCGCCGGCTTCGGGATGCAGGGCCGCGAGGTCGCGTAGCCGGGCGAGCACGGCTTCGAGTGCCGGGCGGGTGTCGCCGTCGCGGAGCCGGTAGTAGCCCATGCGGCCTTCCCGTCGGCGGTGCACCAAGCCGGCGGTGCGTAGCAGGCGGAGCGCGTAGCTGACCGCGTCCTCGGAGGCGTCGAGGGCGAGGGCGATGTCGCCGACGCACATCTCGTCGGTCGCGAGGAGCGCGGAGAGGATGCGCACCCGGAGCGGGTCAACGAGCAGGCTGAGTGAGGCGCCGATGAGCTGCGCCTCTGCGTTCCGAATGGCCCGGGTCCGTGCTGCCTCGACCCGCTCGGGATCCACCGGATGGCCGTGTTCGCTCACCTCATCGGTTTATCCGCACGGCCGTACGGATAAACGATCAGGGTGTCCGTGAGCCCAGAACGACCGGAAGGAGATGCCATGACCGTCGCGAGCCAAATGCTGCGTACAACGCCCAGCGACACCGGCTACGACGCCGACGCCCTCGCCGCATGTATCGATGCATGCTTCGAGTGCGTGCAGGCGTGCACGGCGTGCGCCGATGCCTGTCTCGGCGAGGAGATGGTGGCCGAATTGCGGCGCTGCATCACCGTCGACCTGAACTGCGGGGACATCTGCGAGGCCACCGGCCGCGTCTTGTCCCGCCAGACGAGCTATGACCCCGAACTGACTCGTGCCGCGTTGACCGCGTGCCGGGATGCGTGCCGGCGCTGTGGCGAGGAGTGTGAGCGCCATGCCGACATGCACGAGCACTGCCGCATCTGCGCCGAGGCGTGCCGAAGGTGCGAGCAGGCGTGCGACCGCCTCCTGGCGGCGTGACGGCGGCAGAGATGAGTGACCGCCACGCCGCCGACGCCCAGGCGGGTGAGCAGCAGGATCACCAGCGCATGGAGCGCAAGCAGTACCTGCGGTTCGGGGCGATGATCGCCACGTCGACGGTGGTCATGTTCCTGCTGACCTACACGAACACTTACGCCTGGGACCATGTTGTTCGTTGGAGCGAAGAGCGCGTCTACATGGCGCTGCTGATGGGCGGCGCCATGGGCGTCGTCATGCTCGGCTTCATGTGGGGGATGCACAAGAACGTCAAGGTCAACATCGGCATCATCGCCGGTGCGTTCGCGCTCATGGCCGTCGCCCTCTGGCTGTCTCGGTCGCAGCAGTTCGTGGACGACCGCGCCTACATGAAGGGGATGATCCCGCATCACTCGATCGCCATCTTGACCAGCGAGCATGCCGACATCGACGACGTGCGCGTCTGCGAGCTGGCGAACCAGATCATCAAGGCCCAGCGAGAAGAGATCGCAGAGATGGACTGGTTGATCGACGACATCGCCGAGAACGGCGAGGCCACCACTCGCTCCGAGGCCGAAGCCCGAGCCGCACCAAAGTTCACCAACGACAACGTGCGCGAAGAGTGTTGAGCACGAGGTCTGCCCGCCGGTGAGAGCAGCAAGGGAAGGAGGGGCCGGTGACGGCACGTCGCCGCCGCGGTTGACCTCGGAGAGGCACGCGCGGTGTCCGTCCTGATCCTTTCCGCCGGCGCGCTTCTCGTCGCGGTAGTGCTCATCGACGTGGCCTGGACGACCGTCGCCGCCGGCAGCGGCGTCGGCCGTCACCGGCCGGCTCGCCGGGTGGCTGTGGTCAGCGGCGCGAGCCGTCCACCGTCGACGCCCATCACACACATGGCTCTCGGTGGCGGGCGTCGCCATCGCCTCGACGCGCTCGCCGTGTGGATAATCCTCGTCCTGGCAGGCTGGTCGCTACTACGACGCCGACTTCGAGATTGTCGCCGAGGTAACGGGCCAGGAACAGGAATTGGATCGTTCACGCGGGACAGCGGACTGAGACTTCCGGGCGGTCCGGGAACCGGCGTTCTGGGGCGCGGGCCGCGAACTGGATCAGCTGTGCATATGGGGCATGCCCTCCCGGCCTGAGAACCTTGCCTATCGCTGGTCGTCGATCTCGAGGTAGATGATCTCGACGGCATCATCGGCGCCGAGCACGACGTAGAGCGCGAGACGGGCCACAAGCACCCCAGCGGCGATCAACACGCGGACCTCCGGGACGCCCTTGACCGCCAGGGTCGCCCCCTCGTAATCGAGCGCGAGGACGTCGATGAGCGTCGGCAGCTCATGGAGCAGGAAGTCGGCGGTCGAGGGGACACCGACTGCGCTGCGTTCCTCTGGGAGCAGTTCATCGAGCCGGTCGAAAAACGAAGGGGCGACGCGGACTTGTCGCCGAGCGCTCACCCGGTGGCGGGACGAAGCTGCTCGGCCAACCGGGTGGCCGTGGCCTCGACGCGCTGCCGGAACCCGTCCGGAAGCTCGTTCAGGTCAGTCACGATGTGCTCGCGCACCACCTGGGCGCGCTCGTCCGGCGACATCGAGTCGAGTTCTTCGGCAGTGATCACCTTCGGTGCGTCGGCCACATCACCACGATAACCGTGACGAAGTCGGGCCAGGTGCCGACTGTTGACGATCGAGAGTGCTTTCCAAGTGGCCACGGCACCGCGATCGCCCCTCGATCTGGTCACGAAGCCGGCGTTCAGTGATAGGGGGAAGGTCCGAACGCGGCCGGTCTTCAGGGATACCCCATGCGCCCGGCAAAACGGAGGATCCGACTCGCATTCCAGTCGCATCCCGAGCATCGTTGAGGGGCGCACACACCAGCTTCGCTGGGTCGCCACCTTGATCTGGAGAGGCTCTCGAAATGACCGCCGCCGAATCAAGCCCCGAGTCACTGCGAACTCGTGCGGAGGATCTCCTGGATGAACATCGGCTCGAAGAAGCGGTCGAAGTTCTCACGGCGCTGATCGCAGTCGAGCCTGGCAGCCACTGGGCCTATCGCGTGCGTGGGGTCGTGCGTTCGGAGCTCGGTGATATCGAGGGCGCAGGGGCCGATCTCGATCGATCAGTGCAGCTGGCACCCGAGGACGCAGCCGGGTGGGCTAGACGGGCCGAGCTGCGAGCCTCTGGTCCCGACCTTGCCTCCGCCACGGTCGACGCCGAACGAGCCTTGGCGCCCGACCCCAAGTCACTCGTCGCTTGGACGGCGCGAGCCACGATTCGACGCCAGCAAGGACACCTCGCCGGTGCAGAGGCCGACCTGACCCATGCACTCGCATTGCAGCCGGACTCGGCCTGGCTCTTGACCGCCCGTGCGGGTGTTCGCGACGACGCCGGCGACCTCACCGGCGCATCAGCCGACGTTGGCCGCGCCCTTGAGCTGGATCCGTCTTACGCCCACGGCTGGGCCCTCCAGGCTCACGTCGCCGGACGCGCCGGCGAGAACGACATGGCCGTCGAAGGCGCGTCACGGGCCATCGCACTGGAGCCGGACAACGGATGGGCCTACGGCAACCGCGGCCTCGCTCGCCAAGAGCTCGGTGACTTCGGCGGTGCTATCGCCGACTTCGGTCGGGTGATCGAGCTCGACCCCACCCATGGCTGGGCGTGGGCGGCACGGGGAAGGGCCCGTGCGGTCGGAGATGACCTGGAGGGTGCCCTCGCCGATCTGACTCGGGCCAGCGAGCTGAGCCCGGAGGACGCCTCGACATGGACGGACTTGGGCCGCATAGCGGTAGACCTCGGCGACACATCAGGTGCGACCCAGGCGATCAGTCGTGCCATCGACCTCGGCGGCGACGACGCCTACACCTACGCCCTGCGAGCGAAGGCTCGTTGGCTGGCGGCCGACTTCGAGGACCTGATGGATCGGATGTCCCAGGATCCGCCGACCCTTCAGCACCTCATGGCACTGGCGGTGGGCGGCGCCGCTGTGAATCAGGCGATGGCGGACCTCCGGCAGGCGTTCGAGCTCGATCCGGAGGTCGCTGCATCCGTCTTCGGCGTGGGCCGCGGCGACGACCTCCGGCGGCTCATGGACACCATTCGCCTGCTCACCGAACAACGGCCTGAAGATCTCGACGAGATCCTGACGGCGGTGTGCCGCGCCATGCAGTCAGCTGACGCCACCGAGCGCCTCGCGGAGCTCCTCACGCTGGAGTCGGTGCTGGAGGTACGTGCCTCAAAGGCGGCAGAGGGAGCCGACGTCGCCTATGCGGCCACGCTCGAGCTCACACTCTCCGCAATTGACGACGTCATACGGCACGGCGCTGCCGACGACGCCGACCTTCGGGATCTCCGCACCCGGACGGAGTCCTCCCGAGCTGGCCTCCCCGTCAGCGCTTCCTTTAACGAAGAGGTCAACGCCATGAAGGCCCGGCTCACCGGGATGCCGCCGGAAGGTCCCTCGACGGCGCCGACCGCCAGCTAGCCAACTCCCGTCATCACGTCCGCTCCGGTGGGGGCACAACTCGGGTCTCGCCCGGTGATGTCAGCCGGCGGGACGGCAACCATGTCGCCGGTCGCATTCCGACCGCAGCCATCATGGTCCCGACACCGGCGTTATATGGGTGATCCGTGTCAAGGAGAAACCTCACCAGCCCGGTTGATG
>CAYZMG010000063.1:0-17949 GCA_964479465.1 uncultured Acidimicrobiales bacterium
CCGCCGAGGACCGGGCGGTCGTCGAGGAGTTCGTGGCCCAGGACCCCTACGTCAGGGAGGGGTTGGTCACCGGCTGGCAGGTGCGCCCGTGGTCCGTGGTGGTGGGCCAGGCCACCTGACGGAAATTCGGTTGACCTCAAGCGCACTTGAGCACTTAGGGTGACGATTGTCCCGACCGGCCGATGAGTCGGGCCGTCACCAGTCGTCAGAACGAGCATGAGCGCCACCCAACCCACCCACGACACCAGGATGCCCCGGGTCTTCCGGCAGCTGCTGGTCAACACCCTTCTCACGGGTGTCACCAGCACGTTCCTCTGGTTCGCGCTGACCTTCTGGGTGTACCTGGAGACCCGCTCAGTGGTGGCCACAGGCGTGATCGGCGGGGCGTTCGCCATCTCCTCTGCGGTGCTGGGCCCGTTCTTCGGCACCTTCGTCGACCGCCACCGCAAGCACACCGCGCTCCTACTCACGACGGCGGCTTCGATCGTCTGCTTCGCCGTCGCCACCAGCGTGTTCGTGGCCATCGACTCGGCCGACCTGCTCCGCCTCACCAGCCCGTGGTTCTGGGTGCTGGCGTTGTCGACCCTGCTCGGGTCGGTCGCCGGCCAGATGCGGGGCATCGCCCTGTCGACCTGCGTCACCCTCCTGGTGCCCGACGATCGGCGCGACCGGGCCAACGGCATGGTGGGGACGACGACCGGCGTCTCCTTCGCCATCACCTCGGTGTTCAGCGGCCTGGTCATCGGGACCGTGGGCATGGGGTGGGCGTACTACGGCGCACTCGTCCTCACCGCCGTCGCCCTGGTCCACGTGGCGACAATCTCGATCGACGAGGCCGAGCCCGCGCCGGCGGAGCCGGGAACCCGCCCCTGGGACGTCGATGTGCGAGGCGCGCTCGACGCCATCCGGGCCGTACCCGGTCTGAAGATGCTGATCCTGCTCGCCGCATGCAACAACCTGCTGGCCGGCGTGTTCATGTCGCTCATGGACGCCTACGGCCTCGAGCTGGTGTCGGTGGAGGCATGGGGACTGCTGTGGGGCTTCATCAGCCTCGGGTTCATCGCCGGCGGCGTGGCCGTCTCCCGTTACGGCGTCGGCCCCCTCCCCCTGCGTGCCGTGGTCGCCGGCAACTTCGTCAACTGGGTCATCTGCTCGGTCTTCGCCGTCCGGTCGTCGATCGTGCTGCTCACCATCGGCATGGTGGTGTGGCTCACCCTCATCCCGGTCATCGAAGCGGCCGAGCAGACCATCCTCCAGCGGGCCATCCCCTTCGAGCGCCAGGGCCGGGTCTTCGGGTTCGCCCAGCTCGTCGAGAACTCGGCGTCACCGCTGACCGCGTTCGCGATGGCGCCCCTCGCCGAATCGATCTTCATGCCCTTCATGACCGACGGCGCCGGCGCCCGGTGGATCGGCGACTGGTTCGGGACCGGCCCGCACCGGGGCATCGCCCTGATGTTCACCGTCGCCGGCGTACTCGGCGTCGCCGCCACGTTGCGAGCGTGGACCTCGGGTTCCTACCGCCGGCTGGCGCCGGCCACCGCCCTCGACAAGGCGGGGGCGGCCGGCGCCGGCCCGCTCGCCGACTGCGCCGCGTAGACTACGGAGATGGCTGACCCGAAGAAGGCCTGGGGCGATGTCGGCGACGCGCTGTCAGCTCTGGGCTTGAAGCTGAAGCTGCACGCCAAGCAGGAGTTGTCGGAGGAGGAGGACAAGGAGTTCTCCTCCGCGCTCCAGCGTCTCGTCAGCACCGTGGACGATATCTGCGACTCCATCGGCAACGCCGCACGCGATCCGGCGGTGAAGGACGACGCTCGCGGCGTGGCCCAAGCCTTCGCCGGCGCGGTCGACGCCACGATCGAGGAAGCCCGGGGCCGGCTGAAGAAGGGCGACTGAAGGGTCGCTCAGGCGCCCGGGCCTTCGGGGAGGCCCTCGTTGAAGACGCGGTAGGTGTCGTAGATGTCCTTGCAGGCTGCGCACATCGGCAGCTTCGTCGGGTCACGCTGGGGCACGAACACCACCCCGCACAACGCCTCCAGCGGCGTGCCGTAGATCCGGGCCTCCAAGACCTTGGCCGCCGCGTCGCCGTCGGTCTTCACGATGTGGGCCACCTTGGGCTCGCCGGTGACGGTCTCGTCCTCCGGGCGGGTGATGACCTCAGTTTTCACACCGGTGCTGAGCGGGCTCGACATGCCCCGAGGCTAGGCTGAAACCCGGGCCCCGTAGCCGGCGGCGACGTTGAGGAGCGCGAGCGCTGCGGCGTCGGTGGTGATGTGGGCGACGTCGGCGAGAGGGTCGAGCTCGACGATGTCGACGGCCCCGACCTGCGGGTGGACGCCGGCGGCGAAGGCGGCGGCGAACACGTCGCGGGGTGCGACGCCGCCGGGACGAGCGCCGGGGCAGGCGGGCGCGAAGGCGCGGTCGAGGACGTCGAGGTCGATGTCGACGTAGATCTGCGCGCACCGAGCGGCCAGGTCCTCGAGGATGGCGGGTACGTCGCCGATCCGGTCGGGCCCGAGGACCTGGATGCCCTGCGACTCACACCACTCCCAATGGGCACGGGAGTTGGAGAAGCCATGGATGCCCACCTGCACGACGTTTGCCCCGGGGAGGCCGGCGTCGACGAGCGCACGCACGGGCGAGCCGTTCCCCACCGCGCCGGCCTTGTAGGGCCGGACGTCGTGGTGGGCGTCGAGGGTGAGCAGCCCCCACGTGTCGAGTGCTTCATGCCGGAGCGCGTGCCAGGTCACCGCGTTGTGGCCGCCAACCAGGACGGTGAGCGGGGCCGACAGCGGCGGAGGCACCACCGAGTCGCCAAGGTCCCGTACGGGCACGTCTTCGAGGGCGATCCGCCACTCGCCGTGCCACGTCGACAGCTTCGCCAGCCGGGCCCG
Organism: uncultured Acidimicrobiales bacterium; assembly: GCA_964479465.1. GTDB lineage: Bacteria > Actinomycetota > Acidimicrobiia > Acidimicrobiales > AC-14 > CADCTB01. The sequence continues at coordinate 2,892 of CAYZMG010000063.1, forward strand.
CACCGCCGCCGGCCCCTGCTCGTAGCCGGCGGGCGTCACCGCCCCCGCCGTCAGCGGCACGCCGGCGACCACCAACGCCTGCGCATCCTTGCTGCGGCCGGCCAGCCAGTCACTCGCCCGGGGCCAGTCGCCTGTCATGCCACCACCACGCCGTCCTTGACCACCGACGCGATCACCGGCATGCCGGGGTGGTAGGCCAGGTCGACCCAGTGATCACCGGTGAGCACGGCAAGGTCGCCGCGGGCGCCGGGCCGGAGGTGCCCGATGTCGGACCGCCGCAGGGCGCGGGCGCCCCCCGCGGTCGCCGCTCGCACCGCCTCGTCAGCCGACAGCCCGTAGGCGCTGCACGCCAGCGCGATCACGAACGGCATGGACGTGGTGTAGCTCGTCCCCGGGTTGCAGTCGGTGGCCAGGGCGAGGGTCACGCCGGCGTCGAGCAGCATGCGGGCCGGAGCGTACGCCGACCGGAGGCAGAACGAGGTCGACGGGAGCAGGACGGCTACCACGCCGGCGTCGGCGAGGGCCCGGGCGTCCTCCGGCGATGCATGCACGAGGTGGTCGGCGGAGAGGCAGCCCAGCTCGGCCGCCAGCTGGGCCCCGCCGGTCCACGCCAGCTCCTCGGCGTGGATGCGGGGCGCCATCCCGTGCCGACGACCGGCCTCCAGCACCCGCCGGGACTGGTCCACCGTGAGGGCGCCCACGTCGCAGAAGGCGTCGCAGCTGACGGCCAGACCGGCGCACGCCGGCAGCATCTCCTCCACCACCAGATCGACGTAGGAGGGGTCGGGCGCCAGGTGGGCGCCGAGGAAGGTCGGCACCAGCTCCGCCGCCGTCCGCTCGGCGGCCGCCGCCACCGCCTCCAGGAGCCGGCGCTCGGTGGCCACGTCGAGGCCGTAGCCCGACTTGACCTCGATGGTCGTCGTACCGCCGGCGAGGCACTGGTCGGCCCGCCGGACCGTCTCGTCCACGAGGTGGTCGAGAGGGGCGGCGCGCGTGGCCGCCACCGTGGCCATGATCCCGCCGGCCTCGTACGGCCGGCCGGCAAGGCGGGCGGCGAACTCGTCCGCCCGATCACCGGCGAAGACGAGGTGGGTGTGGGCGTCGACGAAGCCGGGGATGACGGCCCCGCCGCCGGCATCGAGCTCGGGCAGGTCGACATCGACCTCGCCATCGGGCATGACCCGCTCCACCACGCCGGCCCGGATCACGACGGCCAGCGGGCCGGCGGCGTCGTATCCGAACACCTGCCCGGCCCGGCGGACGACGAGGTCAGCCATCCATCGGGATGCGCACGCCCCGCTCCGCCGCCACCTCCCGGGCGCGCTCGTAGCCGGCGTCGGCGTGGCGCATCACGCCGGTGGCCGGATCGTTCCAGAGCATGAGCTCGGCCCGGTGGGCGGCGTCGTCGGTGCCGTCGATCACCAGCTGGGCGCCGGCGTGGATGGACTTGCCCATCCCCACGCCCCCGCCGTGGTGGACGGCCACCCAGGAGGCGCCGGACGACGCGTTGAGCAGGGCGTTGAGGATCGGCCAGTCGGCGATGGCGTCCGAGCCGTCGGCCATGGCCTCGGTCTCCCGGTAGGGCGACGCCACCGAGCCGGCGTCGAGGTGATCGCGGCCGATGACGACCGGCGCCCGCACGTCGCCCCGCCGGACCAGGTCGTTGAAGCGCTGGGCGGCGACGTCGCGCTCGCCCAGGCCCAGCCAGCAGATGCGGGCCGGCAGCCCCTGGAAGCGGACCCGGGCCGGCGCCAGCTCCAACCAGCGTTGCAGCAGGTCGTCGTCGGGGAACGCCTCCCGGACGGCGGCGTCGGTGGCGGCGATGTCGGCCGGGTCGCCGGACAGCGCGACCCAGCGGAACGGTCCCTTGCCCTCGCAGAACAGCGGGCGCAGGTACGCCGGCACGAACCCGGGATAGGCGAAGGCGTCGGCGAGACCGCCGGCGAGCGCCTCGCCCCGCAGGTTGTTCCCGTAGTCGAACACCTGGGCGCCGGCGCCGAGGAAGCCGACCATGGCCTCGCAGTGGGCAGCCATCGACTCCCGCGCCCGGCGGACGTACTCCTGCGGGTCCTTGCCCCGGAGCTCGGCCGCCGTCGCCACGTCGAGGCCACCGGGCACGTACCCGTGGAGGGGGTCGTGGGCCGACGTCTGGTCGGTGACGACGTCGACCGGCGCCGCCCGGCGCAGCAGTTCGGGAAAGGCATCGGCGGCGTTGGCGACGACGCCCACCGACAGCGCCCGCCGCTCGGCCACCGCGGCGGTGCAGCGGGCGAGCCCGTCCTCCAGGGAGTCGGCCCGCTCGTCGAGGTACGCCTCGGCCAGGCGGCGGTCGACCCGTGCCGGGTCGACGTCGATGCACAGCGCCACCCCGCCGTTCATGGTGACCGCCAGCGGTTGGGCCCCGCCCATCCCGCCGAGGCCGGCGGTGAGGACCAGCCTCCCGGCCAGGCTGCCCCCGAAGTGGGCGTCGGCCACGGCGGCGAAGGTCTGGAACGTCCCCTGCAGGATCCCCTGCGTCCCGATGTAGATCCACGACCCGGCGGTCATCTGGCCGTAGGCGGTCAGTCCCATCGCCTCCAGCCGCCAGAACTCCTCCCATGTGGCCCAGTCGGGTACCAGCAGCGAGTTGGCCAGCAGGACCCGGGGCGCCATGGGGTGGGTACGGAACACCCCGACCGGCTTGCCCGACTGGACCAGCAGGGTCTGGTCGGACTCGAGCGCCCGCAGCTCGCGCACGATGGCGTCGAACGCGGCCCAGCTGCGCGCCGCCTTGCCCCGCCCGCCGTAGACGACGAGGTCGTCGGGGCGCTCCGCCACCTCCGGGTCGAGGTTGTTCATGAGGCAGCGCAGCGCCGCCTCCTGGGCCCAGCCCTTGCAGGTCCGCTCCGAGCCGCGGGGCGCCCTCACTGCAGGGGCTCCGGCACCGCAGCGAGCACCACGCCGCTACGCACGAGATCCTCGGCGGCAGCAAGGTCGGGGGCGAGGAAGCGGTCGACGTCCATCCGGGGCACACGCTCGCGCAGGCAGGCGATGACCGCTGCCGTCGCCGGCCCCGCGGCCAGGCCCCGGAGGTCGACGGCCTCGGCGGCGCAGACCAACTCGATCGCCGCCACCCGCATGGCGTCGGCCACCGCCTTGCGCAGCGACAGGCAGGCGTTCCAGCCCATCGACACGTGGTCCTCCTGGCCGGCGCTGGTGGAGATGCTGTCGCACGACGATGGGGTGGCGTAGGTCGTGCGCATCCGGTTGACGATGCCCGCCGCCGTGTAGTGGGCCAGCATGAAGCCCGAGTTCACGCCGGCCTGGGGCGCCAGGAACGGTGGCAGGCCCTGCGATCGGCTGGAGTCCATGAGCCGGTCGACCCTGCGCTCGGCGATCGACGCCAGGTCGGCCAGGGCGATGGCCACGAAGTCGGCGGCGAACGCCAGGGGCTGGCCGTGGAAGTTCCCGGCGGAGAGGATTCCGTCGCCCAGCACGACGGGGTTGTCGGTGACGGAGGCCAGCTCGATGTCGACCACCCGCCGCACCCACTCGACGACGTCCCGGGACGCGCCGTGGACCTGGGGCGCGCAGCGCAGCGAGTAGGCGTCCTGCACCGCGTGATCGATCTCACGGTGCGACGCCACGATCGGCGATCCGGCCAGGAGCCGGCGCAGGTTGGCGGCGCTGGCCCGCTGGCCGGGGTGCGGTCGCAGATCCTGGAGCTCCTCGGCGAAGGGGGCGTCCGTGCCCAGGAGGGCCTCGACGCTGAGCGCACACGTGATGTCGAGAGTGGGCAGGAGCACGTCGAGGTCGGCGAGGGCCAGGCACAGATGGGCCAGCATCCCCTCGGTGCCGTTGATGAGGGCGAGGCCCTCCTTCGCCTCCAGGCGGACCGGTTCGATGCCGGCGGCGGCCAGCGCCGGCCCCGCGTCCGCCCGCTGGCCGGCGCCGTCCATCACCCACCCGTTGCCCAGGAGCACGATCGCGGCGTGGGCCAGGGGCGACAGGTCCCCCGACGCCCCCAGCGAGCCGAGCTCGGGTACCGCCGGCGTGATGCCGGCGTTGAGCAGGGCGACGATGGCCCGCACCAGATCGGGCCGAGCGCCCGAGACGCCGGCGGCAAGCGTGCGCGCCTTCAGCAGCTGCATGGCCCGCACGACCTCGGCGTCGACGTCGGCTCCCATGCCGGCGGCGTGGCTCTGGACCAGCGCGTACTGGACCTGCTCGGCCTGCTCCGGCGGCACCCGGCTCGTGGCCAGCGCCCCGAAGCCGGTGGTCACGCCGTAGACCGTCCGCCCCTCGGCGACGGCCTGCTCCACCACCCCCCGGCTGGCCGCCATACCGGAATCCAGGTCGCCGGCCACCTCGACCCTCGCCCCGCCCCTCGCCACGGCCACAACCTCGGCGACGGAAAGCGGCGCTCGGCCGAGGACAACCACCCCGCCATTGTCTCCTGGCTCAGGGCCTCGGCCGGGATTGGGCGGTCCGCCACTCGAAAGCGGTGTCGCTACGAGCGTTACGAGAGCTCTGGCATCGAGGATTTCGAGAAGGGCCGCGGTGCTGTGGGAGCACTTCGCCCATCGGGGATGGACTCGGGTGGTCGATGACTCACTCGCCTGCTCACCCGTCGCTGGCCACCATCCGGCCTCCAACGCGTGGCTGGCTAGGCAGGGGGGACGCAGGCGCCGTCATCGCCGCATCCCTGCCCTCTCAGGCCCCAAAGCGTCGTCCTTATCGGGCGACTGGCCCGCACCGGCACGCCGGTTCCCGGGCGGCAGGTAGGAGCGTCAACGACTCGACTCGACGTTTGGAGAAACGGCTCTGCGCATACAGACTGTCGCAGTGCAACGAGAGGGGTCCTCATGGGCCCCGGGAATGATCCAGATCCCGGGCCACAGACGACCACATCACCTCCTATGGCCGTCGTCAGGTCGTCCTCAAGTGAGGTGGAAGACGGCGCGCAAAGCCGCGTCGATATCCGCTAAGGCTCGGGTCGAAAGACGACCGAGCTTGGCGCCGATGAGCCGCTGTTCTAGGACCAGCAGCCGGCCGGTGCGTACGGTCGACGGCGCTCTGAGTCCGGCGGCCTGCCAGTCTTCGACAACCACGTCGCCAAGCCCAAGGGCTTGGCGCCGGCTCGTCTGACTCGTGACCATCGCCACGATAACGTCAGGGCCGATCTGGTAAGCGTCAGCGGATACAACGCATGCCGGTCGACGCTTCATCCCGCTTAGGTCCGAGTACGGAAACGGGACAAGTACTATGTCGCCGCGCGCTGGAGCGGGCACCTACGAGGCGCTGGTGCCGGGCAGATCGTCGTAGACTGCGTCCTCGGCTGAGAACCAGTCAGCCGTGAGCGCTGCGCTGGGAGCCCACGAAGGCCGCACCCAGTCGAGCAACTCCTCGCGCAGCCGCCATATCCGATCCTCCGCTGCTTCGATCGCTTCCTGTGCTGCCTGCATCTCGACGGCATCGTGGACGGGAACCGGCTGACCGGCTTCGAGCGGACCGCCGAGGAAGGGCTCGTACGCCGCCACCGCTTGGCGGAGGTCGCGATGCGCAGTCTCGAGCCGAGAGCGGTCGGCGTCAGACAACTCTCGCTCCCAGCGGCGTGCGGTATCGCTCATACGTCCGAGGATAGCCACGTCAATTCCCGGAGGAGGCGACGAACAGTTCCCGATCTGGCAGGCCGATACGCATGCTGCACGGACGGCCGTGTCCGCAGCGCCCGGTAACAACACTTACCTCGCGCTCGATAACACGCCGAGAATGTGGCACACGCAGGTTCTCGGATGCGACGGCACGGCGCCTGTAGCGCTTCATCAAGCAATTCCGGATGCATCTACCGGGGCGTTGTTGGACTCGATGACCGCGCAAGTTTGGCGCAGGTCTCGGAGACCTCGTCCGAATGACGAACGGTACGGGACGAAGCACCGGGATTCCTATGCCTAAAGAGTATTGAGCGACTCCTTCGGCACTCCACCCGCCGCCCGACTTCAGGCCGCAGGGATCATAACGCCAGATTCCTGTGGGAGCACCGAATGCACGGCGCGAGCCTTAGAACTGCCGGCTCGATAGGCCATGATAATGCTGTCTGCTCCGAAACCGGGGCCAAAGTCACCAGGGTCAGTCACGTACCCGGCGAAGAAGAACCACTTGCTGTCTGCTGACCAAGTGAATCCCGCCGGTGCGCCCCCGTTCGCGTTGCGTGATCCTTCGATGACAGTCGTCCTACCAGTGGCGATGTCCACCAAGCCCCAAGTCTCAGGAAAGATCTCGTCCGTGGCGAACCGGGTGAGCGCTGGCTGTGGACCGCCCACTGACGAAGCGTCGACCATCTGCGCCGCAAGATATCTGCCGTCGGGCGAGAAACGGCCGCGTGAGGTAAAGGCCAGCCTGTTCGATGGGCGCTGAACGATCCTGTCTAGCCCGGTAGTTACGTCCGTAAGATGCAATCCGCTGTCAGCGAGCCATGATGCCGATTTGCCGCGCGCATCGACGAAGAATGCTGGCTCATTGGCGACCCGTCGGACCACGGCGTCTCTCCCGGGATCCCACAGATCAAACGTATCGCCATACACTCCTGGCGTCTGAACCTGCCTCAGCAACCCGCCCTCTACGGCGGCAACTGGGCGACGCTCGGGAGGGTACGTTTGCGGGGCGACCACAACTTGACCACCAAGGTCGACCTCCCTGACGGTACCCCCCTTCAGCCCGCTGGACGAGCTCGTCGGCGTTCTGTCTGCGCTGAGCAGCCACACGCGATCTGGCGCAACGGAGGCAAGGACGGAGCTGGCGCTGCCCAATACGCGAGGCGGGCTGTCGAATGTCGGCGGGTACGCCCACGCCTCGGAATCAGCATCCTGGTCGGAAAGGCTTGCCGACTTGTTATGAACGACGACGACGCTCTGATCTCGCCTAGCAGGCCTGTCTCGAACACGGAGTGGCCCGCCGACGATCGCCGTCTCTCTTGTTGTACCGCCGTCGATATCAACCGTGAGGACTCCGGCGTACTGGTCCGGCTCTAACTCGCGTGCCATGAACGCCAGGCTGATGCCGGTCGCCTCACCGAGCACGGGGCGCCGTTGTTCAACGGATGTCGGCGTCTGGAGCGAAGTGCTTGTGGTGCTGCGCGCCTCGCGCTGACCAGCTGACTCTCCGAACCTGTACGCCAGGCCACCAGTAGCGGCGATCATGACCAGCAGACCCACACTCACTGCCGTCGTGCGCACTCTGCTACTCATATGAGCAGATACCAGGGTCGATTTGTCGCCATCGGTTTTCAATTGTCACCGCCAAAATCATTACGGGGATTTCCGTACGATCCGAACACGGTAGCAGCGCCGGTAGCGTCCCAAACGCCGACAGAAACAAGGTGGTTACGTGCCTCCTGCCCGCCCGGCTAGGTGGTCACCTATCAGGCAGGGCGGCGGCCTCGACTGCGGCGAGCCAGATCGGCGCACAACCGCCCGAGGCCGGCACATCTTCGACGCGATGGATCATTCGCACTGCTCTGCGGCCCAGCGGAACCTCGGCATGCGCAGCGCCAGGCCGTGGCCGGGCCGGAAGATTGCTGTGATCCGTGCCACCGACTTCGATCGGCCCCAGTGGCAGTTCGGAGAGGTGCGGCACCTGTGTGGAAATCGGTCTCGTCCCGATGGATCCTCTGGCACTCCGCCCGTGCGTACTTTGGCCCGGTACGCTCGTTCCGTGCTTCGGATCACGGCGATGGACCACATCGTGCTGGTCGTCACCGACATCGAGCGATCGGTGGCCTGGTACCGGGACCGCCTGGAGCTGGAGGTTCTGCGGCTCGACGAATGGCGGGCCGGCGGCGCCCCTTTCCCGTCCGTCCGGGTGAACGAGGGGACGATCATCGACATCATCGCCGGCGCCCGTTCCGGCAAGAACGTCGACCATTTCTGCCTCGTCATCGAGCCCGCCGACCTAGCCGAGCTGGCCGCCAGTGGCCGCTTCGACGTGGTCGAGGGGCCCGTCACCCGGTGGGGGGCGCGCGGCGACGGGACCTCCCTCTATGTCACCGATCCCGATGGCAACGTGATCGAGCTGCGCCATTACGGGCGCGCCTGACGCCGCTAGCCACTCGATGGCGGGGGCCGGCGGAGGTCGGCGATGCTGACCGCGCCGCGCCGGATGGCCTGGTTGGCCAGCTCCAGCCGGCGGTTGTCGACGTCGTAGATGGCGAACTTGTCGTACAGGTTCAGTAGGTGCTGCTTCACCGCCGCGTCGCTGACGACCAGCTCGGCGGCCACCGACCGGATCGACGCCGGCTCGGTGAAGACGTCACCCGAGAGCACGGGGCGGCACAGGGCGACGAGCACGTCGCGCTCGCGGCGGGTGAGCACCGGCGGCGGCTGCGCCGCCTCGGTGGCGGTGTGTTCGCCGTGGCCGCCGCCGCGAACGACCAGGCGGGTGCGCCCGATGCGAACCTCGTCGCCCGGGCCCAGCACCCGCTCCCCCATCAGCTTCTGGCCGTTCACGAACGTGCCGTTGCGTGAACCCATGTCCCGCAGGCTCCAGCCGGCGGGGAACTCCTCGAGGACGGCGTGGAGGCGGGAGACGGTGCGGTCGGCCGAGAGGACGACGTCATTGGATGCGTGGTTCCCGATGGTGACCCGCTCGCCGCCGAGGGGGACGAGTTCGGGCCCCTCTGGTTTCCAGACCTCGAGGTAGGAAGCCACCTCGCGACCTTACCCGGGGGTAAGGGTCGCCTTCCGCCGTACCCCCAAGAAGGTGGGCGGGGGAGGTATTCCGGTGATGCGCCTTGACGACGAGCATCATCGGTATGGACAAACCGAAAAACATCGACGGGCTGGGGATCGACCGGCGCGACTTCGCACCCCCTCCCCGCCTGCTGCTCTTCGCCGGCCTGCACGACGTGCCTCGGGGCGGCGCCGGCGACCTCGTCGGTTGCTTCGAGTGCGAGGCCGACGGGCGGGCCGCCTTCCGGGACGTGCGAGCCACGAGATCGGACCAGGAGGGCTGGGCTCAGCTCGTCGCCCTCCACGGCGGCCGGCGACCCACCGTCGTGGCGTGGTTCGGGCGGCCCAAGGAGAAGGACGGCGGGCGCCGGCAGCAGCGGCTCAGCCTGGTCGCCGAGAACAGCCGCCATGCGGCGGGCCGGGCCTCCCGCCGCCACCTCCGCACTGTGCGCCAGTAACCCCTCACCGGCTCCGGCGCGCCGCTTCCCACGCTTGCGCAGCCAGCACATTGGCCCGTTCGTCGGTTGCCTCCTCGGGGACGGTCAGCGCCCATTCGAGGTGCCGGGACCGGGTGGCGTCCTCCTCTCCGGCGCCGGCCAGGGCCCTGGCGCCGTGGTGGCGCAGGGTGTCGTGGATCAACCAGCGCGGGCCGGCGGCGGCGACGAGGCCCCGCGTGGCCAAGGTGCACAACAGCGCCTCGGAGAAACCCTCGCACACAGTGGCAGCGGCCGCCGCTGTGAAGCCGCCGGCGAAGACCGACAGGCGCTGGAAGAGAAGGCGCTCGGCCGGCGCGAGCGGCTCGCAGGCCCACGCGACGACCGCAGCGAGCGTGGTCTCCTGCTCTGCGTCGGTGCGCCGGCTGCCGTCGAGCAGAGGGAACCGATCGGCGATGTCGAGGACCAGCCAGACCAGAGCGGCACCACTTACCCGCGGCGCCGCCAGCTCGAGCGCCAGCGGGAGGGCGTCGAGGCGGCGGATGATCTGGGCCAGGCCGGGCGCGTCCGAGGCGCGCACATCGAAGCCGGGCACGGCCGCCGCTGCCCGCTCCACGAAGAGGCGAACGGCGTCGAACTCACCGAGCCGGTCGAGGGTGGGGACGCGGAAGAGATCGGGGGCCGTGAGGGGCGGTACCTCGTAGAGCGCCTCGCCGGCCACACCGAGGGGCCGGCGGCTGGTGGCGACGAGGTGCACGTGCGGGGAAGCGGCGAGGAGGGCGCCGACCAGTTGGGCGCATGCCGCCGGCGCCGCCTCGCAGCCCGCCAGCACGAGGAGGACGTTCCGACGCTCGAGATGGGCGAGGACCGCGTCCAGGCTGGGCCGCCCGAGCCCCAGCGCCACACACACCAGGTCCACAATCGACGCTGAGTCGCTCAGTCCGGCCAGGTCGATCACGAAGACGCCATCAGGGTGACCCGGCAGCTGGTCGGCGGCTACCTGCACGGCGAGCCGGCGCTTGCCGATGCCGCCGGCGCCGGTCAGGGTGACCATGCGGCTGGTGGCGAGGAGGGCTTCGACGTCCGCGACCTCCGCGCCCCGGCCCACGAAGGGAGTGGCCTGAGCCGGCAGGTTGTTGGGCGTACGGAGTTGGCCCCGAAGCGCGTCGATGAGGGCCGATGCGGTGGCCGGGCGCCGGGCGGGATCGATGGCCAGGCCGCGGCGCAGCGCGTACTCGACGAGGCGAGCGCGCTCGGCGTCGATGCCGGTCCAGGCCGGCCGGGCACCCGGCCGGGGTGGTCCACCCGTGAGCAGGGCGAAGGCCGTCGCGGCCAGGGAGAAGACGTCGGCCGCAGGACTCAGGGCCTGGCCGGACGCCACTTCCGGCGCCGCGTACCCCGCCGTCCCGACGAGCGCCGACCGGGGCGAAACCTCGTCCTCGGCGGACTGGCGGTGGGAGATTCCGAAGTCGACGAGCACGGCCTTACCGTCGGGGGTCACGATCACGTTGGCGGGCTTCACATCGCCGTGGACGACCGGCGGCCGGTGGCGATGGAGATGGTCGAGGGCGCCGGCGACCTGACCCAGGTAGTGCACCACTTCGGGCAGCGGGAGCCCGCCGCCGGCCTCGTCCAAGAGGTGGGCGAGGGTCGTCCCCTCCACCCAGTCCATCACCAGGAAGTACCGGTCGCCGGCGAAGAAGTCCTCCAGCACCCGGCACAGCAGCGGGTGCGGCTCCATCCCGAGGAGGATGCGCGCCTCGCTGAGAAGCGATCCTTCGTCCTCCGGCGACCCGCGGGGCCGCACCTTGAGACCGACCAACCGACCGTGGCGATGGTCGAGCGCCCGGAGCACGGTGCTCTGACCACCCGCTCCGACCACCTCCAAGGGCTCGTAGCGCCCCTGGATGAACTCCGCCATGGCGACAGTTTCCCATGCGGGTGACGAGATCCCACGGCCACGGATCCGATCGTCCTCCACGGGTTGCCGGCCGGGAACCCCCGGCGGGGGGAGCGGGACGGGCGAGTGGCGACACGCTCCTCTTACCGCCAGGGAAGGAACAGGCGCCGGTAGGGTGACGGTGGGGCGCCGATAGTCTTGCGGCGGTGCCGCGTCCGTTCGAGTGGATCTGCGAGATCGAGCCGCCGACCCGGCCCGACCTCATGCACGTGCGCCACCAGATCGGCGTGCTGAGCAAGGTGGCGTCGGCGTACCTGATCCCCGACAATCACGTGGGCCGGGCCACCGTCTCCAGCATCGCCGTGGCCCATGAGGTCGACCGCATGGGCGGACGGTCGATTGCATGCCTCAACGCCCGGGACCGCAACGCCCTCGGCTTCCAGCGCGACCTGCTCACCGGCGCCGCCTACGGCGTCGACGAGTTCCTGTTCGTCTACGGCGACGACCCGGCCGCCGGGGCGCGGACCGGCCAGCTCACCGTCCGGTCGATGATCGACGCCCTGCGCCAGTTCAGCGACCAGCACGAGGGCGACGCCGGCCGGTTCCGGGCCGGCGTCACCACCCGCCTGCGCCCGCTCCCCGAATGGAAGCGGGCGGCCGACTTCCTCTTCGTGCAGGTGTCGTTCGACCTCGACGCCCTGCTGGCCTGGCGGGACACCGTCGACTTCGCCGGCGCGGTGTACGCCGGCGTGATGGTCCTGCCCAGCGCCTCCATGGCCCGCAAGCTCGTGGCTGCCATTCCCGAGATCGACGTCCCGCAGTCATGGCTCCACGCCACAGACCGCGACCGGTCCGCAGGGACGAAGCTGGCCTGCGAGCTGGCCCAGGCCGTCGCCGAGAGCGGAGCCTTCGACGGCATCCACCTGATTCCCGGAGTCCGCTACCGGGAGGCGGCCGCCTGGCTGGAGGGCCGGCGCCGGGGTCAGTGAGGGAGGCCGGCCCGTCAGCCGGAGGTCGGGTTCCAGGGCGTGGAGAGCTGGAAGTAGTTGCCGTCGGGGTCGGCGAAGGTGCACATGGACATGCCTTCGCCCGGCTCGTAGGGCTCGGCGATGACCTCGGCACCGAGGTCCTTGATGCGCTCGAACTCCGCCTTCAGGTCCGACGTCTCGAAGTTCAGCATGATGCGGCCGGGGTGCTGGTTCCTGCCCGTGACCTCGCTGTGCGGCCCGATGGCCAGGCCGCCGTCGCCAGCCTGGAACCCGTACCACCCCGCCGATCCGTCGCTCCACTCGGGGTTCGGGGGCCCGAGCACCTTGGCGTAGAAGTCACCCAGCTTCTTCGAGTCCTCCGAGCCCAACATGATGCTGTTCAGGTTCATCGTCTCGCTCCCTTGTCGTGGTTCGTCGCACCTCGACAATGGTATACGTCGGAGGGAAGGGGGGCGTCCACCTATCGGCGGAGGGAGATCGACGAGCCGTCGCTCGGCGTCGGGTTTCCACTACTGGCGATCGTGCCGCTCCAGGCGAGAAGGGTCGTGCCTGTCCAGACGACCGCGCTTCCCGCGCGGGAGTTCAGTGGTGATGCGCCGGCGGCGACGGTCGACCACGAGTTGGCGGCAAGGTCGTAGACCTGGAGGCGGTCGTCCCCGCATGCGGCGACGAAGCGATCGCCGAGCCACGCGTCCTGCACGTAGGTGGAGCCACGTGGGCAGGGGCTCTCGGGACCCGTCCGCCACGTCTGCGACCTCGGGTCGTACCGGGCGATGGCGACTGACGATTCCGGGTATCTCGCGAACGCCGCCTCGGTGCCGGTCCACCCGACGAGGGCCATGGGAACGGTCGTGTCGAAGGGCGCCTCGACCAAGCTGATCTCGCGCCGGACATTCGTCGCCGGGTTGAAGCCGAGGAAGATGGGCCTGGACTCTCCGCACCCCGCTCCGAGCGCCGGGCATGTCGAGAGCGAGCCCATGGCCAGGACCTCGTTGCCGTCCCAGACTGCCTTCCTGAGCTGCAGCCCGAACAGAGCGTCGAACGCGGGGAGCGGGCGCCACGCTCCCGAGCGCGGGTTGACCGCGGCGGCGACGGGAGTGGAGTGGCCCCTACCGCCGTGACCACCGATGATCATCATCTCCGAGCCGGTCCAGACCGAGGTGTACCCGTCGCGGGTGTCCAGCGGCCCGTCGGCCAGGCCCCGCCAGGTGTTCGTGCCGGGGTTGTAGACGGCGCCCACGACGGGGCCGTCCGGCGGGTTCCCCGCCCAGAACACGGCCTCGTCGCCGGTCCAGACGGCCCCCAGATGGGCCTCGCCGGCGACGCCCGCCGGCGCGGGGGCAATCGTCCGCCAGGTTCCCGCCACCGGGTCGTAGGCGGCGCCGTCATTGGTCCTTGCCTTCTCGGTGCCGGAAAGTCCGCCCCAGACGATCATCTCCCGGCCCGTCCAAACGCTTGCCGCGGCGATGCGGCCGGCGATCGGCGCCGGCGGGAGGGCGCTCCAGGTGGGCGCTGCCTGCTCGACCGACCTCGTCGTGGTGACGCCCGCCGGTGACTCGCTTGTGGTCTCGGCGCCCCTGCACCCGACCAGGAGCACGAGCGCAGCGATGGCCCACGCCGCCGGCCGGCTCCATCCCGAACGGCCATCGCCCATCCGCTCCGCCTCCCTCCCTCACCGCCCGTTCACACCATCCTCACATGTTCCTGGTTCACGAAGCGGTGCCCGACAACGACGTCCGGAGCAGGACGTGGGCGCGCTGATGCGGGCCATCTTCTGTCCCGGCTGCGCGTGGCATCGACTCTGGCCGGCAAGGCCAGGCTCGACGGCATTGCCTCGGTCCCCGCCGGCGAGCGGCCGGCGGCGGCGGCCGCCTGCTCTCGGTCGACGGGTGGGGTCTGGCAGAGCGCCATGCCCGACGAGCAGGTGGTCACCGGCTGGGTCGGCCGCTGACTCGACGTGACCGGTAACGACCCGCTTCGGGCCGTCTCGGTGGGCGGGTCGCTGCCCCGGACCTCGGCGGCGAGAGGCGACCAGGGTCTACGGCGTGAGCCTGGGCGGCGCGGCTTCTACGGCGACGACCCCAGCCTGACCGACCTCGACAACGGCGACCTGAAGTTCACAACCGACTTCCGCTCCGTCTACGCCACCCTGCTTGGAGGAGCTGATCGGTGTCGAAGGCTAGGCCTCCCTCGGCAAGGCGTTCGTGCCTGTTCCGTTCCTCTAGTAGCACCTGCGGCATGGGAGTTCTTGTGCGATGCTGCACATGCTGCATTGGAGCCGTCCAACGCTGACGCACACGGAGCGATACAAGGAGAGCGATGTACGAGCACAGCTGTGCCAAGGCAGGAGCCATCGGTTGCAACTGGGTCCTCCGGGCCAACTCCGAGGATGACCTGAAGCGCAAGGTCATCGACCACGCCCGCAAGAAGCACAACGTGCAGGGCATGACCGACACGATCTACACCTACCTCCGCGCCCAGGCCCAGAAGGCCTAGTTCTCTACCGGAGCGACCGGCGGGCGGCGGCGCTCACCAGGTCGACGACGATGGAGAGGGCGACGAGAGCGACCACCGTCGCCAGCATGCCCGGATAGTTGAACGCGGCCCGCTGCTGCTCCAGCAGACGCCCGAGCCCGCCGGCGCCCACCACCCCGACGACGACGGTCTCGCGCACGGCGACCTCCCACCGGTACAGCGAGTAGGCGGCGAAGCGGGCCACCGAGAGCGGCAGGGTGGCGTAGGCGAAAATTGACGCCGGCCGGGCGCCGAGCTCTTGGAGCGCGGCCCCTGGCCGCGGATCGAGGTTCTCGACGACCTCGGCCATCAGCCGGCCGAGGATGCCGAAGTTGTAGATGCCGAGCGCGACGGCGCCCGGCAACGGGCCCGGGAACATCACGAAGAGCACGAGCAGGGCCCACACCGGTGGGGGGATCGCCCGCGTGACGAGCAGGAGCAGGCGGGCGCCGGCCGCCACCGCGCGCCGCCCGAGGGTCTCCCCTCCCCGGGCGGCGACGAACGCGGCGACCACGG
>CAYZMG010000063.1:17959-27189 GCA_964479465.1 uncultured Acidimicrobiales bacterium
CCAGCGAGCCACCGATGGCGATGGCCAGCACCGACATCTCCGCGGTCTCGGCCGCCCGCCGGAGCAGTCCGCCCCACCCGTCGGCCGGCGGCGCCGGCGGCCACGCGGAGCCGGCGATGTCGGCCAGCAGCTCGCGGGTCCGGGCCGCGAACAGCCGCCCGAGGTCGGGGCGGAGCTGGACGGAGGCGGCGACCACCAGGGCGGCGCCGGCCCCCAGCGAGTACCGGACCCCCGTGGCGGTCCCCCGCCGGCGGAGGCTCGCGCCCCAGAGGTCGGCCAGGGCGCTGATGGCGACCAGGGCGTAGATCAGCGTCCACATCTCCCGGTAGCGCAGCGACTGGAACGTGAGGCTGAGCTCGAGCCCCAGGCCGCCGGCGCCGATCATGCCGAGGATCACCGCCGAGCGGATCGAGCACTCAAGCCGGTAGAACGCGTAGGAGACGAGGTCTCCCAGCGTGCGGGGGAAGACGGCGTAGGCCAGGGCGGCCACCCGCCCCACGCCGGCCGCCCGGAGGGCCTCGTACGGCCCCGACGCCGCCGACTCGTCGATCAGCTCGGCATAGACCTTGGCCGTGATGGCCCCGAAGGGAATGGCGATGGCCAGGATGCCGACCATCGGGTCGCGCCCCAAGACGTTGACGAGGAACAGCCCCCACACCGCCTCGTGGGCGCCCCGCGGCAGGCCGGCGACGCCCCGGCCGGCGTACCAGCCCGGGCGCAGCCGGCCGGTGCGGGGCCGGCGCCACCACGTCTCGCTGGTCAGCACGCCACCGACCACCCCGATGGCCACCGACAGGGCGGTCCCCAGCGCGGCGAAGGCGATGGTGGTCAACGACGCCCGCCACGTGACGGCCAGGAACTCCGCCGACAGCTCGGGGCGCATGGCGGCGGCCCAGAACCGGCGCAGCAGCGTCCAGCCACCCGGGTTGACGAGCTCCTGCCGGCCCACGCCGGCCGACCACAGTGACCAGCCAACGGCGGCAAGGGCGATCACCAGCCACGTGCGGCGGCCCGACGACCTCCGCCGGCCGGGCCGGCGCCCGGCCTGGTGGCCGACCTCGGCGGCGGTGAGGTCGGTGAGGCCCCGAGTCGCGACCATGCCTACGGTGAGATGCGGTAGAGCTCGGCGCCCAAGTCGTCGGTGACTTCGGCCGCGGGCAGGTCGAAGGCCACTCGTCCCGCCGTCACCCCGACGATGCGGTCGCAGCGCCGGCGAGCCAGGTCGAAGTCGTGCAGGCTCACCACCAGGGTGCGGCCGCGGCCGGCGACCACCTCGCCCAGCAGTTCCATGACCTCCTCGGCCCGGGCCGGGTCGAGGCTGGACACCGGCTCGTCGGCGAGGATCAGCTCCGGCTCCTGCACCAGCACCCGGGCCAGGGCCACCCGCTGCTGCTCGCCCCCCGACAAACGATCGGTGCGCTCGTACAGCTTGTCGCCGATGCCCACACGCGTGAGGGCGTCACGGGCCACGCCGGCCTCGACCGGCCGGACGAGGGACCGCAGCGATCGCCGCCGGCTCCACGTCCCGAGCCGGCCGGCGTTGACGTTGTGGACCACGCGCAGCGGCCCGACCAGGTGCAGCTGCTGGTAGACGGTGCCCACCCGCCGCCGGACGTCGCGCAGGTCGTCCTGGGTGGCCGCGTCGAGGTCTCGACCCAGCACCTCGACCCGGCCGGCGGTGGGGCGCACACCGGCGGTGCAGAGGCGCAGGATGGTGGTCTTGCCCGCGCCGCTGGGCCCGACGAGCGCGACGCTCTCGCCGGCGGCCACCTCGAGGTCGAGGCCGTCCAGCGCCGCGTGCCTGTCGTAGACGACCCGCACGCCGCGCAGCGACAGCACGGTCACGAAATGAGCTTGAGCTTGCGGCCGATCGACTCGATCTGGCTGTAGTTGCCGGCGTTGGTGGCGATCAGCTTCTTGGCCCCGTAGTTGTCCAGCAGCTGCTTGTGAGCGGGGTTGGCGTAGTCGAGGGCGAGCAGGGCGGCGGTGAGCTTGTCGGTAAAGCCGGTCCCGAAGCGGGCGTTCGTCTCGGGGCCGGCGATCCAGTGGTAGTCGCGGTACTCGGGCGTCACGAACATCTCGGTGACCTTGGACGCATCGATCGTGCCGTTGGCCTTGCGGGTCGTCCACACCTGAAGGTTGAGGGCGCCGGCGTCGAAAGTGCCCGCCGTCACCAGGTCGATGGTCTTGTCATGGGAGCCGGAGTAGCCCGGCTGGCCGGCGAAGTCCCGGTCGCTCGAGATGCCGGCCTGGTCGAGGAAGAATTCCGGCATCAGCCGGCCCGAGGTCGACGACTCGCTGCCGAAGGTGAACCGCTTGCCCTTCAGCGAGCTGAGCTGGCGGGCGTCGGTGACCGGGGCGATGTTTGACCCGGTGCTGGTGATGAACACCGACTTGAAGGCGTCGTCGATGTCGCGCTGGGCGATGAGGGTGGCGCCCGGGGCCTGGAGGCGGGCCTGCACGCCGGTCAGGCCGCCGAAGAACACCATGTCGAGGTCGCCTGTGCGGAACAGGCTCACCGAGGCGGCGTAGTCGGTGACGGGGACGTACTCGACCTTCACCCCGAGGGCGCCGGCCAGGTAGGTCGCCATGGTGGTGTTGATCGTCGACAGCTTGGCCGGGTCCTGGTCGGGGATGGCGCTGATCTTCAGGACCCGGTTGGGGTCGACCTGGGCGGCGGCGGGGGGATCGTCGTCGCTGCCACCGCAGGCCACGGCGACGAGGGAGAGCAGGGTCAGCACAACGACGGCGGCGCGCGAGCGCCGGCGGGACGTGGACATTGAAGGCTCCTCTGTTGGAGTGCTGCGGGATGGATGGCGCCCGCAGCGAGAGGGGCCCTCTAAGAGAAGAGGAAACCGCTGCGGGGGGTGGCGCCCGACCGGGCGCCGGCGTCGCGGTTTCAGCGACGTGCAGGCAGCGGCATGTTCCTCCTCCCGTTCCTGTGCATGTCGACCGACACGGTAGCCGCAGCGGCGCCGGTAGATTCGGCCGGACATGGCGTTCACCAATCCCCGCCGGCTCACCCAGTTCAGCCACGGCGCAGGCTGAGCCTGCAAGCTCGCCCCCGGCGAGCTGGCGCAGGTCCTGCGCCGCCTTGAGCTTCCCGGTCACCCCGACCTGCTCGTGGGCACGGCCACGAGCGACGACGCCGCGGTCTGGCGGCTGGACGACGACCGCGCCCTGGTCGTCACCGCCGACTTCATCACTCCCATCCACGACGACCCGCGCGTGTGGGGCCGCATCGCGGCGGCAAACGCGGTCAGCGACGTCTACGCCATGGGCGGCCGGCCCCTCCTCGGCCTGAATCTGGTGGGCTGGAACACCGACGAGCTCAGCACCGAGATACTGCTCGAGGTCCTCCTCGGCGCCGGCGAGGCCGCGGCCGAGGGCGGGTGGATCACCGTGGGCGGCCACACCGTCGATGACCCCGAGCCCAAGTTCGGCCTGGCCATGGTGGGCGAGGTCCACCCCGACCGCATCCTCACCAACGCCGGCCTGCGTCCGGGCGACAGCCTGGTGCTCACGAAGGCTTTGGGCGCCGGCATCGTGGCCACGGCCATGAAGGCGGGCAAGGCGCCGGACGACGTGATGGACGTGGCGGTGGCATCGATGACCCGGCTGAACAAGGAGGCGGCCGCCGCTGCGCTGGAGGCCGGCGCCGGCGGGGCGACCGACATCACCGGGTTCGGCCTCCTCGGCCACCTGCGGAGCATGGCCGAGGGGTCGCACGTCGACGTCGAGCTGGTGGCCTCCGCGGTGCCGGTGTTCCCGGGCGTGCCCGATCTGGTCGCCGCCGGCTTCGTCCCCGGCGGGAGCCGGCGCAACTTGGCCTGGGCGTCCGAGCGCCTCGACGCCACGGGCGTGGACGAGTCGGTCGTCATCGTGCTGGCCGACGCCCAAACCTCGGGAGGGCTGCTGTTCGGCGCCGAGCCCGAAGCGGCCGAGGCGGCCGCCGAGGCGCTACGGGCCACCGGTCACGCCGCAGCCGTCATGGGCACGGCGACCGCCGGCACGGGAAGGATTCGCCTGCGCCCCTGAGCCGATTGCCGTCGGTTCAGCTCACCAGGGTGCGGTCTGCGCCGGGATCGACCGCCTCGAACTTCGGCGGCCGGGGCTTGCGGAAGCGGAAGTAGGCCCAGAAGAGCAGCGAGAAGGCGCCGAAGCTCAGGAACAAGAGCGTCACCGAGAACAGTGACGCCTCGGCCACGTTGCCGTAGAGGCCCAGGCCCGGGTGCAGCAGGGTGTGGACGAAGAGCAGCATGCCGGTGCCGTAGATGGCGAGCCAGCCCACCTTGCTCCAGGCCAGCACCTTCTGGCCGTACATGAACGAGATGGGGATGAGACCCCAGATGACGGCCTGGACGCCGGCGATCCACAGGGTGGCGAGGGCGGCGTCGAGCACGAGCAGGAGGAACCCGGCGCCGTCCTCGCCGGCGAGGCGGTCCAGGGGCGCCCGCAGTACCAGGGCCATGATGGCCACGACCAGCAGGCCCACGCCGGCGACGGCCAGGCCCCGCCCGTCCTCGTCGTCGTACAGCTCGTCGTCGAAGGCCAGGGCGGTGAAGATGCCGAAGACGTAACCGGGGTGGAAGTCGCCGATGCGGGAGAAGAAGACGAGGATGGCGGCCATGACCAACCCGAGGGGGTAGGCCTTCAGGCGGGAGCGCTTGCGGGTGACCCGCCGGTGGTACCGCATCCGGAGGACGTCGAGCACCACGCTGATGGTGGCGATGGCCAGCATCAGGCCGAGGACGAGGATCAGCGACGGCCGGTTGAACCCGAAGTTGGAGTCCAGCAGGCCGTAGAGGACCGACCCGATCAGCCCGATGGCACCCAGCCGCAACGGCGTGGGCAGGCGGTCGAACCAGCTCTCGGCCCGGACGGCGCCGGGCTCCCGGCGCCGGCGGCCGCGGCGGAACCAGCCGGTGATCTCGTCGTAGTGCTCGGCCAGGGTGCTGTTGAAGATGTCGGCTGGGAAGCCGATCAGCAGGATCAGGGCGACAGCCAGCAGGACGTTCTGGGCGATGGTCTGGGCGTCGGTCGCGATGTCGGCCGGCGTGGGGACGGCGGTCACCAGCTCGGACTGCTTCTCGAAGCCGGCCCGGGGCTGGAGGGGCTCGGAACGGGACCGGCCCGACCCGGCGTCGCCGCCCCCGCCGGCCTGGGCCGTTGGGGTGCCGCCGCCGGGGGCGCCGAGGGCGACGCCGCCACCGCCGCCCGGCGGGTTGTTCGCCACGCCGCCGGCGCCGGCGGGCACCGTGCCGGTGGTGGTCTCCGAGCCGGCGCCGCCCAGCGGGTTGGTGCCGGTACCGAGGGCGCCGCCGGTGCCCAGGGTGCCCACGCCGGTTCCGGTGCCGCCGCCGGCGCCCGTGCCGGCGCCGGTCCCGGTCCCACCGGCCCCCGTCCCGGTGCCGGTCCCCGTACCGCCGGCGCCAGTGCCGGTGCCAGTACCCGTGCCGTCGCTGCCGGCCCCCGTCCCGGTGCCGCCCGTGCCCGTACCCGTCCCCCCGCCCGGCGAGCCGGCGCCCTCGCTGGGGGTCCCGGTGCCGCCGCCGGCGGACGGCACCGTGGTGCCCGGGATAGCGGTCGCCGGCGGCACTGTCGTCGCCGGCACGGTCGTCGCCGGGGTGGTCGTGTTGGGGATGGTCGTGTTCGGGATGGTCGTCCCGGGATCGCCACCGCCCGGGTTGTCGTCGAGCGGCGGCCCGGAGATGAAGATGCCGGTCGAGCCCTCGCTAGCCACCGACTCGCCGTTCTCACCGGACGCCACGATGGTGTGGTTGCCCGGGGCGGCGTCGGCGGGGATCACGACGACCATCGAGTAGTTGCCGGCGCCGTTCGCCGTGCCCTGCCCCAGGAACACCGGCGAGCTGAACATGTTCAGGGTGACGGTCTTGTTGGCGCCGAAGCCGCAGCCGCTCACCGTCGCCGCGTCGCCGGCCCGCATGGTCGAGGGCTCGACGTTGACCGTCGGCGGCGAGCAGGGCAGGGTCGTCGTGGTGGTCGGCGGCACCGTCGTCACCGTCGTCGTGCTCGTCGTGCTGCTGGTGGAGGTGGAGGTCGACGTCGAGGTGCTGGTGGACGTGGTGGTCGACGGCGGCGGGGCGTTGACGAGCACCGCCGGCGACGTCCCGTTCACCGCCGAGTCGGCGGTGGCCGTCACCGTGACCGTCTGGTTGCCGGCGGTCTGGAACGTCACCCCCGGCGAGAACGTGCGCCGGCCGTTGTCGCCGGCGGTGAATGTGTAGTCGGCGGGCAGGGTGGCGGCGGCGTCGGTGGAGCTGAAGCGGACGGTGCCGGAATACGCGGTGTCGGTGGAGCCGTCGGACCGCTGGGCCGTGACCTGCACGCTCACCGGCGTCCCCGAGGTGGCCGTCGAGGACGACGGGGCGACGACGAACCGGACGGCCGACGCGGCCTGCACGGAGACCGGCCCGGACTGGCCGGTGACGGACGGGCGGACCGTCTCGGTGGCGGTCACCCGCTGGGTGCCGGCGGTGGCGAAGGCCACGCCGGCGGTGAACGTGCGCCGGCCGGCGTCGGCGGCGGTGAAGGTGTAGTTCGCCGGCAGGGTGGCGCTGGCGTCGGTGGAGGTGAAGGCGATGGTGCCCCGGTAGCCCTGGTCGATGTCGTTGTTGTCGTTGCGGGCGGTCACCCGGACGTCGACGGCCTGGCCGGTGGTCACCGTGCTGGCGAAGACCTCGACGTCGAAGTGGGTGGCGTCGGGCAGGAACACCAGGACCGGGCCCGACTGGCCCGTGATCGACGGCGAGGCGGTGTCGGTGGCCGTCACCCGCTGGTTGCCGGCCGTCCCGAACCGCACACCGCCGGTGAAGGTGTGCCGGCCGTTGTCGGCGGCAGAGAAGGCCACATCGGAGGCCAGGACCGCCCCGCCGTCGGTGGAGGTCAGGTGCACGGTGCCCCGGTACCCGGTGGCGATGGCGTTGCCGGCGTCGCGGGCGGTGACCCGCACGTCGACCGGCTGGCCGGCGGTGACCTGGCTGGCGAAGACCTCGACGTCGAAGTGGGTCGCCAGGTTCGACGGGACCGTTGTGGTGGTCGACGTCGAGGTGGTGGTGGTCGAGGTCGACGTCGAGGTCGAGGTGGAGGTCGTGGTGGGCGGCGGGCCGGCGGGCACGAGGACGGCCCCGGAGAAGCCCCGCACGGTCGAGCCCGCCGAGGTGTCGGCGACGGAGATCGTCTGGCTGCCTGGGGTGGCCAGACTGACTCCGTCGGTGAACGTGCGCCGGCCGTTGTCGCCGGCGGTGAAGGTGTAGTCCGCGGGCAGGACGGCGCCGGCATCGGTGGAGGCGAAGCGGATCGTCCCCCGGTAGGCGGTGTCGATGTCACGCAGGTCGTTGCGGGCGGTGACCCGGACGTCGAACGGATCGCCGGGGTCGGGCGAGGACACGAAGACCTCGACGTCGAAGTGGGTGGCGCCGGCCGGGTAGACGTGCACCGACCCGCTGCCGCCCCGGACTGGCTGGGCGACGTCCGCTGCCGCGACCGACTGGTGGCCGCTGGTGGCGAAGGTCACCCCGCCGGTGAAGGTGTGCTCGCCGGCGTCGCCGGCGGTGAAGGTGTAGTCGGCGGGAAGGGCAGCGGCCGGGTCGGTGGAGGTGAAGTGGATGGTGCCGCGGTAGCCGGTGTCGATGTCGCCATTGGCGTTGCGGGCCCGGATACGGACGGTCGCCGGCAGGCCGGCGGTGATGTCCGACGCGAACACCTGGACCTCGAGGTGGTTGGCACCGGTGAACAGCACCAGCGTCGGCCCGGAGTCACCCCGCAGGTTGGCGTTGGCGGTGTCGGCGACCGAGACCGACTGGCTGCCCGGCGTGTTGTAGGTCACGCCGCCGGTGAAGGTCCGCTCGCCGGCGTCGCCGGCGGTGAAGGTGAAGTCGGCGGGGAGGCCGGCGGCGGCGTCCGACGACGACACGTGGACCGTGCCCCGGTAGCCGGTGTCGATGTCGCCGTTGGAGTTGCGGGCGCGGATGCGCAGGGTCGCCGCCTCGCCGGCACTCACCGCCGAGGAGAACACCTGGACATCGAGGTACGTCGCTGCGGCCGAGGTGACCAGCGTGGAGCCGGAGTCGCCCCGAAGGGTGGGCCGGGCGACATCGGCAGCCGAAACTGCCCGGTTTCCGGGCGTGACGTACGTCAGCCCTCCTGTGAAGGTGTGCTCGCCGGCGTCGGTGGCGGTAAAGGCGTAGTCCGCCGGCAGGGTGGCCGCCGGGTCGTTGGACGTGAAATGAACAGTGCCCCGGTACCCGGTGTCGATGTCGCCATTGGCGTTGCGGGCCCGGATGCGCAGGGTGACGGGGTGGCCGGCGGTGATGTCGCTGGAGAAGGCCTGGACCTCGAGGTAGGTGGCAGCGGCCGGGTATACGTACACCGTGTCCGAGCCCCGCCGGCTGGCGTCGGCCACGTCCGCGGCGTCGACGGTCTGGGAGCCGGCGGTGGCGAAGGCGACGCCCGGGAAGTCGTGGCGGCCGTTGTCGGCGGCGGTGAAGGTGTAGTCCGCCGGGAGGGTGACACCGGGGTCGGTGGAGGTGAGCCGGACGGTGCCCCGGTAGGCACTGTCGGTGCTACCGGTCGGAGTCTGGGCCGTGACCCGCACGGTGCCCGGCACGCCGGTGGTGGGCGTCTCGTCGAATACGTCGACGGCCAGGACGCTGACCGACCCCACGCGGGTCGGCGACGACCGGCCCCGTACCGCGGGCGCCGCCGTGTCGGTGACCGCCACCGTCTGGCTGCCGGCGGCGGCGAAGGCGACCCCCGTGAAGGTGTGGTCGCCGTTGTCGGCGGCGGTGAAGGTGTAGTCCGCCGGGAGGGTGGCGCCGGGGTCGGTGGAGGCGAAGTGGACGGTGCCCCGGTAGCCGGTGTCAATGTCGCCACGGTCGTTTCGGGCCCGCACCCGGAGATTGCTGCCCTGGCCGACGTTGGCGGTGGAGGCCGTGGTCACTTCGAGGCGGGTGGCCGCCCGGTCATACACCAGGACGGCCGACGAGTCGCCCCGCAGCGCCGGCTCGGCGATATCCGCGACCGACACCGACTGGTTGCCGGCGGTGGCGAAGCGCACGGCGGTGAAGCTCTTGTCCCCGTTGTCGCCGGCGGTGAAGGTGTGGTCGGCGGGGAGGGTGGCGCCGGCGTCGGTGGAGGTGAAGTGGACGGTGCCCCGGTAGCCGGGGTCGACGTCGCCCCGCTCGTTTCGGACCCGGACCCGAACGGTC
>CAYZMG010000064.1:0-15425 GCA_964479465.1 uncultured Acidimicrobiales bacterium
GGGCTCGATGATCAGGTAGTCGTCGGAGTGCTTGCAGTAGAGGACGTACGTGCCGGCCGCCAGGACCGTGCCCGTGACCGGCGCCCGGATCTCCGCCTCGGGGTCGACCATGACATCGGCGGCGCCGCGAGCCGTGGTGTCGCGCGCCCGTGCTTCGAGCACCAGGCTGGGAGCAGAGGTCGGGAGCGACTGCAGCTGCTGGGCACCGTCGAGGTTCGACTCGTGGAACCCGATGCGCTCGACCCGCGCCGCCGGGTGGCGCAGCACGACGCCGCCGGCGGTGGCGAAGGGGGTGTAGTTCTGCTCGGTCACGGGCCGGGGCGAGACCGCCGCAGTCACGGGCGGCCTCGTGGTTGTGGTCGTGGTCGTCACGCGGGTCGTGCTCGTCGTGCTGGTGCTGCTCGTCGTCGTGCTGGTCGTCGTCGTCGTGCTGGTCGACGTCGACGTGCTAGTGGAGCTCGTATCGCGCTGCACCAGCACCGCCTGGTCCTTCGCCGCTCCCGAACAGCCCGCGAGCAGCGACATCACCAGGGCGAGAGCAAGGAGACGCCCAGCCATTGCGGAGTGGGAGGTCAGGTGGTCAGAGCCCGCTGCACTGACCCGTCTTGGTCGGAGCGGCATTCGGCTGGCCGTGGTTGACCGGAGCCGGGTTGTTCCCGGCGCACCCGAGGGTCTTGAACACGTTGTTGGCCTTCACGACCGGCGTGCCCACCGCGTTGTTGTCGACCGTCACGTTCCCCGAGACCGTGTTGGCGCCGAGCGTCAGACCTCCGGTGTTGGAGGTGAGGCGTACGTCGCCGGCGATCCGGTTGCCGGCGCAGCCACTGGCAGGATCACCGATCCTCAGGGGCGTGGTCGCGCCGCTGACCACGAAGCCCTGGGCGGGATTGCCCGCTGGCGCCGCGATCTGGGAGTTACAGACGCTGAGGAACGACGGGTTGGTCACGACGATGCCATTGGAGACTCTGCTGTTCACGAGCTGCAACGCGCCACCGGACTGGACCGTGATCGGGCCGACCACGTCGCTTCCCGTGATGACCACGCTTTGCCCGGACCCTACGGTGACGGGACCGGGGACGTTGCCGCTGAAGGTCGCTGTAGGCGTGGGCGGCACGAACGGCGTCACGGCTACCGACTCGTTCGCCGCGTTGCACGGCGACGAGACGCCGTTGT
Organism: uncultured Acidimicrobiales bacterium; assembly: GCA_964479465.1. GTDB lineage: Bacteria > Actinomycetota > Acidimicrobiia > Acidimicrobiales > AC-14 > CADCTB01. The sequence continues at coordinate 1,174 of CAYZMG010000064.1, forward strand.
TCTTGGCGTCGCCCGAGTACTCGGCCGTCCACCGGTACGTTCCCGTCGCCGCCGGCGTGAAGCTGGCGGAGCTGTAGCCACCGTTGCCGGCCACGGTCGCCGTCGTCGTGAAGGCCGGGGTCCCCGCGCAGGTGGCGTTGTCGGGACCGAAGAGCCGGAACGTGATCGTGCCGGTCGGTGCGTTGCCGCCGGCGAGCGTGGCGGTGTCGTACACGGGGCCGCCGAGAAGGACCGATGGGGAGGCTTGGGTGCTCAGCGTCGGGTTGGCCTTGGGGGCGTTCTGGCAGCTCACCTGCCATGTGGCCGAGACCTCGATCCCGTCGGGGATGGAAGGGGTCGTCGCCCAGTTCAGATGGACGCTGGTGAGGTCTTGGGGGACCGTGTAGACCAGGGTTCCTGGGAAGTTGACGACGGGCACGATCGGCGCGGCGTCGAATGATCCGATGCCCAGGTAGAAGCCGCTGGGCACGTAGTTGGAGGGCGTCGGGCTGACGGGCAACCCAGCCGTGATCGTGATGACGTCGCCGGCCTGCAAGAAGCTGGCGGCGAGTCGACCCTTGAAGTAGAAGCTGTCAGCCGCGGGGTCGTTCAGGGCGTCGCAGCTCGCCGACGCGAGGGCAGGGCCGGCGAACACGAACGGCGTTAGCGTCAGCACCAGGCTCAGAAGCAGGGGCCTGAGGATCAAGCGGCGCCAGGGCACGGCAACCTCCAGTCAGGGTCTGAATGACGACACTCGCCGACGCTATCCCGCCGCCGGCCCCGGATCGCCGGCGATGCCGAACGTCGCCACTGGGATCACGCTCTCCTCGAGCGACAGCCCGCCGTGGCCGTAGCGGCTGCCTGGTCCCCGCCCCCACGACCGGTTCTCCCGGAAGCCGTGGTCGGCCAGCACGACGAGGGGGACGTTGTCCGGCAGGGCATGGAGGGTCGGCACGATCCGGCGCTCGATCCCGGCGACGGTCTCGTCGACCAGGCTGGCGAGGTCGGTCGAGGAACGGTGGAGCGCCTCGTCGATGCCGGTGGCCACGGCCACGGCGATGCGGGCGCCGCCGGCCCACAGCTCCCGCAGCGCCGGCGCCGACCCGTCGCGGTCCACCCCGACGAGCGCGCTGGACTCGAAGCCGAGGTGCGAGAAGGGCGGGCCGAGGTCCGCCGACACGTCCGGCCCCGAGCCGGCGGCGACGGGGCGACCGAGGTACAGGGCGGCCATCGCCTCCCTCGTGCGGGTGGGCTCCGGAACGACCGCCCACGCCTCCCGCAGCGGCCGCCCGGGCAAGGCCGAGACGAGGGACTCCCGGAGCCGGCGCCACACGTCGACCCGCATGGCGTCCACCACGAGGACCGCCACCCGGTCGTGCACGGCCAGCAGCGGCGCCACCACCGCGGCCCCGACCTCCCAGATGCGCAGGCACCCCGGCAACCCGGCGCCGGCGTGGGCGCGGTAGGCGTCGTCGGCCGCATGCAGCGTGCGAGCGGCGGATAGGCGAACCGCCTCCAGTGCCTCGGCCGACAGGAGCGACCGCCCGACCAGAGCCAGCTCGGCCCGGCTGAGGAGGACCGGCACCGGCGCCCAGCACGACGGGTAGACGTCCTCGACGAGATCGCGGCACGACGCGGCGGGGAGCCGGCGCTGGAGCTCGGCCAGGTGCCCGGCGGCGCGCAATATGAAGCCGAGCGACGCCAGCTCGGCCGCCCCCACCAGGGCGTGGGCACCGGCCAGCTTCTCCGGATCGAGATCCGGGAGCCGCTCCGCCAGCTGCCAGTCGCCCGCCACCCGCCGAGCCAGGTCGTCGGCCGCCAGGCGGAGGGGGTGGCGCAGCAGCCTTTCGCCGGCCAGCAGATCCGCCACCTCCGCCACCGGGCGGTCGACGAGGCGGAGGGCAGCGCTCACCTGGTCGCCGAGCAGGCTCTCCGGCCCGACCCGGGCATCGAGCTCGGCCAGCTCGGCCCGCGCCCCGAGGTCGCCGGTGGCCGCTTCCGCGGCGGCGGCGAGCAGCGCAGCATCGGCGAGGAGCCCAGCGGGCAGCCAACCCGGCGGGCCGGCGCCCTGAGCCTGCGCCGCCCACCAGGCGGCCAGCCAGAAGCACTCCCCCGCCCGCTCGCCCGGCAGTTGCGCAGCAAGCCGGGGGAAGCGTCGGGACAGGAACTGGGCCGTAGCGCCGGAGCCCGCGCCGGCGCTACGGGCGGGCGTACCCGGGTTGTCCGCCGGCGCCGGCTCCGCGGTGTCGACCACCTCCACGAACCCCCCTACGGGCAGCGACCCGTCGGGGTCGACCCAGGCAGTCAGGAGCTCGACCAGGCGGCGCTTCGGGAACCGCCGGCCGGCGAGATCCTCGCGCAGGCCGGCGAGGTCGCGGCGCACGACGAGGTGGCCGCCGGTGAGCACGTCGGCCACGACGGGGCCGGCGGGGCCGGACAGGAGGTGGGCCAGGGCGAGCGAGTCGGCCTTTGCCGGGTCGGCGACCATGCCCAGAAGGGCGCGCAGATCGGCGGCCGTCTCCTGGCGGCCGAGGTCGGTGAGGTGCTCGACCGCCTGCTCGAGCCGGCCCCGGTGCTCGGGCAGCTGCAGCTCGCCCAGGTGCTGGCGCACCCCTCGGTCGGCCATCGCCGTGACCGCACCGGCGTCGAAGGCCGGCGGCTCCTGCCCGATGGCGAAGCCACAGCTGCACCGGGGCTTCCACGACAGTTCGAGTTCCAGCCGCCGGTGACACGGCGCCGGCGCGGCGGCGGCCAGGACGCGGTCGACCTTGACCCGGTCGTCGGCGACCGCCAGCCCGCCGATCCGCGCCAGCGCGGCGAGGGCCTCGTACGCCGGCGTCGAGCGGACCCCGGCCGCAGCCGCCGCGCCCGGGCCGGCGTAGAACCGGTCGTGCTCGGCCTTGTAGGTGGCGACGTAGGTGCGCCGGAACTCGCGCTCCATGTCCAGGAGCTCGCGCACCCGGTCCTCGGCGGCCAGGACGAGGACGTCGCGGAGCAGCGAGCGCGCCGCGTCGCGCAGGAGTGCGAGACGGCCGTCTTCAGGGAGCTCGAGCTGCGGATGGGTCAGGTATGACGCCGCCTGCTCCACCTTGGCCGCCTCCTCCCGGAAGAACCGGGCGACGGCCGCTATCCGGCGGGATGCGAGCAGAACGGCCTCGGCGTCGCCGACGGCGGCGACGAGCGCGCGCAGCCCGGGCACCGATGTGAGGTTGGTGTCGACGGCGGCCAGCACGCCCTCGACTGGGGCCAGGTCGGCGAGGACCCGCTCGGTCACGACGTCGGCCAGCAGCGCCCCGTCGGCCATCGCCTCCAGGCCCGAGCGGACCTGGGCCACGTCGTCGGCGCGGACCTCGATCCAGGCCTTCGCCCGCTCCCAGGCCGCCCGCTGCAGGGTCGCATTCCAGGGTTCCCACGGGCCCTGGCCGACGATCGGGCCGAGCCCGGCGAGGGCGGCCCGGGCCGATGGTTCGAGCAGTTCGGCCGCCGCCAGCCGGTCGGCAGGTGCGACGGCGAGGAACGGATCCTCCAGGACGCGCCGGCCCCGGCGCAGCTCGATGAGCCCGGCCCGCACGCAGGCGTTGAGGACGATCAGGGCCTCGGGTTCGGTCAGCCCCACCGGCCCGTCGGCCAGCTCGGCGACGACGTCCGCGGCGGGGACGGGGCCGGCGTCGGGGACGAGACGCAGCACCTCGGCCACCGCCGGGCTGCGCACCGGGTCGGGCGAGAGTACGTGCACGTCGCCCCGCCGGCGGACGAGGCCGAGCGGCACCAGGTACCCGGCGAGCAGGGAGCGCAGCTGACCCCGCTCGGCCGCGACAGCGGTGATACGGGGCTGAGTCAGGACGTCGGCCACGAGCTGGCGCAGGAGCCGCTCCCCCACCAGTTCGCCGCGCGGGGCGACGTCGCGATGCAGCGGGTGCAGCCGGGAGAGCAGCGGGTCGGCGAGGGATACGAGCAAGCGCTCGAACGCCAGCCCGGCCTGCGACGGCAGGTCGACCGCCGCCGATCCCTCCCCCGATGCCACCACGCCGGAGAAGTAGGCCCGCTGGAGCGCCTCGCGGGCCCGGGCCTCGTCGCCGGCGGCCGACCGTTCCAGGAACTCCACCAGGCCGCCGGCTTCTGTCCGCCCTTCGGCGCGGGCCTGCTCCAGCACGAGCCGGCGGCAGTGCAGCTCCGCCGCGACCTCGACCGCTTCTGCGGCGAGGGGCTGCGGCGCCCAGATCGCCACCCGTCCGCCCGACGACGCCAGGGCGCGGGCCCGGCCCACGAGATCGTTGTCCTCGGTCTCCGGCTCCGCCACCAGCAGGCAACCCTCGGCCCCCAGCGAGCGGGCCTGGGCGACGAGGGTGGCGACGTCGGCCTCGGAGAGCTCCGGGACGCGCACGGGCACCACGAGCACCGACCGCAACGTGTTCTGCCACAGGAACTCCCGCCGGGCGGGGCCGACGTCGGCCAGCAACCGCAGCGGCAGGGTGGACGACGATCCCAGCTCGACGAGCGTGCGAACCACCCGCCGGTCGCCCGTCGCCAGCTCGGCGCGCGCCTGGGCCTGGCGGGCCAGCGCCACCTCGGCCGCGTCCGCCTCCAGCTCAACGGTGTAGACCCTGGGCGGCCCGGCCCGGTCCACCACGTACGCGCCCCGAGCGACCAGCGGCCCCAGGACGGCACGCTCCAGGTAGGACACGTTGGCCGACGGGTCGAGGGCGCTGAGCCGGGTGAGGAGGAGGTCGGCCAGCTCGGGGGCGCTTCGGGGCCGCTCGACGGGCGAGGCGGCGAGCAGGCAGAGGAGTTTGACCGCCCGCAGGCCGAGCGCCCGGTCGGCCGGCGCGTCGAAGATCTCTTCGACCGCACGCTCGTAGTAGGGGACGACGGTCTCGGCCAGGCGCCGGGTCTCGATCCGCTCGTGGAGCCGGGGCCGGAAGTGGTCGTAGACCCGGTCGGGCGTGAGCAGCTCCAGGTAGCCGCGCTGCTGCCAGGGGGCGATGCCGGCCGGCGGGTCGCCGCCGAGCTGGCGGCAGATGAAGTCGACCACGCCCCGCTGTTGGGAGAACAGGAACCGGAGCCCTTCGAGCACGGACAGCGTCGCCGGGTGCAGCGGGTAGCAGCGCGCCAGGCGGTCGAGTGAGACCCCCCAGCTCGGGAATGCGCTCTCCAGCTCCCGGTGGGCGCGCTCCACCCACGCCTCCGCGCCGGGACGCAGCCGCACCAGCCGTCCCCGCACGAGGTCCTCGACGTGGCGCATCGACAGGGCAAGGGTGCGGTAGCGGTCGCGGATGCGGGCCAGCTCCCGCTGGCTGACGTTGGCGACCTCGTCGATGCTCTCCTGCAGGGCGGCGACGACCACGACCGGCGATTCGCGGGCCCACTCGCCCAGGAACTGCAGGAACCGCAGGTCCTCGACCAGCGCCGGCCCCTGCTTTGCCCGCAGGAACTCGCTGAGCTCGTCGAGCAGGATCACGAGACCGGCGCCGGCGGCGACGAGCACCGAGTCCCACGCGGCTCGCCGGTCGGTGTCAGGCGGGGGCGACTGCTGGCGCAGCGCGGCCCACGCCGCGCCGAGCACGAGGTCTTCGAGCTGAGCGGTGGCGCGATGCTCGACCAGGGGCACGGCGACGGCCACCGCCGGCCGGGCGCGGCCGGCGGCGTCTCGCAGGGCCGGGCCCCAGCCGGCCGTCACGTCGCCGTCGTTGCCGGCGAGCTCGGCCAGGGCGGCGAGGAGGTGGGACTTGCCCGACCCGAAATGGCCGACGAGGAAGAAGGCGGCGCCCGCTTCCTGGGCCCGGGCCTCCAGGACAGCGGACAGGGCGCCGGTGACGTCGGCCGTGAGGACGAGCTCCGACAGCCGTCCGGGCCGGCCGTCGAGGCGGACGACCGTCTCCACCGACGCCACCTCGACGAGCTGATTGATGGTCGGCGGCGCCACCCCCGGGCCGGGCGGGGGGACCGCCGCGCTAGCCACCCGTCGCCGGCCCGAGCTTGCGCAGCTCGCCGTAGACCGCCCCCCGGCGCCCGCCGGCCAGCGGCACCAGCTCCTCCAGCGTCGAGCGCAGCTCGTCGAGCGCGCCCCGGCTGCGCTGGAGATGGACGTAGGTGCGGAAGAGGATCAGATCCTCCGGGTCGGCGAGGAGGCAGACGCGGAACAGGGCCGCGGCCTGCTCCAGGTCTCCGGCCTTCCGCAGGGCGTAGGCCTCCATCTTGCGGGCGTAGGGGTCGCCATGGAGCTTCCGGCGTGCACCCCAGGCCTTGGCCGCCTGCCGGTCGTCGCCGCTTTCGCTCCGCAGCCTGGCCAGGACGCCGATGAGGTGGCGGTTGCCCTTGTCATGGCTCCGGAGCAGCACCTCGACCTCGCGCTCGCGGTCCTCGGGGGGCAGGCGAAGGACCCGGGCCTCGATCAACTTCGCGTAGGCGAACTCGTCGCCGGGGGCGCGCTCGTGGGCCTGCTCGAAGAGGTGCACGGCGTCGTCCTGGCGGCCCTCGCGCAGCGCCACCTCTCCGAGGACCACCCATGGGGCGGCGTCGGCCCCGTCGCGCTCGGCCGCGCGCGACGCGGCCCCGCGAGCGGCCTCGATCTCGTTGAGCCGGAGGTGGCAGCGGGCCAGCTGGACCAGCGACCACGTGCCCCGGTCGCCCAGGACGTCGGCGTCGGCGTAGCACCGGGCGGCTTCCTTCCACCGGCGTTCCCGGTACCGCAGATCGCCCCGGACTCGGGCCGTGAAGGCTGTCGTCCCCGCCAGCGCCTCGGCCCGTTCCAGGGCGTCGGCGGCGTCGGCCAGCCGCCGGCGGCGGAGCTGAACCTCGGCCAGATGCGCCAGAGCGACCGCGTTCGAGGGCGACCGGGCCAGCGCGCCCTCGAGGGCGATCACCGCCTCGTCGAACCGCCCGCTGCGCTTGAGCTCGAGCGCCTCCTCCAAACTGCCCCGGCTCGACACCCGTCAGTCTACCGAGGCGTTGACGAGCGCCGGCGCCGCGGGCCAGAGTTGCCGGCAGCGCCCCATGCGGGCCCTTCGCTGTCGAGGTCACGGCGGTCCACGTGTACCCGCCGTGTGAAGCGAAGGTGCCTGCCGTGCCCCAAGTCCATCCGTCTCTCGATGAGCGGTTCCTCGACGATCTGGCCGACTCCCTTGACCGGGCGATCGCCGACAACGGGGGCGGCGTGCTCGTCTACGTCGTGTCCCGCCCGGACGGCCCCGACGTCGGCATCCTGCCGCTCGACGGCCTCGCTCCCGCCGATGTGCTCCTGGGCGCCGTCGCGCCCGCGGAATGGGCGGTCCTCGGCGTGGCGACGGCCGGAATGGCCGGCGTCGTCGTGCTCGTCTCGCGCGACGGGCAGGTGGTCCGCCGGGTCCGCCAGGGAGATCAGGTCATGAGCGAGGCGCCGGCGGGAGACGTCACCGTCGACTGCCTCCAGCGGGCCCTCGGGCTGCCTGCGGACTGCGTCGAGGCGTGACGCCGCCTCACGCGGGGCACGCCAGCACCAACTCCCGTTGGATGGAGCTCACCACGTACCGCGCCTGTCGGGTCAGGTGGAACCAGGTGAAGCGCAGCACCCGCCAGCCCTGCGCCAGCAGGAGGTTCGCCTTGTCGGAGTTGCGCTGCACGTCGAGCCGCCCGCCGTGCCAGATCCGGCTGTCGGCCTCCAGTCCGAGGCGGACGTCGGGATACGCGCCGTCGAGGCGCACGCCGGCCACCTCGTACTGGCGCACCGGCGCCGGCAGCCCGCCCCGCCGCACCACCCGGAACAGCAGGTCCTCCATCACGCTCTGCGTCGGCGCTGTGGCCGGGTCACGCTCCTCCACCAACGCCCGCAACACGGCCGCTCCCCGGCGCCCTGAGCCGCCCAGCCGTGCCAACGTATTGGTGAGCAGCTGGAGGGTCACCAGCCGCCGCATCAGTGCGTCCTCCAACGCCGGCTCGACCATCTCCACGGGCACCACTGCGCCAATGTCGAGGAGGGTACGGGCCGGCGTGGTCACCGGGACTCTCATCCGCCGGGAGACATCGATTTCGTCCATCCGGTCGGTGCGATGCACGAACACACCCCGCAGTGCGGGGCGCCGGCTTCCCAGCACGGTGATCTCCGGCGTGGTCGCCTCCACGCCGCGCAGCGCCCACAGGGCTGCCGCGCTGCGATGCGATGCGACCCCCTCGCCGGCGGCCATGCAGGCAGCAAGGAGTGCCTGCTCGCTTGTTCGAGCGGCGCCGGCGAGACGGTAGACGCCCTGATGCACGGGCACCAGGAGTCCTGATTCCAATCGGTCGTGGAGTTGCCGTGAGGTCATGCCGAGGTCGATTGCCTGGGTACGAGAGGCCAGCGAGTATTGCCCCGCGGCGAGCCGGTTGAGCTGCACGTCCACCGTCTTCACGCCGTCCAGCGTGGCAGCCGGGTGAGACAACCGGTTCTTTGTCGGCTCAGGTACCTCAGAGGTACATCAGCCGACAAAGAACGGTCTAGCTCACTAGCGCACGCCGGCGGTTCTGACGACGGCCTCACAGGTCGGGGCGACGTGAGAGGGTCTTGGCATGCTCCAGGACGAGGCGCTCGAATATCACCGCCGGGACCCGCCCGGCAAGGTCGGGCTGGCCATCACCAAGCCGTTCGACACCCAGCACGACCTGGCCTTGGCCTACACGCCTGGCGTGGCCGCCCCGGTCCTTGCCATCGCCGCTGACCCCGAGGCGTCCTTCACATACACCTCCCGGGCCAACCTGGTGGCCGTCGTCACCAACGGGACCGCGGTCCTCGGCCTCGGCAACGTCGGCGCCCTGGCGGCCAAGCCGGTGATGGAGGGAAAGGCCGCCCTCTTCAAGCGCTTCGCCGACGTCGACGTCTTCGACCTGGAGGTCGACGCCGCCGATCCCGACGACTTCGTCCGCGTCGTCCAGGCCCTCGCCCCCACGTTCGGCGGCATCAACCTGGAGGACATCAAGGCGCCCGAATGCTTCGCCATCGAGGAGCGCCTGCGGGCGCTGCTGGACGTCCCGGTCTTCCACGACGACCAGCACGGCACGGCGATCATCGCCGGCGCCGCCCTTCTCAACGCCCTCGAGGTGTCGGGCAAGGCGATCGGACGGGTGCACACCGTGATCTGCGGCGCCGGCGCCGCCGGCCTGGCCTGCGCCGGCTTCTTCGTCAAGCTCGGGATGGACCCGGACCGCCTGGTCTTGGTCGACGTACACGGCGTCGTCCACCGGGGCCGGGCCGTCGGGATGAACCCGCACCTCGAGCGCTTCGCCGCCGATACGACGGCTCGCACGCTGGCCGATGCGCTCGTCGGCGCCGATGTGTTCGTCGGCCTGTCGGCCGGAGGCATCGTGACAGGCGACATGCTCGCCGCCATGGCGCCGGCACCCATCGTGTTCGCGCTGGCGAATCCCGACCCCGAGATCGGCTACGCCGAGGCGAAGGCCGCCCGCCCCGACGCCATCCTCGCCACCGGGCGCTCCGACCGCCCGAACCAGGTCAACAACGTCCTCGGCTTCCCGTTCGTGTTCCGCGGTGCTCTCGACGTCCGGGCCCGGACGATCAACGACGAGATGAAGATCGCCGCCGCCCACGCCCTGCGCGACCTGGCCCGCCAGGAGGTGCCCCAGGCCGTCCTCGATGCCTACGGCGTCGACCAAATGGCCTTTGGTCCCGACTACCTGATCCCCAAGCCGCTCGACACCCGCATCCCCCACTGGGTGGCGCCGGCGGTGGCCCAGGCGGCCATGGACACCGGCGTGGCCCGGACCGCAGTCACGCCGGCCGGTTACCGCGACGAGCTGGGCCGGCGTTTCGCCCCCGGGCGGGGGCTCATGCGCTCGGTGATCCGGCGGGCGCGCACGTCCCCCCGCCGAGTCGTGTTCGCCGAGGGCGAGGAGATTCGCGTGATCCGCGCCGCCGAAGCCGTCGTCCGCGAGGGCATCTGCCTGCCCGTCCTGGTCGGGCGGGAAGAGGTGATCCGGTCGCGCCTGGCCGACATGGGCATCGACGGCGCCACGGTGGAGGTGGTCGACCCCCGCCGCTCCCCGCACCGTGACGCATACGCCGAGGCGTTCACCGCCTCCCGCCAGCGCAAGGGCATGACCCGGAGCGAGGCCACGGAGCTGGTGGACCAGCCCAACTACTTCGGCTCGATGATGGTCCGCGCCAACCACGCCGACGCCTTGGTCTCAGGGATCACCCACCATTACCCCGACGTCATCCGCCCTGCCCTCCAGGTGATCGGGCCCGCCCCCGGGGTGACCCGCGTCGCCGGCATGCACCTCATGCTCGTGGGCGACCGCCCCTACGTGCTCACCGACACGACCGTCAACGTCGACCCAACCGCGGCCGAGCTGGCGGACATCGCCGAGATGGCCGCCGAGGAGGCGAGGGAGCTCGGCGTGGAACCCCGCATCGCCCTCCTGTCTTTCTCCAACTTCGGCTCGACCAGTCACCCGCGGGCAGCGAAGATGGCCGCTGCCGCAGCCCTGGTCCGGTCTCGCAGCCCCGGCCTGCAGGTCGACGGGGAGGTGATGGCCGACGTTGCCCTCCGGAGCGAGCTGCGGGCCGACTACCCCTTCTCGCTGCTGCGGAGCGACGCCAACGTCCTCGTCTTCCCGTCGCTGGAGGCGGCCAACACCGCATACAAGCTCCTCCAGCACCTCGGCGGGGCCACGACGGTGGGTCCCATCCTCCTGGGCATGGCCTGCTCGGTCCACGTGCTGGCGCGGGGCGCGGATGTCTCCGACATCGTGAACATCACCGCCGTCGCCGTCGTCGACGCCCAGCGCAAGGCGCCGTCCGCTGCGGCCGGGTGTTGAGCTCCTGTTGTATCCTGTCAGGAGGGAAGAGGAGGAAACCCGGTGGCGATGACGCTCCACGAACTGCTCGAGCGAAGATTCGGCGTCGAGGAGGAGGAGTTCGCCGCCGCGCTGGAGGACTTCGCAGATCGGGTTGGGCCGCTTGCCGTGGTCGATGTCCGCCCCGTCGAGTACCTCGGCGACGTCCAGCAGTCCACGCTCAGAAAGCTCGGTGCGTCCCTACAACCACTGCGCGCCGGCGAACTCGGCCCCATCGCAGGCCTAGCGGCGGCCCACGCCGAGGTCGTCTCGAACTCGGAGACCGTCGCCGGCTTGGCCAAGCGGCTGGGCGTGGACCCCAGCCGAGTCCGCCAGCGGATCTACGCCCGCTCCCTCTACGCGTTCAAGCACCGTGGAGGATGGCTCATTCCGGGCTTCCAGCTCGAGTCGAACAGGGTCATCCCTGGCGTCGAGGCTGTGGTGTCGAAGCTGTCATCGACACTGCATCCCGCCGCTGTGAGCCGCTGGTTCACGACGCCGAACTCCGATCTGATTCTCGAGGAGGAGGCGGTGTCGCCGATCGCCTGGCTGACCTCCGGAGGACCGCCCGATGGAGTGGCGGCCCTGGCCGGCTCCATCGACGATCTCTGATTGCCGAAGTTTCCCAATCCCCCGCCCGTCGATGAGCTCCGGCGGCTCCCAGCGGCACTCCACACGGCACGTGCCGGAACCCTGTTCGCCCGCATCTATCCCAGAGGTGGGCCACATCCCACGACGTGGCGGCAGTTTCGCTTTGATGGCCCTCTTCCCAGCGCTCGGTTCGACCATCACGTCGCAGGCGAGCGGCGCGGCGTGGTGTACGCCGCCCGTGATCTCGTCACAAGCGTTGCCGAGGTGTTCCAGGGATCACGTCTCGTCGATCGGGTCGCCGCCGACCGGTGCCTCGCCGGCTTTCGCCTGACACGATCGGTGCGGCTGCTCGACCTGACAGGCGACTGGCCCACCCGCGCCGGCGCCAGCCAGGCACTTGCATCCGGCCCCCGCCCGCGCGCTCAAGCCTGGGCCCGGACGATCTACGAGGCCTATCCAAAGATCGAAGGAATCTGGTATCCGTCGTCGATGCACGGCGGTAATCCAGCGCTCGTGCTCTTCGAGCGAGCGGAACCGTCACTGCCATCAATCCCAGATCTCGACGTGCCGCTCTCCCACCCGGGGCTCTTGTCCGACCTGGTTCGGGCCGCAGGGTCGCTCGGATATCTCATCAGGTGACCGCTGGTCGCCAGGCCCTACGCTGCCGGCCGTGAGCGACGACCGGCGTCAGGGATCCGAGCCGATCCTCGAGGTGGCCGACCTGCGCGTCACCTACGACGCCGGCGCCACGCCGGTCCAGGCCCTGCGCGGCGTGACCCTGCGCGTGGGCCAGGGCGATGCAGTTGGCGTCGTCGGCGAGTCGGGTAGCGGCAAGACGAGCCTCGCCCTGGCGACGCTCCGCCTGCTGCCGGCCGAGGCCGCGATCGAGGGCAGCGTGCGGCTGGGCGGCCAGGAGTTGGTGGGCGCACCGGCCGAGGACGTCCGCCGCCACCGAGGCAGGACGGCAGCGTATGTCATCCAGGCCCCGGGCCGCGGCTTCAATCCGGTGAGGACGATCGGGTCGCAGATCGCCGAGCCGATGCGCCTGCACCTGAACATGAGCAAGCCCGACGCACGGGACAAGACCGGCGGGCTCGCTCGACTGGTCGAGCTCGACCCCGAGCTGCTCGACCGCTACGCCCACGAGCTCTCGGGCGGGGAGCGCCAGCGGGCGATGCTGGCCATGGCCCTTGCCTGCGACCCGCCCCTGCTCATCCTCGACGAGCCCACGTCGGGCCTCGACAGCACGACGAAGGCGGCCATCGCCGAGACACTCGGGCGGCTGCGGCGCGAGCAGGGCCTCGCCCTCCTCGTCATCTCCCACGACTTCAGCCTCATGGCCGACCTGACCGACGACCTGGCCGTGCTCTACGGCGGCATCGTGCTCGAGCACGGGCCCACCCGGACGATCCTTACCGATCCTCGCCAGCCCTACAGCCGCGACCTGCTGGGTGCGTACCCATCGATGACGACCCAGAAGGATCTGCGGGGCATCCGGGGAGCCGCTCCCGACCCCACCGATCCGCCGGCGGGCTGCCCGTACCACCCCCGGTGCACCCAGGCGGTCGACGAGTGCGCCACCTGGGCGCCCGAGCTGTCGGCCGTCGCCGGCCGGCGCATCGCCTGCCTGCTCGGCGGCGTCCTGACGCGCCTCGCCGTCGCCGAGGTCGCCAAGTCCTACCGCACCGGGATCCGGCGCAGCGTCCCCGCCCTGAAGTCGGTCAGCATGGAGGTCCGCGAGGGTGAGGTCGTCGGGATCGTCGGCGAGACGGGCTCGGGCAAATCCACGCTCGTCCGCGTCCTCGTCGGCGTCGAGGAGCCCGACGCCGGCACGGTCGAGTGGGAAGGACGCCCGTTCGCCACGTTCGGGAAGCAGGAGTGGGCCGACTTCCGGCGCCGGGTGGCCGTCGTCTTCCAGGACCCTTTCGAAGCCGTCAGCCCCCTGCTGTCGGTGGCCGAGGTCGTGCGGGAACCGCTCGACGTCCAGCACATCGGCGCCGGCGCCGAACGGGCAGAGCGGACTGCGGCGGCGCTGGCCGGCGTCGGCCTGCCCCAGACCGAGGCCTTCCTGGCCCGCCGGGCCCACGACCTGTCCGGTGGTCAACTGCAACGGGTGGCGATCGCTCGGGCAATGGTGCTCGGCCCTCGGCTCCTGCTCGCCGACGAGCCCACGTCGATGCTCGACGCCTCCGAGCAGGCGAAGTTGATGGTCATGCTGAAGGACCAGCAGGTCGCCCGGGGCATGGCCATGATCGTGGTCTCCCACGACCTCGCTCTGGTGCGGAAAGTGGCCGACCGCCTTATCGTGCTGCACGACGGCGAGGTGGTCGAGACCGGTCCCGGCGCCGGCGTCATCGCCGCACCGCAGCACCCGGTCACCCAAGGCCTCGTTCGCGCCGCGGCCACACTCGGAACGCGCTAAACCTGTTGCACGATGTCGCGCTGGGGGCGCGGCAGGCAGGGGGATGACGATGAGACGGAAGCTGGTCGCACTCTTGATCGGGATGGGGCTCGTCGCCGCGGCATGCGGGGGCGACGACGAACCCATCGAGCAGCCGGCGCCGGGCGTCACCACGACCATCCCGGAGATCGCCACGCTGCGGTTCGCCAACACCTCCGGGGAAAAGAACCTCACGCCCTGGACACAGGGCTCGGGGTACCCCGGCTACTACATGATGACCCTGGTCTACGACACGCTGGCCTGGATCAATCCGGACGGCAAGCCCGAGCCCTGGCTGGCGCGGGAGTACAGCGCCGATCCGACGGGCCTGCGCTGGACGGTCCGTCTCCACGAGGGGGTCACGTTCCACGACGGGCGGCCGCTGACGTCGGCGGACGTGAAGTTCACCGTGGAGTACCTCACCAAGAACCCGCGGCCC
>CAYZMG010000064.1:15435-26801 GCA_964479465.1 uncultured Acidimicrobiales bacterium
TGGTCCGCGATCGAGAAGCCGCTCGAGCAGACGACCCAGCTGCCGATCGGCAGCGGCCCCTACCGGATGGTGGAGTACGTCGAGAATCAGGTCCACCGCTTCCAGGCCAACCCGACCTACTTCAAGGGAAAGCCGATCGTCAACGAGATCGTCATGCCCTACATCGCCACCACGCAGGCCGCCTTCACCACGGTCCAGAGCGGCCAGGCCGACGCGGTCTCCGCCTCGCTCACCCCTGAGCTGAAGGCGCAGTTCAACCAGGGCGACCTCAAGACCGCCGGCGGATCGGGCTATCGCGGCTGGTACCTCTACATGAACACCGGGCGGCCGCCGTTCGACAACGCCCAGTTCCGCCAGGCGATGGCGGCGGCGGTGAACACCGATGACATCGTCGCCACCGCCCTCCTCGGCGCCGGCGCCACCGGCAGCCCGGGCTTCGTCCACCGCTCGACGCCGTGGTCGAACCCGGCGACGCGCGACGGGCGCCACGACCCCAACCGGGCTCGCTCGCTGCTCGACGGGCTGGGCTACCGCGACACCAACAACGACAACGTCCGGGAGATGGGCGGAACCCCACTGGAGTTTGATCTCATCACCCGCAACAACGACCCGGTGGCGGTCCGGGCCGCGGAGCTGATCAGCCAGTCCGTCGCCCAGGTCGGGGTCAAGCTGAACGTCACCGCCCTCGACCAGGCGAGCGCCGGCAGCCGCACATGGCCGGACTACGCCATCGGGGCGACGCCACAGGGCGACTTCACGATCGCCCTGTTCTCGTGGGCGGCCGCCGTCCAGCAGGATCCGGACTTCCTTCGGTCCATGTTCCACTCGAGCACCACCCTGGGCACGCTCAACCGCGCCGGGTACAAGAACTCCCAGTACGACGACCTCGCCGAACAGCAGGCCAAGGCGGTCGACGAGGCGGCCCGAAACCGGATCCTCGGGCAGATGCAGGACATCCTGGCCCGGGACATGCCCGCCTACCCCCTCTTCTACCCGGACGACATCTTCCCGTACAAGGTCTCCGCCTTCGACCGGTGGGTGTACTACAAGGGCGTCGGCATCCTGAATAAGGCGACCTTCATCGCGCCCAGGTAGGCGGCACCGGGGCCTACGGCGGCTCGCGCTCCGGCTGCCGCAGTACGTCCTCATCATCCTGTTGGCGGCCACGGCCAACTTCGGCCTGCCCCGCCTCATGCCAGGCAACCCCATCGAGCTCCTGCTCGGCGAGGACGCGAACCGCCTTCCGGCCGAGGTCATCGAGCAGCAGCTGGCCGACGTCGGGCTCGACCAGCCGCTGCTCACCCAGTACGGCCGCTACATGTCGGGCCTCGCCCGCGGCGATCTCGGCTACTCGTTCCGTCACCGCCGGCCGGTGTCGACGCTTCTGCGGGAGCGCCTGCCGTGGACCATGCTGCTCGTCGGCACCGCCCTGGTCATCAGCACGATCCTCGGTGTGGCGCTAGCCGCCTTCGCGGCGTGGCGGCGAGGACGGCGCCGCGACACGGTGTCGATCGCCGTCTGCACGTTCCTCGAGTCGACGCCCACATTCTGGATCGGGTTGCTGCTGCTCATCTTGTTCGGCGCCAACCTCAAGCTGTTGCCGCTCTTTGGATCCGTCTCGGTCGACAAGACGACCGGCCTAGCGCGGGTGGGCGATGTCCTCCTCCACCTCGTGCTGCCGGCGGCGACGCTCGTGCTGGCGAGCGTCGGCGCCACGTTCCTGCTGGCCCGGGCCTCCTTGCTGAGTGTCATCCGGGACGACTACGTGCTCGTCGCCCGGGCCAAGGGGCTGCGTGAGCGCACGATCGCCTTCCGCCACGCCCTGCCGGCGGCATCGCTGCCGATCGCCACGAGTGTGCTCCTGCGGGTCGGCGCCGTGGCGGGAGGAACGGTGGTCGCGGAGCAGGTGTTCTCCTATCGCGGTGTCGGCACGATGATGCTGGACGCTGCGTTCGGCCGCGACTACCCCCTGCTCCAGGGTGGCCTGTTCATGCTCACCGTCATCGTGGTCTTGATCAACCTCCTGGGCGACCTGCTGTACCCGCGCCTCGATCCCCGCGTACGGCGATGACCAGGCCGAGCCGCCGGCGGCGAACGAGTCGGACTTTGGGGATCGTGGGCGCCGTGGTACTGACGCTGTTCGGGCTACTGGCCGTCTTCGGCTCCGCCATCGCCCCGTACGAGGCGCGTGAGCGAGCGGGGAGGCCCTTCCTGGAGCCGAGCCGGGACCACCTCCTCGGCACCGACGACGTCGGCCACGACATCCTGAGCGAGCTGATCGGCGGGGCGCGCGTGTCGTTGCTGATCGGCCTGGCCGCCGCCGCCATCGCCGTCGTCGCCGGCGGCCTGCTCGGCGCCGTCTCGGGTTATCGGAGGGGGGCGATCGACGCCACTCTCATGCGTGCGGTCGACTTCGCCCTGGTGGTGCCGGCCATCCCGTTGCTCATCGTGGTGGCCTCCTATTTGGAACGGGGCATGCGGAACCAGATCCTGGTGGTCGCCATCCTCCTGTGGGCCGAGCCGGCACGCATCGTCCGGAGCCAGGTCTTGTCGCTGCGCGAGCGCACGCACGTGGTGGCCGCCCGGACCTTCGGCGCCCGCTCCCCGTACCTCATCCGGCGCCACGTCGTGCCGGCGGTCACGCCGCTGCTGATCGCCCAGTTCGTGCGCATCGTGAGCATCGCCATCCTGTTCGAGGTCACCCTCAGCTTCCTCGGCCTCGGCGACCCTGTGCGCCGGAGCTGGGGCAGCATGATCCAGTTCGCCACGGGCAGGGGGGCCTTCCTCACCGGCGCCTGGAAGTGGTGGATCGTCCCGCCCGGCCTATGCATCGCCCTCGTGGTCTGCAGCTTCGCCTTCGTCGGCCTCAGCCTCGAGGAACGGATGGATCGGCGCCTGGCACGGGGCGCCGCCGGGTGACTCGAGCGCACATACGCCGCTGGCAACCCCACCCGCGCCGCCTCGTTACAGTGCGGGCATGACGGACAAGCGGGTGAACGGCGAGGGTGACCGCAGGAACGGGCGCCGCGACGGCCACCGACCGATCATGCTGGCCATCGCAGGAGACAGTGGCACAGGGAAGACCACGCTCACGGCCGGGTTGGTCGAGGCGCTGGGTCGAGACCGCATCACCTCCGTCGCCGCCGACGACTATCACCGCTATGACCGCCAGGAACGGAAAGACCTCACGTTCACCCCACTCCACCCGCTGTGCAACTACGTCGACATCATGGACCAGCACTTCCAGCACCTGGCGATGGGGCAGCCCATCCTGAAGCCGGTCTACGACCACGACACCGGCGAGCTCCTTCGACCCGAGTACATCGAGCCCCGTGAGTTCGTGATCGTCGAGGGGCTCCTCCCCCTCCACACCAAGCGGTCTCGAGGGTGCTTCGACATAAAGGTGTACCTCGACCCGCCGGAGGAGATCCGCATCGCCTGGAAGCTGCGCCGCGACACCACCAAGCGGGGCTACACCGAGGAGCAGGTCCGCCAGGAGCTCGAGCGGCGGGAGCCGGAGTCAACCCAGTTCATCCGTCCTCAGCGGGCCGACGCCGACATCGTCGTGCGGTTCTCACCGATCGAGGAGCGGGGCGAGACGGCCAGCGATCCGCTCAGCGCCTACCTTCTCCTCCGACCGACGATAAGCCACCCGGACCTGACGTCCATCCTCAGCGACGACGTCAGCCACGCCATGCACCTCAAGCTCAGGCGGGACGAAGACGGCAAGCCGGTCGACTCCGTGCACATCCACTCCTACGCCGACCGGGAGGAGACCCGGCACGTGGAGCAGGCCATCTGGAGCGAGCTGGGCGTGGACGAGCCGGTGCCCGAGTCGCTCGGCAGGATCGACTCCGAGACGCGCGACGAACCGCTGGCCCTCACCCAGCTGATCCTGCTGTACCACCTCATCCAGGCCCGCCAGGCGGTTGCCGTCGGCTGAGCCGATTGTGAGGAACGGTAGGCCAGAGCGGGGGCGCCTTCAGGTGGGATCGAAGCAACGAAGCGCTCTCTCGCCGCCTTCGGCCAGGCGACCAGCACACCGTTGAGCTCGAGGGGCGACGCGGACCATCCCCAGTCAGAGTCGACGAAGCACAGCACCGGCCGCACCGAAATCTCGGCCCAGTCGGCGCCGAGGGCCGTACGGACGGCGTCGACCTGGTTGACCATCCCGGCTGCAAGCTTCGTTCCAGGAAACTGGGATCAGGATCAGGGCCCGGGGCGTGCAGGTCGTGAACGCCGCCTCAGAGCGTGGCGCACTGCCCGGTCCTGGACGCCGCCGTGTTGGGCTGGCCGGCGTTGGTGGGCGGTGGATTGTTCCCGACGCAGGCCAGCACCTGGTAGATGGTGTTGGCCTTGATCACGGTGTTGCCGGGTCCGTTGTTGTTGGTGTTGACGTTGTTCGGCACGACGTTGGCCCCGAGGGTCACAGCCAGGTTGTTGTTGAGGTTGACGTCGCCGGCGAAGTGGTTGCCGGCGCAGCCGGCGGCGGGGTCGCCAATTCGGATGGGCACCGTGGCGTTGGACACCCCGAGCGCCTGGTTGGGCGGCGGCCCCGACACCGAGGCCCCGCACATGCTGAAGAACGACGGGGCGTTGGCGGTGACGCCCCGGCTGATGCTGGAGTTGACCACCGACAAAGACCCGCCAGGGTTGACCGTGACCGGCCCCACTACTCGGGCGTTGGTGATGAGGACGTGCTCGCCGGCCTTGACCGTCATCGCACCTGCGAAGTCACCGGCGATGGTGCGCGTCGGCGCCGGGGCGGCGAAGGGGCCGATGGTCACCGACTGATTGGCCGCACCGCAGGCCGACGTGGCGGGGTTGTTGGCGGCGTCGCCGCCGTAGACGGCCGTCCAGTAATAGGTGCCCGCCGCCGCCGGCGTGAACCAGTCGGAGGTGGCGGTCGACCCCAACAGCGAGTTGGTGGAGGTGAACACCTGGGTGGAGCAGGTGGCGTCGCTGAACAGGCGGAAGACCACCGTGCCCGTCGGGCTGGAGCCGCCGGTGACGGTGGCCACGTCACGCACCGGGGCGCCGAGCAGGTTGGAAGCCGAGGCCTGGGCGGCGATGGCGGGCGAGGCCTTGGTGAGAGAGGTCGACGTCGTCGAGGTCGACGTCGTCGAGGTCGAGGTCGTCGATGTGGACGTGGTGGGCGGCAGGGTCGTGGACGTGGTCGACGTCGTCGAGGTCGACGTCGTCGAGGTCGACGTCGTCGACGTCGTCGACGTGGACGTGGTGGTGGTCGAGACGGTGTATGTGATCGACGCCGTCGAGGACCCCCCCTCGTCACGCGCCACCACGGAGTACGTGCGCCGGCCCGGGGTGGAGGTGTTGAGGTGCCCGGTGCCGTGGTAAAGCCTCGTCCCGTTGCCGAGATTGTCCGCCCCCCCACCGTTGTTGTCCTTGCAGGTACGAATGCTTAGGTGTTCGGGATGGAACGTCCCGCAGCGGAAGCTGGTCGCGACGTACTCGCCGAGGGCGTAGGTCCCGCCTTCTCTGGTAGCGGACAACCCGCCACTGCTGCCGCCGGACCTGACCTCCACCGGCTCGTAGATCCGCGCCTCAGGCGGGTAACCGGCTCCCTTGGCGACCGCTGACGGCGCGGTGAGCGCCAGGGCTGCGCCTATGACCGCCGTCGCCGACAGGCCGGCCACGAACAGGCGCGGCAACCCACGTTCACCTCTCCGTCTCATCTCGCCACCTTCACTCTTGACGCGAAAGCTCCGTGCGTGGTGACACTCATGCTTCCTCCTCTTCCGGCCGCCCCTGCGCCTGGTGCTCACATGTGGAATGACACTCCTGGAGCTTCGACGGGGTCATCAGTAGCGAGTACGTATTCTCAGCGGGCGGGGATCAGGACGCCACACTCGCGGTCCGCCGCACCTCCTACGCGCTCGAGTCGCCGCTGCTCGCGCCGCGTTGCAATTCCGATGTCCTTCATTCGTTCGCCTGTCCTCCAGCCCACAAGCGGGCCTCGACCGCCGTGGTGTCAGGGTCCGCGTGACCGAGCAGCCCCTCGGCGAGGGCATTGGCGGCACGGAGGACCTCAGCAGCCTCGATCATCCGGTGCTGGGCCTCAAGGTTGTCCGCCAGGCACAGCGCCCACTGCACCCGCTGGCGATCGAGCGCCCCGCCGACGGGGACCGCGGCGAGCAGCACGCCGGCTCGATGATGCAAGATCTCGGCCGTCCCCAGCGCGCCCAGGCCGTCGAGCATGGCAGCCAACTGGTGACAGACCTCGGCCGCCTGTGGTCCGTCCCTCGACGCCATCTCCGTCACCAAGGCCAGGGCGCGGGCCATCGCCGCCGCGAACGCATCCTCAGGCATTGCCATCGAGCACAGGCCTACCTCGCGTCGACAGGGGCTGTCGTGCGTAGGCGCTACGTATCGGCGACGTCAGGGCCGAAGGGCGTCTGGCAACTCCTCACGGCGGTGGACGCCGAGCTTCTGGTACACCCGCTGGAGCTGGGTCTCCACCGTGCGGACCGAGACGTGGAGCAGCTGGGCTATCTCCCGGTTCGGCGAGCCCGCGGCAGCAAGACCGGCTACCTCCAGCTCCCGGGCGGTGAGCAAGGCCTGGGTCTCGATGCGCATCAGCGCCGGAGTCATCGCCCCTTGGCAGCGCCGGGCGAGGGCGGCGGCCTGCCGCTCGAGAGCGGCAGACCGGCGGGACCGGCCGGCGCGCCGCGCGGACACGCCCGCGGCGGCCGCCTCGGCCGCGTACAGCAGTGCCCCCATCTGCTCGAACGATCTCGAGACCTCCACCAGGCGACCGACATCGTCGTCGGCCAGCGCTCGGGCGTGACCGAGGCGCGCCTGGACCAACTCCCCCTCGACCACACTCGCCACCAAGGCCAGCCGGTCGGCCGCAGTGGTGTCCCCGGCTCGGGCCAGCGAGTGCAGGGCTGATGCCTCCAGGGTGAGGTCTCCGCGGTCGGCGGCGAGGTCGGCGGCGTCGATCAGCAGCGCGCGACCGATCCCGTGGTTGGCGGCGGAGATGGCGACCCAGCCGCGCGACTCGAGTACCAGGGCCCCGCAGACGGCGGTGTCGGGGATCCCGAGAGCGTCCAGCGCGGCCAGCGCCGCCGCCGCCCCCTCGGGATCACCGCCCAGGGCCCGGGCGTGAGCCAGGTGGGCGAGCGAGAACCGTAGGTAGGCGGGCCACTGCAGCGAGCGGAACAGCGTCACCGCTTCGCTGGCGTCACGAGCCGCGCTGGCCACCCGGCCCTGCAGCAGGGAGGTCCAACACTGCAGCAGGGCGATGTTGGCCTGGGCGTCCACCGAGCCCGTCCTGGCGGCCAACCGACGCTCGCCGTCGGCCAGTTCCTCGGCCTCCGCCAGCCGTCCGGTGTTGGCGAGGGCGACGCCCCGTGCGATGACATAGGCGTAGTCGGGCAGGGCGACGGCAGCGCCGGCCTCGGCGAGGTGAGCAGCGTGGCCCCGGTCGGCGACGTCGAGCGCCTCGTTCAGACGGCCGGCCTGGGTCATGGCCAGGCTGGCGATGGAGCAGGCGTTGACCAGGTTGACCCCCTGGGCCCGAGGCAGGACCTGGTCGACCACCTCCAGGCATCGACGGGTGAGCCCGGTCGCGAACAGGGTCTGGGCACGGGCGACGCGGACATGGTCGTTCCAGTGGCGGTCCTCCAGTGCCGCCTCGGCGGCCTCGGCCACGGCGACCGCTTCCGCCGGCCGGCCCAGGCCGATCAGGAGGTTGTTGATGCGCAGGTTGGCCACCGTCGCCCGCTGGGCGTCGTCAGCCGCCTCGTCGGCCAGCAGGCTCAGGATGTCCTCGGCCTCGTGCGGCCGCCCCTGCAAGACGGCCAGCTGGCCCAACAGCAGACGCGCCCCGAAGCCGGCTCCCTGCTCGGCCGCGGTCAGGGCAAGACGTTCGGCCAGGGCCAGATCCCACAGCTGTCGGGCTCGCTCCGCCGCCCGCAGCATCACCCCGGCGTCGACCTCGCCGCCGCTGTCGGTCCGCCAGGTGGCGTAACGCAGCCCGTCCTCGCGGCGACGCGCGCCGGTCGCCTCGAGGGCATCGGCCAGTGCCCGGCTCGCTGCTCGTGCCCGCAGCGCCGGCGCCCTGGTCCTCAGCACGTCGGCGTAGAGGGGGTGAGCCAGGCGGGCGTCAAGGCGCCGGCCCTCCGAGACCACCTCGACCAGCCTGCGTCCCTCCAGCGATTCGAGCACGCCGGCCCCGTGCGCAGTCTCGAGTACGGCCACCCCGAGGGGCTCGCCGTACGCCAGCATCTCGAGTACCGCCCGCTCCTCGTCCGACAGCCGGCCCAACCTGGCCTCCACCAGCTCCACCAACCGCGTCGACATTCCCAGTTCGCCGACCAACCGCCAGACGCCGCCCTCCTCGACCAGGGCCCCGCCATCGAGGGCAGCGAGCACCAGCTCCCGCAGGTACAGGACGTTCCCGGCGGTGGCTGAGGCGAGCCGGTGCAAGGTCCCCACTTCCACCGGCCCATCGAGCGAAGCGACGAGCAGGTCGCCGATAGCGGCCTCGTCGAGGGGTCGCAGCTCGACCCGCTCGACCAGCTCGTTCTTCCACAGGTCGAGGACCGCGTCAGGGGAGGACTCACCGCTGCGCAGCGTGGCCACGACGAAGGCGTCGCCGGCCACGACGATCTGGCCGACGAGGGCCGCTGAGGTGTCATCGAGCAGGTGGACGTCGTCGACCAGAAGGGCCAGGCGCCGGCCGCCGCCCAGCTTTGCGATCTCGCCTCGTGCCCAACGGAGGAGATCGGCGGGTCCAGGCCCCGCTGAACCCGGCTCGGGGAGTAGGGGGGCGATGGCGCCTAGGGGGATCCCGGCGGCGGCGCGTGACGCCAACACCCGAGCGGTGGCGTACCCGCGCGTGGTCGCCAGCTCGAGGCACTCGATGGCCAACCGGGTCTTCCCAACACCGGGCGGTCCGGCCAGCACGACGCCCGTCCGATCCCTGTCGGCGAGCATCGCATCGAGACGCTCGACCTCGGCCCGGCGACCGGTGAGCGGCCATCTCCCCGTCACGCGTTCATCGCCTCCCGCGGAAGGATATGGCGGGCGGCTGTGGCGATCAACGGTGAGCACAAGGCCGCTACCGCCCACTCCGTCCGCGCCTGTACCAGAGCCCTCGACGAGGTGGTGAACCCCTGCGCTTGGCTGCTCCTGGGCCGGCCGCCGGCGTGGTGCCCCACGTGTGGGACCCGGCTCTCGCCGGCGGCCTCGTAGGTCAGCGCGCCAGCCGGCGGAGACCCTGGGCGATCTCCTCGATCGTGCTGGCGCCGGCGGCGATCCCGACGACGAACTCGTAGACGTCGTCGTTGGTCGCGTGCTGGGTGGCGACGCCGTTCAGCTCCAGGAACACGGCGGTGGACAGCCAGCCGAGACGCTTGTTCCCGTCGATCAGTGGATGGTTCTTGACCCCGGACTGCAGGAGCGCGGCCGCCTTCGTCCAGATGTCGTGATAGGCGTCCTCGCCGAACACCGTCGTCTGTGGCCGGGCCGCAGCGGAACCGAGCAGGCCCATGTCGCGGATCGGGGGCGGGTCGCCGAGGAGCAGGCCTGCGAGGTCGACGAGGTCCTCGACGTCGAGGTACTCGACCTCGGCTTCACTCACCGAGTCGTCGGAGGGCCTCGGCATGCACGTCCATAACCCGCCTTGCTGCGGCCGACACCCGGTCGCGGTGGCGGCCATGGGCGACGTACTCACGCACCGCTCGGCGCGCCGCCTCCTGCATCGAAATGCCCTCCGCCTCGGCCCGCTCGCGGAGCGCGGCCTGCTCGTCCTCGGTCAGGCGCAGTGTCATGGCGATACCTCCGACGGTATCGGTTTGATACCGCGCCGTGCTACATCAGTCCGGCGAGCCGGTAGAGCACGAGAGACCCGGCGACGGCCACGTTGAGGCTCGACCCCTGCCCCACCATCGGGATCTCGACGACCTCGTCGATCAGATCCCATGCCTCCGCCGGCACGCCGGTGGTGCTCATGTCCGAGCAGGACGACGGTGCGCGTCCGAGCAGCTGCCAGCCTGGTGAGCGGCGTTGCGTCCTCCGCGAGCTCGACGGCGACGATACGACTCGTCTCGCGCTGTTCCCTGATCCAGCTCAGCTTCGACCTCCGCACCCAGTGGACGTGAGGCCGGCGAGGGAGCGTGTCTCCCCTGTCGAGCGCCCGGAGACAGTGGTCCGTGCTGGGCACGGCCTTGCAGGCGCCGGCGGCGTCGCATGTGCGAAGCAGTGTCCCGAGGTTCGCCTCGTACGCCACCCACAGCGGGGCGATCAGCTGGTCCCAGCAGCCGTGTTGGCGCCGGCGGCGCTGCTCACGCAGATCCGTGCGGCGGGTCTTGTCCCCGGCGTCACCGGCGGGAGAAGAAACTCCTCGTCATGTGCATTCGGGACGCTCTTGGCGGCGGCGTCGGGCCATCGACAGGCCCACAGGGGCAAGAGGGCACCGGCCTACGAAGCCGGAGGGTGCAGGTTCGACCCCTGCCGTCGACGCCATCTCGCCGTAGCTCAGGGGAGAGAGCACCGCCCTCCGAAGGCGGGCGTCGCACGTTCGAATCGTGCCGGCGAGGCCCCCCGGAAGCGACCCGGCTGGATGAGGAGCCTGTCCCGAAAACAGGTACGGGTCTCACGGCCCCTGGGCGTTCGAGTCGCCCCGCTTCCGCTCTCGCCGCGATCGTCAAGTGGTCATGACGCCGGGTTCCATCCCGGAAGCCGGGGTTCGAGTCCCGAGCCTTGGAACACGCGTCGCTCGAAGAGCGGCTCGGACCGTAGGCCCGAACTGCGTGCTTCCGAGGCGAGAAGGCGCGGTACGCAATCGATTGCCAGGTGGTCCAGTGGCACGGACAGCCGGCTGTTACCCGGAGGACGAAGGTTCGACCCCTTCCCTGGCAGCGCCCCGCCCGGTGGCTGAGGATCTAGGCACGCGGCTGCAGACCGCGACACGGGGGTGAGAGTCCCTCCCGGGCGTCCATTCACGTGGTCGTCGTTCAACGGCGAGGACCCCGGCACGCCACGCCGGCGATGGGGGTTCGATTCCCCCCGATCACACCGAGGTACACGTTCACCTGAAAGGAGGTGTCCACCATGCCCACCACCATCAACCCCAAGCTCGTCTCCTGGGCGAGCGACATCGAGCCGGAGACCATCCGTCAGGCCGAGAAGACCGCTCGCCTGCCCATCGTGGAGGGCCACGTGGCCCTCATGCCCGACGCCCACGTGGGCATCGGCGCCACCGTCGGCTCGGTGATCCCCACCCTTGGCGCCGTGATCCCGTCGGCCGTGGGCGTCGACATCGGCTGCGGCATGATCGCCGCCGAGCTCGACGTCACCGAGGACCAGCTGCCCGACAACATCGAGCCGCTCCTCGGCCG
>CAYZMG010000065.1:0-26621 GCA_964479465.1 uncultured Acidimicrobiales bacterium
CCGCACGTCAGAGCGATCTCTGCTTCCAGCTCGCTCGACACCGGCTCCCGGTTGCGCTCCTCCACGGCTTTCATTGTACCAAACACACGTTCGATTCGCCAGGGTATTTGCCAGATATCCGCCTCGATCCATCCACCTGGAGTGGACAAATGCGGCCTAGACGCGGTTCCCGTACAGCCAGATGCGGAAGCGCAGGATGAGCAGTGGCAGCGCGACGATCTCCCTCGCCGATGCCCTTCGGTACTGACTCGCATGGCCCCCCGGGCCTCTCAGCGCCGGCGGGCCGGCGGCTGCGCCGCGAGGGGGTCCGCCGGCCAGGGGTGCTTGGGGTAGCGGCCGGCCATCTCCTTGCGGACCTCGGCCCACGTGCCGGCCCAGAAACCGGGGAGGTCGGCGGTGACCTGGACCGGGCGGCCGGCGGGGGAGAGGAGCTGGAGGACGACGGGAACTTTGCCGCCGGCCACGGTGGGGTGGACGGCGGTGCCGAAGAGGTCCTGGACCCGAACGGCCATGGTCGGCTGCGGGCCGCTGTAGTCGACGGTCGCCTGGCGACCGTTGGCGAGGGTCAGGTGGGTTGGCGCGACCCGATCCAGTTCGGGGGCCAGGGTTCCGAGCTGGCGGCGCAGGGCGCCGGTGATGTCGACCCTCTCGATGCCGGCCCGGCTGGTGGCGCCGGCCAGGAGCGGCGGCAGCCAGTCGTCGAGGGAGGCGACGAGGGCGGCGTCGGAGAGGTCGGGCCATTCGCCGCCAAGGGTGCGGCGGGCGAAGGCGGCCCTGGCCTGGACGGCCCTCGCCTTGTCGGTCCAGTGCAGGGCGCCGAGGCGGGTGGCGCGGGCCCGGGCGACGAGGGCCCGGGTGGTGGGCTCGCCGGCCGGCGCCGGCCCTTCGGCCGTCGCCAGCACCAGCGAACCGAGCCGGCGCTCGACCTTGGCTCGCAGGTCGTCGCGGGCGGGGTCCC
Source organism: uncultured Acidimicrobiales bacterium (assembly GCA_964479465.1). Classification (GTDB taxonomy): domain Bacteria; phylum Actinomycetota; class Acidimicrobiia; order Acidimicrobiales; family AC-14; genus CADCTB01. Next base: position 959 of record CAYZMG010000065.1, read on the forward strand.
ACGACACGGTCACCGACTCCTCGGCCCCGCCGGCGGCGGCCTCCATGTCGGCGGTGTCGAGGCCGGCGGCCAGGCGGATGCGGCCGTCGCCCCGGCCGGCGTCGATCTCGGCCACGGCCAGGAACGCCTCGCCGGCCAGCGGGTCGTGCGCCGGCACCCAGGCGCCGGCGCCGTTGCGCAGGCGGAACCGGGCGCCGGTGCGAGCCTGGGCCAGCCGGTCCGGGTAGGCCAGCCCGAGCACGGCGCCGCACCGGGTGGGGTCGACCGTCGACTTCCGGACGCCGGCCCGCCGGGCCAGCTCGCCCGCCCGCCGGGACGCGTTGCGGACGGCGCCGGGGTCGGCGTGCGGGTGCCGATTCGAAGGGTCGGCGATCAGGGCGACGCGCTCGGCCACGTCGGTGGGGAGGTCGTCGGGCCGGCCCCGGAGGACGTCGCGGTCCTCGAGCAGGGCGGCCAGCAGGCAGGCCGTCCATCCGAGCCCGTCGCCGGCGGCGGCCACGACCATGCGGCCCAGCCGGGGGTGCACGGGCAGGTCGGCCATGGCCCGCCCGAGCGGAGTCGGCCGCCCGCCGGCGTCGACAGCCCCCAGCATGGTGAGGAGCGACCGCGCCTCCTCCAGCGCCCGGGCCGGCGGCGGATCCAGGAACGAGAGTTGCGCCGGATCGGCGCCCCAAACGGCCAGCTCGAGCGCCAGGCCGGCCAGGTCGACACTGGCGATCTCCGGCTCGGCGTAGGGCCGGCGGGCAGCGTGCTCCAATTTCGACCACAGCCGGTAGGCCACGCCCGGCCCGGTGCGACCGGCCCGACCGGCCCGCTGGGTGGCTGAGGCCCGGGAGATGGGCCCGGTGTGCAGCTTGGTCAGCCCGCTGCGGGCGTCGAAGCGGGGCGTGCGGCTCTCGCCCGAGTCAACCACCACCCTCACCCCCTCCACGGTCAGGCTGGTCTCGGCGATGTCGGTGGCGAGCACGACCCGGCGCCGGCCCGCCGGCGACGGCGCCAGCGCCGCGTCCTGGGCCGGCGCCGACAGCGCCCCGAACAGCGGTCGCACGTCGACATCTGACGGCAGGGCGAGCGAGGACTCGACCCGGCGGATGTCGCCGGCGCCCGGCAGGAACACCAGGACGTCGCCGGCCTCCTCGCGCACCGCCCGCTGGACGGCGGCGACGGTGGCGGCATCGACGCGCTCCTTCGGCCGGCGGGGGACCCATCGCACGGTCACCTCATGCGCCCGGCCCTTGCTCTCGATCACCGGCGCGTCGCCCAGCAGGGCCGCCACCTTGGCCGCCTCCAGGGTGGCCGACATCGCCAGGAGGCGGAGGTCGGGCCGCAGCGCCGGCCGGGCGTCGAGGACGAGGGCCAGCGCCAGATCGGCGTGAAGGCTCCGCTCGTGGAGCTCGTCGAAGACGACGAGGCCGACGCCCGGTAGCGACGGGTCGCCCTGGAGCCGGCGGGTGAGCACGCCCTCGGTCACCACCTCGATCCGGGTCGACCGCCCGACCCGGCGTTCGTCCCGGGTCGTGTACCCGACGGTCGCCCCCACCTCCTCGCGCAGCAGCGACGCCATCCGCCGGGCCGCGGCCCGGGTGGCCAGGCGGCGAGGCTCGAGGACGACGATCCGCCCGCCGGCCAGCCAGGGCTCCTCCAGCAGGCGCAGCGGGACGATCGTCGTCTTGCCGGCGCCGGGGGGCGCCACGAGCACCGCCGATCCCGCCTCGGCCAGCGCCCGCCGCAGGTCGGGGACGCATTCCTCGACGGGCAGGCCGCTTGGGGCGACTCTCACTACCCGAGGTCGGCGGCGGTGAACAGCGAGATGAGGTCCAGGTTCTCGGCCGCCAGCTGGTGGGCGCCGCCGCTTCGGTCGATCACGCACAGGGCGCCGACCAGCTCCGCCCCTCGTTCCCGCAGGTCCCGGGCCGACAGGACGACTTGGCCCCCGGTGGTGACGATGTCCTCGACAATCAGGACCCGCCGGCCGGCGATCTCCGCCCCCTCGGCGAGCTTGGCCGTGCCGTACTTCTTGGCCTCCTTGCGCACGAAGGCGAGCGGGATGCCGGTGGCGAGGGAGAGCGCGGTGGCCACGGGCACGCCTCCGAGCTCCAGGCCGGCAAGTACCTCCGTGTCGGCGGGGATGAGGGCCAAGGCCGCCTGGGCCACGGCGGCCAGCAACTCGGGATCTGCCTCGAAGAGGTACTTGTCGAAGTAGGTCGTCGACACCTGGCCCGATCGGAGGGTGAACGTCCCCGTCAGGCGGCAGGCGTCGCCGACCCGACGGGCGAGGTCGGGCAGGTTGTCGTCCATGAGCCGAGTTCCTAGTCGAACCCCACGTCGCCGTAGCACCGGCCATGAGCCGACGGTACCGCGCCCGCCCGTCAATGGTCCGTCTGGCGGTCCTTCCTGATCGCCTCCCACAGATCCGCTTCCAGCCGGTTCACCCTGTCCCCTTGGACTCGTAGTGCCTCCCAGAGACGACCGTCGCCGGCACTGGGACCCTCCGGGGTTTTGGTGAGGGCGCGGCGAACGAGCCGGCGGGCGGGTGAGGCCAGGCGAGTATGCCGGGCCCACTGGACGGCCGTCCTGGCCGGCGAGGGGCGGTGCCCGGTGGGCGAGGTGTGCGCGACCGGCGAGGGTGCTTCCGTGCGGACGGGCGCGCCGTTCATCGGGCCTGGCGTGCGCTCCAGAAGGACGAAGTCCTGGAAGCCGAGCGAACGGCGGGCGACGTACCCGACGACGGAGAAGAACTGGCCCCAGTGCTCATGCACGTACCAAGGGGTGTGGAACGTCGAGTGGTAGAAGTCCGGGAACGGACCACCGACGAAGCTGTCGTTGCTGACGTGCGCTATCCCGTTGCGGCGGAGCGCTTCGGCGAGGTCGGCGCCCTCCTTCCCGACGCCGCCGACGCCACCTGCGAAGGCACGGTACGCAGTGTCGCCGTGGACGCTGAGCACGAGATGGCCGCCGGGGCGGGTCACCCGCCTGAGCTCACCAAGCCACCGGTCCTGGTACTCCTCGTCGATGTGGGTGAACACACTGTGGTTGAAGACCAGGTCGAAGGTCTCGTCGGGGTAGTCGAGTGGTGGAAGCGGCTGGTTGACGCTGAAGGTCGCCCAAGGCAGGTTCTCCTTGGCCCACTCGATCGCCCGCTCGTCGATGTCGACGCCGTGGAGCGATGACGTCTCGGCCAGATCCTTCAGCCAGAGCATGATGCGGCCGCACCCGCAGCCGAAATCAAGGATCGACCGGTACGAGGCCAACGAGGTGCCGACGAGTGACAGCATGACGTTGATGTCCTCCACCGACTGCCGGCCCGAGCCGAAGAAGTGGTCGCGGTCGGTGCCACCTGCCACTCTGAACGCCAGCTCGTCGCCCGGCCAGGGGAGGTTGGCGTCCGGCGCCTGACCAGCCGGGCTCACGGGCTCTAGCATGGTGCACGACCGAATGACCCGCAACCGCACGTGCGGCCTCGGCCCGTTGGCTCAGCGAGCTCGTGGCTCACCAGGCCCGGGGGCGGCGAGTCCAAGGAGAAGTCATGCAGATCGACGATTCCCCGCAGGCACGGGTGGAGCCATGCCCGGTGCCGGCGGATCAGCTCGTCGCGCTCCGGGCTGAGCTCCGGGCGGCGACGCTTGCCCGGCTGGACGCCGAGCGCCGTGCCGGTGAGGTCTCCGAGGAGCTCGCGTCGATCCGGTCCGGACTCGGCTGGCGGGCACTCGCCTTTTACCGTTCGGTCGCCCGAAAGCTGGCCCCTGGGGGATCGCGTCGCGGACACGCCTACGACCTCGTCGTCGGGACGGCGCGCCGCTCGGCAGCCGGGCGCCGGCCCGATGGCGAGGCAGCCGCCCCGCCCGCGGCCGAAGCACCCGTCGCCGCGGATCCCGCTGCGGACGAGGTGGCGGAGTTGGTCGGACCGCCCGGCGCCAACACCTGGTTCCGTGACCACTATGACGAGGCGGCCACCGAGGTGGTCGAGTTCCTGGCCGTGGACGGGATCACTCTCGAAGGCAGGCAGGTGGCCGACATCGGAGCGGGGGACGGGATTCTCGACCTCGGTCTCGTTCACAAGGGCCGACCGCAGCGGTTGGTGGCCTTCGACCTCGACCCGACGAGACCTGACGCCCTGCTGGCGGCGGCGGTTGGCGAGGGTGTCTGCCAGGCCCTGCCCCCCGAACTTGAGTTCGTGGTGTCGGAGCCCACCCGCCTGCCCGCCGAGGACGGTTCGTTCGACGTGGTGCTCAGCTGGTCGGCCTTCGAGCACATCGCCGATCCGCTCGGCGTTCTTCGGGAGGCCCGCCGCGTCCTGCGCGATGACGGATGCCTGTTCCTCCAAGTCTGGCCCTTCTACCACTCCCAGTTCGGCTCCCACCTTCGCGACTGGTTCCCCGAAGGGTGGGAGCATATCGAGCACTCGGCCCAGGAAATCGAGGCCATCGTCCGTGCCTCCGAGCTGCACGCCCCGGACTGGGCGGACGTGATGCTGCGAGAGTTCGGCGAGCTCAACAAGGTCACGGTAGACGACCTGGGCGGCGCGCTCGTGGAGGCGGGCTTCGACGTCCGGCGGCTCAGCTTGATCACCCGGGCCGTGCCTGTTCCGCCGCAGGCGGCGTCCCGTCACGCCCTCTCGGTGCTGGGCATCGAGGGCGTGGAGCTCCTGGCCGTGCCCTTGCCGCGGTAGGCCGCCGCCGACCATGCGACGAGAAGCAACAGGGAAAGCGCGCTCACCGCGGCACCGGCGGGAAGGACGGCGGGTCGAAACTCGAACTCCACTCGATGCGACCCGGGCGGCAAGGCCACGCCGCGAAGGGCGTGGTCGACGCGCAGGACAGGGGCCGGCTTCCCATCGACGCGGACCTTCCAGCCGGGGTACCAGGCGTCGGTCAGCACGAGCACGCTCTGCTGGTCGGCCCGGGCGGACAACACCACCCGCTCCGGCTCGTACCGGTCAACCGCCACCTCGCCTGCGCTGCGGCACGGGCCCGCGGGCGTCGCCCCGAGCGCACGGCGGGCTGCGGGCCCGTCCGCGACGACCGCCGTCGACCGGAGGTCCGCCGAGGTCATGTCGCCCAGGCGGGCAATAGCATCGGCGTCGGGGGTGACCTCCCAACAGCTGGTCAGGAACGCCGGAGGGAATGCGGTCGGCCGGTCGTAGAGGGCGAAGCCACCGACCATGGTCGGCGTGGTCCCGAGCGGCTCTCCCGGCGGGCCGACGACCGTGCGGACGCCCAGGAGGTCCATGACCGGCGACCGGAATGCGGAAGCGGGGAAGGGTCCGAAGAGGTTGCCCCGGGCCGTGGCGCGCTGGTCGTCGGCCAAGGCCACGAGCTCGACGATCCTGGCCGGAATGTACGGGTCGTATCCCTCGATCCCGTACAGCCCGAAGGGCAGTGCGCCGTTCAACGCGGTGTTCACCGTGGTCATGTTGGCGAAGCGCGGGCGCGGCCCCGGGACCGCGGCGAGAGACTCGACCAGCGGGGAGCGGGCGTAGATCGGCCGCGGCTCCAGGTACGGGCTGTAGGGGAACGCGAAGCGCCACAGGTCGACGGTGGCGATGGCCAGGAGCACCACCGCGACGGGACCCGCCCTCGATGGTTGGAGCGCCACCCAGGCGGCCACCACACCGGCCAACGCGACGAGAGCCACCGCCCGCATGCCGTCCCGCCGGATGTACGACGCCGGAAGGGGGGTCCCCTCGTGGCGGAGGGTCACGAGGAGCAGGATGGCGACGACCGCGACCAGGGGAGCGAGGAGGAGGAGGACCGACCGTCGGGTGGGTTCGACGAGCAGGGAGTGCAGGCCCACCGCGGCCAGCCCCGCCAGTCCGACGTCGACCAGGAAGATGAAGCGGGTGACGAAGACCGTACGGGAGAAGCCGGGCAGCGCCAGGATCAGCCGGTAGAACGGCGTCCCGAAGGTGGCCAACAGCCCGATGACGGTGATGAGGAAAAAGAATGCTGCCAGCCGCCCGGGCCGGTTGAGCAGGCCCAGTGCGGCCAGAGGCAGGGTGAGGATCCCGGCGTAGATCGCGGTCTCGGTGTAGTTCACGCCCGGCCCGTCGTAGTTCCCGTCGAGAGGGCTGCCCAGGTAGTCGGGCAGCAGCAGCGTAGGTGAGTGCTCGGTCGGCAGCGCGGTCAAGAGCGCGTGGTCGAGCGTCGTCTCCTGGCGAAGGATGAGACCGGCGAACTGGGCGGTGGGAAGCAGCTGGATGGCGGCGATGCCGAGGGCCAGGGCAAAGGAGGCGACAACCGACGTGACCTGGCGGCGGACGTCGGGGCCCGTCCTGGCGGATGACCCGTCCCTGCCGGCAACGGTGAAGGCGATGCCGACGGCGGCCCACAGGGCGACGACCGTCCAGGCGATCAGGGCCATCTGGGCGTGCCCGCCGAGCAGGCTGAGGGCTAGGCCGGCGGAGGCCAGGACGATGCCGCGTCGGGGGCGGCCGCGGCGAGCGACCTCCAATCCCCCGAGCGCAAGCGGCAGCCACATGGACGACGCGAAGACGGCCTCGTTGGTGCTCCACTTCATGAGGAACGCCGAGAAGGTCCATGTCACCGCGCCCAGCGCCGCGGCATAGGGATGGAGCCGGACGAGGCGAAGGAACCAGTACGCCAGCAGCATGGAGGCGAGGAGCGAGGCGAGCGCGATGACGGTGAAGGTCGCCAGCACGCGCCCAGTCGCGTAGAGCCAGTTCGGAGGGTAGAAGGTGCCTGTGGAGTTGCCGGCGCTGAAGGCGGTGCCGGCGAACCGGTGCGGGTCCCACAACGGAAGGTCACCGGAGCCCAGCCGCTTACCGAGGTAGAAATGCCAGGGGTAGAGGGCGTATACGGCGTCACCGAGCTCGGCGTTCACCAGGGGCTCCGCCGACTCAAAGGCAGCCGGGCCGGCGAAGTCGGCCGGGAAACGCGCCTTGCCGGTGAACGCCGGGAAGGTGAAGGCGAGCCAGATGGCCACGAGGAGCCCCAGAGCGATCCGGCCATGGACGCGTTCCGCAGCGATCGGCGGGAGGTTCGACCCTCGGCCCACCCTGCGCCGCTCCGGGGCGGGTGATCGCAGGGCGCCCCTCACTGGCGGGCGACCCTACCAGCCGCCATGGCGCCGGCAAGAGCGTGGCAACTGTTGTCCCCTATGGGGCCCTTCTGGTAGAACGACACGTGCCATTCCGCCTCCGGGGACGATCGCCCGCCTCGTTCGGGAAGGGCCGAGCCGAATGACCGAGATGAGCGGACCGCCCGGAGCGGTGCAGAGACCGATGTCGACGGATGCGGATCTCTCCCTCTGCGTGCCGACCTACGACGAGTCGCAGCGGCTTCCAATCGCCCTGGGGCGCCTGGCCGACTTCGCGGCGACCTCCGGGCTCTCGCTCGAGGTCGTGGTGGCCGACGACGGCAGCAGCGACGACACGGTCGCCATCGCCCGCCGGTGGGCGGCCGAGCACAACGGGTCCGACATGACCGTTCGCGTGGTCACCATCGCCCATCGGGGCAAGGGAGCCGCAGTTCGCGCCGGGCTCCGGGAGGCCAGGGCGCCGATCGTCGGCTATTGCGACGTCGATCTCAGCGCAGGCCCGGAGGCGGTCGAGGCCCTGTACCGTGCGGTGAAGGACGGCGCCGATGTCGCGATCGCGTCGCGGGGCCTGGCCGAGTCGGTCCTCGAGGTCCATCAGCCGTGGATCAGGGAACTGGGCGGCCGGTGCTTCAACGCCTTCCTCCGGCGTTCCACGGGCATCGGATTCCGTGACACCCAATGCGGCCTCAAGCTCTTCCGGGCCCAGGCGGCCGGCGAGATCTTCCGGCACCAGCGGCTGGACGGTTTTGCCTTCGACGCCGAGCTTGTCGTGTTGGCGGTGAGACTCGGATTCGACGTCAAGGAGCTTCCGGTCCGCTGGTCGCACGATCCGGCGAGCAAGGTCTCGATGGTCCGCGACTCGATGGCGATGTCACGTGACATCGTGCGGATCGTCCGCCGCCTCCGGCGGGGCAAGGTGCACACCCTCGGCATCCCCGACCCGGCGGCTATGGACCGGATGACCACGGGCGAGGTCGGCCACTGGTGGTACGTGGCCAAGCGCCGGTTGCTCGCCCGGTACTGGCCATCGCTGCCCTCCACGGCCCGTTGCCTGGACGTGGGGTGTGGCGGCGGAGCGGTGCTGCTCGAGGCCGGGCGCTCCGTGTACGCCTTCGGTGTGGACCTGTCTCCTCAGGCGCTTCACCATGGGCAGGGCGAGGGATTGTCCCGATTGGCGCGCGCCGATGCGAGCGCCCTGCCCTTCGACACCGGGTCCTTTTCGATCGCCACCGCTCTCGACGTGCTGGAGCACCATCCCCACCCGGAGCGGTTGCTCGATGAGGTGCACCGGATCCTGACCGAGCAGGGTGTGCTTATCGTGACCGTGCCGGCGTTCCAGTGGATGTGGAGCTACGCCGACCACGTGCTGGGCCACTACCGCCGGTACACCCGCCGCCAGTTGGCCGCCGAGCTGGAGGGCGCGGGCTTCCGGATCGAGCACCTCAGCTACTTCCACTCGTGGCTGTTGCCAGTCGCCTGGTTGTTCAGAAAGCTGCGGGCCTTCACCGGCCGCACCGAGAGCGCTGACGACTTTCCGGTGCCGGGCCTCCTCAACCGGTTCCTGCTCGGCGTCTGTCGCGTGGAACTCTGGATCCTGTCACGACACGACCTTCCCTTCGGATTGTCGCTGTTCGCAGTGGCCAGGCCGGCGCGACCAGCGCCTGGCTTTGCCGACGCTGACCTCGCACCAGCTCTGGGACGGGCTCGACAGTCACCGTGACGCATCGGCGTCGTGGATGAGCGCCGCCCTCAGCACCGAACCCGATGCCTGGCAGTTCGTCGCTCCGGCATGCCTGGTCTCGGCTGCGGCCGTCGCGGGGTTCCTCGGCGCAGTGCTGGCGTGGCCGCCGCCGCCGGCTCCGTCCGAGCGGCTGACCGTCGTCGGCACCGTCAACGTCTTTCCGGAGCACGACGTGACGCTCTATCTGGGCGTCGGAGTTGCGTTCCTCGCCCTCATGGCCGTGCTCGCCGCCGTGGGGGGCAGACGGGCGCGGCGGGGATCAGGGGCACCTGGACACGCGGCATTGGTGCGGGCCGCGGTAGCCCTCACCGCCGCCGTTGGGGCCACGGTGGTGGCGGTCGCCTGCTTCGCCCATGCCAACAACCGCCTGCCCGCAGGGCCCCGCATCCGTCTCTGGGAGTTGGCACTGTTCGGCGCGGTCGTCCTTACCTGCATGGGGGGGGCTTGGGTCCTGGCGCCACGTCGATCGAGCCAGCGAGATCCGGTGCCCGGCGACGCCGCGCCGGGCAAGGACGGTCGGCTGAGGTGGCAGATCGCCGACCTCGTCGTTCCGGTGTTGGTCGTCGCCGTCGTCTACCTACCCGGCTGGCGACAGCTGGCTGGGAACGCCTTCGTCGGCGAGGAGTTCCTGCACATCGACTATTTCGCCATGGGCCCTGCCATCGCCTTCGAGAAAGGAGTGGCCCTCGGTAGTGCCTTTCACCCCTACTACGGGGTGGGCTGGGCACTGGCTCTCACCAAGCTGCCCCTCGTGCGCACGCTCTCCTATGGCCACTTCATCCACCTGGAGGTCATCTACGGGTGCATCTACTTCATCGGCGTGTACGCGCTGCTGAGGGTCCTGACCAGGAGCTGGCAGTGGGCCACCGCCGGCACCGCGCTCGCCATCCTGCTCCAGATTTTCGGGTCGTTCGGAGCCGGGTTCTTCATCTGGAGGTTCCCCTCGGCGACGGTGCTGCGGTGGGCCTTCGACATCTGGTTCTTCCTCGTCTGCCTGCTGTACCTCCGGACCCGCAAGGAGATGTGGCTCGTCGCCGGCGGCGTGGTGGTCGGCCTCGCGCTGATGTTCCAGACGGAAACCGGCCTGTATCTCGGCCTGGCCGCGGGCTTTCTCTGGCTGTGCGCCTGGCGGATGGCGCCGGGAGCCGCCGGGGGCGCTGCCAAGAGGCGGCTGATTCGTACCGGAGCGGTCGCCGTTGGGCTCGGCGTGTCGGTCTTCGGGCTGGGCCTCGGAGTCGCCAGTCGCTGGACGTTCCTCAGTGGGAGCTTCTGGAGCGGGTGGCTGGAGAACCTCCAGTTGACACAGTCCGGTGCCACGCTCCTGCCCCTCACCGGCGTCCCGGGGAGGAAAGTCCTCCTCTTCTTTGCGCTGATGACGGCGACGTACCTCGCGGTCGCCGGCTACGTCGTGATGCGTTTCGTCCACCGGCGACTCACACCGGAACTGGTCCTACTCGGGACGATGGCCATCTACGGGTTCCTGACCCTGCTGTACTTCGTCGGCCGCTCGAACCCGCACAACCTCTTCCGGCCGGCGGTTCCTTTCGCGATCGTACTGGCCGGCTCCGGCGCGGTGATCCAGGCCCACCTGCGCCGGGGAGCCGACTCGTCGCGGTACCCGCGCCGACTGGCGAACCCGGTGCAGTGGGCCCTCCCCTGGCTGACTCTGGGGGCAGCCGTCGTCATGCTGGTCCAGCACCCCGGCTTCCGGAGCTACCCGAACCTACTCAGGACCGGGCTTTCAGGCGGGGGCGCCGAGGGGCGGTGCCTGGTCGGCCAGCCGGAGGTCTGCGGGCTCGACGCGGCCCAGGCCGCCTACGGAGCGCAGCTCGAGGCCCTCGCCGGCCACCTTCGTACTTTCGGCCCCTCGACGCGGCAGGTCGCGATCCTCGACACGATGGGCCCGCTCGTCTACAACCTCGCCGATGCCCGGCCGTGGGGGCGGTACGTCCCCATGTTCTACGGGCTGTTCTTCAAAAGCATGGTGCAGACGGTCGTGGACGACCTGAGGTCGTCGCCGCCGGATATCGTCGTCATGAGGTCGCCGGAGCAGCGCAACCCCTTTCTCGACGACATCTGGCAGGCGATGCGGCCCACCGTCGAGCAGGCGTATGTGCTGGACCGCACCTTCGGACCGTTCGAGGTGTGGGAGAGGCGAGTCGCTGGGACCCCCGGCGGGAGGGTAGGTTCCATCTGATGAAGGCCGCCGACCGGGACCGTACGGAAGAGCACAACCTCGCTCAGCGCAAGTATTTCGAGGGGTCGGAGCAGCGGACCCTCAAGCCGACGGGCTCCCTTTATCTCCGGCGCCACACCGAGGCGATGTCCGATTTCGCCCGGATCGGGCCCGGCGACCGGGTGCTCGAGCTCGGCTGTGGTCTGGGTCGCTACACCATGCTCCTGGCTGAGGCCGGCGTGGCCGTGGAGGGCCTTGACCTGTCGCCGCAGCTTCTCGAGCAGCTCCAGGCTCACAACGCCGGGCGATACGACATACCCGTCCACGCCGCCGACATCATCGACGCCCCGAAGGAGCTCTACGGCACCTTCGACGCCGTCGTCGGCTTCTTCGTGCTGCACCACGTGCATGACCTCGAAGCCTGTCTCGCCGTCGCCACGCAGTTGGTGAAGCCGGGGGGGCGGGTGGCGTTCCTAGAGCCGAACCCGATGAACGTCCTGTACTACCTCCAGATCACCTTCACGCCGGAGATGGCGTGGCGGGCCGAGCGCGGCATGTTGAAGATGACGACGAAGGACATGTTCCCGGCGATGGAGAAGGCCGGGCTGCGCGACAACCAGGTACGTCGCTTCGGCCTCTTCCCGCCGTTCGTCACCAACCGCAGGCTGGGCGCCAAGGTGGAGGAGCGCCTCAGCCCTCTCGCACCCTGGCACGGGTTCCATCCGTTCCAGCTGTTCGGAGGCGACCGGGACTGACTGACAGGACAGACGTCAGGAAGGCCCACCCGGCTGGGCGTCGCGGCTCTTGATCGCGTCCCACAGGTCGGACTCCAGGCGGTTGATCCTCTCGCCCTGCCGGTTCACCGCGTGCCATAGCCGGGTGTAGGTGTCGGTGAAGAGCGAGCTTTGTGACCCGGTCGTGGTCCGCACCTCGGCCTGCAGGTCATCGACAGCCTCGAGGATGCGACGGTCGACCTCGCGCTGGTAGTCCCGGTAGTGGCGGATGCCCCGCATGGCAAGGCGCCGGGCCATGCGGGCCGCCGGTCCGTAACGGGTCCTCGTGGCGACATCGACATCGGCTTGCAGCGCGGAGTGGGCCGATACGGTGACGGGCTCAGACAGCGGGGCCCGGCGATCCCCCGAGCCCGCCGCCGACCGGATGTCGGCGACCGAGATGGGTCGACGGCCGGCGCCGTCGGCGGGGCGCTGCAGCAGGACGAAGTCCTGGAAGCTCAGCGATCCGCGCGAGACGAAGGCGCGTACGTCGAAGACGCCTCCCCAGTGCTCGAAGATGTACCACGGCGCATGGAACGTGGAGTGGTAGAAGTCCGGGAAGGGACCTCCGACCCAAGAGTCGTCCTTGATGAAGCAGATGCCGTGCTGCGCGAGCTGCTGGCGAACGGGGCCCGGCGCCCCATCGGCCTGTCCCGAGTTCACCTCGAACTGGCGAAGGGCCTCCTCGCCATGGATGCTCAGCACCAGGTGGCCGCCCGGCTTGGTCACCCGGTGCAGCTCGGCGAGCCAGGCGTCCTGGTACTGCTCGTCGATATGGGTGAAGACGCTGTGGTTGTAGACCAGATCAAAGAAACCGTCGGGGTAGTCCAGCGGCGGCAGTGGCTGGTTGACCTTGAAGGTGGCATAGGGAAAGGTCCCCTGGCTGTACTCGATCGCCCGCTTGTCGATATCGACGCCGTGGAGCGACGAGGAGGCGGCGAGCTTCTCGAGCCACAACATGATGCGGCCGCAGCCGGCGCCGAAGTCCAGGATGGTCTCGAACGACGCCATCTCGCGGCCGATGACGGAGAGGACCGCCTCGATGTCTCGGACCGACTGCTGGCCCGATCGGTAGAAGCTCTCCCTGTCCTCACCGCCGGCCACCCGGAGGACCAACTCATCGCCGGGCCAGGGAAGCTCGGCCATCTCTGCTTCGGTCATGGAACCCATCTCCGGCCAAAGCTACCCGCGCCGGCCGAGGCTGGCTACTCAGTCAACGAGGCGGACCCCTCGTCCAGACGCCACCTGGCGATCGCACGGGGAGTCGTTAGAATCCCTCAGTGCCCCCGCCCGCCCGTACCGTGCGCGTGTTGGCGGCGATCCTCGTCTACAACGGACGCGAGTTCGTGCCGGCATGCGTCGAGTCGGCGGTCCGCCTGCGCACCGCGGCGACGGTCGACGTCGACGTCCTTGTCCTCGACGACTGCAGCCCCGAGCCCGGTTGGAGCGAGGAGTTGGCCCGCCGCTGCGCTGAGCTCGACGTTTCGTGCTACCGGTCCCCGCGAAATCTGGGAATCCCACGCAACATGAACCTGGCCGCCCTGTGGGCCCTGTCCCGCGACTACGACCACCTGCTCCTGCTGAACTCCGACGTCGTCCTCCCGGCCAATCTGGCCGACGTGCTGGTCGAGGTGGCGTCCTCGCAGCCCTCGGTTGGTTCCGTCACCGCGTGGTCGAACGCGGCGTCGCTGTACTCCCTCCCCAACGACGAAAGCGACCCATCGGTGTCGAGGCCGGACATGGTCGACTGGATCTCGGCCCGGCTCTACGACGAGTTTGCGGCGTCGGTGCTCGATGTCCCGACCGGGGTCGGCTTCTGCATGCTGGTGCCCACCCCGGCGTTGCGCCAGGTCGGGCTACTCGATCCCGTCTACGGTCGCGGGTACTGCGAGGAGGTGGACTGGAACCTCCGGGCCCGCTCGGCCGGATTGCGCTCACTGCTCGCTCCGGGGACGTTCGTCTATCACCTCGGACGAGGGTCGACCATCGACGCTGGGGTGGTCGGCCTGCACCAGATGTCCGTCGCGCACAACGAGCGGATCATCGACTTCCGCCATCCGCAGTACCGCTCCCAGTTGCTCGACTTCACGTGCTCAGGCGTCCTCCCTCCACTCCAGGAACGTGGGGCCGGCGCCGTCGTCCGCGCTGCGGCCCGGCGTTGGGGCTACACGGTGGAAGCGACGGCGATCCCGCGGCCCTGTCCGGAAGGTGCCATCCAGTTTGTGATCGATCCCCGCGAGGGGGCGATGGCGTTCACCGGCCATTTCGCCGGGTTCTCAGCCCAGTTGAGCGTGTCCTCCGAAGCCCCCCTCGCCACCCTGGCTGCGCTGCTCGGGCGGCTGCCGGACCGGGTCGGGGTGTTCGGCTGGGGTCCCAACGCCGACCGGTTGGCGGCCGAGTCGTACGCCGCCGGCATCGTGTTCGACGACGTGACCAATTATCCCGAACGGGTATGACCGGCCCAATGGACCAGTGACCGCCCCGTACGCCGAGCCTCGGCTGGTCACCGACCCCGACGACTGCTTCTTCTACCACACGATGGAGATTCCCGGTCACGGGCTGGTCCAGGGCCAGTGGGATCTCCGCCAGGGGGTCGAGGCCTATGCGGGAGGCGTCGCCTACGGAGGGAAGCGGGTGCTCGAGGTGGGCACCGCATCCGGCTTCCTCTGCTACTGGATGGAACGGCAGGGCGCCGAGGTGGTGGCCTACGACCTCTCCGAGGACCAGGCATGGGACATGGTGCCGTTCGCAGCCGGGTCAAGGCAGGACTTCGTCTCCGAGCGCCGAGCGATGATGCGCAAGTTCAACAACGGCTGGTGGTTCGCCCACCGCGCCTTCCGATCCGAAGCCAAAGTTGTCTACGGCACGGTGTACGAGATCCCCGAAGCGATCGGTCCGGTCGACATCTCCACCTACTGCTCCGTGCTGCTGCACCTGCGTGACCCGTTCCAGGCGCTGTACCGAGGATCGCTCCTCACCGCCGGCACCATGGTGGTGACGGATGTCATCGGCCCGAAGGCCGCCGGTGAGGCCGCGACGCGCGTCGCCGAGAGCGAGCTGCCGGTGATGCGCTTCATCCCCGACTTCACGACAGCCACCCCGCCCGACACCTGGTGGTTCCTGTCGCCCGGGCTCGTCACCGCCTTCCTGGGAGTCCTCGGTTTCGAGGACTCCCATGTCTCCTACCACGTGCAAGGCGGCGCCCTTGGCGACTACGAGCTGTTCACGGTCGTCGCCCACCGCACGCACGGTCGCCCCGTCGGCCTCTGAGCACGTCCCACCGGGCGGCACGGACGGCATCCGCCCACGACTGCGTCACCGGCGCCCACGGCGACCCTCCTTGTGGCTTGGCCTGCGGCTCGGAGGGCGGTGCGACCAGAGCGAGCGGCGCCCTTCCCGGCACCATGGTCAGCAGGGAGGCATCGAAGGCGGTCGCGCAGAGGACGCGGTCGGCCCGGATGACGGGACTGCCGGCGGCGGACCTGGCGGCCTCCGGCAGTTGCAGGACCTCGGACGTCGCGTCCTCCACGTCGTAGAGCACAGCGGCCAGTGGCTGCAGGGCTCGCACGGCCGGCGAGTAGGCCTCGAAGCCGGCGGCCCGACGGAAGAGCACGGCGTCGTAGCTGAACGGCCCGCTGAGGTGGGCGACGAGCTCACCGTCGAGGACCTCCACTCCCCGGTCGGCGAAGTACCCGCTGGGATCGGTTCTGCCATCGATGAACACGGAGACGGCGGCGCGCCGCCCGGCCAGGTCCACCACCGCCGAGGCCAGGCGGGACGAATCCCTGGCTGGGCCGCCGCCGCAGTCCACGACGAGGATGCGCCGGGACAAGCGCCGAGCGGCGAGCAAAGCTCGCTCCCCCACGATGGAGGACTCCCAGAGGTCGTCGGTGCCGGGCACCGCCGGGAACCTTTCCAGTTCGGCCCACCACTTGGAGAAGAACTGCGCCTGGCTGCGGGAGGCGATGAAGTCCTTGTACGGCGAGTCCCAGTCCAGGCTTCCCGACTCGAAGTGCCGGACGCAGGAACGGGGCTGGAAGAGGATCTGCTGACCGAGCCGGCGTATGGAAAGGCAGAGATCGACGTCCTCGTAGTACCCCGGAAAGTACCGTTCGTCGAAGCCGCCGACTGCATCCCACGTCGTGCGCCGCACGAGAAGCGAGGAGGCCGAGCAGTAGTCGACCTCGCGAAGGAAGCGATAGTGGTTGGTCGACTCGGGAAGCCCCCGGCCCACGTGGCTTCCCACCGCCTCCCGCCAGAC
Source organism: uncultured Acidimicrobiales bacterium (assembly GCA_964479465.1). Lineage (GTDB taxonomy): Bacteria > Actinomycetota > Acidimicrobiia > Acidimicrobiales > AC-14 > CADCTB01. The sequence continues at coordinate 16,966 of CAYZMG010000065.1, forward strand.
CAGCCCCCCCGCCTCCAGAAGGCGGCCGTCGTAGGAGACCATCCGGCTGCCCACCGCCCCGGCTGAGGGGTGGGCGTCAGCCGCCTGAACGAGAGCGTCCAGCCAGCCCTCTTGCACCTCGGTGTCATCGTTGAGGAGCACGAGGAACTCTCCGGTCGCCTTTCGCGCCGCCCGGTTGCTGCCTCGGCCGAAGCCCAGGTTCACCCGCGAGTGGACGACCCGGGCACCCTCGGTCTCATCCGAGACTACCGAGGCCACCTCGGGGGTGGCACCGTTGAGGAGGATCACGGTCTCGAACGAGGCGCAGTTGGCCCGGTGACGGGCAAGCGAAGCCAGACAGCGGCGCAGGAGGTCGGGGCGCCGCCAGGCGGGGATGATGACCGATACCCGTGGATGCTCGGGCGCGGGTAGGACGATCCTCTGCCTGGGACCGTTCACGTCGTCGGGTCGGCGGTCCCGGATGTATGCCGGCGGCGACCGGATCCGGGCCTGATCCGGTCGTAGAGCAGCGACAGGACGCCGCTCTGCGTCGCCCGTCGGAGCCCGTCCATCTCCCGTGCCTGCTCACGGAGCTGATGCTTGGCGCTGTCGAGAGCAGCACGTATCTGGTCACGGTCCAATTCGGTGGCGGCGACCTTTGCCTCCGCGGTCCGGAGCCTGCCCTGCAGCTCCAAGGCGAAGTCATCCTTGATCACCAGGTCGAGGTGGAGGGTCGCCAGCTCATGCTCGAGGGTGGCCAGATCGGTCTGGCGAGCGAACACTTCCTCCTCGGCGCGGTGAAGCCGGCGCTGGAGCTCCTCGGCCAGCGCAGGAGCGACGCTGGGCCCCGCGGCGGGGGACGCGATCACCACATAGTGGTCGACGTCGGCCTCGTCGTCGCTCTCGAGGAAGGCCAGCACCGCCGGCGGCAGCGACGGGTGGGGCGGCGGATCCGCGGGCGCACGCCTCACGCGCAGCTTCTCCACGACGCCGAGCCCGTTCTCGTTCATCAGCGCGTCGATTCCCTCGCCGTTGAAGGCGCGTAGGAGTCGCCGTCCCGGGCCCACCTCTTCGTCTTGCCCCACTCCCTGCCAGAAGCGCAGGCGACGGGAGTGATGGGTGGCGTTCGGCACCGAGGCCACAACCCGACCGTCGGCCACCAGCACCTTGGTGATCTTGCGCAATAGCGAGCCCGGCAACATGACGTGGGCGAGCGCGCCCATCAGGACGACGGTGTCGAAGTCGAGACCGGGGAAGGCGTCGACCAGGTCGAGCTGATCCAGCTCGCCGACCATGACCCCTTCGCACAGGGCCCGGACCGCCATCGCCGGGCTGTCGTCGGGCACCACGCTCCAGGTCCGGCAGTTCCGTGCGGCCAGGCTTTCGAGTAGCGGCGGATCGGGGGCGACGGCAAGGACGCGGCTCCCCGCCGGCACCGACAGGGCGACGAGGTCGCGCAGCTCTTCCACGGCGGCCGCCTCAGCCGGGTCGGCGACCGGCGGTGATCGACTGGCGGGCCGCCCACATCGCCTCGCCGAGCCTGACCGACTTGCGGGCCATCGTCCGCTCATGGGTATCCACAAGAGCCTCGTGCAAGGCGGAGACCTTCTCGAGTCGCACCCGGAGGTCGTCGCGTTCGGCGGAGATCTCCTCCAACTCCTGACGGGCGGTCAGCAATTCTTCGGCCGTGATGAGCAGCCGCTCGGTGAGGTCGATCACCCGGCCGTTGGCCACCTCGAAGTCGCGAAGAGCCTGGACCAGGGAGAGGCGCGAAAGCGCCTCTTCCGTCGGCTCTTGCGAGCTCTGAGCGTTGCTGCGGGTGTCGAGGTCGTCCATGGCGGTGTGGAGGGAGCGGGTCCCCCGACCACGATGCTACCGGGCGGGCGCCGGCCGGAGTGGTGGCCGGCCGAGGAGGTCCCGGTAGATGTGGACCAGGCGGGCCGCGGTCGCGTCCCACGTCTGCTGGAGGCCGAAGCCGAGGACAGCGGCGGCCTGCTGCTCGGCGAGGCCGGGATCGGCGAGAAGACGTTCGCCGGCATCCGCCAGCGCCGCCGGGTGCCAGTCGGTGGCCACCACCGGCAGTCGCTCGGCGAGCGGCGCCAGCGGACCGACGCCGACGAGCACGACCGGCGTGCCGAAGCGGGCCGCCTCGTAGGGAATGAACCCGAACCCCTCGGCCGACGTGGGATAGAGGACCATGGAGGCGTGTCGCAACAACCAGTTGCGCTCCTCGTTCGAAGCGTCCGGGAGCGCAACGAGTCCGTCCTGCAACCGGGCGGCGGCGCGGGCCTCCAGAACACGGGAGGAGCCATACGGGACGGCGGCGCCGACGAGAACCAGGGAGAGGTCGTGGCCCCGCGCCCGCAACTCATCGACGGTGCGGATGGCTAGGTCGCGGTTCTTGTGCCCGTAGTTCGACCCGAGTACGAGCACGAACTGGTTCGACACCATCCCCCGGGCCAGCAGCTCCTGGGGCACGGCCTCGGCTTCGTCTCCGCTGAGGTGGTCAGTGCCCAGTCCGACGACCGACACCCGCTGCGGCTCGACCGGCAAGCGCTCGAGATCCAGCTGCCTGCGCACATCCTCAGAGGGCACGACGATGCCGTCGACCTTGGTCATCGTCTCCTGCATGAGGCTCCGGTACGCCATCCAGGTGTCGGTGGAGTCGTGGTATTGCGCCACCTGATAGGCGATCAGGTCCAGCACCGTGACCAGCGTGCGGGCCGCCACCGTCGGCCATGCCTGCATGTTCATGTAGACGTCGGGCTGGAAGGGCCGGTGAAGTATGTCGACCGTCGCGCATCCGGAGACGTCGCCACCTGGGGCCAGGGTCAGTTTGACCTTGGGATGACGCGCGAGCTCCCGGGTGGAGCCGCCCGTGGGGCCCGACAGCGCCACTTCCACATGTTCCACTTCGGCGCACCGGGCGAGCGCCCCGACGAGTGCGATGGTCTGGATCTGGGTTCCCATCTCACGGGGGCCGAGGCACGAGCCGTCGACGAGGACCCGGAGGCCGAGCACCTTCGTGCGGCACACGCGATGGGCAATGCCCAGCGCGCTGTTGTCGCTCGCCCGGTCGTGCTCGACGTGGGCGCGCATGGACGGGTGGCGCCGGAAGACGTCGTGGACGAGCGAGGGTGTGTCCCGCTGGAGCAGGCCGTCGGCGTGGCCGGCTGCGAACCGTAGACAGAAGGTCGAGGGGTCGCAGACGTCGATGAACCCCTTCTGGCGGGCTCGGGCCGAAAACTCGGCCACGGTGACGTCGGCGGCGACGCCGGGGAGGCCCACCATGGGGAACAGGGCGGACAGGGCCATCGACGAAAGGAGCACCGCCGGCCCGATCGCCATCGCGATCGGGACCGGGGCGACGGCGGGGGCGGACCGCAATCGGCGGGTGACCACATCCTCGTCGAGACCTGGCGGGAGTTGGACAGACGGTTGGTTGCGGTACGGAAAGCTGAGCCAGTCGCCGACGTTGGACAGCAGCGACACCGTCGCCACCCGAAGGTCGCCGTCGACGATGCCGATGGCCGCGGTGACGCCCTGGCTCGGAAAGGCGACGTGACCATCGACGACGAGGACGTGACTACGGTGCTTGTCCCACGCCAGGTTCACGAGCGCCCCGGTGGAGGCGGCGTAGACGGCGTCGGCGCCGGCGTCCACCAGGGGCTGCAGCAAGGAGGGGTCGGGCGCACCGCAGAGGACCGGCAAGCCCGGGTGCGCCCGCCGCAGCGACACCAGTGTCGGCAGGTGGTCTTCGGGCTCGTCGGTCACGAAGATGACCGCGACCGTGCCCTTCGGGGCCTCCTCTCTCACCCGGCGTAGAGCTCAAGCAACCGGGCCTTGACCCGTTCGGCGGTGTGCTCCAGGGTGTAGTTGGCGACGACAGCACGGGCTGCAGCGAGGCCCTTGGCCGCGGCTTCGTCGGGATGCTCGTACACGTGGCGCATGAGCGACCGCAGGTGGTCGGGATCGGGGTCGGCCCAGTCGAAGCCGGCGTAGTAAGGACACTTGGCCTTGGCCTTGATCATCCCCTTGAGCTGCAACGGATAGCCCACATCGTCGTTCAGGAAGTCGGCCGGTCCGCTCCAATCGGTCGCGATGCTCGGGAGTCCGCACGCCATGGCTTCCAGCACCGGCATGCCCCAGCCCTCGCCGCGGGTGGGCAGGACGAAGCAGTCGGCGGACCGGTAGAGAGAACCCATCTGATAGGGCGCGAACTCGGCGTTGAGCAGGATGACGACGGGAGCGGTGGACCCCAGCGCCAGCCTGGCCACCTCGTCGTAGACGTGCACGCCCGGATCGCGGTTGTACACCGAGAGCATGAGGACCACGTCGTCGGCGGCGTCGAACTCCTCGGCGAAGGCCCGCAGCAGGATCTCCACGCCTTTGCGCTCGCCCCATTCGAACACCGAGAGGAAGGTGAACCGGTCGGACGGTCGGAACCCGGCGATCTCCGGATGGAAGTAGTCGATGTCGACGCCCAGGGGCATCACCCGCAGAGGCACGTGTACGCCGCTGCGGCGGAACGTGTCGACGTTGAACGACGCAGGGACCCACACTTCGTCCATCGAGTTGCAGCCGTCCACCCACTCCACCGGCAGGCCGCTGACCTCAAGCATGGTCCATCCCACCTTGCGCCGGCCGGGGTTGGTCTGAAAGACGTCAGCCTGGGCGAACGCGACGTGTGGAGCGTCCGGCTTCGGTGTCCGTTTGAGGATGTCGTTCACGAGGAGGCTGTCGGTGGCGCCGTCGACGTCGCCGTAGGCGTTGCGATAGGCAACCTTCAGGCCGCTGAAGTGCAGCGCCTCGATCAGCTTGCGGGACTGGAGGGCGTACCCCGGGGCCCGGTGGAGGACCGAGTTCCACACCACGTCGCCGTCGTAGCGCTCCTCCTCGAGCCAGCCCGCCCACTTGCGCCGGAACACCTTCTTGGACCGGTTGAACACGGACCAGAAGTCCACGCAGTTCTCCCTGGTGGTGACGTTGTTGTGGTGGACCGACGAAACCGCGCCCGAGAACATGACCTTGAGGCCGGCCTGCTGGACCCGGAGGCAGTAGTCGGAGTCCTCGTAGTATGCGAAGAACTCCTCGTCGAGGAGCCCTACCCGCTCGATGCAGGAGCGGGTGATGTAGGCCTGGGCGAAGACCACACCCTCCACCTCCCGGTTGCGCCGGGCCTGGTTGATGTCGCGCTCGAGACCACCGAGCTGCTGGCCCCACAGCGTGAGGGGCGGCATGTAGCTGCCGAGGTGGGCAACCGTGCCGTTGGGGTCGACGAGCCGGGCGCCGACGACGCCGGTCCGGTCGTCGGCGTAAGCCACGTCCTGGAGGGCTTCGAGCCACCTGCGGTCGGTGACCATGACGTCATTGTTCATGAGGACGACGTCCTCTTCGGGCGTGGTGGCCTCGATGCCGATGTTGCAGCCCCTTGTGAAGCCGAGGTTCTTGTCGTTCTCGATGACCGTCACCCAGTCGAGCCCGAGCAGCCACTCGACGGTGCCGTCGGTGCTGCCGTTGTCGACCACGATGAGCCGCCAGGCGGGATGGTCGGTGGCGTCTTTCAGCGTGGACAGGCAGTCCTTGGTGTAAGCCAAGGCGTTCCACGTCAAGATGACGACGGCGACGGGGCGGCGCTCGGAGCTCGTCATACTCGGCGGTCGGCTTCGCCCTCGACCGCCGCTCCCGACGTGGCCTCGCCGGGTTGCGCACCGCTGCGCAGCCGGTCGATCTCGTTCCGGAGTCGTTCGTTGTCGACGCGGGCCCGCTCGAACAGATCGAGGACGGCGTGATTGAACGTGGACTGTTGCTCAAAGCCCGGGTTCAGGTACCAGCGGAGCCCGCGCCGGACTATCCGCTTGGCGAAGACGATGGCCGGACCGACGACCGGCCGGTCCGACCCGGAGGGCAGCTCCATGTGGATCGTGGCCCGATGGCGTAGTCGGGAGATGTCCATGTCGCCCTCGCCGTCGGGGGTCAGGAAGATCGGTCCCCGACGCTTCGGCGACGTTCCGGCCCGTAGGAGGGCCGATTCGACGAGCGTCATCATGTGGGGTACTTCGGTGTTGCGCATCATCGGACGGTGATCGATTCCGGTGTCAGGTTCCACGCGCTGTCCACGTGGAGCATGCCCGCATCGTCTGGCAGGTCAGGGTTCCGCACCACAAGGAAGGAGTAACGGCGGTCGTGATAGGCGTAGATCTTCTTCCCCATTTCGTCGAGGGCGACCGTGACGGCGTAACTGCCCTGAAGCAGGGGCAGATTCGGAACGACGAAGGTGATGGTGCCGGTGCCGTCGAGCTTCAGGCGCATCCCGGCCTGCCGGGAGCTGTGACCGAACAGGAATGCGCCGTTGTCGGCCCCGTAGACCTCGATGCCGCATGAGACCTCGTCGAGCTGCTCATGGGCCAGGTACTTGACGGTGACAGTCATGGTTTGACCAGTTCGGTAGACCGGCGCCGGCAAGCCGTCGCCGTCCAGAAACGTGACGTCGAGTATCTCGGCCTGACCCGAGCCGAGCCGATTGCTCGGGTGCGAACCGTCGTGATCGTGGCTGTTGTCGGAGTAGACGTCGTTCAGGTAGGCGGTGACGACGTCGTGGGCCTTCCCACAGGCTCGAACCGTGCCACCGTCTATCCATGCGGCCTCCGAGCAGAGCGTCCGGATGGTCTCGAGTCCATGGGTCACCATCACGACGGTGCGGCCCTCAGCTCGCAGTCTCGCCACCCGCTCGTAGCACTTGAGCTGGAAGGCCTCGTCGCCCACGGAGAGCACCTCGTCCACGATGAGGATCTCCGGGTCGACACTGATGGCTACGGCGAAGGCCAGCCGGGCGTACATGCCGCTGGAGTAGTTCTTGACCGGGCTGTCCATGAACGCCTCGATGCCGGCGAACTCGACGATCTCGTCGTACTGGCGCGCGACCTCGGCCCGCGTGCGTCCCAGCAGGGACCCGGCCAAGAAGACGTTCTCGCGACCTGTGAGCTCGGGGTGGAAGCCCGTGCCGAGCTCCAGGAGGGGCGACACCGTCCCGTTCACCGTCACCGAGCCCCGATTGGGCGTGAGGATCCGAGCCATGGTCTTGAGCAGGGTGGACTTGCCGGATCCGTTGGCGCCGATGATGCCGAAGGTGGCCGCTTCGGGTACCTCCAGGTCAACCCCTCGGAGAGCCCAGAAGTCCTCGTACATGTTCCGGCGGGAAAGCACCTTCTCCTTCAAGGTGTGAGACCGCTGATGGTAGATCCGGTAGCTCTTCCAGACCTCTTCGCAGGTGATGGCGACGGCCGCCATCAGACGATCTCGGAGAAGACGCGCTGCCATCGTTGGAACACCCAGACCCCGAGTACCAGGGTGAGGACGGCGACGGTAGCGTCGTAGGCGAGCAGCCTGTAGGCCGGCGCATGGTTGAGGACGACAACGTTTCGGAAGGACACGACCGCTCCGGTCAAGGGGTTCAACTTGAGCAACAGCACCAGACCCGGTCGCTCGGAGACAAACCCGAGTGAGTAGATGATCGGCGTGCCCCAGAACCACAGTTGCATGAACACGGCGACGAAATGGGCCGTGTCACGCAAGAACACCGTGACGGCGGACAGCAGCAGGGCGAGCCCTGTGGCGAACACGGCGACGATCAGGAGGATCACAGGAGCCCACAGCATGTGGACGCTCGGCAGGCCTACGACGAGAAGGGTTGCGAAGAGGAGGATGGCGGCCTCGAAGGCGAAGGTGACCAGGCTCGACAGCACCACGCTGATGGGCAGGATGGCGCGAGGAAAGTAGACCTTGTTCAGCAGGTAGCCGGACCCGGTGATGCTTCCCGTCGACGCGCCGACAGAGCTGCTGAAGAAGTTCCATATGGTCAGCCCCGAGAAGAAGTACACCGCGAAAGGCACCGCGTGGCCGTCTGGCCGGGCCACGTCCTGCACGGGTGACTGGCGGAAGATGAAGGTGAAAACGAAGTAGTAGAGAGCGACGATCAGAAGCGGGGTGGTGAGCGACCACAGCATGCCGAGGAACGTCCCTCGGTGGCGCACCTTCAGGTCCCGCCGGACGAGGTTCCCGAGCAGTTCGCGCGCCTCGAACAGCTCTCGTAGGCGGAAACGAAACCCTTGGGGCCGGCTTGGCTGCCGAGAGGGCCCTGTCAGCCGCGGGCTTGGCGCGGTGATGGCCACGGGCGACCAAGCTACCAGTCCCGGCTCCTGGCTACACCTCCGGAAAGGCAGCGCCGGTGGGCGAAGGGCGACCGCCGAGGAGCCGCTCGACTCCGTGCCAGTCGTTGTCCACCCGGTTCAGGGGCCCACCCTTGTCCGGCTCCAGCACGTCGATATAGGAGAGAGGGACGAACTCTTCGACGAGTCGGTCAAGGCGATGGCTCAGAGTTCGCGAGCGGGGATCGAGGTTCATGATCACGCCCATCCCCGTCGGAGGAACGTCGATCGTCGCAATGTGGAGATCAGGGCGGTGGCGACGCAGGCAGACGACCAACTTCCACACGTCGCCGCTCCAGAAGTCGGTCGTCCGCTCACGCGTCGACGTCTCCTCGTCGAGGGGTAGGCAGTCGTGGACGAGTACCACGGAGGTGGTTTCGCACCACCGCTCCAGATTGACGAAGTCCCGCAAGGCGAACTCAAAGAGGTGCATTCCGTCGATGAATGCGAGATCGACAGGGAGCCCGCCGAGCGCTGCTCGTACGTCATGGGCCGCGAAGAAGTCGTCGCTCGTCTTGTGGAAGAGCGTCGTCGCCGGAGGCAGGGGAAACGTGATCGACATAGCCGGGTCGATGGCGAGACATCTGGTCTCCTGGCGAGCGAGAGCCAGCGACTGCCCGTTGCGGACGCCGACCTCGAGGTAGGTGCGGGGGGCCAGAAACTCATGGATCCGGCGGAGGAGCTCGTAGTACTCGAGCATCTGAACCAGCGTAGTCCGGCTGACTACGGTTTACCCGTGCGACGGTCGAGAGGTCGCCCGCAGCTATCCATCATCGTCGTGACCTACAACATGGCGCGGGAGGTGCCCCGGACGCTGCTGTCGTTGTCCCCTCCGGTCCAACGCAACGTCCGTGCCGACGACTACGAGATCCTGATCGTCGACAACGGATCAAGCGAGCCGATGAGCTTGGACGCCCTGGAGCCGCTCGGCAAGAACGTTCAGCTGCTCTCCATGGAGGAAGCGCCGCCTTCGCCGGCCGCGGCCGTCAATCGGGGCCTTGCCGCCGCCAGGGGTGAGTTCCTCGGCGTTGTACTCGACGGAGCGAGGATGTTCACCCCCGGCGTCGTGCATCATGCCCTTCTTGGGCTGCGGCTCTCCGAGCGCGCCATCGTGGCCACGATGGCGTGGCACCTCGGCCCCGACCATCAGTCGCGCTCAGTCCGCCAAGGCTACGACCGGGTTGTCGAGGACGCTCTTCTTGAGTCGATCTCGTGGCCCGACGACGGCTACCGACTGTTCGAGATCGGCGCGTTGGCCTTGTCCAACCCCGGCGGCTGGTTCGGTCCGCTCGCCGAAAGCTGCGGGCTTTTCATGCCGCGGTCGCTCTTCGACGAGCTGGGGGGCTACGACGAGCGCTTTGACCTTCCCGGGGGCGGCTTCCTCAACCTCGACACCTTCGTCCGGGCCTGTGAGCTTCCAAGCACGCGGCTCGTAGTGCTGCTGGGCGAGGGCTCCTTTCATCAGCTCCA
>CAYZMG010000066.1:0-26060 GCA_964479465.1 uncultured Acidimicrobiales bacterium
CAGCCCCGGCTGCGGACGGGCTGCGGACGAAGCTGCGACTGCTCCCGCTGCTGCCTGCCGCCATCCGCTTCGATCGTCGTTGGCAACGGGCGACGCCCAGTGGGTGGCCAGACGTCGCCACCTTCCTCTCCGAGCGGACGGGCCACGACTTCCCGGTGTTGGAGCGACTGCATTCCCGCCGCGCCCGCCGGAGCATCGCCTCGATGCTCCGGCAGAATCTCGATCCGGCATCCTCCGTCGTGGGCATCGAGCTCAAGGTGCTGGTGGGAGCGATCTTCGCCGAGGTCGTGGCCGACGAGCGCCTGGCCGACGACATCGGTGCCCTAGCCCGTCATGCCGGCATCGACGGCGAGAAGCTCCGGGACGCGATCGCCTACGCCGGAGGCGACGACACGGCGTCGCCCGCGGGTGCCAGCACCGAGACGGCGTCACTGGCTCTGGCCCGCGCTGCCTCCTACAGCCCTGCCCGGACCGACGCCTCCATTGTCGAGGCGTGTCGGGAGAGCGGCGTGTCGCCGGCGGCGGTCGTCGAGATCATCACCTGGTTGTCCGTGCTGCAGATGCTGCACCGCCTCACCTGCTACCTCACGGCCGGCGACTGAGGGATTGGAGACGCAGCCATGACGGAGCGACGAACCCACGACTCGATCTCGATCGACATCGCAGCACCACCTGAGCAGGTCTACGCGTTGGTGTCCGACATCACCCGTATGGGGGAGTGGAGCCCGGAGTGCCGCTCGTGCAGGTGGGCTCGGGGAGCAACCGGGCCTGCCGTCGGCGCCCGGTTCAAGGCCCGAAACAAAGGTCGACGCGGACCGCCCTGGTTCAACACGCCAACAGTCACGGCCGCCGAATCTGGTCGTGAGTTCGCCTTCCATCGCAGCGGACCCGGGATGGGGTCCTACACGTGGCGCTACCGCTTCGAACCGACCTCGACGGGAACGAAGCTCACCGAGTCCTACGACGCTGAGCCCCCGGTCCCGAGGCTCATGTCCTGGCTGACCGAGAAGTGGGTGGGCAGCGCGGACCGCGATGCCGACCTCCACGACGGCATGACGACGACGCTCCAGCACATCAAGGCTGCCGCCGAGACCAGGTGATGCTCGTCTGGCGGCGGTGGGCCACCATCGACGCCTCGAGGACGGCCGCCGGGTGCTGCGTCCCAGTACTGTGCCGACATGTCGGCAACGCGGGTGGGCGTGGCGATCTCAGGTGGCGGCTACCGAGCGACGGCATGGGGGCTCGGGGTGCTCCGGGCCATGGTCGACGCCGGCGTTAACTCAGAGGTGACCATGGTCAGCTCGGTGTCGGGCGGGTCGATCGCCAACGCCCACGCCGGCCTGGGCCCGCCGTACAACACGATCTCTGGCGTCGCGTTCGCCGAGCGGGCCGACTCCCTGGGGGAGCGCCTCGCCGGTCGCCCGAAGGCCTGGGTCTGGTCTCTCGCCCTCGTCATGTTGGGCTGGCTGGGGGCATGGGTCGCGCTGGGGACCAACCACCCGGGGATCGCCGCCTCGGCGGTCGCCGTGAGCCTCGTGGTCAGTGTGGTCGGTGCGGCAACCTGCGGAGATCTGGTGTTCAACCGCATCGAGCTGTGGCTCTACATCCACGTCCTCCTGGGGTTGGTCGGCCTCGTCGTCTGGCTCTGGCCCCAGCCGCTCCTCGTCGTCGGCGGCGTGGTCCTGCTGGGCACGGTCGCCCTCCTCCGAGGCCCGGTGGTGGGATGGTGCCTCGGCCGGTCGCTGGGGAGCCTGTGCCCGGGGCGGGACGACAGCCTTGGCGGACTGAACTCGGAGCCGCTGCACGTCTTCCTGGCCACCGAGCTGCGCGCCGGCCATCACGCCGCGTTTGGTCGCGACTTTGTCTACTGCTTCGACCTGGGCTTGGGGTCGAAGCCGGCCCTGCCTGTGCGGGTGGCCATCCAGGCGTCGTCCAACCTCCCCGGCGCCTTCCCCACCCGCTGGGTCCGCACTTCGGGGATGGGCCTGGTCGGAGGTGACCACGCGGCCGGCTGGTTGGCCCTGTCGGATGGCGGCGTGTACGACAACATGGGCGACCAGTGGCCGCTCGGGCTCGCCGACCGAATCGACCGGCTGGCCAGGCGCAGCGCGGTCACGTCGCAACCGGCCGCGGCGGCCGTCCTCGCCGACTGGAAGAACCGGATCGGAGACTTCGTCGTCGTGGCCAACGCGTCCGGCGCGCTCGGGTACCGCAAGGTCGGCAAGGGGACCGTCCCGATCCTGGGCGAGCTGCTCGGCCTCCTCCAGGTCAAAGACGTCCTGTACGACAACGGGAACAGCGTCCGCCGCCAGCGCCTCATCGAATGGTTCGACGCCGGCACGCCGGCGGGCACCCTTGTCCACATCAGCTCCAGCCCCTACTTGCTGCCCCGCCGCTGGTCGGACCGGCAGCGGGGGACCGATGCCGTCACCTGGCTCGACGGGGCGATGTCCGAGCCCGAGTGGGCCACCCAGGTACGGGTCGCCCACGCCACCGGCACCCAGTTCTGGCCCCTCGGCCGGGACAAGACGAGGGCGGTCATGGCGACCGCGTATGCGCAGACCATGGTGAACCTGCACCTCAAGCTGGGCACGCCCCTCCACCCGCTCCCCGCCGTCTTCAGGCCGGTCGGGACTCCTCCGGGAGGGTCCACCGGATGAGTTCGAAGTCGCTGTCGTGGAGGAACTGCAACACCGGGCGGGTGTAGCCCAGCACGAACCGCTTGGGCGACGTGGCCGCCGCCAGCTCCTGCAGCCCGCCCAGCAGCAGGATGCGGCGCATGCGCGGGTAGTGCAGGGCTTGGTGGACGGCGTTGTTGTAGATGCCGACCCAGCCCACCAGCCGCCGCATCCGCTCGGGGTCCGTCTTCGCCGCCACCGCCTGGCGGAACTCCGGGCTCGCCGGCGAGGCTCGCAGGAAGAGGTCGACCTGGTCGAACCACACCGTGCGCATGTCGGCCAGGGTGCGGGCCAGGGCGGGGACCGCCGCCGGCAGGTCCAGCAGGTGTCCCATGAGCGGGCGCAGTGACCGGAACAGCACCTCGGGATGGTGGAACCCGACGGGGGCCAGCGCCTCCAGCACCCGGGCCAGGAAGGCGCCGTCGCCGGCCTCGAGCGCGCCGGCCAGCGCGTCGTCGATGCAGGGCATGCCTTCGACCTCCGCCGACTTGGCGTAGGCCAGGCCGAGGGGCAGGAGCATGATGTCGAAGTCGCCCAGCCTGCCCTCGTCGTGGCTGAGGAAGGTCTCCCGGTCGCGCTCGAGGAGGTCGCGAGTGTGTTCCTCGACGAGCGGCAGCCATGCCGCGGGCGTCTCGGGCAGCAGCACGGCGAAGGCCTGGAGCAGCCACAGCCGTCCGTGGGCGTCCACGCCGGCGTGGAGCTCCCGGACGAGGGGCTCGGTGGCTTCGAAGTCGTGGGCGGCCCGGACGGCGACGACGAGAGCGGCGAGGACGTTGTGCAGACGCACGGGTGACTCGAGCAGCGCCGCCAGGTCGCCGGCCGATTCCTCCCGTCCCAGCGGGTGGGTCGGGTCGGCGAGGGGCACAACGCGGGCGAAACGGGCCCGCAGGTCCGGCGCCGCCCCGAAGAACTCCTCCGGGCGCTGGCCGAGCAGAGCGGTCTCGAGGATCCGTCGTGAGAAGACCGTGGAGAGCACCGGGAACACCAGTGGCTCCAGCCACCGCCGGCGATGCAGCCGCAGGCGTCCCTTCAGTACATCCCTCCAGAGCTCGCTGGTGCGCTCGGTCACGTCGGGCCGCTCGGGGTGGTTGATGTAAATGGTGATGGAGGCGTCGCTCAACGTCTGCAGCATCCGAGACGTCCGGCCGACGGGGAACGGGCCCACCCGGCGGCCGAGGGCGTCGAGGATCTCGTACACGCCGGCCGGGTCGCGCCGCCACAGCAGGTACAGCGTGAACGCCACCGTGCTCCGCTGCTCCCGGTTGCGCGACCCGGCCGCCCAGGCGAAGACGTCATGGCCGCCCGCCCCACCCACGAAGAAGGCGGCGTGCAAGGCGGTGCGCCATCCTTCCGGCGGGCCGAGCGCAGGGGCCGGCGACCGGCGAGGGAGCCGGAACCTCACGCCAGCAGGCTCTTCGTCAGCCGTTCGAAGCGCTCCGGATCGACGGCCTGGATGCGCTGGGCGAACTCCCGCGCCAGCGCCCGCAGCTCGGGATCCAGGTCCGTACCCAGCGCGGTCACCAGCTCCCCGGCGATGTCGAGGTCGGTCCGAAGCAGTGCGGTATCGAGGGCGGTGCGAGCGCTGGCGAGGGTGTCGTCGACACCACCGAGCCGGCGCTGCTGTTCGGCGCGGAAGCCGGGGTCGAGTACAACCTGGTAGAGCTTCCGGGCCACCGCCTGGCGCTGACGGGGATCGGTCTCCAGCTCGAGCCACATCCGGAGGTGGGTGACGACCTGGCGCAGGCCGTACGCGTCGCTGAGCGTCCAGTCGCCGGCGCCCTCGAGGTAGTACTCGGCGATTCGCTCGTGCTGGGTCTTGGGGGCGGCGAAGTAGCGGTTCCTGGTGGTCGCGCCCTCGTCGGGATACTCGCGGGCGCCCAGGAAGTCGCCGAGGGATCGGTGGTACACCCGGTAGCCATGGTCCTGGGTGGCGGCGTCGGTCATCTCCTCCCAGAGCTGGCGGACCTCGTCCAGCCGGAGATCAAGGTCCTCGTCCTCCCAGTCGAGCCACCGGGGGAGGGTCGCCTCGGGCGCGTTGGGCACAGCCACGCTGAGGCTGCCCAGCAGAGGCCGGTAGGTCTCGGCCCAGCGGTCGGCGCCGCCGGGCTGCGCCACCTGGGGCAGCAGCCGGTCCAGGTACTGGCGGTAGAGGGGGTAGAGCCCGGAGGGCGAGCCGGCCAGATCCTGGACGGGGCGGGCGCCGGCGGCGACCTCGTCGAGCAGGAACTCCACGAAGAGGAAGTTGCCGCTGGCCCGGGCGACCACGTTGTCGACGATCTGCTGCCGCTCGGCATCGGCCGCGGCCGCAGCCAGGCGTGGATCAGCCACGAAGCGCTCTTCGACGAACGCCCGGACGTCGCCGTCGTTCTCGGTCCCGAACTCGGCCGCCGAGAGGTCGAGGCGGGTCCGGCCGGTGAGGCGCTCGATGATCGCCGGCAGGTCGCGCGTGGTGACCATGAAGTGGACGCCGGGCAGATCCTGGGAGCCCTCGAGGAGGGTGACGATGTTCGGCTCCGGGCGGCCCCATGCCTCGTCCATGCCATCGACGAGGATGAACACCGGGAAGAGCTCCGGCCGGGTGGCGGCGACGTCGCGTAGGGGCTGGCGGACCGCCTTGTCGTAGACGTCATCGGCGTCGCGGCTGTTGACGATGATCTCGGCCGCTCGCACGGCGACCACCTCGCCGTAGTTCTCCCGCACTTCCTGGGTGATCTGCAGCTCCGGGGCAAGGTAGCGCAGGGCGGCATCGCCGAACCCGGCCATCCGGCTGGCCAGTTGGCGGGAGATCGAGCTGGCGAAGGTCTTCGGGTCGACCGTGCCGCCGGCCTTGGCCCGGCAGATGTGCACCGCGCTCCAACGGCCGCGCACCTCCTGCAGGTGGGCGGCGGCGCCGGGATCCTCGGGCACCCGGCCGTGGCCGGCCACCCAGGCGGCGAAGGTCGACTTGCCGGCGCCCGGCTCGCCCAGGACGACGAAGTAGCGGGTCTGGGGGTCCAGGGTCCAGGCCCGCACCGCGTCGAGGGCCCACAAGCGGCCGGCGAAGCGGCCGGCGCCCACCGCGACCTGGGGCGACGGGGCGCGGGGGTCGTCGGGGCTCGCCGGGGGAGCGCCCTGGTTGTCTGTCACCCGACTCCCGCCCGTCCCTGCACCGGCAGCGCCTCCGCTACCCACGGTAGCCCGTCGCCCCACCGGCCAGCCGTGCCGTACCCTTGCCCTCGGTCGGGACGCGATCCGGGGGGTCGGCGGTGGGGATGGGCCACGAGCTGTACGCCGCTGGGTGCTTCATCCGAGGCTCCGCCCTCGGTGGAACGGTGCTCGTCGCCGCCCTGGGCGCGTTCGCCGCCGACTCCCGACCGCCGCCGGCGGCCTTCGCCGGCGTCCTCGCCGTCGCTCTCTGCTTCCACGTCTTCGCCTACGTCACCAACGACCTCGTCGACCTGCCCATCGACAGGGTGGCCCGGCCTGTGAGCCCGCTGGTGACCGGGTGGATACGGCCCCGAGTGGCGCTGGTGGCCGGGCTGGTGCCGGTGCCGGTGGCGCTGGCGGTCGCCGTCGCCTTCGGCGGGCCCGGTGCCGGCGCCTTGGTCGTGACGGCCGTCGCCACGATGTCGGTCTACAACCTGTACGGCAAGCGGGCTCCGGTCCCGCCGGTGACTGACGCGGTCCAGGGCATCTCATGGGCCGCCCTGCTCCTGGCCGCGGCCACGATGACCGGAGGGCGGTGGAGCGCGCTGGTCTGGACCTTCGCCGCGTTCACCGTGGTGTGGGTCGTCATGGCCAACGGCATCCACGGGTCGGTTCGCGACCTGCATGTCGACCGGCAGTTCGGGGTCCGGTCGACGGCCCTGGTCTACGGCGCCGAGCCGGCGCCCGACGGTGGCGTGTGGTTCCCTCGGGGGCTGGTGATCTACGCGGTCGCGCTCCACACCGTCGCCCTCGGCGTGCTCTGGCTCTCGGTGCTGCGCGACGACGCCGGCTACACCCGGCGCGGCCGCTTGGTGGTGGTCGCGCTGCTGGTGCTGGCGACGGTGCTGGCGTCGCGCTTCCTCGCCGTGACCCTGCGCTCCCGCACCGACGGCCGGATGCTGCGGACGGCCGGGATGGTGCACCTGGTCACGCTGCTGGCCGTCCCGGTGATCCTCCTCCTGCCCGGCCTGAACCCGGGCATGATCGTGATCGTGGCCGCGCTGTACATCCTCCCCTTGGCGTCTCACGGGGGCGTCCCCGACATCGCTCGTTGGGCGGGCCACGGCGTGCGGGCGACTGCCGGCCGCCTTCGCCGGCGACCAGGTGCGATGGCCGGACCAGGCGGTCGTCCGTAGTGCGACACCAGGCCGCCGGGCCGCGCACCCTCGGTGTCAGGCTGCGCGGGGTCTTCGACCTCGTGCGCCCCCAGAACTGCCTGGCTTCCGCCCTGGCCACGCTGCTCGGCGTGCACCTTGGCGACGGGAGCGATGGCGCCGGCCCGGTCCGGGTGGCGGCCAGCATGCTCGTCGTCTGCCTGATCCTCGCCGCGTCGTACGTCGTCAACGATCTCCGTGACGCCGACGCCGACGTTCTCGGCAACCCGGGGCGGGCCATCCCGTCGGGCCGGGTGACCCGGCGGGAGGCGGTCGCCCTGTGGTGGGCACTCGGAGCGGGTGGCTGCCTCGTCGCCTTCGCCTTCGGCGAGGCCGACCTCGCGGTGATGGCGGTCGCCTGCCTGGCCGCCGGAGTCGTCTACTCCGTGCGGCTGAAGGGCACCGTCCTGGTGGGGAACGCCTTCGTCGGCCTCATGGCCGCCACGCCGGTGCTGTACGGGAGCCTGGCCGGCGGCAGCCCGACGGCGTCGACGTGGTTCGCCGCCCTGATCATGTTCTTGTTCATCTTCGCCGACGAGGTGCTCAAGGCCATCGGGGATCGGGAGGCCGACGGGGCCGCCGGCCTGCGCACCGTCGGCACCCGGCTCGGCCTGGTGCAGGGCCTGCTGGTGTTCCGCACCATCACGCTCGGCTTCGTGGCCGCCGCTCTCCTCCCCCTCGTCGCCGGCCGCGCCGGGGTCATCTATGGCGCCGGCGTGCTCCTGGGCGCGGTGGGCCCGGCATTGTGGAACGTCGGCGCCCTGGCCCGGCGGCCAGAGGCCGCCGCCGTCCGGGTCGCGCTGCGCCTCGACAAGTTGGTGTGGTTCACCGGGCTCTGGGCCCTCTGGTTCCTCGGCTGACATGAGCACGACGGCGCGCACCTACGACGACTTCGTCCTCGAGCTGCGCTCGTATGACGCCGCCGGCGACACCTACCAGGTGGCGGTCCTGCCGTCGTCGGCCGTCGGGGAGAGCGCGGCCGTGCCGGTGCAGCTGCGCCGCGGCGAGCTGGCGCACCTCCTGGACGACCTCGACCGCAAGCGCATCGACGAGGAGGATCTGTTCCTGCTCGGTGAGGCGCTGGCCGACCGGTTGCTCCCGGCGGGAGAGGTGCGGCACCTCTTCGTGCAGGCGCTGCGGGCCGCGGGGCAGGACGGCGGCGTGCGGGTGCGCGTGCTCCTCCGCGACCCTGTCCTGGCCCAGCTGCCCTGGGAGTACGCCTACCTCCAGCTGCATGCCGGCGAGCGGAGCCAGACGTACTTCCTCGTCCTGAACCCGCAGGTGTC
Source organism: uncultured Acidimicrobiales bacterium (assembly GCA_964479465.1). Lineage (GTDB taxonomy): Bacteria > Actinomycetota > Acidimicrobiia > Acidimicrobiales > AC-14 > CADCTB01. The sequence goes on from CAYZMG010000066.1 coordinate 8,305, forward strand.
GCTCGTGCGCCACGAGGCTCTGCCCGTGGCCCACCCGGCCCTCGGCCGGCTCGGGGGGCTGGTGCGGATGGTGGTGGCGACGGCGAGCCCCACCGGCGCCCGGCCGCTCAAGCTCGACAAGGAACGGGCGGTCATCGACGCCGCCCTTCGGGCCCTCGCCGCCGGCGGGGCGGACGTGGAGTGGGAGCCCGTCGTCGAGCACGCCACCGCCCAGGAGCTCCGCCGGCGCCTGCTGGGGGGCGCGGACGTCTTCCATTTCGCCGGCCACGGCGGGTTCCAGGACGACGCCGTCGACCGCCGGACCGGGGCGCTGACCGGGAGCGGCTATCTGCTGCTGGAGGACGGCCCCGCCGGGGGCGCCGGCCGCGGCGAGCCGTTCGCCGATGAGGAGCTGGCCGGCGTGCTGCAACAGGCCGGGGTGCGGCTGGCCGTGCTCGGGGCGTGCGGTTCGGGACGGCGCGACGGTGTGTCGGCCTGGACCGGCGTGGCGCCGGCGCTGGTGCGCCAAGGCGTCGCCGCCGTCGTGGCGATGCAGTACGACGTCCTCGACGACCTCGCGCTGGCGTTCATGGACATGTTCTACGCTGCCCTGGCCGCCGGCCTCTCGGTCGACGAGGCGGTGGCGGCCGGCAGGCTCGGCATGAAGGGGAAGGCGGGGCGAAGGGACTTCGACTGGGGCGTGCCGGTGCTCTACATGCGGTCGCCCGACGGCGTGCTCTTCCCGAGCACGCCCGCCGGCGCATCATTCGCGGCCAACCTCCGGCTGCAGCTCCACCAGGTCGTCGAGACCAATGCCGCCGGCGGGGTCGTCATCGGCCTGCGGGGGGAGGGGGCGGCGATCCGGGCCGACGTCAGCATCCGCCAGGACGTCGACCGGAATGACGGGACGGTCGTCGGTATCGACCTTGGCGGGGCCGGCGTCCCATCCTCGGCGCCGCCCGTGCCCCCGGTCCTGCCGACATCGCCGCCCCCGCCGCCGCGGGAGGAGCCTCCCCCGTCGGCCGAGATGCCGGCCGGCGACGAACCCCCACCGGACGACGCCGGGGATCCGCCGATTCGCTGGCTCCAGGCCGGCGTCAGCGTCGGCGGCAAGGAGGTGCTGCGAGCCTTCGTCGCCGGCGCCACCCACACGGTGGACGTCTCCATCGGGCGCAGGGGCTCCATACGGGCCAACGAGATCTTCCCTCCCACCCGCTCTGCCGAGGTGGCGCTCGTGGTCCGGCTCGTGCACGGCGGCCGGGTCCAGGAGCAGCCGCTCTGGCTGCCCCCGGAGGGCGACCTGGAGTCGACGATCGCACCCTTCGAGCTGACCGTCGCCCCCGCCGAGGCAGAGGTGCGCGCCCTGGTCGCGGTGTACCGCGGGGCGACGATTCTCCAGGCGGCGACGCTCCGGGGGGCGATCGTTCCGAACCTGGCCGCCGAGCGGGCCCACGCCGGCGAGATCGAGCTGGTGGTCGACGGCGTACGCGACGTCGCCCGGCCGATGCCCTCGGGCACCGGCGCCAGCTTCCTCACCGACGGGAACACCACGGTGGTGGCGGGCGCCCGGACCTCAGCGCTGACGATCGACGTCCACGAGCTGGGCGTGGAGGCCCGGGATCTGGTCGACCGCATCCAGGCCGGCGCCGACCTCCTGGCCCACGGCGAGGACGAGCTCGAGCGGCTCATGTGCGACCTCGCCTTCCACGGTCGGCGCCTCAACGCCTCGATCGCCGACCTCATCGCCGAAGAGCTGCGCGCCGCCCACCGCCTCCAGATCGTGTCCACCGACCCCACCGCCTTCCTGCCCCTCGAACTGGTCTACGACGGCCCCCAGCCGACCGACGGCTCGCGGCTCTGCCCCACGTTCCGGGCCGCCCTCGCGGCCGGCGACTGCTCGGGATGCGCCGGCGGCGGGCCCGACGCGGCCACCGCCGACCCGCCGGTCTGCCCGCTGCGTTTCTGGGGCCTGTCCAAGGTGATCGAGCGCCACGCCGCCCTCTCCGGAGACCCGAACGGCGCCACCTTCGCCGTCCGTTCCGAGCGGGTCGACGGTCGCCAGCGCCTGCGGGCCCTGACCGGGGCCGTCGTCGGTTCCTCCGAGCGGGTGGCGCCCGGCGACCTGGCCGCCGTCGTCAGCGCCGCGCAGGCTGCGTTCGGCCACGCCGTGTCGGTCGCCGATTGGTCGTCTTGGAAGGCGGAGGTGAAGGAGCGGTCGCCGGCCATCCTCGTCGCCGTGCCCCACCACGAGTTGGACGGCCGGCGCGACCCGCCGGTGAGCTCCCTGGAGATGGGCCACGCCCTGCTTCCCGCCGGCGGCATCGAACCTGCGCACGTCGGCTCCGGAGGCGTGCTGCCGGGCCCGATCGTCGTGCTGCTGGGTTGCAACACCGGCCTCGACGACACGCCCCTCGACAACTTCGCCGGCGAGTTCCGCCGGCAGGGCGCGTCGGTCGTGGTCTGCACCCTGGGCGAGCTCATCGTCGACCAGGCCTCAGGCGCGGCCCAGGCCCTGGTGTCCGAGCTGGCCGCCGCGGTGCGAGCTCTCGACAGCACCCTGGGCGATGCCCTGCTCCAGGTCCGCCGGGCCTTGCTGGCCAAGGACGTGGTGCTAGGCCTGCTCGTCGTGGGCCACGGGGACGCCGACTGGCTGCTACCCACGGAGGTCTGATGCTGCGACTCGAGATGCTTCCCGCCGAGCATGGCGACGCCCTCCTGCTGGAGTACGGCGTGGGTACGGAGGCGACGCATCGGTCCCTGATCGACGGCGGGCCCGGCAACGCCTACGCCGGTGTGCGCCAGCGGCTCATGGCCATCCCGGCGGCGCCGGACGGCACCCGCCGTCTGGAGCTCCTCGTCGTCAGCCATGTGGACGCCGACCACATCGACGGCGTGGTCAAGATGGTCCAGGACGAGGAGCTGGCCCTCTCGGTCGGCGATTTCTGGTTCAACGACTGGAACCACATCGCCACCCTCGAGAAGTTCAAGCCGCCCATCCGTCTCGGGCCCGCGGCGGGGGAGTTCCTGGGGGCCCTGCTGGACGACGAGGACCAGCCGTGGAACGCCGCCTTCGGTATGGCCGGGGTGATGGTTCCCGACGACGAGGCCCAACCCCTCCAGCGCTGGACGACGCCGGGCGGACTGTCCCTGACTGTCGTGTCGCCCACGGTGGACACGCTGATCAGGCTCAGGGCCGAGTGGAGGAGCGCGATCGAGGCCGCGGGGTTCTCGCCGGGCGACCGCACGTCGGCCCTCCGCCAGTTCAAACGGATGCGCCTGCGGCCGGAGACGCTTGGCGACGAGCGCCGGCGCGGCACTCTCGACCACGCCGAGGCCAACGGGTCGAGCATCGCCCTGGTCGCCGAGTTCGGCGGTCGCCGGCTGCTCCTGGGCGCCGACGCCTTCGCCGACGTCCTCCGGGCCGGCGTGCAGCGCTGGGTGCGCGAGCGGGGCGATTCCGGTGACGGGCGCATGGCGCTGGACGGGTTCAAGCTGCCCCACCACGGGAGCAGGAGCAACATGACCCCCCAACTGATGTCGGTGCTGGCCGCCGGCGACTATCTCATCTCGACGAACGGAAAGCGGTTCCGCCATCCCAACGCTGAGGCCATGGAGCAGCTGATCGCCGGCCATGCCCGCCCCGAGCCGCCGCGGCTGCGTTTCAACTACCTCACCCCTTACACCCGGCCGTGGGAGCACAGCGAAGCCTGCCGCTCCTTCTACGGGCCGGACGCGGTGCTGGAACTGGCGACGGACTGAACGCCGGGTGCTGCATGATGGGGCCGATGAACGCGGCGTCCCGTGCGAAGGCGCCGGCAACCTTCGCCCTCCTGCCGGCCGGGCCTGGCGTCTACCGGTTTCGAGCAGAGACCGGCTCGACCCTCTACATCGGGCGGGCCACCAACCTCCGCTCCCGGGTGTTCTCCTACTGGGGCAATCTAGGTGATCGGAAGCGGCTCGCTCGGATGGTGGCTCAGATCGCGCGCGTCGAGGCGGTCGCCTGCGACTCGACACACGAAGCGGCGTGGCTGGAACGGAACCTGCTCGACTCCGGCGGCCGCGCTGGAACCGTGCGATCGGTGGCCAGGAGGTGCCCGTCTTCATCAGGCTGGACTGCGGTCTGAGGTCGCCAGGGGTGGCGATGGTGCACGAACGACAGCCGTCCGAGGCGGCTCGCCATTTCGGTCCGTACCTCGGCGGCACGAAGGTCCGGCTGGCCGTGGCGGGCCTCCGCCGGATGTTGCCGGTTGCCTATGCGTCTGAGGCGCTCACCGGGTCCGGCCGGGACATGGCGCGCGTCCTCGGGGCGAGGCGACGCCTCCGAGCTACGTCGACTTCGGACGACGCAACGCTGAACTGGCGGCCCGGCTGATCGGCGGATGACGCGACCGGGTCGCCCCGGGATCGGCCGTCGCCGACAGCTATCGGACCGGTGCCCCCACGCTGGCGCGCAGCTCGCCGGCGACGCGCTCGAAGGCCGAGGCAATGGAGGACGCCAGCGCCGGCGCGCCGTCGAGGCGGCCGGCAATGGTCTGCTCCTCGAGCGACTTGCACAAGGCGGCGAGTTCGACGGCACCGACGGCGCTGGATTCGCCGCGCAAACGGTGGGCGCACTGGCGGACGGCGCCTGCTTCGCCGGCGGCGACCGCAGCTTCCAACTGGGAGATGTGGTCGGGGACAGTGCCCAGGAACGTATCGACGATGTCGGCGAGCAGCGAGCCGTCGGGGGTGAGCTGGCGCAGCTCCTCCAAGACGGCATGGTCGAGAGCGGGTTCGCCGGTGCCGGCGTCGCGAGCCACGACCCAACGGGTGAGCATGGCGTCGATGTCGCGCGGCTTGACCGGTTTGGAGAGGAAGTCGTCCATCCCGGAGGACAGGCACTGGTCGCGGTCAGAGTCGCTGGCGCCGGCGGTCATGGCAATGACGGGCGTGTGGCGACCGCCGACCTCCCGCAGGCGGATCTCCCGGGTGGCGGTGAACCCGTCCATCTCCGGCATCTGGCAGTCCATGAGGATGGCGTCGTAGCGGACCCGGTCCAGCGCGTCGAGAGCCTCCGTGCCGTCGGACGCCACGTCGGCCCGGTAGCCGAGCAGGCGGAGAATGCCCACGGCGACGAGCTGGTTGCTGGCGTTGTCCTCCACCACCAAGACGTGGCCCCGGATCTCGGGCGGGGGGGTGGCCGGCAGCGAGGACGCCCGGACGGTCGGCGGGCCGGCGGCCTGCAGCGCCTCGGCGAGCTGAGAGACGCGAACGGGCTTGGTGAGGCAGGTCACGCCAGGCGGGCAGGTGAACCGGCCCGCGGCCGACGCGGCCGTGACCAGGAGGACCGGCCGGGTCGTGGCGAGGGCGGGGTCGGCGGCGATCCGCCGGACCAGCTCGACGCCGTCCATCCCCGACATGCCGGCGTCGATGAGGGCGAACCCGTATGGCCGCCCCCGGGCGGCCGCGGCGCGCAGCATCCGCAACGCGCCAACGCCGTCGGCAGACTCGTCCGCGCCGGCCCCGAGCTGTTCCCGCAGGACCGTCCGGCTGGTCGCGTTGTCGTCGACGACCAGCACCGACACGCCGGCGGCCGGCGCCGGCACCGGTGCGGCGGCAACGGCCTGACGCTGGAGCGGCAGCGTGAACCAGAACGTGCTTCCGCGACCCACCACGCTCTCGAACCCGAGCTCGCCGCCCATCGCCGCCGCCAGCCGGCGGGAGATGGCCAGCCCGAGGCCGGTCCCGCCGAAGCGCCGGGTCGTGGATGCGTCGGCCTGGGAAAACGGCTCGAAGAGCCGCTGGCCGTCGGCCTCGCTGATCCCGATCCCGGTGTCGGTGACCTCGAAGCGGATCGTGACTTCGTCGCCGGAGTCGCCCACCAGCTGCGCCCGTAGGACGACCTCCCCATCGAGGGTGAACTTGACCGCGTTGGAGGCCAGGTTGAGCAGGACCTGACGTAGCCGGGCCGGGTCGCCCCGCACGCCGCCTGGGAGCGACGCCGGGCATGAGGTCACCAGCTCCAACCCCTTGCGTTGCGCCGGCGATGCCACCAGGCCGGCGGCCTCCTCGATCACCTGGACGAGGTCGAAGTCGATCACCTCCAGCTCGAGGCGACCGGCTTCGATCTTGGAGAAGTCGAGGATGTCGTTGATGATCGCCAGCAGCGCCTCGCCGGCGGACTGGACGCCTTCGGCGTATTGGAGCTGGCGAGGGTCGAGGTCGGTGCTCAGAAGCAGCCCGGTCAGGCCGATGACGCCGTTCATGGGGGTACGGATCTCGTGGCTCATGGTGGCCAGGAAGTCCGACTTCAGGCGGGACGACTCCATGGCCGCATCCCGCGCCATCGCCAGTTCGTTGTTGGCCCGCTGGCGCTCGGCCACCCGGCTGAGCTGGGTGGCGACCTGGCCGATGGTTTCCAGCAGCTGGGCGTCCGGTGCGATGGGCGCCGGCGAGAAGAACTCCAGGATGCAGGTCACCTCGCCGCCGACGCACACCGGGAAGGCGAAGGCGCCGGCCATGCCCATCCCCGACGCCGCCAGCTCCACCGGCGACAGTCCCGGCCGGGGCGCCAGCTCGGCCCACACCGGCGACCGCTCGCTCAGGACCCGGCAGACCAGGCCCGAGGCCGGCGCCAGGTGGGCCGGCACGAGGGCCTCGCACAGGGCCGCGAGCTCCTCGGCGTCGTCCTGGCGCCAGATGGACATCGGGACCACCGAGTCGCCCAAGGCGCCGGCGGGCAGGTAGGCGTGGCCGGCGACCCAGCCGGTGTGGGCACAGATCTCGTCGACCGCGACCTGGAGGGCTTCCTCCAGGCACGACGCCTCGTTCGCCGCCGTCGCCATGGCCTGGAGGAGCCGGAAGCGGGCCGACGTCTCCCGCAGCTCCTCCTCGATCGCCTTGCGATGGCTGATGTCGCTGATCATGCACAGCGAGCCGACGAAGTCCCCTTCGCCGTCGAGCAGCGGGCTGGCGTTGAGCAGGACCCAGACGCGTGCCCCGTCCTTGCGGAGGAACGCGCACTCCAGCTGGTCGCTGATGCCCCGGCGCCGGCGCTCCAGGTTCTGGGCCGCCTGGGCCTTGCCCGACTCGTCCAGCACGTCGAAGAGGGAGACCGTGACCATCTCGGCGGGGGAGTAGCCGAAGATCTCGGCCGCCTTGTCGTTGGCGAAGGTGGTCATGCCGTCGGCCCCGAGCAGCCAGATGCCCTCGTTGGCCGTCTCGACGATCCGGCGGAACCGGGCCTCGCTGGCGGCCACCATGTCACGGAGGCGAAGCATGTCGAGGCCGTTCGCCAGGATGCGCCCCATGCTGCGGAGGAGGCTGACCTCCTCGAGGCTGTAGCCGTCCTCGCCGGAGCGGGCCAGCAGCAGGCGCGAGGGTGACTCCGACGGCACGGCCACGACGACTGCGGCGCAGGGGCCGGCGCCGGGTACGTCCAAGGTGCCGCCATTGCTCGCCGCCAGGGCCACCAGCGCCGCCGGCAGGGGGCCGTCCCGGCGGAATCCCACCGACGCCTCCACCGCGCCGTCCCTGACCATGGCGCCGACCTCGGAGTCGAAGCACTCGGCGACCCGCTCCACCGCGCCCTGGGTCGCCTCGGCCTCGGTGGAGGAGGACACGAGGGTGGCCAGCACTTCCGCCAGCTGCTGAACCGACCGGCTCTGGGGCGCGATCACCGCACTATGCCAAGGCCAGAACGACGAGCGTCTGATTGTGGAAGCCCCGCATGCCGGTGGTGCGGGCGATCTCGCCGTAGGTGTAGAAGCCGGCGACCGGGGCGCCGCCGGCGAAGGTGGCGATGCGGTCGATCTCGCGGCGGATACCGGGCTCGCCGAGCACGCCGCGCCGGGCGATGCAGTCGAAGGCGACCAGTCCGAGCGGCGGCTCCCCGCCCAGGCCGGCGACCGCCTCGACGCACGCGCCGTCGGTGGCCTCCAGGACCGAGTCCTCGTCGCCCTCCATGATCCAGGCCAGCCCGCCCTGGGGCACGCTGGCGATGCACCCGAGGGAGCGGTCGTCGAAATCGGCGCCGGCCACGAAGCGGACCTCCTCGCCCGAGCGGTGGCTGATCCCCAGCGGGTGGGTGAGCGCGAAGCGGGTGAAGGCGTCGGCGTCATGGTGGACGGCGGCCGGCGCTCCGAGGCGGCGGAGGTAGACGTCGAGGGCCGGTTCGTCGTCAAGGCTGTGCACGCGGCTTCCCTCGCTGCTGGTGACCAGCATCGGTTCCCCGACGCGCCGCCAGCCGTGCTGGACCCCGATGCCGATCGGCGCGTCGGACGACACGGCAGCCGCGACCACCGAGTCCCGCAGCGCCTGCTGGCCGAACAGCTGGAAGGTGGTCTTCATCCGCAGGTCGTCGCCGGCGCAACCACCGACGAGGGGAATCTCGGCGCCGACGACGGCGTAGGCGCCTCGGACGACCTCCATCTGATCGCCGCCCAGTCCGTCGGTGAGCAGGAGGAGGACGGAGTGGGCCCGACGTTCGAGGGACTCCATGCACGCCTCGACGGCGCTGGTGGTTGCCTGGCGGAGGGCGCCGGTCGAGTCGGTGCCGGCGCCGGTGGCCACCGAGAACCCCGGGCCGCCGATGGCGACGATGACCACACTGGCGTCGCTGGGGCCGGCGGTGGCGATCTCTCCTGCGGTCGAGCACCCGATCAGGGGCGTTCCCGGCGCCTCCGATGCGATGCCGGCCAGGAGCTGGTCGAGGTCATAGGCCGCGGAGCAGAAGACGATGAGGAGTTTGGCGTCCCTCCGGCCGCGGGTCGCCTCCACCGCGGCCTTGGCGCCGGCGGCGAAGGGGTGAGGATCGGCCGAATGGCCGCACGCCATCCACCGGTCACGACGGACGGGTTCCGCGGCAGATTGGTCCACAGTTCCTGATCGGCACCTGCAGGGCCGGGGTGAAGCGCCGATCTGAATTCGGCGCGGACGCGCTAGTGCTTCAGGGTCTTGATGATCTTCCCGGAGGCGTCGGACCTGTAGACCATGACCTTGCGCTTGCCCTTGTCGTAGTAGGGCAGCTCAGTGACCACGTAGCCACCGCCGCCACTGTAGGACTGCCAGGGTGTCCCCGACTGCGAGGCCGACTGGGGTGCGGACTGCTGCTGCGGAGCTGCTTCCTTGCGCTTGCGACCGAATGCCATGGTTGGCATTGTTGCCGTCTTCGCAATAGTCCGTCAAGGGTCGGCGCGGTTTAGGCCGGCGCTTTGAACGAGTCCTTGAAGGCCTGGAAGGTCGGCTGCATGCGGTCCCAGTCGCCGGCGCGGGTCTGGAAGTAGAGGGCGAAGCCGTACCGGGGCGTGATGAACCCGAGGTCGACGACGCGCAGCGGGGCGCCCCCGGAGGTGTAGGTGAACTCCCAGATCGCCGCCCGGTACCCCTTGTAGGTGGTGGGCTCGATCCGGATGCGCTCGTAGCCGGCATTCTCGGCCGCGAAGCTCTTCTCCAGCTCGAACCAGGCACCTTCGGGCGACGGCCCGGGCGGCTCGATGTGGTCCACCCGCAGGTAGGCGCCGGTCTCGGGGTCGCGGAAGTCGGTCAGCGTGCCATCGGTGCGGATGCTCCAGCCCCTGGGGTAGGCGATGGTGAAGCCGGTCTGGGCGTCGGTGTAGTCGACCTCGCCCGCAGGCGCAGTCGCTGCGCGGTTGCCGCCGGCGGCGGCAGTGGTGCCCGATGAGCCGTCCGCGGCAGTGGTGGGCGTGCCGTTGGATGCGGTGTCGGACGGCGAGTCGGAATCGCGGTTGCTCAGGGTGAAGGCGAGGAGGGCGACGACGAGGACGCCGGCAATGCCGGCCGCCCACGCCACGTTGCTGGATGAGCGGCGGGCCACGCCGGCCGCCGGCGGCCGGCGGGTGACCGGCGGAGGGGCCGGCGGAGGGGCCGCCAGGACCATGGTGTCGTGGGGACGCGCGGTCTCGCCCACCGTTTCGGCGGCACTCACCCGCTCCAACTGGCGCCGGAGCTGGACACCGGACAGGCGAGCGTGGGGGTCCTTGACCAGGAGGCCGTCGAGGACCACCCCCAGCTCACCCGCTTGTGACCAGGGTCGGGGCGGGTCCTGGACGATCGAGGTCAGGGTCGGTAGCGGGGCGCCCTTGTCGAACGGCGGCCGGCCCTCGACGGCGAAGTAGAGGGTGGCGCCGAGGGACCAGAGGTCGGAGGCGGAGACCGCGCCCTTGTTCGTGGCCTGCTCGGGGGCCATGTACGCCGGCGAGCCGGTGATGGCGCCGGAGCTCGTGACCGTGGGGTCGTCGAGGATGGCGGCCACACCGAAGTCGCCCAGCCGGACCCGTCCGGACTCGGCGACCATGACGTTCCCCGGCTTGACGTCGCGGTGGATGATGCCGTGGCTATGGGCGGAATCGAGCACGTCGAGCACTTCCAGGCCGATGCGGGCCGCCTCGGCCGGCAGGAGGGGACCCTGCTCCTGTACGAGCTCGCTGAGGTTGGGCGCCTCCACCAGCTCCATGACGATGACGGGTCGCCCGTCGTCGTCGATGACATCGAACACGGTCACGGCCCCGGGGTGTTCGAGGCGGGCCGCAGCCCGGGCCTCCTTCAGGACCCTCTCCCGCAGCCCGGCTCGGTCCTCTTCGTTGAGGGACCCCGGGATGTGGATCTCCTTGACCGCCACGTGGCGCTGCAGGAGGGTGTCGCACGCCCGCCACACGGTGCCGAAGCCGCCCCGGCCGACCGTTTCCAGCAGCTCGTAGCGGTCGGCGACGACCTGATGGGCGAGTCGGTTCTCGGGCACCGCCTTGAGGACTACCCCCAGTGCGGAGCGGTCATGCCGCTCGTCGCTTACGCGACGTTGAAGCGGCGCTTGGGCTTGGCCGGCGCAGCGGTCATCGGCGGCTTCAGCAGCACGTCCTCGCCGATGACCCAGCCGTCGCCGGCGTCCTCGGAGGTGAGGTGCTCGACGATGGCCTCACCCGCGGCCTCCGACAGGTTGCAGTGCCAGTACGGCCGCGGGTCGTCGCGCCCGGCCGTCGACCGCAGAGCGGCCCACAGCACGTGACCGACGAAATCCTTGGGTACCAGACTCCCGTGGTCCCAGGCGGCGTGGCCGTCGAAGACCAGCGGTACGGACCAGCTCGTCAGCCGCAGCGGGTCGCGGAAACCGATACCGCCCTTGGTGTTCGGGCGGAACGGCACCCCCAGTCTGCGGGTGAGATTCTCGGCCAGGTCCTCCAGACGAACTGTTTGAGTCGGCATGGTGTACATATCGACCGATCCCGCGAGTTGCCTTAGGGAATCATCGCGCTCCTAAGTTGTTGAGACTTGAACAACACGATCTTTGCGAGGAGCGACACCCATGCCTGCCGTCACCGTCGAGAACATCCTGGCCCTGCCGAAGCTGGCGCCGGCCGGCCTGCCGAGCGCCATCCGCCCGGTCCGTTCCGTGACCACGGCCCCCACGGGTTACGAGGGCGAAGGCTTCCCTGTCCACCGGGCCTTCGCCGGCGTGCCTCTTGCCGACCTCGACCCCTTCATCCACATGGACCAGATGGGCGAGGTCGACTACGCCCCGGGTGAGCCCAAGGGCACCTCGTGGCACCCCCACCGGGGCTTCGAGACCGTCACCTACATGATCGACGGCATCATGGAGCACCAGGACTCCAACGGCGGCGGCGGCGTCATCACCAACGGCGACACCCAGTGGATGACCGCCGGCGGAGGCATCCTCCACATCGAGCGGCCGCCGGAGGCGCTGGTCATGAGCGGTGGGCTGTTCCACGGCCTCCAGCTGTGGGTGAACCTCCCGGCCAAGGACAAGATGATCCAACCCCGGTACCAGGACATCCGCGGCTCCTCGGTCGCCCTGCTGAGCTCGCCCGACGGGGGCGCCCTTGTGCGGCTCATCGCCGGCGACCTCGCCGGCCATCAAGGCCCGGGTTCGACCTACACGCCGATCACCATCGTCCACGCCACCATCCAGCCCGGCGCCGAGGTCGACCTGCCGTGGCGGGCCGATTACAACGGCCTGGTCTATGTGCTGAGCGGCGCCGGCACCGTGGGCGCCGAGCGGCGGCCCGTGCGCTCCGGCCAGCTGGCCGTGCTGGGGGCCGGCGACACCATCCGGGTGGCCGGCCGCGGGGAGCAGGCTGGTGGTTCACCTGGACTGGACGTCTACGTCATGGGAGGGCGCCCGATCCGGGAGCCGGTGGCCCACTACGGCCCGTTCGTGATGAACACCAAGGCCCAGCTCATCAAGGCCTTCGAGGACTACCAGAGCGGCCGGCTGGGCTCCGTCCCGGCGGCATAGCGGCGGAGCTTCTCGGGCGCGTCGGGCGAGGTCAGCCCGATGGCGTCCAGGCCGGCGGCTCTGAGCGCCTTGGCGCCGTCGCCGGCCGGCAGGTGTGAGGTGAGCAGGAGGACCGGGCCGGGCATGAGCGACGCCCGCCCGATGGCCTGCCATACCTCGTCGGTGCGGGCCAGGCCGGCCTTGGTGACGGTGAGGGCGCCGGAGACGTCGACCGACCAGCGCCTGCCGTCCTCCCCGACGACCACCAGGTCGACGGTGAGGCCGGCCTTGGTGACCCGGCTTTTGCGGGCGACGACGGTGAAGCCGGCGGCGACGAGCAGGTCCTCGGCCACGCCGGCTGCGGCCTTGGCCGGCAGCTCGGCCTCCATGGGAACGGGCTCCGCCGCCACCCGCCGGCGGGCCAGCTCCACGTAGGCCGGGTCGGTGTCATAGCCGCAGAAGCGCCGGCCGGTGCGCACCGCGGCGACGGCGGTGGAGCCGGCGCCGAGGAAGGGGTCGAGCACCAGGTCGCCCCGGTAGGTGTACAGCTCGATCAGGCGCTGGGGCAGCTCGACGGGGAAGGGGGCCGGGTGGCCGACCCGCCGGGCGCTCTCGGGCGGCATGCGCCACACGTCGAGGGTGGCTTCCATGAACTCGTCGGTGCCGAGGGTGCTGTCGCCCCGGCGAGCCCGGTCGAAGCGGCCCTTGCTGGCGACGATCACCCGCTCGCTCACGTCACGCAGCACCGGGTTGGTGGCCTTGCGGAACGACCCCCATGCGCACGAGCCGGAGGCGCCCTCGGCCTTGACCCACACGATCTCGCCCCGGAGGAGCAGGCCGAGGTCGTCCTGGAGGATGGCGATCACGTCGGCGGCCAGGCTCCGGTAGGGGCGCCGGCCCAGGTTGGCCACGTTGACGGCGATGCGCCCGCCGGGCTCCAGCACCCGCTTGCACTCGTCGAAGACGTCGCGGAGCATGGCCAGGTAGTCGAGGTAGGTGGCGGGCACGTGCCCCTCGCCCAGGGCGGCCTCGTACTCCTTGCCGGCGAAGTACGGCGGGGAGGTGACGACCAGGGCGACGCTGGCCGGCTTGAGGTCGTCCATGGCCCGGCTGTCGCCGCAGATCAGCGGGGGGTCGGGGGTGAAGTCGGCGACCTCGGCGTCGGCGGAGATCTCCGGCGGGCGGAAGCGGGCGTAGAACTCGGTGGCGTCGTGGCCCTCCCGCTTGCCCACTCCGAAGCGGGAGGTCGACGTGCCCATGGCCAAGACGCTAGATCGGCAGGAGGCCGGTTCCTCGGATACGCGCCAGGAGGTCCTCGGCCGTGCCCTCGGCGGTGACCCGGCCCCGCTCCAGGACGTAGCCCCGATCGGCGGTGGCGAGGGCCAGCGGGACGTGCTGCTCGACCATCAGCACGCCGGCGCCGTCGTCCTCGGCGATGGTGCGCACGGTGCCCAGGAGGCTCTCGACGACCTGTGGGGCCAGGCCGAGGCTCAGCTCGTCGACCAGGAGGAGCGTGGGCCGGGCCGCCAGGGCCATGGCCAGGGCCAGCATGCGCTGCTCACCGCCGGAGAGGACGGTGGCGGGCCGTTGCAGCAGCGGTCCGAGCGCCGGCAATCGATCCAGGACGGCGGCGGCGCCGCCGGCCCGGGAGGCCGGCGCAACGACGCCGCCGGCCCGGGAGGCCGGCGCAACGACGCCGACCAGCCGCAGGTGCTCGGCGACGGTGAGGCCGGCGAAGGGGGCCTGGCCCTGGCGGACGCAGGCCAGGCCCAGGCGGGCGAGACGGTTTGGCCGCGTGGCGCCGCTCCCGAGGACGGTCACCACGCCGGCCATGCGGGGGAGCACGCCGGCGAGGGCCAGCATGGCCGTCGTCTTGCCGGCGCCGTTCAGGCCGAGCAGGGCGACGACCTCGCCGGCGCCCACGGTGAGGTCGACGTCGCGGACGACGGCGACGCCGCCGTACCCGGCAGTCAGCCCCTTGGCGTCGAGCAGGGTGGCGCCGGCGGGTCGGGCCGCCGCCGGCGGGGCGGCGTCGCCCCGGCCGAGGTAGGCGGCGACGACCGCGGGGTCGACCCGCACCTGCGCCGGCGGACCCTCGGCGATCACCCGGCCGGCGTCGAGGACGGTGACCCGGTCGCAGACGTCGAGCACGAGGCGCATGTCGTGGTCGACGAGGAGGACAGCCGCGCCGCCGGCCGCCAGCTCCCGCAGGCGGCGGGCCAGGGCGTCGCGGCCGGTGTCGTCGAGGCCGGCGGCGGGCTCGTCGAGGAGGAGGACAGGGGGAATGCCGCGAGCCACTGCCCGGTCGAGCGCCAGCACCGAGCGCTCTGCGTGGGTGAGGCGGGAGGGCAGGCGCTCGTTGCCCGAATCGGTGCCGCCGGCGACCTGGAGGTTCTCGGCCACGGTGAGATCCTCGAACAGCTCCTGGGCCTGGAAGGTGCGGGCCAGGCCGAGGCGCGCCCGGCGGTGGGTGGCCAGGCGCTCGATGCGGGTGCCGTTCAACGTGATGTCGCCGGCGGCCACGGGTGCCAGGCCGCAGATGGCTTCCAGGGCTGTCGTCTTGCCGGCGCCGTTGGGGCCGATGAGGCCGGTGATCGTGCCCGGGGCCAGGTCGAGGTCGAGGCCGGCGACCACCTCTGTCGCCCCGAACCGCACGCGGAGGCCGCGGACCTGCATGGTCACCGACGCCGCCAGCCAGTGACCCCGCCGGGGGCGAGGACGGTGACGATCATGAGGCCGAGCCCGCTGACCAGCAGCTGGTAGCGGCCCAGGTCGAGCAGGGTGAATGCCACGCCGCTGGGCACGAGGAGCCCGCCGACCACGGCGCCGGCGATGCCGGCGACGCCGCCCAGGTAGGCCACGGCCAGGTAGGCCAGGGACACGAACACCCCGAACGAGCCAAAGGAGAGTTGGCCCTGCTGGTAGCCGAGCAGGGCGCCGGCCACGCCGGCGAGGAAGGCGGACAGGGCGAAGGCGCCCAGGCGGGTGGCGGCCACGTCGACCCCGACGGCGGCCGCGGCCCGCTCGTTGGCCCGCACGGCGAGGAGCCGGCGGCCGGCGCCGGCGGTGCGCAGCTTGGCCAGCCCGACCGCAGTGACCACGACGACCGCCAGCACGAGGATCCCGAACGCAGCGCCTGACGGCTCCAGCCCGGCGGGCGCCGGCACACGGGAGCCGCCGAAGCCGCCGGTGAGCGTCGGCCGCTTGAACACCGCCTCCTCCACGACCACCGCCCCGGCCAGGGTGACCACGGCCAGGCTGACACCTCTGGCCCGCAGCGCCGGCAGCCCGACCAGGAGGCCGGCGGCGGCGGCGAGGGTGGCGGCG
This sequence comes from uncultured Acidimicrobiales bacterium, assembly GCA_964479465.1. Classification (GTDB taxonomy): domain Bacteria; phylum Actinomycetota; class Acidimicrobiia; order Acidimicrobiales; family AC-14; genus CADCTB01. The sequence continues at coordinate 23,840 of CAYZMG010000066.1, forward strand.
AGCAGGGGCGCCAGCGGGAACGGCAGGCCGACCTCGGTGGCCAGGCGGCTGAGCGAGAAGCCGGCCACGCCGGCGAAGGCCATCTGGGCCAGGGAGATCTGGCCGGACCAGCCGGTGAGGACGACGATCGAGAGGCACACCAACATCCCGATCAGCGACGTGACCACCGCCATCCGGTCCTGGCCGGTGAAGCCGAGCACGGCGGCAGCGCCGGCCACGGTGCCGGCCACCGCCCACACCGCCACCTGGCGGGGCCGGGGGGCGAGGGGCAAGCGCCGGCCGGCGCTGGCGCCGCCGCCCCGGGCCAAGCGGCTGCCGGCGCCAACGGCCAGGGCGACGACGATGACGATCAGCGGGACGGCCTCCCGCACGCCGGAGCGGGGGATCCATGACCAGTTGTCCTGGGCCAGCAACAGCAGTGACTGGGTCATGCCCAGGGCCAGGCCGGCGGCCACCGTCGCACCAAAGGACAGCAGCCGGCCGACGAGGGCGGCCGCCAGCGCCGGCACGACAAGCAGGGTGGTCGTCACCGGGTCGAGGCCGGTGACCGGCGCCACCAGGATGCCGCCGGCGCCGGCCAGGACGCTCGCCGCCACCCAGTTCACCGCGGCCAGGACGTCGGGTGACCGTCCCAGCAGGGCTACGCCCGTTACATCGTCCGAGGCGGCCCGGCTGGCCAGGCCGAAGCGGGTGAAGCGGTAGACGGCCCACAGCGCGACGCCGGCGGCGATCACGATGGCCGCCAGCAGCAACCGGTCCCGTGGTACCTCGGCCCCGAACACCGACACCGGGCCCGACGGCAGGATCGCCGGCACCGGTCGCCCGCCGCTGAAGCGCAGGACGATGGGGGCCTGGAGGGTGGCCATGAGCCCCACGGACGCCACCAGCGCGGCCAGCGCCGGCGCCGTTCGCAGGGGCCGGAACACGGCCAAGTAGGCGACCAGCCCGATGGCGGCAGCCACCAGCAGGCTCAGCCCGAACGCCACGACGAACGGCACGGCCTCGCCGAGGTGTACCCGCCCCACCGGCAGGACCAGGTCGCCCACCGTGCGCAGCTCGACGAACACGTAGGCCACGTACGCCGCCACCGCTCCGTGGGCCACGTGCACGACGCCCGAAACCCGGTGCACCAGCACCAGCCCCAGCCCCAGGCCGGCGTAGACGGCGCCGGCCCCCAGCCCGAGCAGCAGGAACACGATGGTGCGGTCGATCGGCCGAACCGTACCCCCCGCCCCTCCGTTCTGGCTGCACTGGCGTGCGGATACGACCGTCGGTGCAGCCAGAACGGGAGGGGGCGGGCAGAATGGCCGGCGTGAAGCGCATCGCCCTGGTGGTGGTCGCCGGCCTGCTGGCGGTGGCGTGCAGCAGCAGCGGCGGCGGCAAGGACACGGCCGACAACGCCATCGTCCTGGGCATGATCAACCAGGAGGACGCGCCCCTCGGCTCGTTCCCCGAGGCCCGGGAGGCGGCCCAGGCGGCAGTCGCCCACATCAACGACGACCTCGGCGGTGTCAACGGCCGTCCCCTGCGGCTGGAGGTGTGCCGCACCAACGGCTCACCGGAGTCCTCGGCGGCATGCGCCAACTCGTTGCTGGAGAAGAGTCCGGTGACCGTGCTCGGCGGCGTCGACCTGGGGGCGGCGGCGTCGCTGCCTGTCTTCGAGAAGGCCGGCATCCCTTACGTCGGCGGCACGCCGGCGTTGGGTGAGGAGCTGACGTCGGGGGCGGCGTGGATGCTGGCCGGCGGGGTGGTCGGCGACCTGCTGGGCGTGGCTGAGTACGCCCTCGACACCCTCAAGGTCAAGAAGGTGGGTGCCCTCTACGTCGACCTCCCCGGCGTGCTGACCACCGTGATCGCCGCCGCCGAGGTCGTCCTGCGCAGCAAGGGGGTCACCGACGTGAAGCTGGTGGCGGCCAGCGCGGATGCCGCCGACTTCGCCGCCCCGCTCAAGGCCGCCACCGCCGGCAACCCCGACGCGGTGATCGTCCTCTTCCCGGCCCAGACCTGCGCCCGGATCATGGCCGCGGCCCGGTCGCTCAGGGTGACGGCCCGGCTCTTCTACACCAGCGCCTGCGCCTCCCAGGCCGTCGTCGAGGCCGCCGGCCCGGCGGCCGAGAACGCCTACTTCGCAAGCGGCTACCTGCCCTTCGACGACCCCTCGCCCGAGGTGGCCACGTGGAAAGCCGAGGCCAAGGTGTCCAAGCCCAGCGCCCTCTCCCAG
>CAYZMG010000067.1:0-25869 GCA_964479465.1 uncultured Acidimicrobiales bacterium
GCCCAGCACCTTCCCGCGGATGGGAAAGTGCACGGCCAGGTTCTCGAGGCGCAGGATCGGTGTGTCGGGCAGGGTTGCCTTGGTTGTGGCCAGCGGCGCCGGCGCCGGCGACGGCAGGTCGGCCACCTCGTCGTGAAAGTGGCACGCGGCGCGCCGGCCCGCGCCGGCCTCCAGCAGCGTCGGGATCTCATCGGCGCATTTGGCACGGCCGTTCGAGGTGTCGCAGCGGGGATGGAAGGCACATCCCGACGGCACCGCGTGCAGCTGGGGCGGGAGGCCTCTGATCGAGCTGAGCCGGGTGGCGACGTCGATGCGAGGAAGGCTGGCCAGCAGGCCCCGCGTGTAGGGGTGCCGCGGGTTGGCGAAAAGGTCGCCGGCCACGGCCTCCTCGGCGACGCGGCCGGCGTACATGACGCCGACCCGGTCGGCCATCTCGGCCACCACGCCGAGGTCGTGGGTGATGAGGAGCACGGCGGCACCGGTGTTGGCCTGGGCGTCTCGCAACACCCGCAGCACCCGGGCCTGGACGGTGACGTCGAGTGCGGTGGTGGGCTCATCGGCGATGACGAGGCGGGGCCGGTTGGCGATGGCCATGGCGATTACCGCCCGCTGGCACATGCCGCCCGACCACTGGTGGGGGTACTCGTCCAGGCGCCGGCCGGCGTCGGGGATGCCGACCCGCTCCAGGAGCTCGACGGCCCGGTCTCGGCCGGCGCGCTTGGAGACCTGGCTGTCATGGGCGCGGATGACGTCGCTGATCTGATCGCCGATGCGGAAGACGGGGTTCAACGAGGAAACCGGCTCCTGGAAGACCATGGAGATGCCGGCGCCCCGCAGTTCACGTAGATCGCGAGAGTTGAGGGCCCGTACGTCTCGGCCCTCGAAGATGATCCGCCCTTCGACGGTGGCCTCGGGAGGGACGAGGCCGAGGATGGCCAGCGCGGTCATGGTCTTCCCGCAGCCCGACTCCCCGACGAGGGCGACCGTCTCGCCGGATGCCACGGCGAGGTCGACCCCGTCGACCGCGGGGAGCGGTCCTTCCGGCGCCGAGAAAGTCACGCGCAGGTTCTCCACCCGCAGGACCTGTGACCTCGCGCCCGTTTCCATGTCGTTGCGTGACCCCCCGGGGAGAACTTACCGCTCATGCCAGAAGCTCTGGGGTCGGCGGGCATCGCGCGCGAGACTGGGTTCGTACCCTCCAGCGGCGCGGGCCGGCGGCATCATCTGTCCCGCCCGCCGACGAGAGAGAGAAAGGTCGCACACATGGGCAAGTACTTCGGGCGCCAGCCCCGCTACTCCCAACAGGAGGCCGAGGCCCAGGCGCAGCAGGCTCTCGACGCCCTCATGGCCAAGGGCCGCCCGCCGGAGAACGAGTTCAGCGCGGTGAGCGGGCGCATGAGCAACCTCCCGCCCCGCCCGCCCATCGACATCCCGCCCCCGCCGCCCCGCCGGACCGAGCCCGCCGGCCCCCGCCGCCCGCTCAGCGAGCTTCTCCGTCCCCAGGCCGAGCCCGTGGCCGAGCCGGCGCCGGCGCCGGCGCCCATTCCGGCACCGCCGGCGCGCGCTCGCCGGGCGCCGGCGGCCGCGCCGGCTCCCGCTCCCGTGAAGCGGGCGACGCGGGCCAAGGCCGCCGACGCCGCGCCGGCGAAGCGCGCGACCAGGAGCGCCGCCCCGGCGAAGCGGGCCACCAAGGCTGCCGCCGAGGCGCCGGCGCCCGCCAAGCGGGCGCCGCGCTCGACGAAGGCGGCTGCCCCGCCGGCCCCGGCCAAGCGGCCAGCGACGCGAAAGCGGTCCGGCTAGGCCCTCGGATCGCCGACGCGACGGTCACCCTGCGGAGCGTGAGTACCGGTTGGGACCAACCTCGAGCGTCTCGAGCGTGCACGTGTACGGGTACTCGCCGTCGAGCACCGTCACGGCAAGGGGCGCATCCGGTGGACGACCGTTGACGGTCGCCGAGAACCGCACGCCGGACGCGTCCGAACGCGTCCGCACCAGGCCGTTGTCGGCCTCCCAGCGCTCGATGCTCGTCCCCGTGTAGACGCCCTCGATCACGTAGGCGCCGGCGGTCCCGGTCAGGGGAGCGGCGTTCCCGTACTCAACCCGGATTCGCCCGTCGGCGTGGACGGTCAGCCTGACGCCCGCCCCACCTCGCAGAGGAGCGGTGATCTCCCTGCCTTCGAGAACGCCGCGGAACGGGACCTCGAACGACTCTCCCCGCCACGTCCCGACGAGACAGTCGTCGCCGACCGACTGCCGCGACGTCGCGACCACGAGCGCGACGACCCCCCCGAGCACGAGCGCGGCGATCAGGACGATCACGTACCGCCCGAATCGTGGGCGCCGGCCCGCCGGCGCGGCGACGCCCTGGGGCCGGAGGCCCCGGTCGTAGGCGGCCCGCTGCGCGGGGTCGGACAGCACGTCGTAGGCCTGAGTAATGAGACGGAACTGCGCCGCGTCGCCGGCGAGGTCAGGGTGGGCCGCCTTCACCAGCCGGCGGTACGCCTGCCGGACCTCCTCCCCAGAGGCGCCCTCCGGGACGCCGAGGACGTCGTAGTGAGTCGGCACTACCCGCCAGCGCGCCCGGCCAGTCCGCGCTCGTAGGCGTAGGCGGTCGCCGCCGATCGCGACGACACACCGAGCTTGGTGAAGATGTGGGTCAGGTGGCTGGTGACCGTCTTCTCGCTGATGAAGAGCTCCTCGGCGATGGACCGGTTGGTGTTCCCGCGTGCGACCAAGGCCAGCACCTCGACCTCCCGACCGGACAGACCGCCCGGCCGTAGCGGGGCGCGGTTCAGCCGAATGCCGCTGACCGCGCCCAGGTGGTGGAAGGTGGCGCCGGCCGCCTTCCGCTCCATGGCCGCACCGTCGTGATCGTCGACCGCCTCGCACGCCTCGGCGATGAGCAGGCGGGTGCGTGCCGCGTCGTAGGGAGCGTCCAACTCCATCCACCCGGTGAGGGCCCGACGGAGGGAGACGAGGGCGCCGGCACAGTCGCCCTGGGCCAACCGGATGGCCCCGGTGAGCTGCTCGGTCTGGGCCCGCAGCCACGGGGACCCCAGCTCGCCGGCGATCGTCGCCAACTCGTCGATGGCTGAGCGTGCCCCGTCGATGCCGCCCGTCGCCAGGAGAATCTCGGCGTAGGGTCCCAGCACCCTGGCACGGCCGATGGACCCCTCGGCCTGGGCGAGTGCGCGGCGCACGGCTGCCGCGGCGGAATCGGGGCGGCCCTGCGCCAGGCGGAGCAGCGCCAGACCGGGATGGGGATCGCACCCCGCCTGGTGCGCCCGCTCGTATGCCCGTTCGGCTTCGTCGAAGTCGCCGCGCAGACGGTGCAGCTCCGCCTCGACGTACTGCGCCCCCCCGAGAGTCAGGAGGTTCACCGGCTCGGCCAGTCGCTCGCACGCCTGGTGCGCAAAGGCCACCCCCTCCTCCCATTTGCCGTGCAGCTGCAGGAGCTCGGCGCGGTGCAGGAGACAGTGGCCCCGGTAGAGCACGAGGTCGGGCTGGACGTTGCACCATCGTGTGAACGACGCGGTCCACACCTCGCACCGACGGACGTCGAAGACCTCGTGGCAGCCATCGATCACGGTGCAGTAGGCGTCGCCCGCGACGACCGGCGAGACCTCACCCGCCTCTACCGACACCATCGCCTCGTCGAGCAGGGAGAGTCCCTCGGCGAGCTCGCCCAGGTAGATCAGGCAGCGCCCCTCACCGAGGAGCGAGAGGGTGTGCAGTTCCCGGTCGCGATACCGATCGGCGATCTTGGTCGCTCGGGCGAAGGCGTCGCGCGCTCCGGAGATGTCCCCTTCTTCGAAGATCCGTCCCATGCCGGTGGCGTGCTCGAGGTAGCCGTGCTCGACGCAGTCGTCGCTCTCCTCGGCCAGGACCCGGCGCACCCGCGTGACCCATCCACTCGCGCGGGCAATGTCACCCTTGAACCCGAGCCCGTTGGCGATCTGCAGGCCGAGCCGCGCCGCCCGGCGTGTTTCGCCGGCGGACAGGCACGCCTGGTGGGCGTCCGCCCAACGGTCGAAGGCCTCCTCGTCGCGCCCGGTCAGGTAGGCGGCGGTGGCGAGCCACCCGAGCTCGTCGATGCCGAGTGGTCCGCCGGCGGCCCGCTCGGCGAGCAGCCGGTACGCCAGGCCCCACTGGCGCCCATCGAGGGCCGAGCGTGCGGCGTCACACGGCTCCTCCACCGCGCCAGTCTTGCCGATCGGTCCCGCCTCCGCGGGCCTAGCCGAAGAAGGCGCCGACTCGCTCAGGGGCCACACCCAGGAACATCCACATCTCGGCGATGCGGTCCCCCTCGAAGCGGTAGATGAAGGCGTTCTCCGACTCCAGCGTCTGACCGTTCCGGCCGAGAACGGCGTGCTCCCATTCCGCCGCCCAGCCATCGACGCCGACGCAGAACTGCTGCTCGAGCCGGACGTCGCCGCTCGTCGCCTCGAAGACGGAGCCCAGTACGTCGAGGAGCCCGGCCACGCCGGCGTGATCTCCCGCCCGGAGGTACGGACCCCGGAGGTGGAACACCAAGTCGTTGGTGAACATGTCCGTCAATGTGTCCTTGTCCTGCTCCACGATCGCCTGCGTCATGCGATTGACGGTCTTCACGTTGGGGTGGTCGCTCATCACGGTCCTCCTGGGCTCGTTGTGCCGGTCTACCTGAAGTGTGCGCTCCCAGGCGGTTCGGCCACATCGGGCAAACGCCCGATCCGCGGTCGGAAGTGGAATCCGACATTCCTCCGATGCGACGACCGCACGAGCCTGCCTACGGTCACCCCATGACGACCCTCATCAGCACACCGACCCTCGACCAGCTCGTCGCCGAGCGGCTCAGCGAGCGGCTGGCGGATGTCTTCCGCACCGCGGATGTCGGCGACCTCTTCACCGACGATCTCTTCCTCGACGGCCATCCCCCGCTGTGGCGCTTCCAGCTTCAGGGCATCGACGCCTTCGCCTCATGGCTCGCGGGCTACGCCCCCGACGGCGTGGAGACGACCGTGGTCCGGGCCGTGCCGGCGGCGAGCGGATTCGTCACCGAGCTCACCGGTCGCCACGAGGAGGAGGGCGAGCTCATGACCGACCGGAAGATCGTCCTGTGCGCAGTCCGTGACGGACGCATCGCCGAACTGACGATCTACTGCAGCGGCGACTGGGGCGCCAATCTCCGCGCCCGGCACGAGGCCGAGGCAAACCTCCTCCGGCCGTGACGCCATCCGACGTCGGTAGAGTGCGACCGCTCGCCAAACAGCGATGCTGTGCTCCCCTGGAAGGGACCTTCGCCGACGTCCAGAGCGATCCACGATCGGCGACACCGGTCCGGGCGTCGCCGAACTCTGCCGGTGGGAACCGTGTTAGCCATCCGACTCGCCGATTGCTTTCTGCCCACCCGGACGATCAGAGCCCGGCGGGTAACCCAAGAGTCCCCAACTCCGGACCGCTCGCTTCAGGACCGGTCGCCTCCTGTCGATGGTGGCGGCATGGCACACAACGCCGGGGGGCGCGGCGCGGTCCGGGTCCTCGTCGTACTCGTCGCCGTCCCGCTCCCTGCCGGCGCCTTCGCCGCCGCCACCGTGGACTCCGGCCAACCTCGGCGCGTCGACACGCGGGTCGACGCCGCCGGGTTCGGCCGAGAGCTACTTGCGGACGAACAGCCCGGCGTGGCCCCCGTCCCGTCCACCTGCACCGGCTCCTAACCGACCTGCGTCCTCGTTGAACGCGCGTTCTGCGGCCCGAGGGCTCCGGCCCGTGCGGCCGGGGAGCGTCAGCTCTCGCCGCGATCCGGTGAGCCGCCCAAGACCTCACGAAGATGGAGCGTTCTACCCGATGCGTCGAGTTGCTCCTGGTCACGGTGCAGAGAGGCCGCCGTGGGTGCCGCCCACGCCAAGCCGGCAAGCGAAGCCGTCAGCCCGATGAGGCCGAGGGGGAGGAAGTCCTACGAAGGCGAAGAGCGCCGGCGCCTCCGCCCACGCCATCCGGGCGAAGAGCAAGATGAGGACCACAACGCCGATGGAAACCACGGCGACGCAAGGCCGCCCAGATCCGCTGAAGAGCCCCTATCGCTCCGGTTCCACGAGGGCGATCGTCTGCCGCCACCCTGCGACGCCAGATCACCCAGATCATCACCCACGCGACCACCAGCGCCGGGAAGCCGAGTTCCTCGGGCAAGCGCAGGCCGAGGGCGGCGGCGACTGCGCCGATGCCTGAATTGCGTCGGGCCAACGGCAACGTTGGGGGACTACGGCGGCGCTCACCGCGGTAGCCGACGATGGGGCAGAGGCGGTTGCCGGGAGCCGCACGCGCCAAGCGTCGGCGATCTGGTGAGGATACTGTTCGAGCGGGTCGCCGAGTCGGGCCGGACGGGCCAAGGAGGCGGAGTGGGACGTAGAGCGGCAAAGTCTGGTATGGGATCGGTCGTGGTCCTGGTGGCGATGGCGGCCGGCATCGAGGTGGTCGGTGGGCAGTCGGAGGAGTCGTATCGGCCGGCGGTGACGGGCGCCGTGCAGGTGACGGCCAACCCGGCCCCGGTGCGGGCGCACTCGTCCCCGCAGATGGTGCTCAACCCGGTTACGGGAGAGCTGGTCGTCGTTGAGGCTGACGTGCGCACCGACCGAGCGTGCCAGGTGCACATTTCCCTCGACCAGGGCCGTAGTTGGAGGCCGGGCGGCAGTCCCATGGTGGACCCCTTCAACGACTGCGGGTTCTATGCCGAGTACGGGCCCTACGCCACTGCTGCCTTCGGACGGGACGGCACCCTCTACGTGGCGTTCGTGGCCAGCGACCTATTGCCTCGTGCGCGAAACGATGTTCCCCGTCATGTGTTCCTCGCCCGGTCTACCGACAGCGGGCGCTCCTTCCAAACTGCGAGGGTGTTCGACGCGCCCGACGGCAACATGCAGCGGGGACTCAACAAGGGCCCGATGCTGGCGGTCGACCCTCGGGACCCGGCCAAGGTGTACGTGGGGTGGCGACAGGGCGTGTTCACGGCCACGGCCACAGAGAAGCTGAAGACCAACGTCGCCGCATCGCACGACGGCGGGCGGACGTTCGAGCCGCCCGTGGAGATCAGCGACTCGCGGGGCGGTGATTACCCTGGCATCGCCGTCGATGACAACGGCACTGTCCACGCCGTCTATTGGGCACGTACCTTCGGCGTGCCCGTCACCCCGGCCGGGCAACAGGCACCGTTGCGCCCGATCATGTACGCCCGATCGACCGATGGTGGCGCCACGTTCTCCCCGGCACGGGAGATCGACCCCGGCAACCAGTCGGCGTCACGCCCGGCAGTGCTGGCCCAGGACCCGACCTCCGGCAACCTCTACATGGTCTGGCACGGCAACCCGGAGCCCAACAACACCGGGGCCGATTACCAGGGCGACCTCGACGTGCTGGTGCGGACGTCCATCGACGGCGGCGCAACGTGGGGCGAGCGGGTGGTTGTCAACGACGACACCACTAGCGCCAACCAGTACGAGCCCGGCGTGTCCATCGCCCCCGACGGCCGGATCGACATCGCCTGGTACGACTTCCGCCACAGCCCGAGGCCCGCGCAGGTGAGCCCCGGCCACGACGGCGACAAGGGGATGTCGGATGTGTATTACAGCTACTCGACCGACGGCGGGAGATCCTTCGCGCCCAACGTGCGGGTGACCGACCGCAGCATCGACCGCTCGATCGGCGTCTGGGGCAACGACATCAACAGCAAGTTCAATATCGGGATCGCATCGTCGGACCGGGCCGCGTACGTGGCCTGGCAGGACTCTCGCAATGCCGTGGGCGAGAGCCACGCCGAGGACGTTTATGCAGCAGCGATCTGGCTGGAGGGGGCCCAGCCGGTCTCCGACGGCGGCTCGACTGCCCCGCCGGCCTGGCTTCTCGTCGGCACCGGCCTAGCCCTGGGCCTGGGGGCGGCCATCGTCGGGGCGTGGTTGGTGACCCGGCGAACGATCGAGGCCCCCGAGCGGACTGCGGTCCGCGCCTGAATGCCGGCGCCTCCCGGATCAACTCATGGGGGGGACTGAGCCGCGTTACTCGGAGATTCTCAGGTCGAAGTCGCGAGTGTCCTCGAAGGCTGAAGGTACGGCGGTCCTCGCCATCTATCCCTGAAGCATTCGCCAAGTGGTTGCCACATACGGCGGAGTTCGCCACCTTCATCCGGCACCTACACGGTTGTAAAACGCAGGCCTATCCGAGCAGTCCGGCTGCCTGGAACAAGCGGGTGGGCCGGCGGTCGCCGAGTGAGAGCGTTCTTGAGCAATCCCTTCTGTCGGAGCAGGGCTTTGTCGGTTCCGAAAGAGGGCTCCTGCATGCCTGGGACGTTGTAGAGTTGACACACGACGACTCCGCAGCCGAGGAGCGCCGTCATGGCCGCTGCGACGCCGACCATCCAACGGCTCCATCGCCGTTGCCAAGTCCCCATCCGATCATGGTGTCACCGTTCCGGCACCGATGGCCTGCGGGTTGGCGATCACCTGTCAGGCGCTCGAGACCAACATCCTCGCCATCTATTCCGGACATTCGCCAAGTGCTCGCCACATGCGGCGGAATTCGCCATCTTCACCGCGTCCCTACAACACAACAATCATCGCTTGTAGGGACCCCACGAAGATGGCGAGCGGTGCCGCTTGAACATGGCGAGCGGAGCAGGTCCAGTGATCCGCAGATCCGGGCTACTTGGCAAATTCCTACATCCGCGCTCGGAGGCCCCGGTCTGCGGCCCGAGGGCCCCGGTAGCGAGCAGGGGAGCGGTCAGCCTTCATCGCGCGGCCCCGGCGAGCCGCCCAAGCTCTCACGGAGATCGAGCGTGTTTCCAGACGCGTCGAGTTGCTCTTGGTCGCGGCGCAGAGAGGCGGGCGTGGGCGCGGCCAGAGCGAAGCCGACAAGCGAGGCTGTCAGCCCGATGAGGTAGACCCACGGCTCGCCACCGAGGAGGAGGAATCCTCCGAACGCCAGGAGTGCTGGTGCCTCCGCCCACGCCACCCGGGCAAAGAACCGGCTTTGGTAACTCTGGACAACGCCGCCTGGATCGCTTCCGTTGAGTCGTGGGACCCAAACCCGTCCACCCAGGAGCGACAGGATCCCGATCAGGGTCACTGCGACCGCAACAACCTCGGCGGAGACGCCCGTCCGACTCAATCCTCCCTCGTTGTGCAAGATGAGCACCACAACGCCGATGAGCATCACGGCGACGCAGAAGGCCGCCCATATCCGCTGAAGAGCTCCCATGGCTCCGGTTACGCGAGGGCGATCATCGGCCACGACCCTGTGCCGCCAGAGCGCCCAAAGCACCACCCACGCGATCGCGAGCACTGGGAAGCCGAGCTCTTCGGGCAGGCGATGGCCGAGGGCGGCGGCGACTGCGCCAAGGCCGCTCAGCCCGAGCCACGCCGCCAGCAACGCCTTCCACCACAGACCCTTTGGCGGGGGCCTCGGGTCGGCTTGCTCTTGCATAGGCGATTCATTCTGACTCCCGGCGCTGGGGCTCGAGCGCGACCGGTTGAGGACCGGGTGGACGCATCAGGGCTTCGTTCGCCAACTATGTGGCCCATTCGCCATCTACTCGCCACTTTGTCGGCGCATTCGCCATCAATTCGGGATCCCTATCATCGCAATCGCTCTCCTACACCCTCGCCATGTTGGCGAAGCGGGTGTAGTGGTCGAGGAAGGCGAGGTGGGTGACGCCGATGGGACCAGTACGATGCTTGGCCACGATGACTTCTGCGGTGCCGCGGTCGGGAGTGTCGCGGTTATATACCTCATCGCGGTAAAGGAAAATGACGACGTCGGCATCCTGTTCTAGCGAGCCCGATTCACGGAGGTCCGACAGGACGGGGCGCTTGTCGGCCCGGCTCTCCAGGTTCCGGGACAGCTGGGAGAGGGCGATCACCGGGACATTGAGCTCACGGGCGAGGATCTTCAGGCCACGGGACATCTCGGAGATCTCGACCTGGCGGTTCTCGGCGTTGGACCGGCCGCTCATGAGCTGCATGTAGTCGATGATGATGAGGCCCAGGCCCTCGCGGCTCTTGAGCCGGCGGGCCTTGGCCCGGATCTCCATGATCGTGAGGTGGGGGTTGTCGTCGATGAAGATTGGCGACTCGCCCAGCCGGCCGACGGCGTGGCTGATCTTGGGCCAGTCGGACTCCAGCAGCTTGCCGTTGCGCATGCGGGTGGCATCCACCCGGGCCTCGGAGCACAGCATGCGCTGGGTCAGCTCCCGGTGGCTCATCTCCAGCGAGAAGATCAGCGTCGGAGTACGGGCCTCGAGGGCGGCGTTGGCGGCAATGCCGAGCGCAAAGGAGGTGTTGTGAGTGGGGATCATGGATTCGCCGGCCAGGTAGAGGTGGTCCGGTGAGTCCACCGTGATGCAGCGGACCGGCACCGACGGCACCGGGCGAATGGAGATGATCGCCCGGCGCATGATTCGCCCGGAGGTGCGCCGGTTTCGAGCGATGCGGTCGAGGGGTGACCAGCCGAACCGCCAGGCTTTGGCGAGCCGGCCGTCGGGCAGACCAATCGACCGTTCACGGATCGGACCCGGCGTGTGGCCGAGCGAGCACACGAGTTCGCGGGCCTGCCGCAGCAGGGCGAGGTCGGCCAGGCACAGATCGACGACGCCATTTCGATCGACGTGGCCGGCGGTGTCGAGCAGGCCTCGGAGCAGCGCCCGGCGCTGTGCGGCCGACGCCCGGAGATAGGGGGCGGGAACGCGTTTGCCGGCCGCCGGCATGAGGCCGGTCGAACGCAGCTCCCGGGTCAGCGTCCTCAGCGGGCCGGCGCCGTCGTGCACGTGCTGGGGGCCGAACGTCATTTCCGACCTTGTGGTCTTGCCGTCGCCGAGCCGGCAGCCCAGCACGTACGGGTCGACCGGCAGCTCGGCATGGGGTAGGTCCAGAGGTCGGGCGAGCGGGATGTACCAGTTGGGGCGACCGTCACGGCAGGCGTGCACACCTTCGGCGACCATTTGCTGGGTCGTGACGACCCGGGGCCGCCGGCGTGGCGCGCTCTGTATCGACCGCGTCCGGTACTGCGCTTCACGGAATGACTTCCACGCCGGGAAGTCGTAGGCGAACCACTGGTGGTCGGCGTCGGCGACGATGGTGGATCCGTCGTCGAAGAGCACCTCGTAGCAGGGGTGCTCGTGCATGACGGGCGTGGTGAACGTCACCTGGCACGGCGTGCCGGTCGCGTCGATGACCTGATCGCCGACCTGGAGCGCGCCCATCGTCGTCCAGCCCGTCGGGGTCGGGATCGGCGTGTCGAGCGCGAGTGCCTTGCCCGTGCCAGGCCTTCCCCCGATGATCACCAGATTCGACGGCTGGAGGCCGGCGAGCTGGCGGTCGAGGTCGATGAAGCCGGTGGGGACGCCGGTGATCTCCTGGTTGCGCTCGAACAGGGCCTCGAGGTGGTCAAGCTGGGCCGAGAGGAGGTCGCGGATGTTGGCCATGGAGTCGGTGACCCGGCGCTGGGCGACGTCGAAGATCATGGCCTCGGCCTCGTCGACGGCGTTGGCGACGTCTTCGGGCACGCTGTAGCCCATCTCGGCGATGTCGCCGGCCACCCGGATGAGGCGCCGGAGCAGGGAGTGCTCCTCGATGATGCGGGCGTAGCGGCCGGCGTTGCCGATGGACGGCGTGCCGGCCTGGAGGCCGATGAGGATGGCCGGCCCGCCGATGGCCTCCAGCACGCCGGCCCGGCTCAGGGACTCGGCGACGGTGACCGGGTCGGCGGGGTCACCCTGGGCGTAGAGCGACGTGACGGCATCGAAAACGTGGCCGTGGGCCGGCTTGTAGAAGTCGTCCGCGCTGAGCTGGACCTCCACCGCGGCCACGATGGCGTCGCGGCTGAGGAGCATGGCTCCCAGCAGGGACTCCTCCGCCTGGAGGTTGTGCGGGGGTACCCGGGATGCGGATGCCCCCTGCTGGCGACTCGATGCTCCCGGCTGACGGCGGCGGGCATCTTCGATCGACTGGGCCATGTACCGCTCAGCCTGACCGGTGACGCCTGAGGATCGCTAGGGGAACAACCCTGTGAGTTGGTGGTGGACGCAGGCGTGGCTCGAACACATGTTCGAGATTACCCTCAGGCTGGGACAACCTCCACGGGCAGCCGGAACTCCACCTCGGGGTGCAGGCGGACCGGCACCTCGTGGGTGCCGAGCGCCTTGATGGGCTCCTCCAGGTGGACTCGCTTGCGCTCCAGGGTGACGCCGGCCTGGTCCTGCACCGCTGCCACCAGATCGGCAGTGGTGACCGACCCGAACAGGCGGCCCTCGGGGCCGGCCCGGCCGGTGATGCGGATGACCTTGGTCACCAGCACCCGGGCGACCTGCTCGGCCGACTCCCGGTCACGGGCGTCCTTGACGGCCCGGGCCCGGCGCATGCCGGTGGCCTGAGCGACGGCGCCGGGAGTGGCCTTGATGGCCAGGCCCTTGGCCATGAGGAAATTGCGGGCAAAGCCGTCGGCCACGTCGACGACGTCGCCCTTCTTGCCGACGTTGTCCACGTCGGACCGCAGGATGAGGGTGACCATCTAGAAAGGCTCGTCTCCGTAGTCGTAGGTCGGCGCCGGGGCGCCGCCGGAAGGGGCGGCGTTGGACACCGGGCGGTAGCCGCCGTTCATGGGCGGCGAGTCGCTCGGGCCGCGCCGGTCGTTCTTCTGCACCTGGGCGGTGGCCCAGCGCAGGCTGGGGCCGATCTCGTCGGCCACGACCTCGATCTTGGAGCGCTTCTCGCCCTCCGGGGTCTCCCAGGAGCGCTGCTCCAGGCGGCCGGTGACGACGACCCGCGCCCCCTTGGACAGCGACTCGCTGGCGTTCTCCGCCATCTCCCGCCAGCAGACGATGTCGAAGAACGACACCGCCTCCTTCTTCTCGTTGGTCTGGCGGTCGTTCCACACCCGGTTCACGGCCAGCCCGAAGGACGCGGTGGCTTGCCCGCTGGCGGTGAAGCGCAGCTCGGGGTCTCTCGTGATGTTGCCCACCAAGGTGACGCTGTTTCCGTTCATCGAATCACTCCGTTCGCCTGATCTGTGTGCAATGGAGGCCGCTACTCGGCGGCAGCGACGTTCTCGGTTGCCGCCTCGGCGGCCACGATGTCGTTGGTCGCCGCCCCAGCGGCAACAGCGGCGGGCGCAGGCGTCGGGGCCGCCGGCTCGCTGGTTGGGGCCCCATCATCGGGGCCGACGGTGCTGAGAGGCCGGGCGGGCTTGCCGAGGGCCTTCTCGGGCAGGTGGACGACCTTGTGGCGCAGCACGCCGTCGGCCAGGGTGAGCTGGCGGTCGAGGGCGGACATCGTCGCCGGCTCGGCCTGGGCCGACACCAGCACGTAATTGCCCTCGCGGTGCTTGCGGATCTCATAGGCCAGCCGGCGCTTGCCCCACCGCTCGACCCGGCCGGGGTTGTCTCCCCGGGCCTTGATGAGCTCGGTGGCCCTGTCGACCTCGGTGCGGACGGTCTCGTCGTCCAGCGTGGGGTCGAGGATGATCATGACTTCGTACGGACGCATGTGTAGGCAGAGCCTTCCTCTGGACCTGGCGGCGAGGCGCGCAGGGCTCCAGGACATTCCCGGAGCAGGGTGTGGAGCGGAACCATGGTACCTGGCATAGACACCAGCATCCCAGGAGCCTGAGACAGTGGCGCGGCGAGTGTGCAGAGTTGTACCTCAGGGGTTCAATTTTGCACACTCGATGAGTGCCGCCGACTAGGGGCAGGGGCCGCCGGCGACGAGACGGGTGCCGGGGCCGATGGCGAGGCGGGGGAGCGCCCCCTGCGGCACCTCCAGGGCCCAGCGGTAGGGCTTGGCCGCCCCGTAGGTGGGACAGCTGGGCATGTTGATGCACGGCGCCATGTCGGCGGTGGACACGAACTGGCCCGCGGCGTCGAAGAAGGCGATCGACAGGGGCAGCGGGGTGTCCTTCATGTAGAACTGGCCGTTGGAGTCGGAGGAGAACTTGAAGAGCATCCCGTCGTAGCCAGCCAGGTCCTGGCGCTCCATGAGGCCCCGGCCCTGCTGGGCGGCGGTCTCGGCCAGCAGGGCGCAGCGGGCGGCTGTGGCCTGGGCCGCGCTGCCCTCGATGCGGAAGCCGATCTCCGTGAAGTCCCCGAACGGGGTCCGCTGCGGCGACACCGGCCCGTCGACGGCCCTGAGGGTGGGATCGGCGGGCGAGTTCGCCCCCACGGCGAGGAACGCCATCCCTCCCACGACCAGCAGGCCCACGATGGCCCAGCGCAGGACGCGGATATTCATGCCGTGCGCCGGCCGGCGCCCAGGGTGGCGGCGACCTCGTCGGAGAGGTGGTAGCTCTCGGCGTCGGACGGGAAGGCGCCGGCCCGCACGTCGGCGGCGTACGCACTCACGGCTGCCACCGCGTCGGCCTTGGCCGTGGCATAGCGGCGCACGAACTTGGGAAGGGGCCGGTCCTCCAGCCCGAGCAGGTCGTGGAGCACGAGGACCTGGCCGTCGCAGTCGGGGCCGGCGCCGATTCCGATGGTGGGCACCGGGACCTCGGCGGTGACCAGGCGGGCGACCTCCCGGGGCACGCACTCCAGCACGATGGCGAAGCAGCCGGCGCCGGCCAGGGCCCGGGCGTCGTCGACCAGGGCGCCGGCGCTCTCGGCCTGCTGGCCCTGGACCTTGTAGCCGCCCATGGCGTGGACCGACTGGGGGGTCAGGCCCAGGTGGCCCATGACCGGGATCTGGGCGTCGATCAGCGCCTCGACCACCGCCACCCTGGCTTGCCCGCCCTCCAGCTTGACCGCGGTGGCGCCGGCCCGGATCAGCACGGCGGCGTTGCGCACCGCCTCCTCGACGGACAGGTGGTAGCTCAGCCACGGCATGTCGGCCACCACCAGCGCCCGAGGCCGAGCCCGGGCCACGGCGGCGACGTGGTGGGCCATGTCGGCCACCGTGATCTGGAGGGTGTCCTCGTAGCCGAGGACCACCATGGCCACCGAGTCGCCCACCAGAATGACGTCGACGCCGGCGTCATCGGCGATACGGGCGGTGGGGGCGTCGTAGGCGGTCACCATGACGATCGGGGTGCCGCCCTTCGAGGCCCTGATGGTCGGTGCGGTTCTTTGCGGTGCCATGAAGCCCTCCTTCGCCGTCCAGCGCCCGGTGGCTGCCGGCGGCGGAGCCAGCCTACCGGGGCCCCCGCTAGGGGCGGGACGGGATGGTGGGGACGGTGAAGGTGGTCCTCGGCCGGGGCGTCGTCGTCGCCGGCGCCGTCGGCGTGGTGATGACCGGGTCCGGGGCCGGCGGGACCGTGGTCGGTGGGACCGTGGCCGTGGACTGGCGGACCGTGGTCGGCGGCGCCTCCTCCGCCGGCGCCGTGGTGCTCGTCGAGGCCGACGACGACCCCTCGGAGGACGAACCCGACGAGCTGGAGGACGGGGTCTCCGACGACAGCACCGACGCCACCGGCGCCGGCGTCTTCCCGGACAGGTCGGGGACCCTGTCGGGCGGGGTGTCGTCGGCCGGGCTGGCCTTGGCCATGAAGCGCTTGAAGATCTGGGCCGGCAGCGACCCGCCGCTGACCCGCCGCTCGCCGTGGATGTTGTACAGCGGCTTGGACTGACCCTCGGGATAGCCCATCCACACCGCGGTGGTGAGTTGGCGGGTGTAGCCGACGAACCAGGCGTCGCCGTACAGGTCGGTGGTGCCGGTCTTGCCCCACACCTGGGCCTGGCCGGGAAGGGCGGCGCGGGTGCCCGACCCCGCGTCGACGACCTGCTGGAGGGCGTAGTTGACCTTCTCGGCCACCGACCGGTCGATGACCCGGGTGGACTTCGGGCGGTCGTCGACCAGGACCGAGTCGTTCTGGGTGATCTTGCGGATCACCCGGGGCTCGATGTGCATGCCCCGGGTCTGGAAGGTCTGGTAGACGCTGGCCATGTCCAGCACCGAGACGTCCGCGGTGCCGAGGGCGATGGAGGCGATGGGTGCGAGGTCGGCCTTCACACCGAGCTTCTTGGCCATCTCGACGATGTTCTGGGGCTTCACTTCGGTGACCAGCTGGGCGTAGACCGTGTTGACGGACTGGGCGGTGGCGGTCAACAGGCTGATACGGCCGTAGGAGGCCGCCTCGTAGTTGTTGATCTCCCAGTCGGCCCCGTTGTCGGCCTTGGGCAGGACGAGCTTGGCCGGCCCCGGGAAGGTCGCCTCCAGGCTGATCCCCTGGTTCATGGCCTCGGCCAGGGCGATGGGTTTGAACGTCGACCCGGCCTGGCGGCCGGAACCGCCGCCGTCGACCCCCACGGCCAGGTTCACCTTCGAGGATTCCCAGTCCCGCCCGCCCACCATGGCCACGATCCGGCCCTCGTTGTCGATCGACACCAGGGCGCCGGCGGGGTCGTCGTCGCGGTCGAGCAGCCCGTAGACCGCGTCGTAGGCCTGGCGCTGGGCGCCCTGGTCCAGCGTGGTGTACACCCGCATGCCACCCCGGAGCACCTGATCCTCGGGGTACCGCTTGACCAGCTCCCGCCGCACGAACTCCACGAAGTACTCGGCGCCGGCGCCCTTCATGTTCACGGTGGAGCCTGGCGGAGGCGGCGGCACGACATAGTCGCCGACCGGCTCGGCCTCGACCGCGTTGGCCTCCTCGGCGGTGATGACCTGGGTGTCGACCATGGCGGCGAGCACGATGAAGCGCAGGTCGTGGGCCATGACAGGGTCGTCGGCCACGTCACCCGCCGATGGGCTGCGGATCAGGCCGGCGAGGTAGGCGGCGTGCTTCAGCTCGAGCTTGTCGACATCAAGGTTGAAGTAGGCCTTCGACGCGGCCTGGATGCCGTAGGCGCCCCGCCCGAAGTACACGGTGTTCAGGTAGCGCTCGAGGATCTGGTTCTTGTCGAACTTCCGCTCGATCTTGACCGAGATGACGGCCTCACGGACCTTCCGCCAGAGCGTGTAGTCGGTGCCCACGTAGGCGTTCTTGACGTACTGCTGGGTGATGGTGGACCCGCCCTGGACCACCCCTCCGCTGCGGATGTCGGCCCACAGGGCGCGGCCGATGCCGAGGGGGTCGATGCCCTTGTGGACGAAGAACTTGCGGTCCTCGGCCGACACCACTGCGGCGGTGACGACGGGTGGCACCTTGTCGAGGTTCACCGGGAAGCGGTTCTCGACACCGTGGAGGGTGGCCAGCTGGGCACCGGTGGCGTCGTAGATGACGGTGGTCTGGGCCTGGGGCGCTTCAGGCGGCAGGGGAACCTGGGTCAGCACCCAGGCCGCGCCGGCCAAAGCGGTGAAGAGGAGGATCCCGAACAGGAACCACACGCGGCGGTAGCGCCAGAAGAAGCTACGCCGGCGCCCAGGCCCGCGGACGGGCTGACGAGGCGTAGCGACGGGCGGAGGGGGCTCCAGAAGCCCCTGACTGCTGCGGCGCACGACCGGGGCAGCGTACCTGCCGGGGTCGGTCAGGTCGAGGAGCAGGTGTGTTGCCGCCGGCGGGGCTGGGGTCCCCGCCGGCACTGACGGGCGTGGTGCGAAGCACCCGGGTGCCCGTCAGGGAGATGAGGAGGAGCCGTTCCGGTTGCCGAGGCGGAAGCTGCGCACGAGCTGGTTCCAGGCGCAGGCGGTGCAGACCTCGACGACGTAACAGGTGGACTCCAGCGAGGAGCGCCGGAGCTGGGCCAGCTCCTTCTTGGTCGTGATGCACCGCCCGTGGGCGGGAAGGCGGGCGCCGAAGGCGAAGGACACCAGGGTGAGGGTGGCGTCCTCGCAGATCGGGCAGTCCTCGCTGCGGGTCTCGCCGACGTTGCGGGCGGCGCGGAGGAGCTCGGGATGGGCGTCGCAGACGTCGAGCTTGCTGAGCCGCCCCCGCTTGAACTCATCGAGGGTGTGCTTGCGGACAAGGCGGTAGTCGACCTCGCCCGGCCCGGTGGCCTGGCCCGGCCCCCTGGTCTGTAGCGACTCCGGCCTGAAGCTCACCCTCGCGAGGGTAGCGCCGCGCCTCGGCGACCGGATCACGGGTGGCTTGCTATCGCCGGCGCCGGCCCGCATACTGGTGTCGATATATCGAATCGATATGTCGGACCGGAGTAAGAAGTCGTGCTGGAACTCGCCATCCTGGGTGTGCTGAAGGAGCAGGAGCTCCACGGCTATGAGCTCAAGAAGCGGCTGACCGACGCGCTCGGTGCCTTTTCGAGCGTGTCCTTCGGGTCGCTGTACCCGGCTCTGGCCCGTCTGGAGGCGGCCGGCGCCGTGCGCGCCGTCATCTCTTCGCCCCAGGAGCCGCCGGCGCCGGCCGTGCCCATGACGGGCTCGATCGCCGGAGAGGCCGCCGCCTTCCGGGCCCGCCGCGCCGCCACCCGCCCGGCCCGCCCGTCGCGCACCCGCAAGGTGTACGCCATCACCGAGCGGGGCGAGGGCCTGTTCGAGGAACTGCTCGTCACCGACTCGACGAGCGGTGACGACGACCGGGCCTTCAACCTCAAGCTCGCCTTTTGCCGCTATCTGCCGCCCGACCGGCGGCTGGGCTTGTTCGAACAGCGCCGGGCGCTCCTCGTGGAGCGGTTGGCCAAGGCCCGCACCACCCGTTCCCGCAAGGGCCGGGACCTGTACACCCAGTCGTTGGTCGACCACGGGGCCGAGACCACGGAGCGAGACATCTCCTGGCTCGACCGCCTGATCGCCATCGAACGTCAGGGAGGAGAATCCCGATGACCCCAATTCGCCTTGCCATCGCCGGAGTCGGTAACTGCGCCAGCTCGCTGGTTCAGGGCCTGGCCTACTACCGCGACGCCGACCCGGCGGACTCGGTGCCCGGCCTCATGCACGTGGTGCTCGGCGGCTACCACGTGCGCGACGTCGAGGTGGTCGCCGCCTTCGACGTCGACGCGGCCAAGGTCGGCCTCGACATCGGCAAGGCCATCTTCGCCAGCCAGAACAACACCGTGCGCTTCGCCCAGGTGGGCGAGCTCGGGGTGACGGTGCAGCGGGGCCCGACGTTCGACGGGCTGGGCAAGTACTACCGCCAGACGGTGGAGGAGTCCCTCGATGACCCCGTCGACGTGGCCGCCGCCCTGCGGGAGTCCGGCGCCCAGGTACTGGTCTCCTACCTGCCGGTCGGCTCCGAGGAGGCGCAGAAGCACTACGCCTCGGCGTGCCTCGAGGCCGGCGTGGCCTTCGTCAACGCCATCCCCGTGTTCATCGCCTCCGACCCCGAGTGGGCGGCCAAGTTCACCGCCGCCAACGTGCCGATCATCGGCGACGACATCAAGAGCCAGGTGGGCGCCACCATCGTCCACCGCATGCTGGCCCGCCTGTTCGAGGACCGGGGACTGGTGCTCGACCGCACCTACCAGCTCAACGTGGGTGGGAACATGGACTTCAAGAACATGCTCGAGCGGGAGCGCCTGGAGTCCAAGAAGATCTCCAAGACCCAGTCGGTGACCAGCCAGGTGGAGAACGGCATCGCCGCCGACGACGTCCACATCGGCCCGTCGGACCACGTGCCGTGGTTGGAGGACCGCAAGTGGGCCTACATCCGCCTGGAGGGGCGCAACTTTGGCGACGTGCCCCTGAACATCGAGCTCAAGCTCGAGGTGTGGGACTCGCCGAACTCCGCCGGCGTGATCATCGACGCCGTGCGCTGCGCCCGGCTGGCGCTGGACCGGGGCATCGGCGGCCCGCTGCTGGGCCCCTCCGCGTGGTTCATGAAGTCGCCGCCCGAGCAGTACCACGACGACGTGTGTCAGCGGAAGGTCGAGGAATTCATCGCCGCCGGCTGACCGGTTTGGTAGATCCGGGCCGCTCCGGCGCGCCGGATCTACCAAACGTCGCTAAATGGCAGACTTCCGCGCATGCCCAGTGATACCGCCGCGACCTGGAACCGCCTGCTCGAGGGTGGCCGGGGCGGCGTCATGCCGGCGATCGACGCCGTCGCCTACGGGCCCGACATCGGCACCGAGGAGGACTTCCGCCTGCTGGGCGGCAGCGTCAGTGGCAAGCGGGTGCTGGAGCTGGGCTGTGGCGGCGGCCAGAATCTGGTGGCCATGGCCAAGCAGGGCGCCCATGCCATCGGCCTCGACTTCTCCGGTGAGCAGCTGGCCGGCGCCAAGCGGCTGGCGGAGCGGGAGAAGGTCAAGATCGAGCTGCACAAGGGAGATCTGGCCGAGCTGGTCTTCCTGCGGGCTGACAGCATCGACGTGGTCTTCTCCGCCTACGCCCTGGGTCTGGTCGCCGACCTCAACCGGGTCTTCCGCCAGGTCCACCGGGTGCTCAAGGCCAACTCGGCGCTGGTGTTCTCCATGCCCCACCCGGCGTCGCACCTGATCGACGACGACGACCCGTCCCAGCCGTTGCTGATCCGCCGGTCGTACTTCGACCGGACCAGCGTCAACTACGACTGGGAGGGGCTGCCGCTGTCGGCCCACCACCACACGTTCTCCGACCTGTTCACCGGGCTGTCCCGGGCCAACTTCCGGGTCGACACCGTCCTGGAGCCCGAGCCGCTGCCCGACGGCCACCGCACGCCGCACTGGCGAGACGCCTACCGCTGGGTGCCGCGGACCCTTGTCCTGCGGGCCCGCAAGGAAGGGAACTGAGCGCCACACCTCTCCAGGTGGTGGCGGGGATCGAGGCGTCGCTGCGGAAGGCCGGTTTCACGGTGAGCCGGGATTCCGTCGCCGGCCGCCGGGCGGTCATCGGCCGGCGCCGGCGCCTGTTCCTGCTGGTGGCGGTGTTCAAGGCAGGGATGGCCGGCCGGGACCACCTCGACCGGTTCGTGGAGGAGGCGGGGCTGTACTCCTCCACAGTGAAGGGCGGGCTGCCCTCGGGGGTCACGGCGGTCGCCGTAGCTGTGCTCGAGGGAGGCGGCGGTGACGGCGACTGGGCGGCGTCGGTGACCGAAGGGCGACGGGCCCGGGTGTTCCCCGTGCTCGTCGACGTGCCCGCCGGCCTGGTCTCCTGCCCGCCGGCGCCGGCCGAACTGCACCGGCTTGTACAGGAACACGTGGCCCCATCGACACGGTTGGTTTGAACACGGGGTACTATCAGAACGATTCCTACGACGCGCGGCCGTCTGGGCGGCGAGCGGCGTACGAATAGCGGACGGTGACTTCAAGAGTGAGGTACCGCCCGGGAGGGACAGGTAGAGCGCGGAGAGATGCGGCAGAACCGCATCCCCCTCCGCACCGAAGTGCCGGAGGCACATGCACGACGTAGCGGTAGTGGAGGGCCAGACGGGGCCCGTGAGCGTGGAGCCGCGCCCGGAGCCGAACCCGAGCGAGCTTCGCTCGAAAGCAAGCGCGGTTTCAGAGCACGAGCTGGCGTGGGCCATGGAGGCCGAGGCGGCCGGCGAGGCCACCCCGGCCCAGCTCGCCCTGCTCGACGCCCACCCCCTGGAGTGGCGGGCGGGCCTGGCCCGGCTGCTGCGCCAGACCGAGGCCGACCTGGCCAAGGTGCGCACGATCACCGGCCCCGAGCGTGACCAGGTGGTCGCCGACTTCGAGCGGGAACGATCACTCCTGGCCGCCGCCCTCCAGCGCCTGACCGGGACGAGGGCCGAGCTCGCGGATCCCCGCACACTCGACGGGCCGGGCGAGATCCGCCTGCAAGCCTCGTGGTCCGACGGACGGGTGGTGATGTGGGCCGCCGGTCCCGGCACCGAGCCGGCGTCTGATGAGGATCTCGGGGCGCGGCTGGCCGCCGTCGAGGCACCGGCCGGCGGCTGGTGGCCGCACGACCCTGTGTCGCTTCCGGGCGGCGTCTCGCCTGGCAACAAGGTGCTGGCGCCGGCTCGAGCCATCGGTATCCCCCAAGCTCTGGGCTGGCTGGTGACGGTGGGCGCCAAGGATCGCCCCGACGGCGTGGGCGCCAGCACCCTGTGGCTGGGCCGGGTGGCCGTGTGGGCCGTCGACTTCGTCGCCCGCGGGGCCATCATTCCCACCCTCCAGCCTCAGAGCAGCGGCTCGTTCGGGGTGGCTTGGGCGCCGGCGCTGGTTGACCGGGCCAAGCTCGACGCCCTGTCCCGGGCCATGCCGGGCCCCGTCGCCACCCTCGACCGCGCCGACGCCCGCACCCTCACCCTCGACGTGCTGGGCGCCACCGTCAACGCAATCGTGTGTGACGCCGCCGGCCGCCTCGAGCTGCCGGCGCCGCCGCCGGTGGTCCGCACCCCCGGCGACGTCGCCGAGGCGGTCGTCACCAACCTGAACGGCGCACCTTTCGCGGCACCGCCTCGCCTGGCCTCGCCGCTGGCCGAGCGCCTGGAACGGTGGGCCGAGCCGGTCCGGGGCCCTGTCGATGCCCGCCTCGTCGTCCAGCTCGACCCGCCCGACAAGGGCGGGGCGTGGTTCCTGTCCGTGCTCGGTCCCGGCCAGGACGGCCGGATGGTGCCCCTCGAGGTTGCCCTGGTCGACGGCCGGTCGAAGCGCCACCTGGCCGATGAGACCGTCCGCCTGGAGCGCCTCCTGCCCGTGCTCAACCGCCCGGGCGGCCAGCGCCGGGGCGAGGTAATCCTGAGCCAGGACGAGGCCTTCGAGCTCATGGGCGTGACCGGCCCCTCGCTGGCCGCCGCCGGCTTCGACATCCGGGTGCCGGCGCTGTCCCGGCGCAAGCCGAGGCCGGCGCTGCGCCTGACCGCCGAGCCGGTCGACGCATCCGTCGTGGGCGCCCACCAGCTGGCCGATGTGCGCTGGTCGGCGGTTTTCGACGACGTCGAGCTGACCGCCGAGGACATCCGCCGCCTGGCCGCCGAGGCCCGCCCCCTGATCCACTCCCGCGGCCGCTGGGTGGAGATCGATCGCGTCGACCTCAACGAGGCCGCCGCCGCCCTGGCTGAACGGGCCCATCGCACCCGCCTCACCGGCGCCGAGGTCCTGCGCCACGCCGTCGGCCTGGAGACCTCGGGCCTCTCCGGGGGCACGGTCGTGGGCGGCACCGGCTGGGCCGCCGACCTCCTGGCCCGCACCAGCACCGTCTCCACCGAGGCGGTGGCCAACCCGGAGGGCTTCAAGGGCACCCTGCGCAGCTACCAGGCCGAGGCTTTGGCCTGGCTCGGCTTCCTCGACTCCGCCGGCCTCGGCGGCTGCCTGGCTCTCGACATGGGCCTGGGCAAGACCCCGACCGTCCTCGCCCACCTGGCCCGCCTCGAGAAGCCGGCCGGCGCCGGCACGCTGGTGATCGCCCCGCCGGCGGTCGTCGGCAACTGGGCGGTGGAGGCCTCCCGGTTCGTGCCGAAGCTCAAGGTGATCGTCCACCACGGCGCCAGCCGGGCCACCGCCGAGGAACTGCGGAACAAGGCCGACAAGGCCGACGTCATCATCACCACCTACGGCACCGCCGTACGCGACATCGACGCCATCAGCGGCATCGAGTGGGCCCGGGTCGTGCTCGACGAGGCCCAGGCCATCAAGAACCCGGCCAGCGACGTGGCCCAGGAGCTGCGCCGCATCCAGGCCCGCAGCCGCCTGGCCCTCACCGGCACGCCGGTGGAGAACGGCCTGGGCGACCTGTGGGCCATCCTCGACTTCACCAACCCCGGCCTGCTCGGGCCCCGGGCCGCGTTCGTGGCCCAGCTCTCGGCTGCGAGCAAGGACGGCCGCCCCAGTGGCGAGCACGCCCTCCGGGCCCTCAACGGCATCCTCGTGTTCCGCCGCACCAAGTCCGAGCCCGAGGTGGCCGCCGAGCTGCCCGACAAGATCGACGAGCTCGACCACTGCACGATGACCCCCGAGCAGGTCGGCCTCTACCAGGCCGTCATCGACCGGCTGGTCAACGCTGGCGAGGCCGACCGCCGGCAGGGCGACATCCTGGCCGCCATCACCGCCCTGAAGCAGATCTGTAACCACCCGGCGGCCTACGAGGACGACGGTCGTCCCCTCGCCGGCCGATCGGGCAAGCTGGCCCGGCTGGAGGAGATCGTCGACTCCGTGTTCGCCGCCGGCGAGAAGGTGCTGGTCTTCACCCACTTCGCCGAGTGGGGCAAGCGCCTGGCCGACCATCTCACCACCCGCACCAAGGTCCCGACGGCCTGCTACCACGGCGGCCTGTCCCGGGGCGTGCGCGACAAGATGATCGCCGACTTCCAGGCCCGCAAGGGCCCGGCCGCCCTGGTCCTGTCACTCAAGGCCGGCGGCACCGGGCTGAACCTGACCGCGGCCAGCCATGTCGTGCTCTACGACCGGTGGTGGAACCCGGCGGTCGAGGACCAGGCCCGGGACCGGGCGTGGCGGATCGGCCAGGAGCGCACGGTCATCTCCCACCGCCTGGTGTGCCCGGGCACGGTCGACGAGCGGGTGGAGGACGTCGTCGCCGGCAAGCGCCACATCGCCGATCTGGTGCTGCCCAAGTCCAGCTCCCTCGCCGACCTCGACCCCAGCCAGCTGCGGATCGCCCTCGGCCTGCGGCCCGACCAGCTTCTGACCGCGGAGGCGGAGGAGACGGCCACCGGCGGCGATCGAGAGGAAGCGGCATGAGCGAGGGCACGCCCCGGCGAAACAACGCCAACCAGGCGGGCAAGGACAAGAAGCGCAATCAGCCCCGGCCACCGGCCGAGCCCACGCCGGCGGAGTTCTGGAAGATCGCTCCGAAGGCCGCCGCACCCACGCGCATCACCCCGGCCACCGACCCGACCGCGCTGGTGCGGTCGCTCGGCCGTCCGCCGCTCGACCACCCGGGCGCCGACCGCTACCTCGCCAGCGTGGCCCAGCGGGCCGCTGGCCTGGCGACCGCCTTGGCCGTGGCCGCCGACATCCTGGCCACGCCCGAAGAAGACTGAGCACCCGCCGCAGAACTGGTTCTCTGTACGGAAACGTGACGTTTTTGGCCCGTCTGAGCTCTCCAGAACGCGCTCTCTAGTCAGCCTGCGGCGAGGTCGGCGAAGGCTTTGGACGCCGTCCGCAGGCGCAGGCGGGCCAGGGCCCGGCGCTCGACCTGGCGCACGCCCTCGGCGCTGAGGCCGCACAGCTTGCCCACCTCGACGAGGGTACGGGGCTGGCCACGGTCGAAGCCGTAGCGGAGGCTCACGACCTTGCGCTCGTCCTCGCTCAGGGTGTTCAGCAGCCTGGCGACATGGGCGGGAAGGGAGGCGGCGATGATCTGGTCGATGGCCGGCACCGCGTCGCTGTCCTGCACCACGTCGGCCAGGGTCATCTCCCCCTCGGCGCCAAGTGGCTCGAAGATCGACGTGGGGTGGGGGGCGAGCTGCAGCGCCTCGGTGACCCGGTCGCACGTCAGGGCGCACTCCTCGGCCAGCTCCTCGATCCGGGGCGCCCGGCCGAGGTCGGACTCCAGCTGGACCCTGGCCCGCTGGACCCGGCTCACCGTCTCGCCGGCGTGGACGGGCAGGCGGATGGTGCGGCTGGTGTTGGCGATGGCCCGGGTGATGGCCTGGCGGATCCACCACGTGGCGTAGGTGGAGAACTTGAAGCCCCTCGAGAAGTCGAACTTCTCCAGGGCGTGGATGAGCCCCATGTTCCCTTCCTGCACCAGGTCGAGCAGGGGCATACCCGAGGACTGGTAGCGCTTGGCGATCGACACGACGAGGCGCAGGTTGGCCTCGACGAATGCCTTCGACGCCTGCTCACCGGCGGCCACGTCCGCCTCCAGCTCGGCCCAGGTGGCATCGGGCAGCTCGCCGGCGTCGTCCGCGGCCAGTCGGGCTGAGGCCCGCCGGCCGGCGTCGATGACCTGCCCGGCGCACTGCTCGTCCTCCCGCGTCAGCAGCTCGTGCTGGCCGATCTCGTCGAGGTACATGCGGAGCAGGTCGGGGCCCGGCCCCCCCTCACGCCCGGTCGAGATCGACTTCACCCTGCTTGTCATCAGTGGAAATCTCCCCGTTCGCGCCTCGATCCGAACAATTCGTCAACCGCAGTTGTCGCTCAGTTGTTCCGGGTCGCGCATCATCAGCGGCAGTCGACGCAGA